>JAZKIF010000072.1:50040-67519 GCA_040385005.1 Pseudomonadota bacterium
ATGCTGTCATCGGCATAGAAGGCGATGTGGGGAGTGGCGACGACGCGCGGATGGTCCAGCTACCGGTTGATGCCGGACGCTGTCGGCAAGCCGATCCTGAGGGCGGCGGCGATCGAGGGCCACAACGTCCAGGAACCCACCCGTATCCAGGTCGCGAACAGCGGATGGGCCACCTGCTTTCGTGCGGGCCATGTCGATGCGCGGCTGTTCGACCCGATGCTGCATGAGGAGCTCGAGATGCGATACACCGACGAGATCGTGCTGTCCGCACTGCTCGCCCCGCCGAAATACGTCGTCCCCATGCCGATGAATTTCTACACCGACCTCAAAACCGATGTTCACCAGTGGCGGTCGCCGCGCAGCACGCAGGCGAAGCTGAAACAGCTCGAACGGTATTCGGCGCTGCGCGAGTCGGCGCGTGCCGGCAAGTGCTAACATTTCTCTTATGAACTCCGAAACGATCCGTCGAGAAGCTTTGTCGCTTCCTGTGCAGGAGCGGGCGGAGCTTGCAGCACAACTCCTCTCGAGCCTGGACACGCTCTCCGAACACGAGATCGAGCAACTGTGGTTGGAAGAGGCGGTGCGGCGGGCCGATGAAATGGACCGTGGATTGACCAGGCGAGTCTCCGCCGAGGAAGTAAGCAGTCAGGCTCGAGCTTTGCTGAAGTGAGTTACTTCTTCAGTGAGGAGGCGCGCCTCGAGCATCTCGAGCACGTCGCTTACTACGAAGAACGACAGGCCGGGCTGGGTGCGCGGTATCTCGCTGCATTCGAATTGGCGATGGTGAAGATTTGCGAGAACCCGCAGCGTTACCGCGTCGAGATTTCCCCCGAAATTCGGCGACTCAGAGTGCCCGGCTTCCCCTACAACATTCTGTTTCGCCACGATGGCTCGGACGTTGAAATCCTTGTGGTCGCGCCGCACCGCCGACGTCCAGGGTATTGGTTGGGCCGCGTTTAATTTCAAATCGCCCGCTTCTATCCGGCTCTTCGCAACTCCGACGACAGCATCACCCGCTTCCCTTTAGCGACCGGCACCGCCTTCAACAACGCGTTCGCGACCGACTTTGCGGGAATCGATTTGTAGTTGTCCGGGATCAGCGGCGCGAGCACGCGGCTGATGTTCATCGCGAGCTTCTCGCCGTCGCGCAGGGGCTGGCCCAGCGCTTCGCGATCGCCGGCGAGGAATGAAGGTCGCGCGATCACCAATCCGTCGAAGCCGAGCGAGGACAGCGCCTCCTCCATCTCGCCCTTCACGCGGTTGTAGAAGATGGGCGCGCGCTTGTCGGCGCCCATCGCGCTCACGACACCCAGCCTCGTTGCGCCCTCGGCCTTCGCGGCCCTGGCCACGGCGACGACCGCATCGAAATCCACCGCGCGAAACGCCTCCTGGCTCCCCGCCACCTTGATCGTGGTGCCCAAAGCGACAAAAGCCTCACCGACGCGGGGCAGCGTTGGCAAGGCCTTCGAGAAATCGACCCGGTGCTGGGTCAGCTTGGGATGGGTGAGCGCCAGTTCGCGGCGTCCCACCGAGTGGACTGCGGCCACCGAATCATCGGCCAGCAGCCCATTCAGGATCTCGCGGCCGACGAGGCCGGAAGCCCCGGCGATCAGTACTGTGCGGGGGAGGGATGCGTCCATGGTGGGCGCATCCTAACCCCGACGCTTCAGCGCGCGAAGCGCGAAGGCGCGCGCGAGCCGTTGCCGCCACCACCGCCACCGCGATTGCGGTTGCCGCCACCACCGCCGCCACGGCGTCCGGCGCCCATGCTGTCGATGCTGGTGCGGGTCGGGTCGGGCTGGCCGCCCACGTTCACGCGCTGCACGCCGGTCATGTCGCGCCGTCCGGGCATGTTGGTGCGCAGCGGATCGATGTTGCGCGGCATGCGGTCGTCGTCCCGGTCTTCGCGGTCGCCGTCCTGGCCGTTGAAAGGTTGCTGTTGCTGCTGCGGCTGCGCATCGCGCGGCGGCCGTGCATGCTGCGGCGGCCTGCCTTGCTGCGGCGGGCGCTGCCCGTTCGGGTTCGCGCGCTGGCCCTGGGGTTGCGCACCGTTGCGCGAACCACTTCCGTTGCGGCCACCGCCACCGCCATTGCCGTTGGAGGCGCCATTGCCGCCGCCATTGCCCCGGGCGTTGCGCTGGCCGCCGTTGCGTCCACCACCGCCACCGCCACCGCCGTCCGCGGCCTTGTTGTCGCGGATGCGCTGCACCATCTCCTGGCGCGCTGCCTTGGCGGCAGCAGCCATTACTTCGCGGCTCGGCGGCTTGCCCGCGCCGCCCCAGATGGTCTGGCGGCCCATCGCGATGGGTTCGGCGCGCTCGCCGGCTTCGGGCGCGAAGCCCTCGACGATCTTGCTCTGGATCTGCTGCTTGGTGAAGCGCTCGATCTCCTTCATGAAGCCTTCTTCGTCCAGGCACACGAAGCTCACGGCCGCGCCTTCCGCGCCCGCGCGGCCGGTGCGGCCGATGCGGTGCACGTAGTCTTCCGGCACGTTGGGGATCTCGTAGTTGACGACGTGCGGCAGGTCGTCGATGTCGATGCCGCGCGCGGCGATGTCGGTCGCCACCAGGGCGCGGATGTCACCGCTCTTGAAGCCGCCGAGTGCCTGGGTACGGGCCGACTGGCTCTTGTTGCCGTGCAGCGCCATCGCGTTGATGCCGTTCTTGGTCAGGAATTCGGCGACGTTGTTCGCGCCGAACTTGGTGCGCGTGAACACCAGCACCTGACTCCAGTTGTTCTCGTTGATGATGTGGGCGAGCAGTTGCTTCTTCTTGCCGCGGCCCACGGGGTGCACGGTCTGCGTGATGCGCTGCACGGTGGTGTTGCGCGGCGTCACCTGGATGCTTTGCGGATTCTTCAGCAGGTTGTTGGCGAGATCGCGGATCTCGTCGCTGAAGGTGGCGGAGAACAGCAGGCTCTGCTTTTCCTTGGGCATGAGCGCCAGGATCTTCTTGACGTCGGGCAGGAAGCCCATGTCCAGCATGCGGTCGGCTTCGTCGAGCACGAGAATCTCGACGGTGGAGAGGTCCAGGAAGCCTTGCTCCTGCAGGTCGAGCAGGCGGCCGGGAGTGGCCACCACGATGTCGACGCCGGCCTTGAGCTTGCTGGCCTGCGGGTTCATGCCGACGCCGCCGAAGATGACGGTGGACGTGAGCTTCAGGTACTTGCCGTAGGTGCGGATGGACTCTTCCACCTGCGCGGCGAGTTCACGCGTGGGCGTGAGCACCAGGGCGGCGATGCCGTCCTTGCCGAACTTGTTTTTCCTGCTGGTGCCTTCCGTGAGCTTGTGCAGCATGGGAAGCGTGAAGGCGGCCGTTTTGCCGGTGCCCGTCTGTGCGCCGCCCAGAAGGTCGTGGCCTTCGAGCACGGCGGGGATCGCCTGGGCCTGGATCGGGGTGGGGGTTTCGTAGCCTTGCTCATGCACGGCCTTCAAGATGGCGGGAGCCAGCTTCAGTTCATCAAAAGTCATTTAAATTTGCGCCATCCGTGGCGCTTGGGGAATCGGCCTGTACGGTGCAGGGCACCGAGCCAGTCAAAGGCAGATGGGGTTCCGGGGGGTGGGAGCCGGCTGCCCTGGGTTGGGCTGCTTCGTCCCCAGCGAATCGCTGAGATTGCGGGCAACTGGAGTCCGCAACAGCCGGCATTGTCTCATGGATCGCGCGAATCCGTTGCCTGGCTCATCCGCCGTGGTTACCATCCATTGCAGGGCGCCGAAGATCGCCCGGAGTTGTCGCATTTGTCCCCCGCCAGCCTCCGCCTGCCGGGAAAGTGCTGGCGCGCCTCGACCGGACCGACACATAATTTGCATCGCTCCACCGATATATATGGCCACCCTGCTGAAGTTAAGACTGGGCGTCTCCGACGACCCCACCGCCTTCCAGCCGTCGCTCAACGACTGCCTGGAGGCGATGCTGCAACAGGCCGACCTGCTCGTCACCGAAATGCTCAAGGGCCTGGTGGCCGCCACCTCCCCCAACAGCCCGCGGCGCATCTCCGGCTTCCAGCAGGCGGGCACCAAGCTCGCTGTGCAGGATCTCTCGGCGCATTCGACGGCCGTCGTCGCGACCTTCCGCAAGGAACTCACGCGGCTGGTTTATGAGGGCGGCGGCAAGGAGCAGGTCCATGCCGAGGCGCTGCGCTTCGAGGACTTGCGCCTGTTCGAGGCGTCGGAGCTGGACCAGAGCATCGAAGTCGCGCGTGCGCAGCAAGAGGTTTCGCTGGCCGTCGACGACGTCCTGCCGACACTCGATGCGCTGGTGAGCACGCTGCTGGGCTGGCGGACCATCCAGCCGGGCCTGAACCCCGTGCGTCCCGATGTGTTCGTCCGCGCGCTCCAGGCGACCCTGGCCGAGCACGTTCCGGATTCCCACGTTCGTGAGCAGCTGATCGCCCCTTCCGCGGGCCTGCTCGGCGCCAACTTGCGCCGCCTCTACAAGGAGCTGTCGGACTGGCTCGCGTCCACCGGCGTGGAGCAGGCCGTACCGATCGGCGGCCGTCTCGTGAAGGGCGGCGGCGCCAGCGGCGCGCCCGTGGTCGATTCGATGGCCAAGACCATCCTCACGCTCGACCGCCTGCGCAAGCTCCTGCATGGCGACTTCGACGCGAAGGCGTCGGGGCCGAGGGATTTCCTGCACACCATGCCCGCGTCGATGTCCCTGCTCCAGGAGATGAAGCAGGTCGATGCGCTGGTGCAAAAGCTCGAGAGCCGTCCCAAGCCCGCGCCGCCCGCCGAGCCGGTTGACCTGCTCCAGGAAGTGGTGGTCGAGCCCGATGCGCCGCCGCCGCCCCGCCTGGGCACGCAACTCGGCGGCGAAGTCGTGCGCCTGATGTTCGACAACCTCGGCGTGGACAAGCGGCTCCTGCCTGAATTCAAGACCCAGCTCAAGGCCATCGAGCCCGGCATCCTGCAACTGGCGGAACAGGATTCGCGTTTCTTCAGCGACCGCACGCACCCCGCGCGGCAATTCCTGGACCGCATCACGCAGCGCAGCCTGGCCTTCGCCGGCGAGAGCGATCCGGGCTGGCGACGGTTCATGGCGACGGTGGAAGACGCCGTGCAGTGGATGGGGAGCAAGGTGGTCGACGCGGACACTTTCGGCGAGCTGCTCGACAACCTGCAGGACAAGTGGTCCGAGCACGACGTCGTGCTCAAGGGCCGGCGCGAAGAGGCCGCGCGCGCGCTGCTGCACGCCGAGCAGCGCAACCTGCTCGCGCAAAAGCTCGCGGCGGATTTTGCGACGCAGGTCGAGAGCCTGGAAGTGGCGGAGTTCGTGCTCGACTTCCTCAAGAACTCGTGGGCGCAGGTCGTCGCCGAGGCGCAGCTCAGCTGCGCCGACGGCTCGGATGACCCGTACGGGTACCGTGCGATGGTCGACGACCTGGTGTGGAGCGTGCAGAAGAGCACCGCCACGCGCGGTCGCGCCAAGCGCCTGGTGCAGATGATCCCGGGCCTGCTCTCCAAGCTGCGCGAGGGCTTGAACCGCATCGAATACCCGCCCGAGCTCACGGCGCGCTTTTTCAACAACCTCATCACCATCCACCGCGCGGCGGTGCACGATGGCCGCGATTCCGTGAGCCAGGCCGCCGCCGAAGCCGTGGAAGCGCAGGAGTCGGAGTTCAGCGACGACGACGCCGCCGAGGCCGCGCTCTGGCTCGACAAGCAGGAAGCGGTCGATTCCGGCTACCTGGACAGCGACGTGCTGGCTCCCGAACACGTGGCCAGCCCGGAAGCGATGCAGATCGAAGAGCCCACCAGCGCCGCCAAGGCCGGAGACCTGAAGACCGGCACCTGGGTCGAGTTGATGGTGAAGAATCAATGGGTGCGTGCCCAGCTCACCTGGGCCAGCCCGCACGCCACGCTGTTCATGTTCACCTCGCAGGCCGGCACGGCGCACTCCATGTCGCGCCGCACGCTGGACAAGCTGCGCGCTGCGGGGCAGGTCAAGGTGATCGCCGATCGCAACGTGGTGGACGAGGCGCTCGACAAGGTCGCGAAAACCGCGCTGAAGAACAGCCTGGACGGTAAAGGCTGAGTTGTCATTGCGGGCCCGCTGGTTGTCATTGCGGGCATGACCCGCAATCCATCCCGCAGTGCTGCCATGCACCGATGGATGCCGGATCAAGGCCGGCATGACAACTATTGCGATAATGGAAGGTTCGCACACCCGCATCCCTCACACAAAGCTCCCCACACAAATGGCTCAGTACGTCTTCACCATGAACCGCGTCGGCAAGATCGTGCCGCCGAAGCGGCACATCCTCAAGGACATCTCGCTGTCCTTCTTCCCCGGCGCCAAGATCGGCATGCTCGGCCTGAATGGCTCGGGCAAATCCACCCTCCTGAAGATCATGGCGGGTGTCGACAAGGAGTACGAGGGCGAGGCCACGCCGATGCCCGGACTGAACATCGGCTACCTCCCGCAGGAGCCCAAGCTCAACCCCGAGCACACCGTGCGCGAAAGCGTCGAAGAGGCCATGGGCGAAGTCTTCGCGGCCAAGGCCAAGCTCGAGGAGGTATATGCCGCCTACGCCGAGCCGGACGCCGATTTCGACGCGTTGGCCGCCGAGCAGGCCCGCCTCGAAGCGATCATCGCCACGGCCGGCACCGATTCCGAGCACCAGCTGGAAATCGCCGCCGACGCGCTGCGTCTTCCGCCCTGGGACGCCGTCATCGGCGTGCTGTCCGGCGGCGAAAAGCGCCGCGTCGCGCTGTGCCGCCTGTTGCTCTCCAAGCCCGACATGCTGCTGCTCGACGAGCCGACCAACCACCTGGACGCAGAATCGGTGGAGTGGCTGGAAGTGTTCCTCACGCGCTTCTCGGGCACCGTGGTGGCCATCACCCACGACCGCTACTTCCTGGACAACGCGGCCGAGTGGATCCTGGAACTGGACCGCGGCAACGGCATCCCGTGGAAGGGCAACTACAGCACCTGGCTCGAGCAAAAGGGCGACCGCCTCGCGCAGGAGCAAAAGAGCGAGGAAGCCCACGCCAAGGCCCTGAAGAAGGAATTGGAGTGGTCGCGCCAGAACCCCAAGGCGCGGCAAGCCAAGAGCAAGTCGCGGCTGGCCCGCTTCGAGGAACTGTCGGACGTCGAATACCAGAAGCGCAACGAGACGCAGGAAATTTTCATCCCCGTGGCCGAGCGTCTCGGCCAGCAGGTGATCGAGTTCCACAACGTCTCCAAGTCCTTCGGCGACCGCGTGCTGATCGACAACCTGAGCTTCACCGTTCCGCCGGGCGCGATCGTCGGCATCATCGGCCCGAACGGCGCGGGTAAGTCCACGCTGTTCAAATTGATCGCCGGCAAGGAAAAGCCGGACTCGGGCGAAGTCGTCATCGGCTCCACGGTGCAGATGGCTTTCGTCGACCAGCACCGCGACGAACTCGCGAACCAGAAGACGGTTTGGGAAGACATCTCGGGCGGCCTGGACATCCTGAACGTCGGCAAATTCCAGATGGCGAGCCGCGCGTACGCGGGCCGCTTCAACTTCAACGGCGGCGACCAGCAAAAGCGCGTCGGCACGCTGTCCGGTGGCGAGCGCGGGCGCTTGCATTTGGCCAAGACGCTGATCGCGGGCGGCAACGTGCTGCTGCTGGACGAGCCGTCGAACGACTTGGACGTGGAAACGCTGCGCGCACTGGAAGACGCCTTGCTGGAATTCGCGGGCAGCGTGATGGTGATCAGCCACGACCGGTGGTTTCTGGATCGCATTGCGACGCACATCCTGGCGGCGGAGGGGGACAGCCAGTGGACGTTCTTCGACGGCAACTACCAGGAATACGAAGCGGACAAGAGAAAGCGCCTCGGCGAGGAAGGTGCCAAACCGAAACGCATGCGTTATAAAGCCCTTAAATGACGACCTTCGGCGTCATTTAAGGGCCTCGATCCAGGCGGACCTGTCGGCCGCTGATCGTCGGCCTTGTTGGGGGGTATTTTGGCGGGTGCTCAGAATAATTCTTATCAGGCCCTGTATCGCGCTTGCATGAAAGAGGCGGCGGCCCAGGGGCGCTCGCTCATGCAACGGCTGGTGCGGCGCGCGGCGTTCACGATGCCAAAGCGCGCGGCGCTGGTGCCTGATGAGGCCGAGCGCAAGCTTCTCCTCGATGCGACGCGGACCCTCAACAAGCATGAAGGCTCCTTGTGCGAAGCGTATCCGCAGGCGTTGCTTGCGGAATTCGCGCAGGCGATCTCCGGCGGCGATGCGCGCAAATCGGGCACGCTCAGCTTCGATTCGCTCGAGCTCATGGGCGACGACCAGATGCAGGAGAGCGTCGACCTGTTGCGCCTGCAGCAGATGGTGCTCGCGGAAGTCGAACGCGATCTCGCCGAACTCAACGCGCTGATCTGCGCCGTGCAAGGCCTGCGCGTCGTGCAGGCCGACCGCAACCCATTGCGCCCCGAGGTCTACGTGCGCAGCTTGCGCACCGTGACGCTGCAAAGCCCCGTGCCGCCGGCGATCCGCATGCGCTGGATGGAGCACCTGGGCGAGGCGATGGCGCCCGAACTCGCGCGCGTGTACGAAGACCTGAGCATGATGCTGCGATCGAACGGCGTGACGCCGGCGGGCTTCGTGGCAACGCCTTCGCCGGACACGCGGCCTGCGCCGCTTTCCGCCGCGGCGGCGAGCAAGCTGAACGTGAAGGACCTGCGACGGCTGCTCTCGGGGGATTTCGACGATCCCGTGATCGCGGGCGTGACGAGTCCCGTGGAGTCGACCGATTTTTCGCTCACCATGCCGGCGGCCTTCGAGGCGCTGCAGGAGATGAGGGCCGTGGACAAGGTGATGCGCCGCATGCAGCAGCGCGGCACCCCGGACGATCCGCGTGCCGCCGCGCGGGCGCTCGGCCAGGAAGTCGTCAACCTGATGGTGGAGAACATCGCCACCGACAAGCGGCTGCTGGCCCCCGTGCAGCAGGCCGTGCGCGACCTGCAGCCCGCGCTGCAGCGCCTCGCGCTCCAGGACCCGCGCTTCTTCAGCGACCGCAAGCACCCCGCGCGCCGCCTGCTGGACCAGATGACGCAGCGCAGCCTCGCGTGGCAGGCCGAGGACGCGCCGGGATTCGCGGCATTCATCGAGCCCTTGCGCCAGGCCGTGGAAGCGCTGCACACCACCACCGTGGAAGGCGCGGAGCCGTTTGACTTCGCGCTAAATTCGCTGGAAGAGGCGTGGGGCGACGAGCGCCAGCGCGACAAGCGATACCGCGAGAAAGCCGTGCGCGCGTTGCTCCAGGCGGAACAGCGCAACCTGCTCGCCGAGAAGATCGCGAAGGAGATGCGCGCGCGGCAGGACGTCGCCGCGGCGCCGCGCGAGATCGCGGCGTTCATCATGGGGCCGTGGACCCAGGTGATGGCACAGGCAAGGCTCGCGGACGATGCCGGCACAACCGATCCCGGCGGCTACATGACCCTGGTGCCCGACTTGCTCTGGAGCGCGCAGCCGCGCTTCGCGTCGTCGAACGTGCCCCGGCTGATGCGGCTCGTCCCGCAACTGCTCGAAAAGATCCGGCACGGGCTCGCGCTGATCGATTACCCGCATCCCGCCACCGAGCGCTTCCTCGATTTCCTTTCCTCCGCGCACGACCACGCGATCCGCAATGCCGACAACCCGGAACGCCCGGTGCCGCTTTCCACCACCATGACGCGGGAAGACCTCGAGTCGATGCTGGGCGGCGACGAGGACACCGGCCCCGGCACCTGGCTCGGCGCGACCGAGGCGGAACACTCGGGCTTCGTGCCGACGAACGCATCGATCGCGCCCAAGCCGCTGTTCCAGGAGACGCAGCCGGGCTTCACCGACACGCGCCCACGCGACCTGCCCACGCTGCCGCCGTCGGCGCTGCAGCCGGGCACGTGGGTGGAGATGCTGATGGATGGTGGATGGTTGCGCTTCCAGGTGACCTGGGCCAGCCCGCACGGCACGCTCTTCATGTTCGGCAACGGGGCGGGGCGGTCGCATTCGATGACGCGGCGGCTGATGGACAAGATGCTGCAGGGCGGGACGCTGCGGATGATCTCGGGGCAGGCCGTCGTGGATCGCGCGCTGGACGCGGTGGCGCAGGCTGCGCTGCAGAACAGTGTCGACGTCAAGCTGTGAGGCGATCAGAGGTTTATTTGGACGCAGAATTCGCAGAGGTTACGCAGAACAAAGCCCAGAAAATTCATTGAGTTTTTTTCTTGTCTTCTTCTGCGTAACCTCTGCGGATTCTGCGTCCAAAAGAACGCCCCGCACACCAACTACGTCGCCCGATCCTCCAGCCGTCTTCTCACCAGGCTGATGTTGTTCCGCAGCGCATACAACTCGTCCGCGTAGGACAGCGGCACGTTCACCCGCCCCACCTTCTCCTGCAACTCGTCCAGTTCCTGCGCAAAGCGCGGCACATCCGGCTCGCCCGCGTCCATCTGCAGCTCGATTGCGCGCAACTGCCCATACCAGCGGAACACCCGCGAGCGGATGCGGAACTCGTACAGCGGCGGCACGATGCGCGAAAGCGGCAGCAGGATCGCGATGATGATGCCCAGCGCGAGCCACATGCGCTCGACCAGGTTCGCGAGCCAGAAGGGCAGGTAGCGCTGCAGGAAAGGCATGCCGCCCGTGATGGCGCGCTCGGCCTCACGCGAGACCGGGTACTCGCTGTGCTCCAGCGTCGGGAACGTGCCCGCGCGGTTGAACCAGCCCGCGGGGCCGTGCAGGTCGCGCGCGGCCTGCGCGAAGAGCTGCAGCAGCGCGGGATGCGTCGCTTCGCGCGTGAGCAGCGCGGTGGTGGTGGCGACCAGGCGCAAGTCGGCCGGCGGCAGGTCGCGCGCGAGATCCACGACGCCGCGCGGCAGCACCACCGGCGTGAGGAACGGGAAGCGCCGCGAATACGCCTCGCTCTGCGCGAAATCCATCAGCTTCACGCCGGGCGTTTGCAGCAGCATCTGCACCATCAGCGATTCGGGCGCGGACGCGAACACGATCGCGTCGAGTTCGCCGGAGAGGAACGCCACGGTGGCCGCGGTCTGGTCGAGCCGCGAGCGCGTGATCTTCTGCGCGTCGATGTTGTTGGCGTCGAAGAGCTTGTCCATCAGCAGCGGAACGCCGCTGCCTTCGGCGCCGACGTTCAGGCGCAGGCCCTGCAACTGCGTGAGCGCGCCCAACGCACCGGTCGGCGACACCTTCTTCGCTGAATCTTCGCGATAGAACAGCCACACCGGCTCGACGAAGAGGCTGCCGAGCGACTGCAGTTCGCTCTCTTCGGCGGCCGCGCGGTCGTTGCTGCCGCCCTGCACGAAACCGAGGTCGGCCTTGCCGTCCCGCAGCAGCCGCAGATTCTCCGACGACCCCTGGCTGGGCAACAGCACGACTTCGATGCCGTTGGTTGCCAGCGCCTTCTTGTAGCGCTTGCCGAACTCGTCGTACGCGCTTTGCGCCGGACCGGTCGCGAGCGTGACGCGCTTGGGCGGCGTGGGGTCGAGCCAGAAGTAGGCGGCCACCAGCAGCGCCACCGCCAGCAGCGCGAACGGCCCGGCGGAGATGAGGAGGTCGCGCAGCGACAGGAGCGTGTAGCGGATCGCCTTGGGCATGTGCGGTTTCATGCAGGAAGGTCGCGTGCCGCGGGGAGATGCAAGTCACCTGCGGTGATGCCCTCGGCCGCACGCACTGCGCGGGCCACGGCCATCGCGACGACTTCCGCGGCCATCGTGCTCAGCACCATCATGCCGGGCGTCTTGCCCGCGCGCCCCGTGGCGAGCGTGAAGAGCGCGTCGCCGTCGGACATCGTGTGCACGGGATTGATGCTGCGCGCAAGGCCGTCATGCGACACGGTCGCGAGACGCGAAGCCTGTGCCTTGGTGAGGACCGCATCGGTGGCGATCACGCCGATGGTGGTGTTGGTGCCCGCCATCGGCGGCTTGGGCGGCACGCCGCGAAGCAGCGCGCGGCGCGTGTCGATCATCGACTTTCCATCCTCGGTGCGCGCGCCGGCGATCGGGTGCGTGGTGTCGGGATCGATCACATCGCCGAGCGCGTTGCAGGCGATCAGCGCGCCGACGGTCACGCCGTCGATCGTGATGGAGGCGGTGCCGATGCCGCCCTTCATCGCGCGCGCGATACCGAAGATCTTTCCCACCGCCGCGCCGGCGCCGGCGCCGACGTTGCCTTCGGCGGGCGGTTGCGTCGACGCCGCCGCGCAAGCCGCGTAACCGGCTTGCGCATCGGGACGGATGGATGAGTCGCCGACCATCAGGTCGAACAGCACCGCGCCGGGGACCAGAGGCAGGCGCGCCTTGCCGACGGGCATGCCCACGCCTTGCTCTTCCAGCCAGCGCACGACGCCGTCCGCCGCGGCGAGGCCGAACGCGCTGCCGCCCGAGAGCAGGATGCCGTGCACGCGCTCGACGAGATTCGTGGGCGCCAGCAGGTCGGTCTCTCGCGTGCCGGGCGCAGCGCCCCGCACGTCGACGCCCGCAACAGCGCCGTCGCGGGCGATGACAACGGAGCAGCCGGTCGGCCGGCGCGGGTCGGTGAAGTGGCCGACCTCGATGCCGGCGACGTCGGTGATCGCGCCTGCGCGCTCGCGCGTGGATGAGTTGGAAGACATGGAATTCATTATCGGTCCGCGCGCAGGACGCCTCCTACAGTTCAAGCGGGACATTGGCCGACACCCGGCGAGTGCCGAGCTTCCTAGACTGTGCAGACCGACGGCATCCGCCGGCGATTATTTCGACGAACGCACAGAGGATCAGCACATGAACAGCGAAACCAGCACCAGCACCGGCGGCATGACGACGAGCAGCACCGGCACGGCCGGCCTGAATGGCACGAGCGGCACGAGCGGCACCATCAACCGCGTCGCCCAGAAAGCCCACGAAACCGTGGACAAGCTCGAGCAGACTGTTGCGGCCAGCAGCGACCGCGTGATGTCGATGCAGGAAGAGTACGGCTCGTACGCCCGCGACCACATCAAGGCGCATCCCTTGAGCACGGTGGCCGGCGCCTTCGCGATCGGCCTGCTGCTCGGCAAGATCCTGCGCTGAACCTTCGGGCCGGAATGGCCCGCGTGCTCAAAGCGCTGACTCCCTCAGCGCTTTGGTCGGGCCATTTCCCCGCGCGCCTGGTGCAGGACGGCCCAGGCCGACCACAGCGCCAGCGCAGCCATGCCAGACGCCACGAGCAGGTCCGGCCACGCGCTGCCCGTGCCGAATACGCCGAGCGCCGCGCCCATCACTGCGACGTTCCCGATCGCGTCGTTGCGCGTGCACAGCCACACGCTGCGCATGTTCGCATCGCCTTCTCGCCATGCGTAGAGCAGCCCGGCCACGCCCAGGTTGGTGAGCAGCGCCAGCACGCCGACCACGCCCATCGTGAGCGCTTCGGGAGGCACACCATGTATCACCGACCACGCGACCTTCGCGAGCACCGCCACGCCGAACAGGCCCATGCTGGCCGCCTTCACGAGCGCGGCCCGCGAGCGCCACAGCACGCCCATGCTGAGCACGGCGATCGTCAGGCCGTAGTTCGCGGCGTCGCCGAAGAAGTCGATGGCGTCCGCCAGCAGAGAGACCGAGCCGGCTTTGACGCCGGAGGCGATCTCGATGATGAACATCGCCGCGTTGAGGACGAGCGCGATCCACAGCACGCGCCGGTAAGCCGGGTTGTGCGGATCGCCGTGGTCATGTGAATGACCCGAATGGTCATGGGAATGACCGTGACGAGAGTGGTCGTGGTGCGCGGACATGGATGCGCGGGAAGGGTAGCATGACCCCATGAGAATCAGTGACATGCCCCGCGGCGCGTGGGCGGGATTGGCTGCGGCGCTCCTGTTCGGCGCGAGCACGCCGCTCGCGAAATTGCTGCTCGCCCAGACCAGTCCGTGGATGCTCGCTGCGCTGCTGTACCTCGGCTCGGGCCTTGGACTCGCGGCGGTGCGATTCCTGCGCGGCGCCGAGCGCCCCGCGCGCGGTGAAGCACGCTGGCTCGCGGCCGCCGTGGCCTGCGGCGGCGTGGCGGGGCCTGTCCTGCTGATGTTCGGTCTCTCGGGCATGCATGCGTCTTCGGCATCGTTGCTGCTCAACGCGGAGTCGGTGTTCACCGCGCTGCTCGCGTGGTTCGTCTTCAGGGAGAACTTCGACCGCCGCATCGCGCTCGGCATGGTCGCCATCGTCGCGGGCGGCCTGCTGCTCGCATGGCCGGGACGCATGGACTTGCCGGGATGGCAGCCGGCGCTGTGCGTCGCGGGCGCCTGCCTTGCCTGGGCGCTGGACAACAACCTCACGCGCAAGGTGTCGCTGAACGACGCAACCTGG
The DNA here is from genome assembly GCA_040385005.1 of Pseudomonadota bacterium. Lineage (GTDB taxonomy): Bacteria > Pseudomonadota > Gammaproteobacteria > Burkholderiales > Burkholderiaceae_C > Ramlibacter. The sequence goes on from JAZKIF010000072.1 coordinate 64,326, forward strand.
ATCGCGATGGTCAAGGGACTTGCGGCGGGCGCGACGAACCTCGGTCTCGCACTGGTGCTGGGCGCGCACTGGCCTTCGCCTTCCGTGGTCTCCGGCGCCGCGCTTCTCGGCTTCGCGAGCTACGGCGCAAGCCTCGCGCTCTTCGTCGTCGCCCTGCGCGAGCTTGGCGCGGCGCGCACCGGTGCTTACTTTTCCGTCGCGCCTTTCTTTGGCGCGGTGCTGGCCATCCTGCTGCTCGGCGAGCCGGTCACGGCCACGCTACTGGGCGCGGGCGTGCTGATGGCGATCGGCGTGGCTTTGCATCTCACGGAGCGCCACGAGCATCCCCACGCGCACGAACCGATGGCCCATGCGCATGAACACGTCCACGGAGACGGCGATCCGCATCATGACCATCCGCACGAGCCGCCGGTGGCGCCCGGCACGCGCCACAGCCATCCGCATCGGCACGAGCCGCTGGTGCATACGCATGCGCATTTTCCGGATGCGCATCATCAGCACGTGCACAAGACCTAGTTCTTCGCCAGCGCCTTCGGCAGCGGCATCCCCTTCGCCTGCATCGCCGTGCGCACGCGATCGGGGTAATCGCTGATGAGGCCGTCCACGCCCCAGGCGATGAAGCGCTCGATGTCGGCGGGGCTGTTCACCGTCCAGACGACCACCTGCAGGCCCAGGCCTTGCGCCTCCTTCACCAGCGCTTCGGTCACCGCGCCGCCGTTCGGCGACCACACGGCGCAGCCGGCGGCCTTCGCCATCTTCGGTGCGTTGCCGGCTTCGGCGATCTTCAGGCCGGCCGTCCAGCTGCCGTCGCGCGTGTTGTCGGTGTTGGCGGTCTGGATGGTGAGGCACACGGTGGGGATGGTGGGCTCGAGCTGCTTCGAGACCTTGAGCGAGCGCCAGTCGAAACTCTGGATCGTCACGCGCTGCGTCATGCCCGCGTCCTTGATGACCTTGAGCAGCGCGCGGGTCATCTCCTCGGGCGACACGGTGTCGCCGGGGCGCGAGGGGTCGAGCTTGGTCTCGATGTTGAAGCGCACGTCGTTCGCGCCGAGCGCCTTCACGCGATCGAACAGCGCTTGCAGCGTGGACATGCGCGTGCCGTCGCGCGGCTGCTGGGTGCTGAAAGTTTTGGCGTAAGCCGAATCCGGATTGATCCGCCCCAGCTCGTACGTCTGGATCTGCGCGTAGGTCAGATCATGGATGAGCGGGCCCTTTTCGCCGGTAAGCCACTGGCCTTTCGCATCGCGCGTGATCGCGGGATTGAGGTAAGGGTCGTGCGAGATCACGACGACGCCATCGGCCGTGATGCCAACGTCCAGCTCCAGCGTCGTGACGCCGATTTCCAGCGCGCGCTCGAAGGCGGGCAGGGTGTTCTCCGGCGCGTTGCCGCGTGTTCCGCGATGGCCCTGCAAATCGAAGGCGAGGGCGGGCAGGGCGATTGCGATGCTCGCGCAAAGAAGTGATTTGAGCAATTTCATCGTGGCATTCTGCCGCAGTGCGGGGCTTGCTTGCACAATGGCGGGCAACGCGATTTCAGGAGATGCCATGTACATCCTCTACGGCAGCAAGGGTTCAGGCTCGGCGGCCGCCGAAATGGGCCTGCACGCCGCGCGCCTGCCATACCGTGTGGAGCGCGCCTCCCGCTGGGAAGCCGACTCCGCGCAGGAAGCGTTGCGCCGCGTGAACCCCCTCCTGCAGATCCCCACGCTCGTGCTGCCGAGCGGCGGCGTGCTGACGGAGAGTGCCGCGATCCTGATCCACCTGGGCCTGGACGCAACCCCGCCGGGGCAGTTGCTTCCGAAGGATCCGGTCGCCCGCGCGCAGGCTTTGCGGGGCCTCGTGTACATCCCCGCGAACTGCTACAGCGCGATCACCATCATCGACTACCCGGAGCGCTTCACCACGGCCACCGATGAAGCGGCGCACGACGCCATCAAGCTCGGCACGCGCGCCACGTTGCACCGCAACTGGGAGATCTTCGCGGACACGTTCCACGCGTCGCCGTTCCTGAACGGCGACGCGCCGGGCGCCCTCGATTTCCTAGCGGTGGTTGTCTCGAAATGGGCCGGCACGCGGCAGCACCTCGCCGAGCACCGGCCCGCGTTCGCGGCGCTGCTCTCGCGCATCGAGGCGCACGAGAGCGTCGCGCCCGTGTTCAAACAGCATTGGGACCAATGAACATGCCGAAACGACCCGTCAACATCCATCCCGCGTACCATGCGCACGTCTATTTCGATGCGGACACGATAGACCAGGCGCGAGCCCTCGTCGCGCAGGCCGGGCAATTGCTCAACGTGCAGGTCGGTCGCGTGCACGAGCGGGAGGTCGGTCCGCATCCGCGCTGGAGTTGCCAGCTGGCCTTCAAGGCCGCGGAGTTCGACAAGGTGATCCCGTGGCTGGATGCGCATCGCAACGGCCTGGACCTGTTCGTCCACGGCGACACCGACGATGATTTGAAGGACCACACCGAGTATGCGTACTGGCTCGGCAACGAGTGGCCGCTGAAGCTGGAGATGTTCCGGCGTTAGTCGTGCAACGAAGACAGGAACTGCTTCAGCTCCGGCGTCTGCGGATTGCCGAAGAGGTCCGCCGGCAAACCCATCTCATGCACCCGTCCCTGGTGCATGAAGATCACGCGGTCGCTGACCTTGCGCGCGAAATTCATCTCGTGCGTCACCATGAGGAGCGTCATGCCTTCGTCGGCGAGACTCTCGACAACACGCAGCACCTCGCCGACAAGCTCGGGGTCGAGCGCGCTGGTGATCTCGTCGCACAGCAGCACGGCCGGCTCCATCGCCAACGCGCGCGCGATCGCGACACGTTGCTGCTGGCCGCCGGAAAGTTGTTCCGGCATGGCATCGAATTTCTCCGCGAGGCCGACGCGCTCGAGCAGCTTCTTCGCGAGCGCGACTGCTTCGGCGGAATTTTTCTTCTTCACGAGCGTCGGCGCGAGCATCACGTTGCGGCCCACCGTCAGGTGCGGGAACAGGTTGAAGCTCTGGAAAATCATGCCCACGTGCTGGCGCAACTCGCGCATCGCGGCAGGGTTGTCGTGCAGGAGCGGCTTGCCGTCGACGGTGAGCGCGCCGTCCTGGAAAGTCTCCAGCCCGTTGATGCAGCGCAGAAGCGTGCTCTTGCCCGAGCCGCTCTTGCCGATGATTGCAATGACTTCGCCGCTTTGCACCTTGAGGTCG
>JAZKIF010000072.1:67529-70777 GCA_040385005.1 Pseudomonadota bacterium
GCACCTCGTTCGTGCCGAAGGATTTGCGCAGGGCGGTGATTTCAACGACGGGCTGCATTGATTCTTCTTTCCAGGATCTTCGCGTAGAAGCTGATGGGATAGCAGAGCGAGAAATAGAGGAGCGCCACGCAGCTGTAGACCACGAACGGCTTGAACGTCGCGTTGGTGATCATGGTCCCCGCCTTCGTCAATTCGATGAAGCCGATCACCGACGCGAGCGCGGTGCCCTTGATGACCTGCACGAGAAAACCCACGGTTGGCGGGATGGCGATGCGCGACGCTTGCGGCAACACCACATGCCGCAACTGCTCGCCGAAATTCATCGCGAGACTTTGCGCTGCTTCCCACTGGCCTTTCGGGATCGACGCCACGCAGCCGCGCCAGATCTCGGTAAGGAAGGCGCTGGTGTACAGCGTGAGCGCCAGCGCCGCCGCGACCCAGGGCGAGGTGTTGATGCCGAAGAGCGCGATGCCGAAGTACGCGAGGAACAGCTGCATCAGCAGCGGCGTGCCCTGGAACAGCTGCACGTAGCTGCTCACGAACCGGTGGGCCCACACTGACGAGGTGAGGCGCAGGATGAGGAGCGCGAGTCCGACGAGACCGCCGCCGATGAAGGCGATCAGCGAAAGCGCGACGGTCCAGCGGCCGGCCAGCAGCAGGTTGCGGAAGATGTCCCAGACGGTGAATTCGACCATTTGTGTTCCGGCTATCCCGAGCCCGTGGAACGGCCGAAGAGGAATCGCGGCCCCAGCCAATTCAGCAGCTTGCGAACCGCCATGGACAGCACGAGGTAGATCGCGGTCGCGATGAGGAACGCTTCAAAGGCGCGGAAGTTGCGGCTCTGGATCAGGTTGGCCGCGTAGCTCAATTCCTCGGTGGAGATCTGCCCGCACACCGCGGAGCCGAGCATCACGATGATGATCTGGCTCACCAGCGCCGGCCACACCTTGCACAGCGCGGGCGGCAGCACGACGCGGATGAAGACCTGCGCGCGCGTCATCGCGAGGCTCAACGCTGCTTCGATCTGCCCGCGCGGTGTCGCCTCGATGCCGGCGCGGATGATCTCCGCCGCGTACGCGCCGAGGTTCACCACCATCGCGATGATCGACGCCGTCTCCGGCGAGAGCTTGACGCCCATTGCCGGCAAGCCGAAGAACACGAAGAACAGCTGCACGATGAAAGGCGTGTTGCGGATCAACTCCACATAAGTGCCAACGACCGCGCGCAGCCACACGCCGCCGTAGGTGCGCGACCACGCGCAGGCAACGCCGACCGCAACACCGATCACCGCCGAGATGAACGTCAACCCCAACGTCCACGCCACGCCCTTCAGCAGCATCGGCCACTGGGCGAGGACGGCGAGGAAATCGAAGGTGATGCGCATGGCGCTGGATCAGTTAGGCAGGTCGCCGGCCGGCCGTCCGAGCCACTTCACCGACATCTTGTCGATATCGCCGTTCTTCTTCGCCTCGGCCAGGATCTCGTTCACCTTCAGGCGCAGTTTGTCCTCGCCCTTGCCCACGCCGATGAAGTTCGGCGAGTCCTTCAGCACGAACTTGTATTCGGTGCCGAGTTGCGGATTCTTCGCCATCATGTTGCCCGCGACCTGCGCGCTGGTCGCGACGAGTTGCGTCTGGCCGGCGACGAACGCGGAGACGGTAGAGTTGTTGTCCTCGAAGCGGCGCAGCTCCGTGGTGGGCGGCGCGACTTTGGTCAGCTCGGCATCGTCGACCGAACCGCGCGTCACCGAGATCGATTTGCCGGCCATGTCCGCGGGCGCCTTCACCGTCATCGTCTTCGGGCCGAACACCGCGATGAAGAACGGCGAGTACGCGGCGGTGAAGTCGATCACCTTCTCGCGCTCCGGGTTCTTGCCGAGCGTGGAAATGACGAGGTCCGCCTTGCGCGTCTGCAGGTACGCGATGCGGTTGGCAGTGGTGACGGGCAGCAGCTCGACCTTCACGCCGAGCTTGCCGGCGATGTAGTTCGCCATCTCGATGTCCAGGCCCTGGGGCTTCAGGTCGGTGCCGACGAAGCCGTAGGGCGGAAAGTCGGTCGGGATCGCGATCTTGATTTCCTTCGCCTTCATCACGTCGTCGAGCGCGGTCTGCGCTTGCGCGCCGGTGGCCATGGCCGCGAGGGCCGCGGCGGCGAATGCGACGGCGAACATGACGGGGAAGGGCCGTTTGCTGGTGTTCATAGAACTTCTCCTAGGTAGGTGGAACGGGTGGTCCGCGTCTTGCGGGCCGGGGATGGATCGGTGGTACGCAACTCCCGTGCCTTCCCCATCGGGGCGAGCGCGTCGCGCAGCTTCGACAGCGGGTCGGCGTCGCCCGGCATCTGCAGCTTGAGCTGCCAGGTCGAGAGGTGCGCGGCCATCAGTTGCTCGGCGCGCTTCAGGTCGCCGGCTTCGAGCGCGGCGACGATCTCGACGTGCTCCAGGCACGATTGCGCGGCGTCTTCCGGTGTCTGATAACGCATCGCGATGAGCGTCGTGCGCGCGGTGAAGTCGCGCAGCGTCTCGGCCAGCAGCGAGTTGCCCAGGCATTCGGCCAGGCACACGTGGAAGTCGCCGAGCAGGAAGCTGCGCGCGCCCACGTCGCTGCCCTTGATCGCGGCCTTCTGGCGCGAGAGGTGCGAGCGCAGGCGGGTGATCTCGGGCTTGCCGACCTTCTTCGTGCTGCGGATGAGGCCGGTCTCGATCACGCGGCGCGCCTCGAACGCTTCGCGCGCTTCGTCCTGCGAAGGCTCCACCACATACCAGCCGCGTCGCGCGCTCACGGTAACGATGCCGCGTGCGGCCAGGCGTGTCAACGCCTCGCGAACGATCGTCCGGCTGCAGTCGAACAGCATCGCGAGTTGCTGCTCGCCCAGGCGCGAGCCCGGCTCCAGCTTGCGGGCCATGACGGCTTCGAGGATGCGCTCGCTGATCTCGGGGGAGGTGGCCATGTTTCAATGTATAGCAGTTGTCGTGCCACTGGTATACAAGACTTGCGCACCAAAACGGGGGGGTTCCCGGGGGTGGAAACCCGCAAGGCGCACCACCGTGGTTCCGCTTGCGCCGCGGTTGTGCAACCTTGTCATGCCGGGCTTCGACCCGGCATCCAGGCGCGAAGACCGCGCCCTCGCGGACGAAGGCACACCGTCCACGGCCCCACTTTGAGACCGCCGCTGTCGCGGCGGTGTCCCTCGGGGCTACGCCGCCACGGGGCCTGATTTTCAACCTGCGTCAGCGGCACAAGGCCGCC
>JAZKIF010000073.1:0-8360 GCA_040385005.1 Pseudomonadota bacterium
CCCCCGACAACCTGCTTAGAAGGCAGGTGCTCTATCCAACTGAGCTACGGGCAGTTGGGGTGTATCTCCGGCAAGTGTTGCCGCGTGAGGCTTCACCGACCGAGGCGCAAGCCTACCACAGGCATTCCGGCGAACCCTCGTTGATACGGAAGCAGCACGATGCCTGAACGTTAGTACACTCGGCTTCGCCTCCTACACCCGCCCTCCCGTCCACACGCCAGCCAACAATGCCGATTCGTATTGCTGTTGTGATCCCCTGCTTTCGCGCGAGAGCGGATCGACCTCCAGCCTGGTGTGGCATTACGTTTCGCACCTACTCGCCTTCGTGAATGCGGTGTGGAACAGCCTGGCCGATGCAAAGCTTCGGCAATTCCATGCAGAGTCGTTCATTGGCAGGCTAGGTTGACCCGCTATCACTGATTCAAGGCCGGTTGCTTCCTGGCTCGTCCCACGACGGACATCATCGCCTGCAGCGCGCCGCCCCCGCCTTTGAACGGCACCTCCAGCCATCGGTGCGACACGTGGGCGACCGCGACCGCGGCAGCCACCGACATGACGAAGAGAAGAGCCATGCTCGTGATCGGCCAGGCGAGCAACCATGCGTTGTCGACCGACCCCATCACGAAGGAAGTGACGATGATCAACACCGGCAGGTGCCAAAGGTAGAAACTGTAGGAAATGCGACCCAGGTAGCGGGTCGCCGACCAGTCCAGGATCGGCATCGGCAAATCCCTTGGTGCGCCCGCGAGGGCGGCGACGAGTACCACCGCCCAGAGAGAGATCCAGGTGAAACTCGCGAGGCAGCATCCCGCGAACGCGACGGCGGCGATCAGCGGCCGGCCCCACCGCACACGAACATGACGCGCGATGAAGGCGTCCAGGTCGGGCACGAACAGGCCGAGCAGGAACATGTAGAGAAATCCCCAATGTCCGCCCGCGAAGACGTCGGTGAACGCGAAGCACCCCAGCCAGACCATCAGCAACGCCCCCGCGCCGGCCCGGGTCTTCGATTTGATGAAGAACAGGAGCGGAATCACCAGGGACCCCAGCATCTCGACCTGAAGGGTCCACGTCACCGTGTTGAGGGAGTTGCTCGCCAGGAGGAGATTGCGGAGGAATTCGCCGCCGCTCGCCCCTGCGTTCCAAATGGCGACCCGCGCCGCCGGGTAATCGATGTAGTGGTGGACGTGCGCGAGGTACAGCCAGCAGAACAGCAGGCACCCCGTCATGGCGGGATAGATGCGAAGAATGCGCCGCAGGACGAACGGCAACCAATCCTTCAACGGATGGCGCGCCGAATTCTCCATCGACAGTCCCAGCACGTATCCGCTGAGCACGAAAAAGATGGCAACGCCGGCACTGCCGTTTCCCAGCACTTGCACGGCGTGTCCAATGGATTCCGACTCCGGCGTCGTGAGCTTGATGGCGGCGAAGGAGTGGAAAAGCGCGACCATCAGCGCGGCAACGCCGCGCAGTGCTTCAAGGCGGGGACTGAATCTCGATTGATGCATGGCGGGATGGACAACTAAACCACCCGGGCCCGATCATAAGGAAGGAGCCTTGGGATGCCGTTCAGAAGAGGTGCCGCACGGCTTGTGTGGTGGTCGGAGCGATAGGATTCGAACCTACGACCCTCTGGTCCCAAACCAGATGCGCTACCAGACTGCGCTACGCTCCGACAGCTGGCATTCTAGCTTGCCCCGGTCTCGTCATGGCCGGTTCAGAGCTTCACGTACTGGTAGTCGATCGCCTGCGCGTTGATCCCGCGGTCCGGCGGCGCGATCCAGGCGGCCATCTTTCCCGGCTCGACGACGCGCTGCATCAGGCTCTTGATGAAAGCCGTGTCGCCATCCGTGGGCAACCATTCGTCTTTCTTCGCGTCGAACTCGGCCTGCGTGATCGGCTGGCCCTGCGGATTCACCGGCACGCCCGACCACGCACCCACCTGCCGGCGGAACCGCGTCGAAGGCAGCTTCAACTCGAAGTTCACGCCCGCGCGCTTGATGCCCATGTTCCAGCGCGTGATGCCGACATTGCAGTCCTTCACGTACTCCAGCCGCGTGATCTCGTTCATGCCGTTGCGGGTGGAGATCGTCTCACCCTTCATGCCGCCCTTGCCGTCCGGCACCTGGATCGTCATCTCGGTTTCGGCCTCGACGTGGTCCGCGAATTTCGCTTCGTCGGGCCGGCCCTTGATGCCGTTGCTGAAGTAGTTGGCCGCGTTGGACGAAGCTTCGGAGCCAAACAGGTCCAGCGAACTCGTGAACCAGAAATTCATGAACCGCTGGATCGTGGGCAGGTCCACGACGCCGGCCTTGCGCAGCGTGGCGACGTCGTCGGTGTCCAGCTCCTTCATCACCTCCAGCGTGCGCTTGATGACGCGGCCGACGCCCGTCTCGCCGACGAACATGTGATGGGCTTCTTCGGTGAGCATGAAGCGCGTCGTGCGCGCGAGCGGATCGAACGCGCTCTCGGCGAAGCTCTTGAGCTGGAATTTGCCGTCCCTGTCCGTGAAGTACGTGAACATGAAGAACGAGAGCCAGTTGTCCATCGGCTCGTTGAACGTGCCCAGGATGCGCGGCTTGTTCGGATCTCCGCTGTGGCGCTCGAGGAGTTCCTCGGCTTCTTCGCGGCCATCGCGGCCGAAGTGCGCATGCAACAGGTAGACCATCGCCCACAGGTGGCGGCCCTCCTCCACGTTCACCTGGAACAGGTTGCGCAAGTCGTAGAGCGACGGCGCCGTGTGGCCAAGCAGGCGCTGCTGCTCGACGGATGCAGGTTCGGTGTCGCCCTGCGTGACGATGAGGCGGCGGAAGGTGGAGCGGTACTCGCCGGGAACGTCCTGCCACACGTCCTGGCCCATGAAGTCGCCAAAGCCGATCTTGCGGTTCTCTTCCTTGTCCGCGAGGAAGATGCCCCAGCGGTACTCGGGCATCGGCGTGTAGCCGTAGCTCGCCCAGCCTTGCGCGTCGACGCCGACCGCGGTGCGCAGATAAACCTCTTTTGCCTTGAAGTCGGAGGGGCCCATCTCGTCCCACCAGCTGAGGAACGCGGGTTGCCAATGTTCGAGGGCCCGCTGCAGCTGGCGGTTCTCGCCGAGCTGCACGTTGTTGGGGATGAGGGCTTGCAGGTCGATGTTGCTCATGATTGATCCGGTTTTCTGTCATTGCGGGCTTGACCCGCAATCCATGGTGGCGCGTCTGGATGCCGGATCAAGTCCGGCATGACAAGCGCCTATACGCGTTTCCAGTCGAATTTGGCCTTCTTGCCTGTGCCGAAGAGCTTCAACGCACCCTCCTCGCCCACGGCGTTCGGGCGGATGAAGATCCAGTTCTGCCATGCCGAAAGACGCCCGAAGACTCGCGTCTCCATCGTCTCCTTGCCTGGAAAACGCAACGATGCCTCCATGCCGGTCAGTGCGTCGGGCGAGAGCGAGGCGCGCTCCTCCAGCATGATGCGGATCTCGTCGTCCCAGTCGATGTCGTCGGGCGTCAGCGTGACGAGGCCCAAGCCCAGCGCCTGGTCCGCGCGCAGCGGACTGTCCTGCAAGCTCTGCAGCTGAGCGATGGTTTGTTCATCCTCGCAAAAACGCGTCGCCAGACGCGTGAGACCGTTCACTTCCGGATAGCGCCCGAAGTTTGCCGGCGAAAGGCGCAGCGCGGGAGCTGCGTCCGGCGCATCGGGCAGGTCCAGCATGTAGATACGGTCGCAGGCCAAGGCCAGCTCGAAGAAGGTGCCCGCGAAGCACGAGCCTTCATCCACCAGCGCGATCAGTGAGCGGCTCGTCACGTCCAGGCGCGCGAGCGTGCGGCGCAGCGCGCCTGTGGTCTCGCGCACGAGCCAATGAGCCTTGTGCTGGTCCAGCACCGCGTCCATGTGCATCACGCGGTTGGCGTCACCACGGGTCTTCATGACCCAAGTCCCGATCTCGAGTTCGTTGGCGCGCATGCTGAGGATCGCGTCATCGAGCTCTCGCGCGAAGCGCAGCGGCCACCACGCGGCGCCTGCGGACTGGATCGCATCGGGCGTCGCTTCAATCGGGGTCTTCGGCGCCGTCACGGTGATGGTCGCGATCCGGGCCGCGCGGTCGATCCGCACGTCAACCGTTTCGTAGTGATAGCCCTGCTCGTCGACCGTGCGTTCAAGCGCGGGCAGTTCGATGCCCTTGCCTTCGCCCCGAATGGATTGCGAACGCAGCGTCGCGATTTCCGACTCGATCAGAAGCGTGAACTGCTGCGGTTTCGCGAGTGAGTCGATCAGCTTCCAGTCCCTGGCGCGATCGGCGCGCACGCCCTCGCTCGTGGTGCAGAAAATATCCGCAAGATCGCGGCGCACCTTGCGCTTGTCCGTGACGCGCGTCAGGCCGCCGGTGCCGGGCAGCACGCCGAGCAGAGGCACTTCCGGCAAGCTCACCGTGGACGCGCGGTCATCGACCATCGCGATGCGGTCGCAAGCCAACGCGAGTTCGTAGCCGCCACCGGCACAAGCGCCGGTCACGGCGGCAAGGGACTTCAAACCATCATGACGCGAAGAATCCTCCAGCCCATTGCGCGTCTCGTTCGTGAACTTGCAGAAGTTCACTTTCCACGCATGCGTCGAGAGGCCAAGCATGTAGATGTTCGCGCCGGAGCACCAGATCTTTTCCTTCGCACTCTCGAACACCACCACCTTCACTTCCGGATGCTCGAAGCGGATGCGGTTGATCGCATCGTGCAGCTCGATGTCCACGCCCAGGTCGTAGCTGTTGAGCTTGAGCTTGTAGCCCGGCTTGATGCCACCGTCCTCGTCGATGTCGAGCTTGAGCCGCGCGACGTCGCCTTCCACCGCCAGTGTCCAGTGGCGATAGCGCGAGGGATGGGTCGCGAAGTTCACCAGCTCCCTGTCTCCCTGCTTGAAGAGAAGCGGCTCGGTCATGGCATTCATGGGTTGTCTCCGGATTCGTTTCAGGGAACGGCGCGTTCCAGGTCTTTGAGCGACTGCTTCACCGTGCGCGCGGCCGTGTCCACCACCGCGTCCGCACGTGCGTAAAGCGCTTCACGGCTCGCGAGGATGCGGCGGATGTCTTCCATCGCTTCCCCGGTCGCGCCGCGAGTGGTGTCGAACGGGCGCATGTCGCCTTGCGCGACGACACGGCTCATGTGCTCTTCGGGGTTGGCCTTGAGCCACACGCAATAGAAGCGGCTTTGCAGCAAGTCGAAGGTTTCGCGCTCGCTCACGATGCTCCCGCCCGTGGTCATGACGACCCCCTCGGCGTGGTCCTCGGCGATGCGGAACAGCGCACGGCGCTCGTAGCGCCTGTAGCCCGCCTGCCCGTGCAGCAACAGGATCTCGTTCATGCTCGTGCCGGCTTCGCGCTCGATCTCGCGGTCCAGTTCGACGAAGGGAACGCCGCGTTGTGCCGCGAGTTGCGCGCCCAGCGTGGACTTGCCCGCGCCGCGCAGGCCAATCAGCGCGATGCGCTTTTCGCGGCCCTTCTCGTCGCCGAGTCCGAAGGTGGCGGACAGCAACGAATAGGCCTGGTCCAGCTGGCCGTCATCCAGCCGCGAAAGCATGCCCTGCGTGCGAGCCAACGCCGGACGCGGCGCATCCTGCAGCAACTCGAGAATGGTGATGTTGAGCGCACGGGCCGCTGCTTCCAGCGAGTTGATCGACACATTGCCCTTGCCACTTTCGACGTCGGCCAGAAAGCGCTCCGACAGGCCGGAATCCGCCGCGAGCTGCTTGCGCGTCATCCCCCGGCGCGCTCGCCAGGCCCGCACGCGCGCACCCAGCTCGGCGAGCGTGGCACTGGCGTCGTTGTCGGTCATGAGCTGCATGCGGATGGTTTTCCTGCGTGTGCTTGCGTTAAATCAAGATTGCAGTATACTTCCTGTTGTCGCGGCGTCAAGCAGTTTATTGCATGCCGACCGCTCCGCCCCAGAAGTATCGGAGACCAGATGAAACTCAAGATCCTTGTCGGCACGATGACGAGTACCGCCGACTACGTGGCCCAGGCGATCCAGATGGATTGCGCCGACCTCGTGGACGAGATCGATGTCCAGTTGATGGATGGCCAGGACATCTCGGCATTCGATGACGATGCGCTATATCTCATCTGCTCGTCGACCTATGGATCCGGCGACGTTCCGGACAACGCACGCGTCCTGTACGACTCGCTGGACTCGCAGCCCAAGTACCTGGGTCATGTGCGATACGGCGTGATCGCATTGGGCGACCGCACCTACCTCAACACCTTCGCGTTCGGCGGCAAGAAATTCGACGAACGCCTGCAGGGCCTCGGCGCGCAGCGCGTCGGCGAGGTGTGGTGCCACGACGCAAGCGCCGGAACGATGCCGGAAGAACTTGCAACCGCATGGTGCCGCGAATGGCTGGCGCTGGCCCTGGCGCCCGCACAAACCACGGCCTGACCGTCTCATGCAAACGAGCCGCGCCGACCACACGGTTTCCCCTCCCCGCGTGGACATTCCGCGCGACTACAACGCGGCGCACGACCTGCTCGCGCGCAATGCATCGCGCGCGGCCAAGGCGGCTTTCGTCAATGCCGCCACGGGCGCGCAGCTCACCTACGGGCAACTCGCGGAGCAGTCGCACCGCTTCGCGAACGCGCTGCGGTCGCAAGGGTTCGAGCCGGAGTCGCGCGTGATGCTCGCGATGCTCGACACGCTGGAGTGGCCCGTCGTGTTTCTTGGCTGCATCCTGGCCGGCGTCGTGCCGGTGGCGGCGAACACGCTGCTCACGACGAAGGATTTCGAGTTCATGCTGCGCGATTCGCGCGCGCAAGCCCTCTTCGTTTCCAGGCCGCTGCTGCCGGTGTTCGACTCGTTGATGGGGACGACCCCCACGTTGAAGCATGTTTTCGTCGCGGGCGATGACACCACGAATTCAGTCGCCGCGTTGATCCAATCCGGCGAGGCCACGGTCAATGTGCACGCGACAAGTTCCGACGATCCCTGCTTCTGGCTGTACTCCAGCGGCTCCACCGGCACGCCGAAAGGCACGGTGCATCTGCACAGCCACCTCATCCAGACCGCAGAGTTGTATGGCAGCGGCGTCCTGGGCGTCCGCGAGAACGATGTCGTGTTCTCAGCTGCGAAACTGTTCTTCGCATACGGCCTCGGCAACTCGCTGACATTCCCCTTGAGCGTCGGCGCCACCGCGGTCCTGCTCCCCTCACGACCCGCGCCGGCCGACGTCTTCAAGACGTTGAAGGCGCACCAGCCCACGATCTTCTACGGCGTACCCACGCTGTACGCGGCGCTGCTCGCCGACTCGAATCGTCCACAACGCAAAGAGTTGAACCTGCGCGTCTGCACCAGCGCCGGTGAGGCCCTGCCCGCCGAGATCGGCAGGCGCTGGACGGAGGCCTTCGGCTGCGAAATCCTCGATGGCATCGGCTCCACCGAGATGCTGCACATCTTCCTGTCGAACCGGCCGGGCGAAGTTCGCTATGGCACGACCGGCAAGGCCGTTCCGGGCTACGAGCTGCGCATCGTCGGCGACGACGGGCGCGAATGCGGCGACAGCGAGATCGGCGAGTTGCAGATCAACGGCCCCAGCGCAGCGCTTATGTACTGGAACAACCGCGCGAAAACCAAGGCCACCTTCGCGGGCGAATGGACGCGCAGCGGCGACAAGTACACGCGCGATGCCGACGGCTACTACACGTATGGCGGGCGCACCGACGACATGCTCAAGGTCGGCGGCATCTATGTGTCGCCGTTCGAAGTCGAGGCATGCCTGATGACGCACGCGGCGGTGCTGGAAGCGGCCGTGATCGGCGTTGCGGACACCGATGAGCTCGTCAAGCCGAAAGCATTCGTCGTCCTCAAGTCCGGCCAGGCGGCATCGGCGGAGGAACTGCAGATGCACGTGAAGAACGCCCTCGCGCCCTACAAATACCCGCGCTGGATCCAGTTCGTCCCCGAGTTGCCCAAGACGGCCACTGGCAAGATCCAGCGCTTCAAGCTGCGCGCCGCGACACCGCCGGCCGCGTGACCGCGCATCTGCTCCAATCCGGGTAAGCCATGGTGCGCACGCCGCGCGCATCCGGTAAAAATGCTTTAGGCCTAAATTAAAAACGAAGGAGCTTTTCATGACCTCACGCCGTCTCGTCCTCTCACGCGGTGCAGCCCTCGTCGGCGCCGCGTCCACCGGTCTCCTCCTGCCGCAGATCGCGCGCGCGCAAGGCAACAAGGTGCGCGTCGGCCTCATGCTGCCGTACACCGGCACCTTCGCGCAGCTCGGCGTCGCCATCGAGAACGGCGTGCGCATGGCCATCAACGAGAAGGGCGGCAAGCTGGGCGGCCGCGAGATCGAATGGTTCAAGGTCGATGACGAGGCGGAGCCGTCCAAGGGCATCG
>JAZKIF010000073.1:8370-9535 GCA_040385005.1 Pseudomonadota bacterium
GCACTCCGGCGTGCAGATGGGCATCCAGAAAGTGGTGCGCGACAGCGGCACGCTGTGCCTGATCCCCAACGCGGGCGTCCACGCCGCCACGCGCGCCCTGTGCGCGCCCAACGTGTTCCGTACATCCTTCACCAATTCGCAACCGACGCTGGCGCTGGGCGAATACATGGTCAAGAAAGGCCACAAGAAGGCCGTCTGGATCACCTGGAAGTACGCCGCGGGCGACGAAGCCTTCGAAGGCTTCCGCGACAGCTACACCAAGGCCGGCGGCACCATCGTCAAGGAACTGGGTTTGCCTTTCCCGCAAGTGGAATTCCAGGCGCTGCTGACCGAGATCGCATCGCTCAAGCCCGACGCGGTGGCCTGCTTTTTCGCGGGCGGCGGCGCGGCCAAATTCATCAAGGACTACGCCGCCGCGGGCCTGAAGGGCAAGATTCCGCTCTACGGCTCCGGCTTCCTCACCGAAGGCGTGCTCGACGCCGCCGGCCCCGCGGCCGACGGCATCATCACGACAATGCACTACGGCGATTCGCTCAACACCCCGCGCGACAACAAGTTCCGTTTGGACTACGCCAAGACCTTCCGCATGCAGCCCGACGTGTACGCGGTGCAGGGCTACGACACCGGCCTGCTGCTCTCGCAAGGCATGGCAGCCGTGAAGGGCGACATGAATAACAAGGCCGCGCTCTACAAGGCGATGGAGACGGCCACCATCGACAGCCCGCGCGGCAAGTGGACGATGAGCAAGTCCCACAACCCGGTGCAGGACATGTACCTGCGCGTCGTCGAGAACAAGGAAAACAAGGTGATCGGCATCGCCGCGAAGGCGCTGGCCGATTCGGGCGCCGGCTGCAAAATGGGGTGATGACCCTCGCCACTTACCTCCTCTACGTCGCCGCGGTTGCCCTGCTGATCGTCACGCCGGGCCCGACCATGCTCATGTGCATGACGAATTCGCTGAACCACGGGCCGCGCCGCGCGATGACGTCCGTGGCCGGCGCGGTGACGGCGGTTCTGTGCGTGATGGTGCTGTCCGCGATGGGGCTGGGCGCGTTGCTTGCTGCTTCGGAAGGCGCGTTCACGGCAGCGAAGGTCATCGGGGCCGCCTACCTGATCTGGCTCGGGATCAAGACGTTTCGCAGCGGCGCGGTGCTCGACACGAGCA
>JAZKIF010000073.1:9545-9962 GCA_040385005.1 Pseudomonadota bacterium
GCGGGCCGGGGTCAACCGGGTTCGTTCTACGCTCAGGGCTTACTGGTCGGAGCGAGCAACCCGAAGGCGATTCTCTTCTTCGCGGCATTCTTCCCCCAGTTCCTGAATCCCGCCGCGCCCATCGTTCCGCAGTTCGCCGCGCTGGCCGTCACCTTCATGTTCTTCGAGTTCACGGTGCTCACGGCGTGCGCGCTCAGCGTCGCGAAGCTGATGCCCGTGCTACGCGCGAGCGGCCCGGTGCGCTGGATCAACCGCGTGTGCGGGGGCCTTTTCACCCTGATGGGCGGCCTCCTGCTGCTCTCGCGTCGCCCCACGTAGCGGCGCCATGGATCTCGCCAATTTCCTGATCCAGCTCCTGAACAGCGTGCAGTACGGCCTGCTGCTGTTCATGCTGGCCGCCGGCCTCACGCTGATCTT
>JAZKIF010000074.1:0-6319 GCA_040385005.1 Pseudomonadota bacterium
CCGCCTGGTCCACTGCTCGGCGACCATGCGTGCGCTGGTGTCCGCCGCGCCGCCCGGCGCGAACGGCACGACGATGCGCACCGGCCGCGACGGGTAAGCTTGCTGGGCCAACGAGGCGAATGGTGCGCCCAGCACGCTCGCGCAGGCGGCCTGCAGCAGCTTGCGGCGGCGGCTCGAGCCCGCCTTCTTGAATGAATCTTGGTTGCCCATGTCCTGTCTCCTTGTTGTCATGTTCCGTGCGGGTCGCCGGAGATGGCGCGCGCCAGCTCGCGAACGTCCGCGAGCTCGTCCACGCGGCTCACCATGTCGACCAGCCGTTCCGTTCGCCCGTGCCCCTCGGGCAGGCCCGCATAGCGCGCGCAGCGACGGAATTTGTCCGCGAGCTCGTCGAAGCTCATGGGGTTGTCCGCGCCACCCTTGGCCGAGTCCTGCCGGCAGGACAACACGCGGCCGTCCTTGAGACGGATCGCCACGGTGGCGGGACTGATGTCGCGCGGATGGCTCGCCTGGATTTCCGGATCGGCAAACGGGCGAACCTTGGCGGCAATCCGCAGCACGGTCTCGTCCGCAAACGCCTCGGGATGAAAATCGTCGATGAAGACCTGGCCCCTCACGAGCGCGGCGGCGACGCAGTACGGAATGCTGAATTGCGCATCCACCACCGAGCGCGGACGCGTCTTCACTTCGAGCGGCGTGCTGACGTTGCGGTACGCGTTCTCGTTGGTGCCGACCTCGATCGATTCGATGGTTGCCGGGTCGATCGCGTGGCGCTGCGCCAGCGCGAGCGTGGCCTCGATCGCGGTGTGCGTGTAGCGGCACGCGGGGTAAGGCTTGTAGCTGAGCTCCGTTCCCAGGAACTTCGAGCCGAGGTCGCGCAGCAGCGTGTCCCGGTCGTAGTTCCCGTTGAGGCAGATGCGGTAGAGGCCGGCCGGTCCGTCGAACGTGCCGATCGTGCCGGTGATGCCGGAGCGCGCGAGCATCGCCGACAGGATGCCGCCGCGCGCGGCGAAACCGGGCTGCATGCGCTTGGTGAGCGAGCCGTCGATCATGCATTGCGTGTTGCCCGCGGCCTGCGCAAAGGCGATGCCGATCGCATGTTCCATCTGCTGCTCGGAGAGCTTCAACAGCCGTCCCGCCGCAGCGGTAGCGCCAAAGTGACCGAAGAGCGACGTGTACATCCAGCCGCTCGCCACCGGCCCGATCGTGGCGGCCATGCCCATCCTGCATACCCAGTCGATGCCGACGGTGATCGCGGCGAGCAGCTCCTTGCCGCTCACGCCACCGACGTGTTCGGCCACGGCGAGCGCGGCCGGGATCACGGAGACGCCCGCGTGTAGTACCGATGCGTCGTGCGTGTCGTCGAAGTCCAGCGCATGCGCCATCGTTCCGTTGGCCAACGCGGCTTCCGCCGGCGGCGCCTGGCGCCCCGACGACCAGACGGTCGCGCTGCCGGACGGATATTGCTCGAGCACCAGCGCGCGCACTTCCGCGCAGCCCGGCGCCTTCCATCCCGCGATGGCGACGCCCAGCGTGTCGAGCAGGTCGCATCGGCTCGCCTCAACGGCGGGCGCGGGCAAATCGCCGAACGACAAGAGAGCCGCATGGCGCGCCATCACGCGCGCGGCGTCGAGACTACTCACCGTACTTGACAAGCAGCGCCTCCTTTTCCGGCACGCCCACGAGATCGTTGGCCGCGAAGCGGTCGATCTCGTCCTGCGCGTTCGCGGCGAAGCGCCCCTCGGCGAGCCACTTGCGGTATTCCTGCTCCATGAAATTGAAACTGCGCGAAAGCATGCTGGTGCCGTAGATCACCGTCTTGACGTTGAACCCCTCGAGTTCCGGCGCGGGCAAGTCCAGCTCGAGCTGGTCCGCGGTATGGCCCAACCAACCCTTCGCGCCGCCACCCAGCAGCACGATCGGCTTGGGGATCTGGCGCCCGAAGCGCCGTACCCAGCTCATGCTCGCATACAGCGGCATGACCATGTCGGCGCCCGCCTCCGCATAAGCCTGCATGCGCTCCAGCGCTTCCTGCTCGCATCCGGCGAGGTCCGTGCGAACGCCCGGACGCCACGGCGCGATCGCGTCGGTGCGGGCGATGATGACGAAGTTGCTGTCGCGGCGCGCTTCGAGCGCGGCCTTCAGCCGGTTGACCATCTCCGGGATGGGCAGGGGCAGGCCGTGCTTCTTGGAGATCATGTCTTCCAGGTGCACCGCAGCGGCGCCCGCGCGCTCGAACTCGCGCACGGTTCGCGTGATCTTCAGCACGCCGCCAAAACCTTCGTCGCCATCAGCGATGAGCGGAATGTCGATGCGGTCGGTGATCTCGCGCACGCGCTCGGCGATCTCGGACAACGTGAGCATGCCGTCGGGATAACCGCGCGTGTGATTGACGTAGGCGCCCGACAGGTACGCGACCGGGTAGCCGACTTTCTCGACCAGCCGGCCTTGCCCGGTGTCGCCCACGCCGCCAGCCTGCAAAACGCCGGGCCGCGCTATCAACTCGCGGAATTGCTTGGCTCCGTTCATCGCGCGGCACCTCCCGATGCTTCGTGGTGGAACGGCTTGTCACCGATCAGTTGCACGCGATAGCCGACACGGCGTTGCGGGAAGTAGTCCCACTGCGCCTGGTGCAGCGTACAGCGGTTGTCCCAGAACGCGACTGAGTTCTTCTCCCAGCGAAACCGGCAATGGAAGAGCGAGTTCTTCACATGGTCGAACAGCATGTGCAGCACTGCGTCGCTTTCCGATTGCGACAACTGCACGATGCGCGTGGTGAAGGCACTGTTCACGAACAGGGCCTGCCGGCCCGTGACCGGGTGCGTGCGCACGACCGGGTGTTCGCTGCGCGGGTACTTGCGCGTGTGGTCGAACGCGTTGCGCCCGCCATAGACCTTCATGCCGTCGTGGACCGCCGTGAGGGGCGAGAGGAATTTCTTCATCGGCTCGCTAAGTGCGTCGAACGCGGCGTACATGCTGGCGAAGAGCGTGTCGCCACCCACTGGCGGAAGCTCTTCGATGCGCAGGATGCTGCCGAGCGGCGGCTTCTCTTCCGACGTGACGTCGGAGTGCCATTCCTCGCCCGCCACCTGCGACGAGTTTTCGTCCGCGTAGATGCGGATGATTTCCGGGTGGCTGTCCACCGAAGAGGCGTAGGCCTTTTTCGCCGCGGGATCGGCCGCGCCCGTCGCCTTGCCCGCGGCGGGGTGGACGTAGAGATCGCCGAATTGCATGCCCAGGCGCACCTGCTGGTCCAGCGTCATGGGCTGGTCCCTGAAGAAGACGACCTGGTTGTCCCACAGCGCCTGCTGGATCGACTTGATCGTGCCGGGCTCGAGGGGGCGGGTGAGATCCACGCCGGAGATCTCGGCGCCGATATAGGGGGTCAGCTGCTTGATGCTGACGGGGGAGTTCTGCGACATCTGCCTTCCTTGTACTTCGATGCAGCCGCAATTAGACGTTCGGCGATCGCTATGGTCAAATTGATAAAACGACGAACAATATAGGCTAAGGCTATGCCTCATCACATCAAGTACCGCCAGCTGAGGGCGTTCGCAAGCCTGGTCGAGACCGGCTCGTTCAAGGCCGCCGCCGACCAACTGGCCGTGACCCAGCCGTCCCTCTCCGTGCTCGTGCAGGAGCTCGAGCGCGACGTCGGCGTGAAGCTGTTCGATCGCTCCACGCGTCGCGGCGAGCCCACTTCGGAAGGCCGCGGTTTCTACGAGCGCATCAAAGGCTCGATGGACAACCTGGACGACGCCTACACCTACATCAAGGAAGTCGGACAAGGCACGCGCGGCAAGCTGCGCGTCGCCTGCCTTTCCTCGCTCGCGGCCGGCATCATGACGACGAAGCTGGCGCAGTTCCATGAGCGCTATCCGCACGTGCAGATCCGCCTGCACGAGACAACGTTCGATGTCGTGCCGGAAGTGGTGCGCAAGGGCGAAGCGGACTTCGGGATCGGCGCCGAAATCCGCGCTGACGCGGACCTGGTCTTCCAGCCCATATTCAAGGACCGCCTGATGATCGTCGCGCCCGCCGGCCATGCGCTGGCGGGGAAGCGCGTGACGTGGAAAAGCCTGGATCCCTACAAGCTCGTGATGGTCGTCCCCGGCCCCGCAAGCCGTGCGTTACGGACCGCCAACGTGTCGAAGACGCCGGCGTTCGAAGTCGAGCACGCGGCGACGGCTCTCGCGATGGTTCGCAACCAGCTCGGGATCTCGGTGCTGCCTTCCAGTGTTGCTGAAGGACTGAATGTGGACGGGCTGGTGTGCCTTCCCTTGCCGGGACCTTCCGCGGTGCGCAACCTCGGGATCATCCGCAAGCGCAAGTCGTCTCCGACACCGGCGGCGATGGCGTTCCTTTCGCTGCTGGGACATTCGTGGACACACGTGCCAACAACGTAAGAAGGCGACAATACTCAGCCATGAACAAGCCCAGGCTATCGATGAAGGACGTGGCTCGCATGGCCGGCGTGTCGCCCATGAGCGTGTCGCGAACACTCGGGAATCCCGAGAGCGTCTCGCAGGACATTCGCGAACGGGTACGCCAAGTCGTGGAGAAGAGTGGCTACGTTCCCAACAGGATGGCCGGCAGCCTCTCGTCGAGCCGCACCACGCTCATCGCGCTGATCGTGCCGAGCCTGCGCAACGCGCTGCACGCCGAGATGATCCAGGGCATTTCCGACGTCCTGCTGCGGCACAACTTCCAGCTGATGATTTCCGACTGCGGCAATTCGCTTGAACTGGAGGAAAGGCTGATCCGCACGTACCTCGAGCAGCAGGTGTGCGGGATCATCCTGCACAAGACCGCGCACGGTTCGAGGACGCCCGCCCTTATCAAGGCGGCCGGCATCCCCTGCGTGGAGACCGGTAACCTGGTCGCGAACCCGATCGACATGGCGGTCTCGTACTCGAACTTCGAAGCGAGCAAGGCCATGGCTGCGCATCTCCTGGCCTCGGGCTATCGCAGGTTCGCCTTTGTCAGCCTGCCGCTCAAGCACCGCGAGCGGCTCACCGCCATGAAGCGCGGGTTCCTGAGCGGCCTGAAGGCCCACGGGATCAAAGAAGAGGCGGTGTTCCAGCTGGAGACCAACGCTGGGATGGAAAGCGGTGCCGACGCGATCGAACAGATCCAGCGCCGGTCGCGGCGAACAGACGCGGTCTTCTTCGCCGGCGATGTGCTCGCGACGGGTGCGCTGTTCGAGTGCCACCGTCGGGGGATCAAGGTCCCGTCGGATCTTGCGATCGCAGCATCCGATGACAACGAAGTGCACCGGAACTCCTTCCCGACGATCACCTCGATCGGCTATCCGCGCTACCAGATCGGTGTCCGGTCCGCGGAACTGATCGTCGAGCGCTCCTCAGGCGCGAAGGGAACGGCGCACCGCGAAGACGTTGGCTTCGAGATCGTCAGGGGTGGCAGCACCTGAGCCGGCGCTGTCCGCGTCAATTCGACGGCGGCAACAGCTTTCGAAGGGAGGTCGTCCGCTGCGTGGCCGCGATCATCATGTACTGGATGTCCGCCAGCGTGGGAATGAACCGCACGCCTTGCGCAATGTACTTTCCCATGATGGCTTCGTCAGCGATGCCGCCCAGCCCCACGTGCCTGCCGTGGCGCGCGCCCGCGGCAATCACGCGCTTCACGTTGTCATCGAACTGCGGATGCGCGAACTGACCGTGGATCCCCATCTCCAGTGTCAGGTCGTTGCTGCCGATCAAAAGGACGTCGATGCCGGGGACGGCCGCGATCTCCTCGATGTTCTCTACCGCCGTCGGGGTCTCGATGATCACCGCGAGCAGCGTGGCGGCATCCATGATGCGCGTCGCTTCGGAGAGCGGCGGCGGCATGAAGTCGAAGTGCGGAAGCGTGCCGATCACCGAGCGGTGCCCGGCCGGCGCATAGCGCAGCTGCGATGCGATGGTGCGCGCCTGCTCGCCGGTTTCCACGCGCGGCATGATGATGCCGAGCGCGCCGTTGTCGAGCATCTTGGAAGCGGTGCGCGTGTCCATGATCGGCGCGCGCACGATCGGCGTGACGCCGCATTCCAGGCCCGCGACGCAAAGTTGCGCCGCCGAATCCGTCGACAGGGACCCGTGCTCCATGTCGATGAAGAGCCAGTCGAAGCCGCAACTGCGCATGGCCTTGACCATGTCCACGGTCCGCGCCTGCCGCAGCAGGACGCCGAGCGCCAGCTCGCCCGCGCGCATTTTCTCGAGAGCAGTGTTCTTGAGCACTTCGATTCCTTATTTCGGCGTGGCGACCACGATGTTGGCGTCCTTCGCCACCTGCTTCCATTTGGCGAGCTGGCTCGCCATGTACG
>JAZKIF010000074.1:6329-10606 GCA_040385005.1 Pseudomonadota bacterium
GTGCTGGTCTCCGCGACGAGGCCGGCGCCCGCCAGGAGTTCGGCAGTGCGTGGTTTGGCCAGCGCCGCGCGCAACGCGGCGTTCAGCTTCGTGACGACCTCGCGCGGCGTGCCGCCCGGCGCCATCACGATGTACCACCCGCCATCGCCGGCGTTGGGATACCCCGCCTGCGCGGTCGTGGGAACCTCCGGCAAGGCCGGGTCGCGGACGTTCCCTTGCACCGAGAGCGCCTTCAACTTGCCGGCCTTGATCTGCGGCAATGCGACCGGCGCGGGCACGATCACCAGTTGCACGCGCCCGCCGATCAGGTCGGACATCGCCTCAGGCGTTCCTTTGTACGGCACGTGGACCAGGTTCGTGCCGCTGTCCCGCTTGAAGACCTCCATCTGCAGGTGCCCCATGCTTCCGACCCCGCCCGTTCCGTAGTTGAGTTGCCCGGGCCGGCTGCGCGCGTAATCGACGAACTCCTTCAGCGTAGAGACCGGCAACGAAGGCTGCACGACGAAGAACAGCTGCTGCGTGCCCATCACCATGATCGGCTCGAAATCCTTCAAAGCGTCGAAGCCTGGCTCGGTCATGGCGGCCATCATCGCGAAGCTGATGCTCGCGGCGAACAATGTGTAGCCGTCGGGCGCGGCCTTCGCGACCGAGCGAGCGCCGATCGCGCCGCCTGCTCCCGCGCGGTTGTCGACGATCACCGTCTGCCCGAGCACTTCAGCCAATGCGGGCGTGATGGCTCTCGCGGCCAGGTCCGCGCCGCTGCCCGCGGGAAACGCGCTGACCATCGTGATCGCCCTGGACGGATACGACTGGCCAAAGGCGCCGGTGGCCAGCAGCAGGCAGGCGAGCACCAGCGACTTCGCGGATACGCAGCATCGACGTGTGTTCACGGTCACGGCCTACCAGCCCGGCTGGTCGAGTGTCGACAAGGCGCCTTCGGTCGTCACGCGGCGCAGCTCGCGCGGATAGACCTGGTCCTCGTATGGCCGACCCCGGTGCATGGTGCAGCGGTTGTCCCAGATGACCAAGTCGCCGACGGTCCATTCATGCGTGTAGACGAACTTCGGCTGCGTCGCGAACTCGGTGAGCTCACGGATCAGCGCCAATGCCTCCGGCGTGGGCCAGCCCTGGATGCGGCCGGCATGGGCCGACAGGAAAAGCGAGACACGCCCCGAACTCTCGTGCCGGCGCACCAGCCGCTGCGGTGACGGCACGCAGCGAGCCTGTTCTTCCGGCGAGAAGGCATCGAAGCCCAGCATCGCGCGCGAGAAGATGACGGAATGCTCGGTAACGAGGTCCTTGATCTTCAATTTCATCTTCTGCGGCAACTCGTCCCACGCGGCGCGCATGTCCGCGAATTCCGTCTCGCCGCCCTCGGGCGGGACCACGCGCGCATGCAGCATCGAGTAGCGCGCGGGCACCGGCTTGAAGCTGCTGTCGCTGTGCCAGAGCAGGTTACCAAGGTTGTACATGCGGCGCCGGTCGCCGGGCGGCAGCAGCTTGCCGTCATTTCCGACGTTCGACACGTCGTTGATCTGCTTGTTGGCCAGCCGCAGCCGCTCCTGGTCCACGGCGGTCGCCACGCCCTCGATGGTGCCGAAGCGCTTGCCGAAGGCAAACTGCTCCTCGTCCGTGAATTGCTGGCCCGGAAACACCATCACGCCGAACTGGTCCATCGCCTGGTTGATGGCTTGCACCTGCTCCTGGGTGAGGTCTGCCCGAAGGTCGACGCCGGACATGCGTCCGGCAAAGTAGGAACGTTGGCGGCTGATCGGCACAGCAACGAAATCGGAGAGCTCGGACACTGTCGAATTTTCCATGACTCAATGGTTTCCTGATAACTTCATTTCTCGGACACTTCCCGTTCCACCGTGACGCTCCGCTCAGCCGCGCAGCGAGCGAAGCTGCTGGTAGTAGGACGCGGGATTGATTGACGCATCGACCAGCGACAGGCCCCCTGCCTTGAATGCACCGTCCAGGGCGGCCTTCAACTGAGCCTCGCTCTCCGCGCGGAAATGCGCGCAGCCGAAACCTTGCGCCACACCGGCGAAATCGATGGGCGAGTACTCCATGCCCAGAGGCGGCAACTGGCGGCTGCGTTGCTTCAAACCGATCATCGTGATGGCTGCGTCGTTGAAGACGACGACTGTCAGGTTGCATCCGAGTTTCTTCGCTGTCGCGAGTTCGGCCAGGCACATCATCAGGCCACCGTCGCCGGTCAGCGCGACCACGTGGCGCTTGGGCTCGGCCACCGCCGCGCCGATCGCCGAGGGCAGCGCGAAGCCCATCGTCGCGAGGCCTCGCGAGATCAGCATGTCGCGCGGCTGCTTCGCCTTGAAGTACGCGACCACGGACAGCATGTGCACACCGGCGTCGACGGTGACGCGCGAATTCGCGGGCATCGCGGCGCACGTCATCTCCACCAGCATCTGCGGGGAGATCGGGCCGCCTTCCCGGGCTTGCGCCTTCGTGAGCATCTTCTCTTTGGCGGCGGCCAGTTCATTGCTGGTCCACTTGCTCGCCTTCGCCGAACCCGACACTTCCTTGGCCGCATGCGCAAGGTCGCCGACCACGCTCAGCGCGGGATTGAAGTAACTGCGCGGGAACGGCGTGGTCGTGAATTCCAGCACCGGGATGTCCGGGTACTTGTACGACTGGGGCGGGAACTCCACCGGGTCGGCGCCGAACATGACGATGAGGTCGGACGCACGCAGCGTCTCCTCTTCGGCCGCGCCGCTGATGTAGTAGCCCGAGAGCAGCGGGTCCGAATCCGCCAGCACACCCTTTGCCTTGTACGTGGAGAACACCGGGCAGTTCAAGCGCTTCGCGAGTTCGCGCACACCTTGCGTCACCGCCGCGTCTTTGCATTGCAAGCCGACGACGATAAGAGGTCGCGATGCCGACGCGAGCAACTTGCGCGCAGTCTCCAGCGATTCGGGCAAGGCCTTCTGCGTCGCGGGAACGTTCGGCTGCACGGGGATCGAATTGCCCGGCACGCTACTGCGCATGCTCGCCCCGGTCATCTCGATGTACACAGCGCCCTGTTGGCCGGTCATCGCCAAGTCGAGCAGCGGACCGATGGCCGGCAGCGACGTCGCGTCGTCCAGCCGCAGGTACCCCTTGGTCACCGGCTCCAGCATGCGGATCTGGTCGAAGCGCTGGTGGCTGACAAAAGACAGGTTGTTCTCGTAAGCGTCGCCGATCAGGAGCAGCGGCACGCGGTCCAGTTGCGCATATGCGATGCCGTTCGCGCAATTTGCGACACCGGGGCCGCGCGTGGTCAGCACCACGCCGAGCGTACCGGTGATCTCGGCCTCCGCGCAGGCCATCATGGCGGCGGAGTTCTCCGTCCCGGTGAGGACGAACTTGATGCCGAGGTCATTGGCTGCCGCGATGATGTCCAGGCTGCAATCGCCCCCCGGAACGCCGTAGATATGCTTCACGCCCCTGGCGGCCATTTGCGCGGCCAGCACTTGCGCACCCGTCTGGGTCTTCATGCTCGAATCCTTTGTGTCGGTTAAGGGAATTGCGGAGAAGGGCGGTCAGTCCGCGACCAGCTTCTCGTCCGCGATGACTTTCTTCCAGCGCGTGTATTCGGACTTGATGTAGTTGCCGAATTCCTGCGGTGTGCCGGGAATAATTTCCGCGCCCTGCTCGATCAGCTTGGCCTGGATGTCGGGCATCGCGAGGATCTCGTTGACCGTCGCGTTGAGCTTGCGGATGCGCGCCTCCGGCGTGCCCGCGGGCGCGACGAAACCGAGCCAGCCGCTCACGCCGAAGCCCGGCACGCCGGCCTCGGCCACCGTGGGGATTTGCGGCGCCGACTTCAGCCGGGTGGTCCCGCTGACGGCCAACGCGCGGATGCGTCCGCCGGGCAAGTGAGAAAGCGTCAACAGCGGGTCGCTGAAGGCCAGGTCGATGTGGCCGCCCATCAGGTCGGTGAGCGTCGGCGCCGCGCCCTTGTACGGCACATGTACGAGCTTCAGCCCCGCCATCTGGTTGAACATCACCATCGACATGTGCGGCGATCCGCCGGCGCCGGGCGAGCCGTACTTCACGGCGTCGGGACGCGCCTTCACGTACTCAATGAGCTCCTTCACGTCCTTCACCGGCAGCGTGGACCGCACGATCAGCACATTCGAGAACGAGACCATGCGAGCGACCGGCGCGAAGTCCCGGATGGGATCGAACTTCACGCCCTTGTACAGCGACGAGTTGATGGCCATGACGCCGATCGTGCCCATCATGAGCGTGTAGCCGTCCGGCGGCGAGCCGGC
>JAZKIF010000074.1:10616-36214 GCA_040385005.1 Pseudomonadota bacterium
TCGTGACCGCCGGGTCCGAGCCACCGAGGCCATCCGGCGGCGAGCCGGCGACGTAATCGGCGGCGATGTTGCCGTTCGCGCCGGGCTTGGCCTCGACCACCACTGGCTGCCCGTATTTCTGCTGCATCTTCTCCGCCACCAGGCGCGAAACGATGTCCGAAGCGCCGCCGGCGGCGCTTGCCACGATGATGCGGATGGGCTTGTCGGGAAATGTATCGGCGGGCTGAGCCACGGCCGCGCCTGCGAGGAGGACGCCGAGGGCCACGAGTGCGAAACGCTTTTTCATGCTCTTGTCTCCTGTGCTTGGTATCGATACCAAATCTGATCGCAGTTTAAGTTCGGCAAGGGTGCCTGTCAACAAATCTCACTTCAGCTTGAAGCGCGGCAAGGGGCCGAGTTCTCCGGTCGTGGACCACACCAGCTCGACATCGCGGCCGATCAAGGACCCTTCCGGCACGTCGCCTTCGAGGTTGCTGACCATCGTCGGGCCTTCGGCCAGCTCCACCGCGATGGAGTTGTAGGGCACCGGGTACTCGGGCAAATACTTCTTGTGGAAGATCGCCCACGAAAGCACCTTCGCCGAGCCCGACACCTCCACCCATTCGGCGCCGTTGCCCAGGCACTCCGGGCAAACAGGCGCCGGCGGATAGCGGTGATGCGCGCATGCCGTGCAGCGCTGCAGCAGCATCCGCTTCTCGGCGAACCCTTCCCACATGGGGGCGTCGTAGAGTCCCTTGACTGTCATCTCACACCTGCCTTCATTTGCCGTAAATGACCGAGACCACCTTGCCGCCCATGTCACAGATGTACTGCGCATGGTTGCAATCCTTGACCTGCCGCGCCCCACCTTCGCCGCGCAGTTGCCGCACGGCCTCGACCTGGTGGTTCCAGCCTTGCATGTAGCTCTCGGAGAGGTTGCCGCCGCCGGTGTTCACCGGCAGCTCGCCATCGAAGCGCAAGCTCTTGCGCTTGACCAGGCCTGCGGCTTCGCCTTCGCCGCAGAAGCCGAAACCTTCGAGCGCGAACGGGATGTGGCAGGAGAAGCTGTCGTAGATCTGCAGGCAGTCCATGTCGTCGGGGCCGAGGCCGGCCATGTCGTAGACCTGCCGCGCCGCGGCGCGCTGTGCCGGCAGGTAGAAGTCGAAGAGCCTCGGCTCCAGGCTCGTGGCGCCCCGGTTCAGGTCACCGCGGCCGATGCCCTCGATGTACACGGGCTGCTTCGGCCCCTTCTCCGCGATCGACGCTTCCGAGATGATCATGCACACGCCGCCATCGTTCACCAGGCAGTAGTCGAGCAGGCGCAAAGGCTCGCAGACGAAAGCGGCCTTCGCGTAATCGTCCAGCGTGATCTCTTTCTTCATCACGGCGTCCGGATTGCGGCTCGCGTTGGCGCGCTGCGCGACCGCGATCGGTCCGAGGCAATCCAGCGGCAGGCCATGGATCTCGCAATAGCGCCGGAACATCAGCGCGTACAGCGCGCCTTGCGAGGTCATCCCCCACGGCGTGTGATAGACGTACGCGAAAATCCCGAGCGGGTTGGACGTCGAGCTGCCGCCGTACTGCACCGCCGCCGAGCGCTGGTCGTTGCCGTACACGAGCGCGATGGTGCGGGCCAGGCCGCACTTGATCGCCATGCACGCCTGGATGACGGCCATGCCCGCATCGGCCTGGCCGCCCCAGCCCACGTCCATCCCCAGGATTTCCCCGGTGCGCTCGTAGCTGGTTGTCGGCCCGACGATCAGTCCGTCGATCTGCGAACGGTCGATGCCGCAGTCGGCCAGCGCGCGCGTGAACGCCTGCGCCGCATAGCCGTACGAATCGTTGGGCCGCTCGCCCGCGCGCGTGCGCTTGTAGTCTTCCGCCCAATCGGTGATGCCCACGCCCATGACGGCGGCCGCGCGCTTCATCGCGCGCTCTCCATGTCGATCTCAGTGCTCACGTCGCGTTCCTTTCGTGTTGACTCCAGCGTCGGGCCGTTGCCCGAGTTTGAGCGCCTTCGCCTCGTTCGAGCGATGGATTTCCTCAAATGACTCTTCAACAAAACCGTGGAAAACCCCATTGCGGCTCGACTATGGTAGCGATACCATCGTACTCAATTTCATGGATCGGAGCAGTAGATGATCTCGCGTCGGCACGTCGGTTGTTGGATGTTGGGCGCGGTGTTCGCCTCCTCGGGGATTTCATCGGCGGCGCAGTCCGCGTATCCGAACAGACCCATCCGGATCATCCTGCCGTTCCCGCCCGGAGGCAGCACCGACCCGGTGGCTCGCCTGCTGGGCCAGAAGCTCACCGAGGCCTGGGGCCAGGCGGTCATCGTCGACAACCGGCCCGGCGGCAACACGATCATCGGCACCGAGGCGCTGACCAAAGCCCCGGCCGACGGCTACACCTTGCTGTACACGGCCAGCACGCACGTCATCAACTCGATGGTCATGCCGAATCTTCCGTTCGATTCGTTCAAGGACTTCCAGCCGGTGGCGAACCTCGTGCGCACGGACTTCCTTCTCGTCGTGCATCCTTCGGTGCCCGCGAAGAACCTGCAGGAATTCATCGCCCTCGCCCGTTCGAAGCCGGGCGCGATCAACTACGCCATCTCGGGCACCGCCAATCCCAATCACCTGGCGGGCGAGTACTTCGGGATGATCGCAGGCGTGAAGATGAACAACATTCCGTACAAGGGCGGCGGCCCGGCCATCAACGACCTGGTGGGCGGGCAGGTGCAGGCGATGTTCTCCGTTCCGACGTCGGTCATCGGTCATGTGAAAGCCGGCAAATTGCGCGCGCTCGCCTATACGGGTGAGAAGCCGTTGGGCGATCTCGACGTCCCGACCTTCGCCCAGGCCGGCCTGCCGAATTTCGAGATGAATTCCTGGAACGGCATCTTCGCGCCGGCCGGCACGCCCAAGGCGATCGTCGACAAGCTGTCGGCGGAACTGGGCAGGATCCTGGAGATGCCCGACGTAAAAACCAGGCTGGTGCAGCAAGGCCAGGACCCTTGGTACAAGAACGCGGACCAGTTCGCGGCGATGATCGCTTCCGACCGGCAGAAGTACGGCTCGATCATCAAGGCCGCGAACATCAAGCTCGATTGACCGCGCCGCTCAGCGGCCCTTCCACACCGGTTCGCGCTTCTCGGCGAACGCCTTGCGGCCCTCGATGCGGTCCTCGGTGTCCTTGAGCAGGCCGTACATGTACTTGTCCATCATCAGGGCCTGGGTGAGCGGTACGTCGGCGCCACGCGTGACCAGCTGCTTCACGGCCCGCACCGCCAGCGGCGCGTTGTTCGCGATGCGGCGCGCGATGTCCATCGTGGTGGACATCAACTCCGCGTGCGGCACCACCTTGCTGACGATGCCCATGCGCAGGGCTTCCGGCGCCTCGATCGTGTCGCCCGTGAGGAGCAGCAGCATCGCGTCGCTCTTGGAGATGGAACGCGGCAGGCGCTGCATGCTGCCGCCCCAGGGGATGCTGCCGCGCCGCACTTCGCTCAAGCCGAACTTGGCGTTCTCGGAAGCGATGGCGATGTCGCAGATCGAGATCAGCTCGGTGCCGCCGGCCAGCGCGTAGCCGTTCACCGCGCAGATCAGCGGCTTGTCCGTCTCCAGCCCCTTGAAGGCGCTGCCCGGATCGCCCTGCCCCAGCAGCTGCTCGGCATAGCTGACGTTGGTGTCCGGCATCGTCTTCTTCAGGTCCGCCCCGGTGCAGAAGGCCCGGTCACCGGCGCCGGTGAAGACGACCACGTGGATGTCCGGGTCCTTCTTGATGCGGTCGTAGAACGCGTACAGCTCCTCGCGCATTTCCGGGTCGATCGAATTCATGGCGTGCGGGCGATTGAGCTCGCACACGGCGACCTTGTCGGTCACCGTGATGTTCAGGTTGGGCATGGGAATAACCTCCTCAGAAAATGGATTGATGCATGAAAGGGGAATGGATGCCAGTATCCACATCGAAGATGTTATCGATAACAGACACATCGCCGATGATAGGTGATCGCTGGCTGCAACGA
This sequence comes from Pseudomonadota bacterium, assembly GCA_040385005.1. Taxonomy (GTDB): domain Bacteria; phylum Pseudomonadota; class Gammaproteobacteria; order Burkholderiales; family Burkholderiaceae_C; genus Ramlibacter. Next base: position 14,623 of record JAZKIF010000074.1, read on the forward strand.
AACCTCACTCCGGCGATCGAGAGAGTACCTTCCTCGTCTCCAAAATATCGACAGCTTCCGCTATCCGCTGCCGCATCCAACGATGCCCGGCATCCCTTTGCGAGCGCTCGTGCCAGTACACCGCATAGCGTATGCGCGGCAGCCTCAGCGGCGATTCGAGTATCTGAAGGCCCAGCGAGGACTGAAACGCGCTGGCGACTCGCAGGGGCGCCATCACGACGAAATCCGAGTTGGCGACGAAGAACGGCAACGTCAGATAATTTTGCACCTGCACCCCGGTTGGAAGTTCGGCGGGCAGCCGCCTGATGGCTTCGTCGACTACGCGGGCAAGCGTGATCCCTTCTTGCAATCGCGTGCACACCTGCGGAGCCGCCAAGAACTGTTGCACGGTGATGCTTCCCTGAATGGTGGGATGGCCCACGCGAGCTATGCATACGAACCGGTCTTCGAACAGCGCTTTCGAACGCATCGACGAGGGACTTGTGTTACCGCGCACCCAGGCAATCCGGAAGTCAAGTTCGCCTCGCTCCAGGAGATCGTTCGCGCGATTGGGATCCGGTCGCCTGAACTCCACTTGAACGTTTGGTGCGGCCGCACTCACGACGCCTGCCAAGGTGGGACCCAAGACGAGTTCGGCATATGCGCTCGTGGTCAGGGAGAAGGTTCGGGTGGACGACGTTGGCTCAAAGAGCGCTGAAGCCGCGCTCAAAGAATCCAGACGATCGAGCACGGAGGACAACTCCTTTCCCACCTGGAGGGCGCGCTCGGTCGGGACCATTCCTCCTTTGGCACGGACGAGCAGCGGGTCATTGAAAAAGACGCGCAGCTTCCCCAGTGCTTGACTGACTGCAGGCTGGCTCAGCTGCAACCTGACGGCCGCCTTGGACACGCTCCGCTCCCGCAGCAACACCAGTAGTGTGCGAAGAAGTTCAGTCTCGATATTTTTCATGGCTAATAATCAATATAAGGCAGAAACCATTGGCGCCAGGGCAGCACACCACTACGATTCGCGCATATTTTCAAGAAGGGAATCAAGATGGGCATGTCGGCATACGGTGAAACCTGGACCCCCACGGTCGAACAGATGAACAAGCAGATCGCGCGATTCAAGGATGTCGTGCCGGTCGCGCTCAAGGTTGCGCAGGACAAGGGAATTCCCGCGGAAGTCTTCGAACTCATCACGGCACGGATTACGCGCAACATCATGTCGCCGGGGCCGTTGCCGGGAATTCTGGCGCCCAAACCCGTCGTCGAAGGCGGCTTCGGGGGAGTGATTCGACTGGGGATCGCAAGTTGCCCTCCGGGAAACGGCCCGGGGCTTCATGTTCACTACAAGACGCACGAGACGTTCATGGCGCTCACCGGCAAGTGGGAAATGTCCTGGGGCGACGAGGGCGAGCACAAGACGATATTGGAGCCGTATGACTTGTGCGCTTGCCCGCCCGGCGTGATGCGCAGGTTCGTGAACCTGTCCGATTCGGAAGCGCACCTGCTGGTGGTGATCCAGGGCGAGCGGGATGACTTCGAGGACACCGATCGCGCCTATGCGACCGGCCAGAAAGTGGCTGCCAAGTATGGGCAAACGATGCTGGACAAGCTGGAGGCCCACGGGTGGAACTTCACCGTCGGGCGTGACAAGGCACTTGCACGCGCCGCCGAGGAGAAGCCCGCGTGAAGCGTGCCGGGTTTCTGCAAGTCATCGCAGCATGCGCATTGACCGCCGCGTTGGGACCCGCCGCGGCGGCGGACTACCCTGAGCGGCCTATTCGCATCGTCGTGGCCTTCGAGGCGGGCGGCAATACGGATCTGATGGCGCGTCTGCTCGCCGAGGATATGTCAAGGCAGTTCGGCAAAGCCGTGATCGTCGAGAACAGGTCAGGCGCTAACGGCATCATCGGCACGGAGGCGGTGGTCAAGGCCAAGCCTGACGGATACACGCTGCTTTTCGTGTCGTCTTCGATTGCGATCAATCCTTCTGTATACGCGAAGTTGCCATACGACACCCAGCACGACCTCATCCCCACGGGGGAACTGGCAAGAGGGCAGGGATTGCTTGTTCTCGTGCCTGCCACATTGCCTGTCACTTCCTTGAAGGACTTCGTGAGGCAAGCGAAGAGCGCCGATGCGAAGTGGAACTATTCGAGCCCCGGCTTCGGAAACTATTCCCATCTCGCCGTCGCTCTTTTCCTGAACAAGACCCAGGGAAAGCTCGCTCACGTTCCGTACAAGAGTTCCGCGCAGGCGGTGACCGCGGTCGCGTCTGGCGAGGTGCAGTTGACGATGCAGCCGATGTCGGTGTCGTTGCCGCTCTTGCAGGCCGGCAAGATCAAGGCAATCGGCTTTGCCGGCCCGAAGAGGTTCGCCGATACGCCCGATGTGCCCACAGTGGCCGAAGCAGGCTTTCCTGATGCAACCCTGGAGGGATCCTGGTTGGGTCTGTTTGCACCGGCTGGCACCGCGCCGGACGTGATCGATCGGCTCAACACAGCCGTCGTCCGCGCCAGGAGCAATCCGAAGGTGTTGGCTGCGCTTCAAAGTGCCGCGTGGGACCCGGGCAAAACGGGTTCGAAGAACGAATTCGGGTCGTTTGTCCGATCGGAAATCAATCGCTATACCGAAATCGCGAACGAAGCCGGGATCACCAAAATGGCCCAGTGACGCGAAGCCACGGTCGGCTGCCGCGCGTGGCCCTATGTCTTGCCTGCAGGTCTCCATCCTGATGCACAACTTTCCATCACATCCAGCCGCGGACCGATTTCGCCTGGAGGCCATCGAGCAACGACTCTGGATCGACGCGGCTAGCCACCGTGTTCCGGCAGTGTTGTGGACGCCCAGTCGCGCAGAGGGGCGCCGACCGCTGGTACTGATTGGGCATGGCGGCAGCCACCACAAAACGGCTCAACAGGTACTCGACGTGGCCGCGCCTCTTGTGCTCCAGCATGGGTTCGCAGTCGCAGCCATTGACGGACCGGTGCATGGCGAGCGTCGCGCGGTATTCGATGCAGGACCGGCAGTCCAGGCGGAATTCAGAGCGCTGTGGGCTAAAGGCGGCTCTGTCGAAACCATGCTCGAGGACTGGAAAGCGACGCTTGATCATCTATGCAGCCGGCCCGAAGTGAATACCCAGTCGATCGGCTGGTACGGAGTGTCAATGGGCACGGCCTACGGACTGCCGTTCGTCGCCAATGATGCGCGCATCAAGGTGGCCGTGCTGGGTATGTGGGGCACCAGCCGAGTCAACAGTCAGCGGTTGGTCACAGACGCCGAGGCCGTGCACATTCCGGTTCTCTTTCAACAGAAAAGCGCCGATCAACTCTTCACCGCTGAAGGGCAGCTCGAGATCTACCAGGCGCTGGCGAGCGCCGACAAGCGACTTGTGGAGTACGAGGGGGGACATGGGCCTTCAGGAGCCCAGGTGTTCGATGCCATCGATTTTCTCGGTTCCCGCCTCGGCATTGGCACGCGCGGTCGGGAATGAACGCGAGGGCTTCTTGCGCGTTCAGAGCAGCCGAAATCTTTGCAAGCCGTCGATTTTCGCAACTTTTGGAGGAGTCATGCAAATTGCTGAGCAGCTGTCGCCCACCGGAGCGACTCGGGTGCACGCCACCAACGATGGTCATAGCCGCCCCGTGCAAAAGCGCGTCGTTGCCGCGACCGTCGCGGGGAATGCCCTGGAGTTCTACGATTTTGTAACGTACGCATTCTTTGCCGTCTACATCGGCAAGGCGTTCTTTCCCTCGAGTACGCCGCTCGGTAGCTTGCTTCTTTCCGTCGCCGTGTTCGGAGTCGGGTTCATCACGCGCCCGCTTGGGGGCGTGATCATTGGAGCGTATGCGGACCGCGTTGGCCGCAAGCCCGCGCTGCTACTTACCATTGTTCTGATTACCGTCGGAACGCTGGGACTCGCGCTTACTCCAACCTATGCCAGCATCGGTGTCAGCGCGCCGATCATCATCGTTATTTGCCGACTTGTTCAGGGCTTCGCCTTAGGCGGCGAGGTCGGACCCTCGGCCTCGTTCCTGATAGAGGGGGCGCCGGCTCATCAACGCGCCATTTATGGCAGTTGGCAACTTGCCAGCCAGGGACTCGCAACCCTCGTCGCAGGATTGATAGGGATGGCGGTTACGTTCTCACTGGACCAGGCAAGTCTGCAATCGTGGGGCTGGCGAGTGCCCTTCGCGGTGGGCCTGCTTCTGCTGCCCGTAGCTTTCTATCTGCGCAGCAACATGCTGGAGACTCGTGTGGAAGTCGACGCATCGTCCATGAAGTCCGTAAGCAGCGAATTGCACCGGAATCGGTGGACCATCACGTTGGCGGTTTTCGTGCTGATGGGCTCGACCGTGGCCAACTACGTCGCGACCTACATGACCACTTTCGGCATTACCACCCTCAAGCTCCCGCCAGTTGTTTCGATGCTTGCGACGGTGGCTGTCGGTGCGAGCACTATCGTATTCGCACTTTTGAGCGGATGGCTTTGCGAGCGGCATGGACGAAGGACGATGATGATCTGGCCCAGATTTCTGGCGGCCATCATCGTGGTTCCCGCCTTTCTCCTGCTGACAGCGCACCCCAGCGCCTGGACGTTATTGCTTGCGACGGGAATACTCTCGGCAACGACTGCGTTAAGCGGTAGCGCTGCAATTGTTGCAATACCGGAACTGCTGCCGCATGGCATCCGTTCAACTGGGATGTCCATCGCCTATGCGCTCGGCGTTTCGATTTTCGGAGGGAGTACACAATTCATCGTGACCTGGCTGATCGGTGTCACCGGCAGCCCCATGGCGCCCGCCTGGTACGTGACATTGACCAGCTTGCTTGCACTGCTCGCAATGATGGCTTTGCCCGAAACCCGGGGCCAGGCATTGAGATAGTCCGAGATCCTGGATGTCCACACCCACCGAAACCTACCGCGTATTTGCAATCAGGTACGCCCATTACGACAGGCGGTCAGGCGCCAACTTTCTCGGCGGCGACCCGCATGATGTGCCCAAGCCGCTGGACTTCTTTGTCTGGGCAATCGTGAGCGACACCCGCGCCTTCCTGGTGGATACGGGCTTTGACGAGAAAGTGGGCGCCAGGCGCGGCCGCTCCATCATCCGGCCAGTCGAGGAAGGACTCAAAGCCGTTGGCATCGACACCAACGCCGTGGAAGATGTCATTCTGACTCACATGCATTACGACCACGCGGGCAATAACGACCTGTTCCCCCGTGCGCGCTACCACGTGCAGGACCGCGAAATGGCTTATTGCACGGGCCGTTGCATGTGTCACCCGGCTATCGGCCGTCATTTCGAGCCGGATGACGTAGCCAGCATGGTCCAGAAGACCTTCGCGGGGCGCGTGCAGTTTCACGATCGGAATTCGTGCATTACGCCGGGGCTGAGCCTGCATCATGTGGGCGGTCACACGCAAGGCATGCAGGTCGTGCGCGTCCACACCCGGCAAGGCTGGATGGTGCTGGCATCCGATGCATCCCATTTCTACGCGAACATGGAACAGCGGCGCCCCTACCCTGGGGTCGACAACGTCGCCGAAATGATCGAAGGCTTTTCCCGTCTGTATAGCCTCGCTGATGCGCCGCAGTTCGTCATTCCGGGACACGATCCCGACGTGCTGAAACGTTTCGCCGCCGCCAGCGCCGATCAAGAAGGGTGGATCGCGCGCCTGGACACCGCGCCTCGCTAACCGGCCCTCGTGCGCGACTTGCTCACCGGTCGAAGCGAACTGCGCTCGACGAGGTCGCACGGGACGACGATCCGGGAAGCGCGAAGCTGCCCTTCCATCTGCTCGCTGAGGATGTCCACCGTGGCCTCGACCATCAGCTCGACGCTTTGCCGAACGGTAGTGAGCTGGTAGGCGCCCCAGGCCGCCTGAGGCACGTCGTCGAACCCGACGATGCCGACGTCCTCGGGAATACGGAGGTTTAGCTCGGTGCGAAGCACATCCATGGCGGCGATCGCCATGTGGTCGTTGGCGACGAACACCGCGTCCGGGCGGCGCTTGCTGGAGAAGAGCAGGCGCGTCGCTTCTTGCGCGCCTTCGAAACTGTAGTTGCCGACGGCGCGTGAGTGCAGGCTCGCACCCCTTGCGGCAAGCGTTTCCATGAATCCTTTTTCGCGATCCTTGTTCGTCGAAGAGTTTTCCAGGCCGGCCAGGAAGGCGATCTTCCGATATCCGGCATCGAGCAGCCGGTTTGCAATCTTCTTTCCGCCCGCGTAGTTGTTCGACGTCACGGAACTCACCTGGTTGGGGTTACCCGGGGGCAACTGCGACAGCCGGTTGAACAACACCACGGGGATGCCGGATTGCGCGCAATCCTTCGCCAGTTCCGAGGTGAGCATGGTGGACGCGAGCACGATGCCTTCGACCTGGTACTGCAGGATCTCCATCAGCACGCCGTGCGATTCGTCCAGCTCCCCAATGAACAGCAGCACGTGGTAGCCACGCTGCTGCAGCATCTGCGAGAGCCGCTCGATCACCAGGGGATAGAACTGGTTTTCGAGGTAGGACATGACCAGCCCCACGATCCGGCTGCGGCGGGTGATCAGGCTGCGGGCAATCGCGTTGGGCCGGTAGCCCAACTGCTGCGCGGCTTCCAGAACTTTCTTGCGGGTGGCCTCCGAGACGCTTGCGCCCGGGGTGAAAGTCCGGCTCACCGCCGACTGGGAAACCTTGGCAAGGGCGGCAACCTGCTGCGCGGTTGCGCTGACTCTCATGCAGCGGTCCAGCCACCGTCGAGGACCAGGGCGCTCCCGGTCATCAGGCTGGAGGCGTCGCTCGCCAGGAACACGACCGGGCCCATCACCTCTTCAAGGCGACCCACCCGGCCCAGCGCGATGCGGCTCGTCACCCATTCGCGGAAGGACTCGTCCTTGAACATGCCAGCGGTGAATGCCGTTTCGATGAAGGTGGGGCAGATACTGTTCACCCGGATATTGTAGGCACCCAACTCCCACGCCAGCGCCTTCGTCATGCCTTCCAGGGCGTGCTTGCTCGCGCAGTAAAGCGTTCTCCCGGGGCTTCCCACCAGGCCCATCTGGGAAGAGATATTGATGATCGAGCCACCGGCCTTGTCGCGCAGCATCGCGCGCGCGACCAGCCGCGTGACGTAGAAGGCGCCTTTCACGTTCAGGTCGAGCACGCTGTCGATGTCGTCATCCTCGACGTCCACCAGTTTCTTCGGGCGGTTCATGCCCGCGCTGTTGACCAGGATGTTGAAGGCGCCCCGCCCTGCGAGTGCCTTGTCCACCGCGCCGGGGTCGGTGACGTCCATCACCACGTAGTCGCAGCTTCCGCCCGCATCCGTGATGAGCCGGCACGTGTCACGCAGCTCGTTCTCGGAGCGCGATGCCAGCGTGACACTCGCGCCGGCGTGTGCCAGCGCAACAGCCGCCGCCTGGCCGATGCCCCGCCCGCCACCCGTGACCAGCGCCGTCTTTCCCTCCAGGCGGAAATTGGGCTGGGGCAGCCCGGCGTTCATGCCAGGGGTTGGGCGGGTTCGTACCAAGGCAGATCCTTGCGCGGGCCGTACCGTCGAACCCGGATGTTGGCCTGTTCCCCGTGGCCGGCGAAGTTTTCCATGTGACACAAGCGGGAGCAGTATTCGCCGACCAGGGCACTCGCCTCGTCGGTCACCACCTTCTGGTAGGTGCAGGTCTTCAGGAACTTGCCGACCCAGAGACCCCCGGTATATCGCGCGTTACGGTTGGTGGGCAGCGTGTGGTTGGTGCCGATGACCTTGTCGCCAAAACTGACGTTGGTGCGCGGGCCGAGAAACAGCGCTCCGTAGTTGGTCATGTTCTCGAGAAAATAATCAGGGTTGCGGGTCATCACCTGCACGTGTTCGGATGCGAGCTCGTCGGCCTTGACGAGCATCTCGGCGTCGGAGTCGCACACGATCACTTCACCGAACTGCGCCCAGCTTTGCGACGCGATGGCGGCAGTGGGCAGGATTTTAAGTTGACGCTCGATCTCCTTGAGCGTTTCTTTCGCGAGGGCCATGCTCGTCGTCAGCAGGATGGCCGGGGAAGTCGGTCCATGCTCGGCCTGGCCCAGCAAGTCGACCGCGCAGATCTCGCCGTCGACCGAATCGTCCGCGATGACCAGCGTCTCCGTCGGGCCGGCGAACAGGTCGATTCCCACCCGCCCGTAGAGCTGGCGCTTGGCTTCTGCAACGAATGCATTCCCCGGCCCGACAAGCATGTCCACGGGGTCGATGGACTGCGTGCCGATCGCCATCGCCGCCACGGCCTGCACTCCGCCCAGCACCAGGATTTCGTCGGCGCCCGCGAAGTGCATCGCCGCCACGATGGCGGGGTGAGGCGAGCCTTGATAAGGAGGCGCCGTGGAGACCACGCGCCTGACGCCGGCCACCTTGGCGGTGAGCACGCTCATGTGGGCGGATGCGACCATGGGGTATTTGCCGCCGGGGATGTAGCAACCGACGGCGTTGATCGGAATGTTCTTGTGGCCGAGGATGACGCCGGGCTGCAGCTCGACTTCCACGTCCTTCATCGATTCGCGCTGGATCTGGGCGAATTTGCGGATCTGGGTTTGGGCGAACTGAATGTCTTCGATTTCACGCGCGGACAAGCTTCGCACCGCCGCGTCGATCTTGTCGCGCGAAAGCCGAAAGTCCGTGGGATCCCAGTTGTCGAACTTGCGGCTGCACTCGCGCACGGCCTCGTCTCCGCGCGCTTCGATATCCTTGATGAGCCCTTCCACGGTTGAACGCACCGCGGCGTCGCTGTCGACCCGGCTCTGGGCATCCTTGCCGCGTTTCAGGTATGTGATCACTGGTAACTCCGTTATTGGTTGTCTTGGATTTCAAATTTCATAATTCAGCCGCAGCCCGGGTTCGGGCCAATCCATTTCGATGAGTTGGCCGGTCGTGGATTGCGTGACGTACGCTTTGCGCAGATCGGGTCCGCCGAAGCAGATGTTCGTCGTGTGGTGGTCGGGCATCTTGATCTTGCGCAGGACCTCACCGGAAGGCGCGATCACGGTGACAAGACCGGTGATCAGCGTGGCGACGCAGATGTTGCCGCTCGAATCGATGGCCAGGCTGTCCAGGCGCTGGTAGCCCGGCAGCCCGCAGACCAGCCGCCCGCCGTTGGGCGATGGCGCCGGAAGCTTTTCGACCACGCCGGGAGAAAGGATGCGATACGCCCACAGCCGTGCCGTCTCGGTCTCCGTGACATACAAGGTCTGCTGGTCCGGCGACAGGCCGATGCCATTCGGGTTCGCGATCGGGTGCACGATCTCCGTGATCAGCGAGCCGTCCGGCAGCGCATAGTGCAGGCTGCCGATGTCGCGATCGCGTGCACGGGTCTTGCCGAAGTCGGTGAAATAGAAGCCGCCCGACTTGTCGAACACGATGTCATTGGGCGCGTAGAGGCGGAAGTCCCCGCAGCGGTCATACAGGACCTTGAACTCGCCCGTCTTCGGGTCCAGCCGCTGGATCGAGCCGGATGTATAGGTTGGCGGCGTACCGTGGATGACGCGGTATCCATGATCGCCCTGCTCGAAGATCAGCCCGCCGTTGTTGCAGACGTACAGCGCGCCATCGGGGCCGACCGCCATCCCGTTCGGCCCGCCGCCCAGGCGCGCCACGAGCGTGACCTTTCCATGAGGATCGACGCGGGACACGCTGCCCCCCTCGATCTCGGTCACGTAGATGGATCCGTCGCTCATCGCGACGGGGCCTTCCGGGAATCTGAGGCCACGCCCCACTACTCGCATGTTGTCCATTGATGGTCCTTCCTGTGAAGTCGATATGAATACGCTGTTAGGAGCTCGGTCTGCGCCCTCAGTGGGCACCCAGATACGCGGACCGCACCCCGGGGTTGTCGAGGAGTTCGCGGCCTCGGCCTTCCAGGGTGACGCGGCCGGTCTCCAGGACATAGGCCCGATCGGCAATCGCCAACGCCTGATTCGCCATCTGCTCGACCAGCAGGATCGTGAGTCCCTCGTCGCGCAGCTTGGCGATCACGCTGAAGATGTCGCGAATGATCAGCGGCGCCAGGCCCAGCGAAGGCTCGTCCAGCAGAAGCAGGCGCGGCTCACGCATCAGGGCGCGTGCAATGGCCAGCATCTGCTGCTCACCGCCCGAGAGCGTGCCGGCATTCTGTTGTCGGCGCTCCGCGAGCCGTGGGAACAGGGCGAACTGCGCTTCGATCCTGCCCTGCAGGTAGTCCTTGGCAAACCCTTTCCGGTAGGCGCCCAGCACGAGGTTGTCCAGGACGGTCTGGTCGGGAAACACGCCCCGCCCTTCGGGGGACAACGCCAGGCCGTGCGCCAGGCGCAGGTGGACGGGGATATCCGTCACGTCCGCGCCGTCGACGATGACGCGTCCGGACACCGGCTTTTCCAGGCCGATGATCCCCTTGAGCAACGTGCTCTTGCCCGCGCCATTGGCGCCGATGATGGTGACCATCTCGCCCGGGCGCACCTCGAGGCTGACCGAACGCACCGCCTGGATGGCGCCGTACGAGATGGACAGGTTGTCCAGCTTCAACATGGGTTTGCCGCCGCTCATGCCGCCACCTCTTCCGGTGCGACGCCGAGATAGGCTTCGATGACCCGCGGATTCGCCTGCACCTCCACGGGTGTGCCCTCGGCGATCTTCACCCCGTAGTCCAGCACGGTCACGTGGTCCGAGATCGACATGACGAGATCCATGTGATGCTCCACCATGAGGATGGTGATGCCCAGCTTGCTGATGCGCACCAGCAGCTTGCCGAGTTCGACCGTCTCGTTGGGATTGAGGCCGGCGGCCGGTTCGTCCAGCAGCAGCAAGGCGGGGTCCGTGGCAATGCCCCTGGCAAGCTCGACGCGTCGCTGAAGGCCATAAGGCAGGCTGCCCGCGGACTCATTCGCATGGGCGGCCAGGCCCAGCGCGGCCAGGATCGCGTGCGCATCGGCGTGCGCCTGCTTCTCCGTGGCTCGTGCGGACGGCAAGCCGAGCAAGGACGCCCAAAACGCGCTGCGCATCCGGCAATGCCTCCCGACGAGCACGTTGTCCAGCACGGAGAAATCCGCGAAGAGCCGCAGGTTCTGGAACGTGCGGGTCACGCCGTGGCGGCAGATCGCGGCAGTGGTCCTGCCGACAAGTTCTTCGCCCCGGAACCGGATGCTCCCCCGGTCCGGATCGATCACGCCTGTCACCATGTTGATCAGCGTGCTCTTGCCGGCGCCGTTGGGGCCGATCAGCGCGTGGATCTTTCCGGCCGAGAGCCGCATCTCGATGTCCTGCGCCGGACGAACGCCGCCGTACGACTTGGTGAGCGCGGTGATCCGGAGCAGATCGACGCCATTGGCCACGGGCCTTGCGCTTGCGGCACGCGATTCGAGCGCGGTGTTTTCCTGCGGTCCACCGGGCATGCCGGTTCGTGGCCGCCTGACGAGTTGGCCGATCAGCCCCGCTACGCCCTTGGGCATGGCATACAGCGCCAGCAACAGCAGCACGCCGTAGACCAGGTGCTGCACGGCCGGCCAGCGTGACAGCAGCGCATCGATCAGCACCAGCAGCACCGCGCCCACCAACGGCCCATACAGCAGGCCCGCCCCGCCGAACAATACGAGCAGCAGGATGAAGATCGACAGGTTGAAGTTGATGAAATCGGAATTGATGTACTGGGTCTCCTGTGCAACCATGGCGCCGGCCATTCCGCATGTCACGGCCGCGATCACGAACGACATGACCTTGTAGCCGTAGATGTTGACACCCAGCGAGGCCGAGGCCAGCTCGTCGTTCTGCAGCGAGTTCAGCGCGCGGCCGAACCGTCCCTGCAGGAGATTGCGCAGCAAGAGGTGTGTCACCGCGCAGAGCAGGATGCCGAACCAGACCCACTGCTTGCTGGAGAACGGCTCGCCCATGAAGGTGAGCGGCTTGATCTGGTAGATGCCCTGCGGCCCGCCGAAAACGTCGGTCCATTCACTGACGATCTTTTCCACCACGATGCCGAATGCAAGCGTCACGACCGCCAGGTACGGCCCCTTGACGCGCAGCGAGGGTAAGGCGATCAGCACTCCAAATACCGCTGAAACCACGATCGCCAGCGTGAAACCGATCCATGGATTCATGCCGTAGGTCGACGTGCACACGGCGGCGGTATAGGCGCCGGCGGCGAACAGACCGGCCTGGCCGAGCGACTTCTGCCCGGTGTAGCCCACCAGCACGTTCATGCCCATCGCGCAAAGGTAGTAGACCGTGATCATGAACGTGATGCGCAGGTAATAGGCATTGCCCATGAGCGCAACCAGGAGGGCCGCCGCGGCGGCGAACGCGGCCGCCTTGGCGACGTGGGGTATGGCTCTCATGCCTTCTCCACCGTGGTGAGGCCGAAGAGGCCGTTGGGCTTGAATGCGAGCACCACGATCACCACCATGAAAACAAAGATGTCGCGCCATTGCGCCTGCCAGAGATTGACCATCGACTCGAGCACGCCAAGCGCGAACCCGCCGATGACGCAGCCCCTGGGATTGTTGAGCCCACCGACGATGGCCGCCGAAAAGCCCTTCAAGCCGAACGCGAGCCCAAGAAAAAGGGACGCGGTCGCGATGGGGGCGATCAGCAGGCCGCTCAGTGCGGCGAGCGCCGAGCTGATCCCGAAGGCTGCGGCCATGACGACGTTCACGTTGATCCCCATGAGGCTCGCCAGCTGCCCGCTGTGCGCCACGGCCCGCATGACCTTGCCCAGCATCGTCCGGCGCATCAGCACGTCCATCGCGACCATCACCAGCACCGCGGTGCAGATCACGACCAGTTCCTGGCGCCGGATGCCCGCACCGAAAATCTCCAGCAGCCCGTCGCCGACGGGCGATGGAACCACCACCGAGCCCGGCCCCCACAACGCGAGGCCGACGCTCTGCAGGATGACGCCGAAGCCCAAGGTGCTGACGACCCACGCCAACCCGGGCTTGCCTGTGAAAGGACGCACGCCAACGTAGAAGAGCACGACGCCGAGCGCGCCCATGATGGCCAGCGCGGCGAACAAGCCCACGAGCTCCGGCCCGAGCTCCGCGGAGAGCTGTACGGCGCCGATGTTGCTGGACTGCCTGGACAGCAGCAACAGGGCGCTCACATAGATGAACGCTCCCGTGGAGACGAACTCACCCTGGGAAAAGTTCAGCGTGCGCGTCGTGGTGAACGTGATGCTGAAACCCAGGGCCATGAGTGCATACACCCCGCCCACGGCGAGTCCGCCAATGAAGGCTTGAAATATTTCAGGCAGCATGTTTCCTCCGGTCGTCAATGCCGCACCTCGCGGCATCGACGCGGCTCGTTCAGCGTTTGAAGTCGGATGCGGTCAGCGAACGGGTCACGCTGTCGCTGTACTGCACGGTCTTGCCGGCCTTCCACTTGATCCAGTGGTAGTCGGCAGGGCTGAGCGCCTCACGATTCGTCTTCGAGAACGGGTGGTCGTAGGTCTTCATCAAACCCTTGTACGGCGTCTTGAGGTCTTCGAGGGCCTCGCGGATCTTGTCGCCGTCGGTGCTGCCGGCCTGCTTGATCGCCAGCGCGAGCAGCTGGACGGAGTCATAGGCATGGGAGGCCTGCGCGATGATCGGCTCACCCAGGCTGGTCTGCGTCTTGATGCGAGCGAACAGCTTCGCCATTTCCGGGGGCATGTCGCCGCCGATGCGCGTGCGCATGAACAAGGGTTTTTCGACCAGCACGGGACCGGCAGCCTGGGCGACAGCCTGCTGGTCGGTGATCCACGACGTCATCGCCAACGGAAAGTAATTGATCTTCTCCATGCTGCGTAGGATCTGCGCCAGGGGCAGCGTCTGCGCCCAGATCACGACGGTGTCCGCGCCCGCGGCCTTGAGCTTGTTCAGCTGGGACGTCATGTCGGTATCGCCGACGCCGAACTTCTCGATCGCCACCGGCTTGATGCCATACATCGGCCCGAGCTCCTGCATGTCTTTCAATGCGCCCTGGCCATACCCCGTCGTCTCGGCCATGTAGGCCACTTTCTTGGACGCCGGATTTTTGCTTACGTATGCAAGAAGGCCTGCAACATTGTCGCGATCGACCAGCGACACGCGAAAGACGAAATTCGGCGCGCCTCCGGGGGGCGCCTTCGTCACATCGGTCGCGGTCGCCAGCGGCACGATCACCGGCATCTTCTTCTGGTTCGCGAGGTCTTTCCAGGCGAGGACGTTGCCCGAGTTGGCCGCGCCGAAGACGGCGGCGACCTTCTCGTTGTCCACCAGCTCGATGAGGTTCTGGATCGCCTTCGGAGGCTGCGCGAGGTCGTCGCGCACGACGATCGTCATCTTCCGCCCGAGCACGCCGCCGGACTTGTTGATGTCCTCCACCGCCGCCTGCATCGCCGCGAGCGCCGACTGGCCGACGATGGCGGACGGCGAAGCCGACAGGTCCGAATTGAACCCGATCTTGATGTCCTGGGCATGGACAAGGAATGCCGTGCCGGCAAGCACGGCGCCGGTCAACAGGCGGGAAAGCCTAAACGTCTTCATGGTGTCTCCTGGTTATTTCACTCTTCGGGGGTCACGCCTGCCGCCTTGATCAGTTCGGCCTGGCGGGGGATCTCGGTCTTCAGGTACTCGGCCAGCAGCGCGGGCGCACCGGCGGTGACTTCCAGACCCTGGTTCTTCAGGATCTCCGCCACCCGCGGGCTGACGATGGCCTCGTTCAATGCGCCATTGAGCTTCGCGATGGCCGCAGGCGGCGTTCCCTTCGGGGCGAGCAACGCGTAGCAGGTGTTGCTGACCAGATCGGCGTAGCCGGCTTCGGCGGCAGTGGGCACTTCAGGAAGCACGGCGGAGCGCGTGCTCGCAAAGACCGCGAGAGGCTTGACCTCACCGGCGCGCACCATCGGGACTGTCATCGCGACGATCGGGAAGATGGCCTGCGTTCGTCCGGCCAGCAAGTCGGTGACGGCAGGGCCTGGCCCCGTATAAGGGATGTGCGTCATCGGCTTGCCGGCTTTGCGGCCGACCATCTCCGCGGCGACATGCCAGGAGCTGCCGACACCCGTCGTCCCATAGCTCATCTGGTCGCCGTTCTTTCCCGTGTAGGCCATGAACTCCTTGAAGTTGCTGACCGGCAGGTTCTTGTTGACGACAAGGATGTTGGGCGCGCACCCGATCCGGCCCACCGGCGCGAAATCGCGCTGCGTATCGAACCCCGTGTTCTTGTAGAGCGCGAGGTTCGTCGCCATCGGGCCCGTCCACGCGAAGATGATGGTGTAGCCATCGGCCGCCGACCGCGCCACCTGCGACATGCCGAGATTGCCGTTGGCGCCGGCGCGGTTTTGCACCACGACGGCCTGGCCCAGCCGCCTTCCCATTTCGTCGGCGAGCATGCGGGCCATCGGATCCGCCGTACCCCCGACTCCGCTGGGCAGGATCATGGTGATCGCCCTCGCCGGCCATGCGTCGGCCGCGTGCGCGGCGCAGGCTTGAGCCAGGAGAAGGGCGGCTGCGGCGAGGCGCAGCGCAGGGCGCTGGATGGTGACTCTCATTGGTTTCCTTGCATGCCGCGGGTGACGGTGAGACTGGGGATCATCAAGTCGGCACGACGCAGCGTGCGCGCCGGCGCCGAAGGGTCATGGCCCACCAGGAATGGCGCCAGTGAATCGGGGAGGTCGAACACGAAGCCCAACAAAGCCGCGGACAGCGACTTGCCATAGGGGTCCAGGCGCATGCTGCGCGAGACACCGCCACCCAACGCTTTCTGCGCGACGAAATTGAGGGCGCCGATGCCCGGCACTTCGAAGCGCCGCACCTCGCCTTCGATCATTCCCTGGTAGTGCTCGAACAAACGATCCGCAGTGAGTTGCGCCTGCAGGATCGGGTACAGCTGCGCGTGGTACGCGATGACCGCGATGTTGGAAGTATTGCCTTTGTCGCCGGTGCGGACATGGGCGACGTGCCGGAGGGTGATCTGCATGTTCAACTCACGAAATAGTCGATGCGCGGGGTGACCTGGTCGCGCGGCACGAGCGTGGACATGACGCCGACCACCTCACGAACGCGGTCGAGGCGGGGGGCGCGCTTTCCGATCATCCCCGGTCCGTTGACGCCCATGGCGTCGAACTCGCTGCCGACCTTTTGCGCCTCCTCGAGGCTCGCGGTTTTCACGCTGGCGCGCAGGATGACTTCATACGGCTCGGATGCCAGGTCCGGGCCAATGCCCTGGTGGATCGCATTGAGGCCCGGCAGGTCGAAGCGAACTTCCTGCGCCTTCAGGTCGATGATCCTGAAGCGCTCCTCGAGGATCCGCTTGGACAGCATGGCGCGATCGAGCGCGCCCTCCCCTGCGAAGAACAACATCTCTTCGATGGCCCAGCCTTCGAGGCAACCCACCGAGACCTTCAAGGTATCGGTGCGAGGCTTGCCCGAGATTCCATCGACGCGCACGCGATCGGCGCCGACCTGGCTGATGCGAGCGCCGGTCAGGTCGACGACGACGTCGGGCGTGATGTAGTTGGCGGGGTCATGGATCTCGTAGAGCAACTGCTCCTTGACCGTGCGTTCGCTGATCAGGCCGCCTGTGCCATCGGGCTTGCCGATGATGGCGGACCCGTCTGACAGCACTTCGGCAAATGGATAACCAAGATTCCAGGGTTCGGGCACATCCTTGAACCCCGGATCGGCGAAATAACCGCCAGTAATCTGCGGCCCGCACTCCAGCAAATGGCCGATCCCCGTACCGCGGCCCAGCATCTCGTAATCCGTGGGCTTCCATCCGAAGCTGTGCATCATGGGGGCGAGATAAAGCGCAGGGTCGGCGCAGCGGCCCGACACGACGATCTGGGCGCCCTGCTGCAACGCCTTCAGAATGGGCTCCGCACCCAGATAAGCTTCCGCCGAAACCAGCGAATCGCCCAGGCTCGAGGTCGGCTTGCCGTTCTCGAAAAGCGTGGTGTTCATCCCGTAGAGCCGGTCGGTGATCTGGCTGCCGGAAATCGCCGCAACCTTGACGCCCTTCGCGCCGAAGTGGCGCAGCCAATGCACGATGCGCTCGGCCGCGCCCGTGGGATTGATCCATCCCTGGTTGCTCGTGATCTTCGTGCCGCGCTTGAGGCATCCGGGCAGAACCGCCTGCATCCGCTGGTCCAGGAACGAGTCATAGCCGGGGAACGAAGGATTGCGCCGTTTGGTGACCTGGGCCGACGAAATCGTCACCTCGGACATGGTCTCGAAACACAGGTAGTCAAGATCGCAGGTCTCCGCGATCAGGCGCGCGGGATCGACGCGATCGCCCCACCATGAGGCGGCGGTGCCGATGCGCAAACTTTTGGGTGTGGTCGTCATTTTGGCAAGGGATTCAAGGTGTTTTGCATGCGTATGCAAGTCTACTTTGCATACGCATGCGCCTCATAGGTATTTACCCGCATTCGCTCAATGGCACTGGGCGATCCAAGCCGACGCCTTCTCCGCGATCATCAGCGTGGGGCTGTTCGTGTTGCCGCTGGTGATCGAGGGCATGACGCTCGCGTCGACGACGCGCAGGCGGTCCACGCCGATGACCCGCAGGCGCGAATCCACGACGGCAAACGGATCACTCTCCCGGCCCATCTTCGCGGTGCCCACGGGATGAAAAATCGTGGTCGCGATATTGCCCGCGAGCTTGGTCAGTTCCGCGTCGCTCTGGAACTGGACGCCCGGCTTGAGTTCGCGCGGACCGTACTTCGCCATCGCTGGTTGCGACATGATGTTTCGCGCGACCCGCAGCGAGTCGGCCGCGATCCGGCCATCTTCGGGCGTCGCCAGGTAGTTGGGCGCGATCGATGGCGCCTGCCTGAAGTCATTGCTTCGGATCGCGACCTTGCCGCGGCTGGTGGGATTCAGGTTGCACACGCTGACCGTGATCGCCGGGAAGGGATGCAGCGGCTGGCCGAATGCCTCCAAGCTGAGCGGCTGCACGTGGAACTGGATGTTGGGGTACTCTTGCGACGGGTCGCTGCGCGTGATCGCGCACAGCTGCGAGGGCGCCATGCTCATGGGTCCCGTGCGCTTCACCAGGTATTCCAATCCGATCGCGGCTTTCCCGAGCAGGCTGTTGGCCAGCGTGTTCAGCGTCTTCACGCCTTCCACTTCGAACACGGCGCGCACCTGCAGATGGTCCTGCAGGTTGGCGCCGACGCCCGGCGCATCCTTGACGACCTCGATGCCATGCTCCTGGAGCAGCGCGCCCGGGCCGATGCCGGACAACTGCAGGATCTGCGGCGTGGCGATCGCACCCGCGCAAAGGACGACTTCCCGGCGCGCCCGCACGGCAATGGATGAGGCGCCCTTTTTCACCTGCGCGCCGACACACGCGAGACGTCCGGTCGCATCACGCTCGATGTTCAATCTCGAAACGGCCGCGCCGGTCCACAGGGTCAGGTTCTTTCGCCTGCCCAGGATCGGCCGCAGGAAGGCCTTGGTGGTGTTCCAGCGCCACCCGCTTTTCTGGTTCACGTCGAAGTAGCCGACGCCTTCGTTGTCCCCACGGTTGAAGTCCTCGGTGCCGGGGATGCCGAATTGCTGCGCCGCATCCGAGAAGGCGTCCAGCACGTCCCAGCGCAGGCGCTGCTTCTCCACGCGCCATTCACCCTTGCCCGAGTGGAAGCGGTTGAAGGGACTCTCGGATTGGGGCGTATCCATCCGGTAGTGGCTTTCGTGCCGCATGAAATCGGGCAGGCACCGCTCCCAGGTCCAGGCATCGTCACCGACGGCCGTGGCCCATTTCTCGTAGTCGCGCGCATGCCCGCGCATGTAGAGCATCCCGTTGATGCTCGAGCACCCTCCGAGAACCTTGCCGCGCGGATAGAGAAGTTTCCTGCCGTTGAGGCCCGGCTCCGCCTCGGTGACGTAGCGCCAGTCCGTCCTCGGGTTGTCAATGCAGTAGAGATAGCCGACGGGAACATGGACCCAGATGTAGTTGTCCTCGCCGCCGGCTTCCAGCAGCAGGACCGAGCAATCCGGGTTGGCGCTCAAGCGGTTGGCGACCAGCGCGCCCGCTGTCCCCGCCCCGACGACGACGTAGTCGAATTCCACGCGACTCACCTGGCAACCGGCATCGCGAAATCGGCACCGGCTGCGATGGAATCGGGCCAGCGCTGCATCACGCTTTTCTGGCGCGTGTAGAACCGCACGCCTTCCTCGCCGTAGATGTGCATGTCGCCGAACAGGCTGCGCTTCCAGCCGCCGAATCCGTGCCACGCCATGGGCACGGGGATCGGCACGTTGACGCCGACCATGCCCACCTCGATGCGCCTCGAGAACTCGCGTGCGGCGCCGCCGTCGCTCGTGAAGATGCTGACGCCGTTGCCGAACTCATGCGCATTGATCGCGGCGATGGCCTGCGCGAGGTTGTCGACACGCAGGCAGCCCAGCACCGGTCCGAAGATCTCTTCGCGGTAGATGCGCATGTCGGGCCGGACGTTGTCGAAGATCGTCGCGCCCATGAAGAAGCCCTTGCCCGCACCGGCCGGCGCCCCACGGCCATCGACGACGAGCTGCGCGCCCTCCGCGATTCCGATGTCGATGAACGAGGCGATGCGGTCTCGCGCGGCACGCGTCACGATCGGCCCCATTTCGGACGACGCATCGAGACCTGACCCGATGCGAAGGTTCGCCGCGCGCTCCTTCAGGAGCGGCAGGACCCGCTGCGCGGCGGACCCGACCAGCACGGCAACGGAGATGGCCATGCAGCGCTCGCCGGCCGAGCCGAAAGCGGCGCCCATGAGGGCGTCCACGGCCTTCTCGATGTCCGCGTCGGGCATCACGACCAGGTGGTTCTTCGCGCCGCCCAGGGCCTGCACGCGCTTTCCGTGGCGTGCGCCGGTTTCGTAAACGTGGTTGGCGACCGGCGTGCTGCCGACGAACGACACCGCCTTCACGTCGGGGTGTTCCAGCAGCGCATCCACCGTTTCCTTGCCACCCTGCACGACGTTGAAGACGCCGGGGGGAAATCCGGCTTGCAGCATCAGCTCGGCAATCATGAGCGAGGGCGTCGGATCGAGGGGACTCGGCTTCAGGACGAAGGTGTTGCCCGCCGCAATGGCGACGGGATACATCCACGCCGGCACCATCACGGGGAAGTTGAAAGGCGTGATGCCCGCGACAACGCCAAGCGGTTGCCGCATGGACCAGTTGTCGATGCCCCTGGAGACCTGCTCGGTGTAGTCGCCCTTGAGCAACTGCGGCATGCCGCAGGCGAACTCGACGATATCGATCGCCCGGTCGACTTCCCCTTGCGCATCGGACAGGATCTTTCCGTGCTCCAGCGTGATCGCGTGCGCGATCGCATCCCGTGCGTTGTTCAGCAGGCCCAGGAACCGGACCATAAGCCGCGCCCGGCGGATGGGCGGTGTTTCGCTCCACGCCGGAAACGCTGCCTTGGCCGCCGCGACCGCCATCGCGACTTCGCGTTCGCCTCCGAGACAAACCGCGGCGCGCACTTCACCCGTGGCGGGATCGAAGACCTCCTGATACCGGGAATCCGCAGGCTGATGCACCTGGCCGTTGATGTAATGAGCAATCCGCGTCGCGCCTTCTGCGAGTTCCATGGTGTCAGCGTCCCTGTTGATTTGATACTTCGAACAAGAGCGCGACTGTACGAATCCACGGGCCCATGGTCCAATGAGTTCGGCAAAAATCAATATAAGCAATCCAAATATTGGGGTCCCGACGATGTGTGCTCGCCCGGTCGATGTCCGGCTTCTCGAAACATTCGTCGCCGTCGCGCGCGAGAAAAGCGTGTCGCGCGCCGCGGAGAAGTTGTTCCTGAGCCAGCCCGCGGTCAGCCTCCAGCTGAAGGAGCTCGCGCAGCTGACCGGGCTGACGCTCTTCGTTCGAACGTCCAGCGGGCTCACGCCCACCTGGGAGGCGACTGCCCTCCTCGCACCCGCCGAGCGCGCCCTCGAAGGCGTCATGGATTTCCGCGTGGCCGCGCAGCGCCTGGCCAGCAACGTGCGCGCGAAACTGCGCATCGGCACCATCCTCGATCCCGAGTTCACGCGGCTGGGGATGTTCCTCAACGACCTCGTGGCGCAGGCGCCCGAGGTGCAGCCCGAGCTCCAGCACGGCGTCAGCGGCGAGATTCTCGCGAAGCTGCTCGCGCAGGAAGTGGATGTCGGCTTCTACCTCGGCGATGCGCAAGCCGACGCGGCGCTTCATGGACCTTCCGGGACAACGCCCGTCTCGCTGCACTGCGAGAACCTCGCCGAAGTGAGCTATCGCGTCATTGCGCCCCAAGGTTGGGGCGCGCAAGTCCTCGGCGCGGATTGGGCCGCGCTCGCGCGCCTGCCGTGGATCCTCACGCCCCCGCAATCGGTGCACGCGCGATTGCTGCGGGACGTCCTGCATCCGATCGGCGCGAAGCCCAGGCGCGTCGCCCTGGTCGACCAGGAGTCGTCGATGATCGCCCTGGTGCGCTCGGGACTCGGCTTGTCGCTCGCGCGCGACGTTGTCGCCATGCGCGAGAGCCAGAGCTGGGGCCTGGTCATCGCGGACCGCGTCCAGCTGAAGACGGCGATGAGTTTCGTGTGCCGCTCGGCGGCCCGCAAGAAGCCGGCTGTCGAAGCGGCGATGAGCGCGATCAGGCGGACGTGGCGTCAATAGATCCAGG
>JAZKIF010000074.1:36224-44018 GCA_040385005.1 Pseudomonadota bacterium
CAGGCAATCGCCGCCCGCTCGTCGGTCAGGTCAGGTCAGGTCAGGCCGCGTAGCGTGCCTCGCGCGCCAGCGCTTCGGGCATGCCCACGAACTCGTTGTATTCCTCGAAGGGCGTCAGCCGGTCGGCGATCGAACGCGTGTCGCAGCCCGAGCGCATGAAGGTCTCCATCATTTCCTTCACCGCCTTGTGCATGGCGAGTAGCGGCTCCACCGGGCACAGCGCGAAGTCGAAGCCGAGTTCGCCCAGCTCTTTCTGCGACAACGTCGGGCTCTTGCCCGACGTCACCATGTTGAACAGGAGCGGCTTGCCCAGGGGCGCCAGACGCCGGTGCAACTCATTCATCTGCTCGACGCTTTCCAGCGCGTCCGCGTAAAGGCCGTCGGCGCCAGCCGCGGCGTAGGCGGTCAAGCGAGCGATGGCATCCTCGAGGCCATTGACGGCGATCGCATCGGTGCGCCCGACGATGAAGAAGTCCGGATCGCGGCGCGCATCGACCATCGCGCGCAGCTTCTGCACCATCTCGTGCATCGGCACCACCTGCTTGCCGGCAAAGTGGCCGCATTTCTTGGGCAGCACCTGGTCCTCCAGGTGCAGGCAGGAGGCGCCGGCTTCTTCCCAGAGCTGGATGGTGCGCTGCGCGTCCAGCACGCCGCCATAGCCGGTGTCGGCGTCCGCGAACACCGGCAGCGTGGTCGCGCGGCAGACGCGGCGGATGTGTTCGAACATGTCGCGCTGCGACAAAGCCCCCATGTCCGGCTCGCCCGCTTCGATGCCGCAGGCCACGAAGCCGCTGACGAAGACAGCCGGCGCGCCTGCCGCCTCGGCGAGCTTCGCCGTGATGGCGTCGTAGGCGCCCATGCAGACGAAGGGCTTGCCCGGCTGGAATAGCGCGCGAAATCGCTGGTTGCGAGTCATCAAAATAACACTCCTGAAAGATAAGAAAGCGCCTGAAACGAATCAGCCGCTTATTCGAGCTTGATGCCGGCCTTGGCGATCACGTCGCGCGAAGCTTGGTTGTCGGCCTTCACCAACGCGGTGAAGGCTGTGCGGGATTCGACGCGCGCCTCCTGGCCTTGCGCTTGGATGGCGGCGCGCACCTCCGGGCGCGACAGCACCTTGTTGATCTCCGCGTTCAGGCGGTCGGCCACGGCAGGCGGCATGCCCGCCGGCGCGAAGACGCCGTACCACTCGACGAGGTGGAACTTCGGATAGCCGAGTTCCGCGAGCGTGGGAACGTTGGGCATCGCGGCGCTGCGCTTGCCTGAGGTCACGGCCAACGCACGGATCTTTCCGGCTTGCACCAGGCTCAACGCCGAAGCCACCGAGGTACCCGCAAGCTGCACGTGGCCGCCCAGCAGGTCGGCGATGGCGGGGGCCGAGCCCTTGTACGGCACGTGCTGCAACTTGAAGCCGCTCACCTCCTGCAGCAACTCGCCCGCCACCTGCGCCACGCTGCCGGTGCCGGAGGTGCCGAAGCTCACCGGCTTGTCCGGGGTGGCCTTGGCGGCCTGCACGAACTCCGCCCAGTTCTTGAAGGGCGCATTCTCGGCCACCAGCAGGACCATGGGCGCTTCGACCGCGATGGCGATCGGCGTGAGGTCTTTGACCGGGTCGAAATTCAGCTTCATCAACCAGGGTGCCAGCGAGACGTTGGCGGTCTGGCCGATCACCAGTTCATGCCCGTCCGCCTTGGCCCGCGCGGTCTCGCCCAGGCCCAGCGTTCCCGCGGCGCCGGGGCGGTTGTCCGGCACGACTTTCCATCCGGTGGCCTCGGAGAGCTTCAGGCTGAGCGTTCGCCCGATGAAGTCCGTGCCGCCTCCCGGTGTGGAGGGGATCACCATGCGGATCGGCTTGGTGGGGAATTCCTGCGCGACGGCGGAAAGTCCGGCGGCCGCCAGGGCCAGGCACAGGATGAACTTCTTGGGCAATTGCATCGATCCTCCGGGACGTGATGGCCAGATGATATCGATAACATCATTTTGCGTCAACAAGCGGCCGGCCGCGGGGCCGGCCGCTTGTTGACCGCTCTTACCTGGAACCCTTCATCAACTCGTCCCAGTTCTTCGGCAGCTTCACCTCGCGTGTGGTGAGCCGCGTATAGCCGGAGTCCATCGTCTTGATCCGGTTGCGGCCCGGGTCGCCCGACACGATGATCTCGACGTGGTCCGCGCCGGGAATGATCGGGACGAGGTCGTCATCGCCGCATTCGTAGTCCTGCGGGAACATGCCCAGCGCGAGCTTCTCTTCCACGGTGGTGGTCATCGCCATCGTGTACGCCAGTTCGTATTTCATGTAGCCCAGCGTCACCCGCGCATTCTTCGCGACGTACTCCTTGATGTCGTTCTTGGAGTAGCCGGCATCCGCCAGCGATTTCGCAACGGGCGGCGTGATCGCGAAGACGACGTCGTTGACGAACCCCGTGGGTCCGACTTCGGCGAAGAGTCCCAGGCAGGGCTTGCGAACCACGTCGCGGCAGATCACCTCCAGCGCGCACTCGGCGCCGGTCTTGTCCTCGCGGGCGTAGGGCGAAGGCGAGTAGCCCCAATTCAACGTCGTGCCGATCGACACGGTGCTCGCGTTCCGGTCGAACCCGCGCTCGACGTGCAGCGGCTCCCAAGGCGACAAGTCTTCGTTCTCCGCCAGGCAGTAGCTGATCGGGTAGCCGTACGAGCCCATCTGGTTGAGCGCCGGACGGTAGCCGCCGATGTTGCGGATGATGAGGCCCAGCGCCCGGCCCAGCACCGGATTCGCGCCGCGCGAGATCAGGCCCGCGCCGCTGTTGATCCCGAGTTGCTTGACCAGCGGCCCATTGATGATGACGTACGGCATGATGCCCCACGTCGTGCCGATGTTGTTCAGGTTGAACTTGTCTTCCTGCAGCGCCTCGGCCATCGCGATCAGGAGCGGCATGTGCTGGGGCTTGCAGCCCGCCATCACACCGTTGGCCGCGATGTTCCACACGGTGGCTCGCAGGTTCGCCTGCGGCAGCACGGCGATCACCTCATCGGGCGCGCGGTCGGTGAACTTCAGGAAAGCTTCCACGCGCTTGAGCGTCGGCGGCGTGATCGGCAGGCCGTCGGTCCACTCCTTCTCGAAGAACGCCTCGTTGATCTCGTCGTAGGTTCCGGTCGCGACGATCGCCTTCGAATTCCACACGTCGGCCTTCGGCACGGTGGTCGCCTCGACAGGCTTGGTCAACGCATCGACGATGCGATCGAAGAGAACGTCCTTGATCTTCCCGCGGATCTCATGATGGTCGAGCCCGACGGCGCCCGGGTACTCCACCAGCTTCAGGTCAGGCACGCCCGACGCTTTCGCCGTGAGCTTGCCCACCGTGTTGAAGCCGGGCAGCGTGACGACAACCGCCGGGATGCCCAGGACTTTTTCCGCTTCTGCTGCCGGCCGCACCGCGGCCGGTGTGCAGGTGCCTCAGCCCCCGTTGCCGGTGATGAAGGCGTCGCACCCCTTTTCCTTCGCGAGCACCATGATCTGCTCGAGGATCTCCCGCTGGTACTTGGGCGTGCCCTTGAGCACCGCTATCGGAAAGTCCGTGTAGGGCACCACCTTCACGTCGGGGAAGCGCTCTTTCAAGAGTTCCCGGTAGATCGGGAACATGATGTCGCCCTTGAAGTCCTCGTTCCAGAGCTCGCAGATCGTCTTGCCGTTCAGGGTGTCCAGGCGCGGCGCCGTCGAGGTCGGCTTGACGGTTTCGCTGCCGATGGGGGAGATGACCGATTCGATTGATTCCATGGATCGCAATTCCTTGTGTCTGTCCGATATATCGACTCGATGCTAGACCCAGCGGCAGCGCGGAGACAGGCGATTCCCCGGAAAAGTAAGTTCGGGTTTTGCGTAAGGTGCAGGCAACTCCGCGCTATTCACTAGAATCGCGCTCGAAACACCTGTCGCGCTTCATTTCCTGCCTCACTCAACACACCAACGCATCCTTTGGGCCGCAAACTCACCGAAACCGACATCTCCATGAAGGATGTCGCCAAGCTCGCCGGCGTCGCCACGATGACGGTCTCGCGCGCGTTGAACTCGCCCGAGCTGCTCTCGCCGGAGACGCTGGCACGCGTGCGCACCGTCATCGATGCCATTGGGTATGTGCCGAACCGCGTCGCCGGCAGCCTGTCTTCCAACCGCACGAATCTGGTCGCGCTGATCGTGCCGAGCCTGCGCAATGCCTTGTACGCGGAAACGATACAGGGCATCTCCGATGTTCTGCGCAAGCACAACCTGCAGCTGATGATCTCCGACAGCGGCTACTCGCTCAAGCAGGAGGAGGAGCTGATCGCCGCGCACATCGCCCAGCGGGCCTGCGGGATCATCCTGCACAACACCACCCACACCGAGCGTGCCGAGCAGATGCTGCGCACCGCGGCGATCCCGTGCGTCGAGACCGGCAACCTGCGCGGCGACCCGGTCGACATGCTCGTGAGCTACTCCAACTTCGACGCGGGCAAGGCGATGGCCGAACATCTGCTGGGCCTGGGCTACCGCAAGTTCGGGTTCGCGAGCCTGCCCGTGAAATTCAGCGACCGCCTGCGGGAGCGCCGCAAGGGGTTTCTCGCCGGCCTGAAGAAAGCCGGCGTGGTGGTGCCGCCGTCGATGATCCTCGAGGTGGGTGAGGGCCTGGAAAGCGGCCGGCTCGCCCTTGCGCAGCTCGTGAAGACCGATCCCGGAGTGCGGGCGGTGTTCTTCGCGGGCGACGTGCTTGCCGCGGGCGCCGTGCTCGAGTGCCAGCGCCTGGGCTTGAGCGTGCCATCGCGCATCGCCGTCGCGGCCTCAGACGACAACGACCTCATGCAGCACACGAGCCCGGCGTTGACGACGGTACGCTTCCCGCGCTATCGCATCGGCGCGCGCAGCGCCGAGTTGATCGTCGACCGGGTGAATGGCAAGGCGCGCGAACCGGTCCGGGAAGACCTGGGCTTCGAGGTGATCCGGCGCGGAAGCACCTAGGGTCATGCGCTAGGGCCGCGGTGCGCCTTCTTCCATCGCCTTCAGAGCCGCTGCCAGTGCGAACCGCGCCTGTTGCGCCGACTCCGCCGGGCCGAGATTCCGCGTGCCGTAGTAGAGGTCGCGCCCGAGGCTGACAATTTCCGGGTTGAAAGCCGACGTGCATGCGGCCAGCTCGATGGCCCTCGGCAGCACGCGGTCCGCAGCGACCACTTCATTCACGAGGTACAGCGCCAACGCTTCGTCCGCGGACAACAGCCGCGCACGGTAGACCATGTCGAAGAGGACCTTCTTGGGCAGCGAGTCCTTCACGAGCGCCATCGCGAGAAACGGAAAGAGGCCATGCGCGGCTTCCGGAAGCCCCAGCGTCGCATCCGTGTCGGCCACGGCCATGTCGCAGGCCGTCACTAGGCTGAACCCGCCGGCGTGGGCCTTGCCGCGAATCGCCGCGACGAGCGGCTTGCCGAGCCGGAACATGGACTCGGCCAGGTCGTTGAATGCCGTCGCGAACTCCAGGCGTCCCGCGCTGCTGCCACCCGCGCTCATATAGTCGCCTCCGGTGCAAAAGAGGTCGCCCTCGCCCGTCAGCACGCAGCCCGTCACGGTGCGGTCACGGCGCGCGGCTTCGAACGCCGCCGCGCCGAGTTCGGCCATCTGCTGCGTCACGCGGTTGTCCACTTGCCTGCGCTTGAGGCACACGATGGCAACGCTGCCGCTTCGCGAGACTTCAACGGTTCCCTTGCTTTCGTCAGTCACATTCGCTCCCGTCAGTTGGACCATGAAATGACAAGCCGTGGCAGCCACGACGTCAATTGCGGCACATAGGTGATCAGCAAGGTTACCGCGAACGTCGCGCCCATGAACAACCAGAGGTGCCGCGTGATTTCCGAAATGCTGGCCTTGGCGAGCTTGGCGGCCACGAAGAGTGTCCCGCCCACGGGCGGCGTGTAGAGCGCGATTGCGAGGTTGGCCGTCATGATCACGCCGAGGTGCACCGGATCGATCTTGAAGGCCATGGCCAGCGGTAGGAACAGTGGCGCGGCCATGAGCAGCGCCGGCAGTGGCTCGATGAACAGGCCCAGCAGGAACAACGCCACGTTCAGCATCGCGAGGAAGATCCACTGTACGTGCGCCACCGACTGCACCCAGTCGGCGAGTTGCTGGGCCACCTGCTCGATCGTCAGCAACCACGCCAGCGCGCCCGTCGCGCCGATGACCAACATGACCGTCGCGCTGGTGACGAAGGCCTGCAGCAACAAGTCGGGAATGTCCTTCCAGCGCAAATCCTTGTACAGGAACATCGAGATCATCAGGCCGTAGAAGACCGCGACAGCGGCGGCCTCCGTCGGCGTGAAGTAGCCGCTCCAGATGCCACCCACTATCAGCACCGGCAGCAGCAGCGCGGGCCCGGCGTCGATCAGCGCCCGGCCGATCTCGCGCGCGCTCGCGGGCGCTTCACCGTTGTCGCAACCGGTTTTCTTGCCGTGCCAGATGCAGATGGCGATCAGCGCGGCCGCGCAAATCAGCGCCGGCACCAGGCCCGCCATCGACAGCGCGCGCATGGACGTGCCAGAGATGAAGGCATAGACCAGGAACGGCACGGACAGCGGCATGAGCAGCGCCAGCGTTCCCGCGACGGAAAGCAGCGCCGCCGCGAAGCCGCGCGAGTAGCCGCGCTGGACCATGGACGGAATGATCAGCGAGCCGATGGCCGCCGTGTCCGCGATGGCGGAGCCCGAGACGCCGCCGAACAGCATGCAGGAGACGACCGTGACGACGCCGAGGCCTCCCGGCAGCCAGCCGAACAGCACGCGCGAGAACTCGACCAGCCGCTTGCCGACGCCTCCCTTGGCGAGCAGCTCGCCGGTGAACACGAACAGCGGCACCGCGATGAGGATGAAAGGCTCGACACCGCCGATGAACGACAGCAGCAAGGTCTCGGTGGGGTGTTGCAGGCCGAACGCGGCGATGACGCCGAAAGTCGTCAGCAACATCGCGAACATCAGCGGCACGCCCGCCAGGGCCAGGATGAAAAAGAGCGAGAAGACGGCGATGGTGAACATGTCGTGGAAGGACGGTCAGACCGCCAGCGCTTGATGCCGCGGCTCGCGGCCCTGCAAGGTGAGGACGAAATCCCAACCATGGAAGATCATCATCAGTAAGGCGGAGAGCGGCAGCGGCATGTACTGCCAGGCCATCGGCACGTTCAGGGTGGTGAGCACGCTGCCCCAGCTGCTGTCGACCACCTTCAAGCCGAAGACCAGCAGCAGCACCAGCATCCCCATGCACAGCAGCTGCACCGCGCAGTCGGCCCAGCGCCGGTTTGCGGGCGGCAGCTTGTCGAGGAATTCCGTGATGGTCATGTGCGCGTTGCGCTGCGCGGCCGCCACGCCGCCCAGGAACGTCACCCACACCATCAGCAGCTCGCCCAGCTCGGTCACCCATGCGAGGTCCATCGCGAAGAGGTGCAACACGACGTTCGCGAGAACGATGACGATCAGGCTGCCTCCGATCAGGATCACGGTGACATCCACCGCGCGGCCCAGCCACTTCAGGAAGACTGTCATCGCTTGACGGTCTTTCGAATGGCTTCGGCCTCCTTCAGGACGGTGTCGGCGTCAGCGCCGTATTTTTCGCGCGCCTTGGCGTACACGGGCTCCACCGACTTGCGGAATGCGACGAGGTCGGGTTTGCGATTCACCTTCGCGCCCGTGGAGGCCATCTGCGATCGATATTTTTGCTGCCAGATCAATATCTTGCGAGCGAGACATGATCTGGCGCAAGAGGTCGAAATACTTAGCGCCTTGCGAGTTCAGAAGCTCCAGGGCGCG
>JAZKIF010000074.1:44028-52995 GCA_040385005.1 Pseudomonadota bacterium
TTCACCTTCGCGCCCTTGGAGGCCATCTCGGCCAGCAGCTTTTCGTCACCGTCCTTGATCCACGTCCGCATGAAGGGCGTCACATCGGCGGCGGCCTTCGCGACGGCTTGCCGGTCCGCGGGCGAAAGGCGCTGCCAGGTCTTTTCCGAGATCACGACCGGCGTGGGACTGTAGACGTGGTTGGTGACCGTGACGTACGGCGCGACTTCATAGAACTTCTGCCCGTTGATCATGTCGATCGGGTTCTCCTGGCCGGCCACGACGCCCTGCTGGATCGCCATGTACACCTCGGGCAGCGGCATGATCTGCACGCCGAAGCCCATCGCCTCCAGCGACCACCGCATCATCTCGTTGGCGAAGCTGCGCAGCTTCTTTCCCTTGGCGTCCGCCGGCGTGTTCAGGGGATCGCGCGTGGTCATGTTGCGGAACCCGCCCTCCCACGGCGCGAGGAAGCGGAAGCCCTTCTCGGGCGCCTTCGCGAACTGCTGCTTGAGCCACGGCGAGTCGTCGTAGAACTTCCACCCCTGCTCGTAGTTCTCGAAGGCGAACGGCAGCATCGTGAGGTTGAGTGTCGGCAGGTACGGCGCGTACGATCCTGTGGACGACAGCGTGAGGTCGATGCCGCCCAGCACCAACTGCTCGATGACCTTCGGGTCGCTTCCCAGCTGGCCGCAGCAGTACACCTGGACCTTGACGCGGCCCTGTGAGTACTCCTCCACTTTCTTCGCGAACAGCGTCACGCCGGCATGCCGGCCGCTGTTGGTCTGGTCCGCGTGCGCGAATTTCAGGACGGTCTGCGCTTGCGCGGCCAGGCAGGAGGCAGCGATGGCCAAAGCGGCGGCTGCGTTTCGTAACTGGGCGTTCATGTCTTCCTCTGTTGATCTGTCGACCGCGGATGATATCGATAACATGAATTCGCCGCAAGTCTCCCGGCCTAGGGTTCGCCCTCTTGCCCAGCTCTTTCCGCGGTCCGGCCGTCAATCCCAGCGATGCGAAGGAAGGCGCGGCTCCCACTTGTAGACATCGCGCGAGTTCTTCCAGAAGAACTTGCGGCTGGCCGCTTCACCCTTCGCGGCGAAATACCTTCGCACGATGCGAACGCCGTTGCCGATGGTGTCGCCCACGTGTTCGCACACGGGCCAGTCGCTGCCGTAGATCAGCCGGTCTTCGCCGAACGTGTTCCACAGCAGGTCCAACGCGGGCACATAGAAGCCGTAGGCTTCGGTGGCGCGCTCGCCCGGGCTGCGCGTCGCGGCTCGGCTCATCAGGCCGGAGACCTTGATGGAGATGTTGGGCAGTTGCGCCATTTGCCGGTACATCTGCTGCCACTCCACCGGCGGCGTGCCGCCGTCGATGGGCATGCCGCCGATGTGCTCGACGACCACGCGCAGGCCCGGCAGGCTGCGCGCGATCGTGAGCGTGGCCTCGAAACTCGTGGGCGTTCCCTGGTAGAGCGCCTGCATGGCCTTCGGGCCGCCGAAGAAGCCGGGACACACGCGCAGCAGGTCCAGTTGCCGGTCCTTCGCGGACAGATGCTCCAGGTCCGAGAGCAATGCTGCATCGACTTGCTCGATGTCGCGGCCCAGGCGGCAGATGCCCCGGAAGAGCGGGTTGGCCGAAAGCTTCTCCAGCTCGGCGCCAAAGCCCGGTCCGCCGTCGATGGTGCCGCAGACACCCACGATCAACGGCTCTCCCTCGGCCAGCGCGAGTGCGCCCTCCTTCTCGCTCGCACGCAGGATCGTTCCGGTGATGCCCTCCGCGGCGCCGAGGATGCGGTGGTCGTCGGGGTTGCTGCCCCGGGGCGAATCAACGTCCCAGAAGTGCTGGTGCGCGTCGATGATCACGGCCGGCTCACACCGGCTGCGCGAGACTGTAGATATCGCTTGTGCCGGCCAGCGAATCGATGCGCATCAGCGCGTCGAACAGCGGGCGCGCGGGCGCATCCAGCCAGCCCTGCGCCATGCAGCTCTCGAACTTGGTGAAAAGCTCGCCCGGCGCCAGCGGCACTTCGGGCCCGCCGCGCACGTATTCCACCGCCTGCTCGAAGCGCTGCCCGTCCCTGGTGTCGACAACGACCTGGTGGTACTGCGCGTGCCCCGGCTTGCCCGGCACGAGGTCGGTGCTTGCGTGCACCTCGACGCGCTCCATCAGCCGCCGGATATCGGGCCGCTGCACCAGTTCGTCGTTGAACTCCAGCAGACTGCAACGACGCGCAACCAGCGCCGCCACGATCGGAAACTGCATGCTGAACTTCGCCTGCAATTCGGTTTGCGGCGTCGAATAGCAAAGCGTGGACCGGTCGCGGTCGCTGATGGTGACGGAGATCCTTTCCACCTGCGCCGGAGCGATGTCGTGCTTCACGACGAGGTCCAGCATTGCATCCACCGCGCGATGCGATGCATAGCAGGCGGGATACTTCTTGATGCCCTGCCCTTCACGCACCATGGCCCATTCCCGGCCGAGATGCGCCGGGGATTCCGTGTCGACCGCGCCTTTGGGCGACATCCCGCGCAGGAAACCCTTGGGGTGTTCCAGCGCGTCCACCGATCCTTTGAACCCCGCCTGCGCCAGCCGTGCCGCCAGCACGCCCGACTGGGCGGCGCGTCCGGCGTGAAACGGCTTGACGTGGCTGCCGAAGTTGGCGAAGAGGCCCGCGCTTTGCGATGCGCCGATGGCCAGCGCGTGGACCGCCTGCTCCTCGTCGAGTTCCAGCATCGAGGCGCAAGCGGCCGCGGCAGCGATGGCTCCGTACATGCCGGTGGGGTGGAAGCTGCGATAAGCGAACTCATGCGAGTCCGGCTCGCGCCGCACGAGCTCGCCCCACACTTCGAACCCCACGGCGTAGGCGGCCGCCATGCGCTTGCCGTCCGCGCCCAACGCTTGCGCTTCAGCCAGGATGGCATGCACCAGCGTCACGCTCGGATGGCCCTTCATGGAGGTGTCGTCGAAATCCAGCGTGTGGCCGGCGGTGGCATTCAGCCACGCGGCATCCGCGGGCCGTGCCGTGCCGAGCCCGAACAGGACATTGCACGGACCGCCGGGCGGATCGATGACCTGCCGCAGCAGCGTCGCGGGTTCATCGTGGCGCGCCGCGACCATGGTCGCGATGCAGTCGGTGAAGCCGGTCCGGATGACAGGCAGCGCGGCGGCGGGGATATCGCCATGGCGCAAGCTCACGCAAAAGGACGCCGTGTCGCGGGTGAGGCCCCTGGCTGATTTATTCATATGTTCATGTTCATTCGAGCTTGATGCCGGCGGACTGCACCACGTCGCGCCAGCGCCGCGACTCGGAACGGATGACCTTCGCGAAATGCTCAGGCCCCATTGGCGGGATGGCGCCCCACTCGGCGATCTTCTTCGCGACGCCGGCCATCTGGAGGACAGCGGTCGTCTCCGCGACCAGCCGCGACAGGATCGCGGGCGGCGTGGCCGCGGCCGCCAGCACGCCGATCCATCCCGTCACGTCGAAATTCGCGAAAGGCCCGCCCGACTCCGCGATCGTCGGCACGCCAGGGAGCAGCGCGGAGCGTTCGGCGGAGGTGATCGCGAGCGCGCGCAGCTTGCCGCCCTGGACGAGTTCCATCGAACCCGACCCGGCCGCTTCGATGGTCGCATCCACCCGGCCGCTCATGGCGTCGATGCGCGCAGTGCCGCCGCCTTTGTACGGAATGTGCAGCATCCTGATGCCCGCGGTGCGCGCGAACAACTCGCCGGCGAGGTGCACCGAAGTTCCGACTCCGGGCGTGCCGTAAGTGAGGGGCTTGTCCTGTGCCTTCGCGTGGGCGATGAACTCGCGCACCGTGCGCGCTGGAAAGTCCGGCCTCACCAGCAGCACGTTGGGATAGGCGACGAGCATCGAGATGGGGGCCAGGTCGCGCTCGGGGTCGTATGGCAGCGTCGGGTACAGGCTCTGGCTGACGGAGATCGGCCCGATGTTGCCAAGAACGATGGTGTGCCCGTCCGGCGCCGACTTGGCCACGAAGTCGGTGCCGATGTTGCCCGCCGCGCCCGCCTTGTTGTCGATGATCACGGGCTGGCCCACCCGCTGCGACAGCTCTTGCCCCACCAGTCGCGCGAGGCTGTCGGACAGGCCCCCCGCGACATAGGGAACGACCCACCTGATGGGACGGTTAGGCCATGCGGCCTGGGCCGCGGCGCCGGCGCTGAAACCAGCCGGCAGCGTCATCGCCGCGGCGCTCGCAAGCCAGCGTCGACGCGCGAGAGAAGCCGGGGGTATACGCTTCATTGCAATCAGTCTAGGCGCGGGACTCACGCAAGAGAATGGCAAGACTGCGGAAGTGTTTTCGTAAAAAGCGAACCGTGCACGAACAACCGGTGCTCAAAGTAGTGTCGCCAGGAATTCCAGGGCCTGTCCAGCGTCCGCGATGGGACGTGGATTGGTATGGGTCCACGCATCGCGCATGACGCCTTCGGCCAGTTTCGGCAGATCCGTTTGCGACATGCCGACTTCGCCGAGCGTGCGGGGCATGCCCAGCCCGCGGATGAAACGGTCCAGCAATTCGCAAGCCGGCGCGCGCTCATCGCCCAGCGCCGCGCTGATCGCGTGTTGCCTGTGGCCATTGGCGCCGGCATTGAACGCCAGGGACTGCGGCGCCGTGACGCACGACGTGTGGCCGTGCGCCACGCCGAAGCTGCCGCCGAGCACGTGGCCGGTGGCATGGCTGATGCCCATGGGCACGCCCGCGGCCATGGGCGTCATCGCCTGCCAGACGCCGACGAGGCAGCGCAACCGTGCATCTTCGTCATCCGGCTCCGCGGCGGTCCGCGGAATTGCATCCACCAGGTTGCGCAACGCGCTGTCGGCCAGCGAATCGCAGTACGGATTCGAGAGCAACGAGCCCAACGTTTCGACCGCATGATCGACCGCGCGCACCCCAGTGGACAGCCAGAGCCACGCCGGCGTGTGCCGCGTGATCGATGGGTCGAGCACGATCGCGCGAGGCACCATCAACCGGTGCGCATAGCCCTCCTTGCGGTGGCTGCGCTCGTCGGTCGTTCCGGCGGTCTCGTTGAACTCCGCGCCGGACAACGTCGTGGGCACCGCGATGACGCGCACCTCGGGCCCATCGAACACGGGGCGCGTGCGGCGCCCTTGCGCGTCGAGGCCCATGCGGTAGGGCTCCAGCTCATCGGGCGCGGTGAGCCCATGCCGCAAGCACAGCGAGACGATCTTGGTTGCGTCGATGATCGATCCGCCGCCGATCGCGACCAGCACATCGGCGCCGGCGGCGCGCGCGGCACCGGCCGCTGCGAGCACGGCGCTGCGCGTGCCGTGCGCGGGGATTTCCGCGAACGTGCCCACGAAGAGCGGCCCCAGCGCCTCGCGAAGACGTTCGATCTCAGCGGTCTGCGTCGCGAGCGTGCGACTCCCGATGACGAACGCGCGCCGCGTTCCCGTGCGACCCATCTCCGTGGCGATGGCCTGCGAGGCGGGCTCGCCGACGTAGATACGCTCGGTGGCCGATTGCGTGTGAACCGAATGGCCGATTTGCTTATTCATGCGAGTGGATGATATCGTTACCAAGCCCGAAGACGAGAAGCACCGTGAAATCCATCGAACAACTCCAGAACCACCACGCGATCGACGAGCGCCGCCTGGCGATGAACGATGAACCCGTGCTCGATGCGGCGCAGCCGATCGTGGACGCGCACCATCATCTTTGGGTGCGGCCACCCTCTCCCGCGTACTTCGCGGCCGAGATGGTGCGCGACATCGAGGAGAGCGGGCACGACGTGCGCGCCAGCGTTTTCGCTGAATGCCGCTCGATGTACCGGCGCGGCGGCGAGGAAGAGCTGAAGCCGTTGGGCGAACTCGAGTTCGCGAACGGGGTTGGCGCGGTCTGCGCGAGCGGCGCGCACGGCCCTCGCCTGCTGTGCGCGGGCATCGTCGGGTTCACCGACTTGCGCAGCCCGCGCGCGGGCGAGAACCTGGCGCAAATGCAGGCGCGCGCGCCCGAGCGATTCAGCGGAATTCGCCAGATCGGCTGGTGGCATCCAGACGCGTCCGTGGCGAATCTTTCGGTCCAGCCGCCGCCACCCCAAGGCTTGTTCGAGGACAGGCATTTTCTCGCGGGCATGAAGAGCCTGGGCGAGCTGGGATTGAGCTTCGACATCACGGTGTGCCATGCGCAGCTCGATGAGGCGCTGCGTCTGATCGACCGCTTCCCCGGCATCACGTTTGTCATCACGCACCTTGGCGGCTGGGTCGGGGTGGGCCCATATGCCGGCCGGCGCGACGAGGAATTCGTCGCGTGGAGCACGGCCATCCGCAAGATCGGGCAGCGTCACAACGCGTACATCAAGATGGGCGGCATCGGCATGCAGAAGACGGGCATGGGATTCCACGACCGCGAGCTTCCTCCCTCCTCGATCGAGCTCGCGCAAGCCTGGCGGCCCTTCCTGGAGTGCTGCATCGAATCGTTCGGCTGCGCCCGTGCGATGTTCGAGAGCAATTTTCCGGTCGACAAGTCATGCTGCAGTTACCGTGTCGTGTGGAACACATTCAAGCGGGTGGCCGGTGCGGGCTCGCAGGCGGAAAAGGATCTGCTGTTCTTCGGCGCCGCGTACAACGCCTACCGCCTGCACCGCACGATCGCACCGGTCAGGTCTTGAGGCCGAAGCCGAGCTTGTCGATCAGGGCTTTCTCGGCATAGAAGCTGTCGCGCACGAACTTCGTGTAGTCCGCCGTGTCGAGGTACAGGACCGGCAGGCCCGCCTTGTCGTAGATGTCGCGTACCGTGCTGTCCTGAAGCGCCGCCTTGAAGGCGTCGTGCAGGCGCGCCGTGATCGCGGGATCGAGTCCCTTCGGCCCGCCGATGCCCCAGGGCCCGACGAACACCGTGTCGTACCCCGACTCCTTCAGCGTCGGCACATTGGGCCAGCGCTTCGCGCGCTCGCTGCCGAACGTGGCCAGCAGGCGGCACTGCCCGCTCTCGACCAGCGGGTCCGCGCTAGAGGTGGAGCTGTGCGCCATGATGTGCCCGCCGAGCACGGCTTGGTTGCCTTCGGGGTCTCCCTTGAAGGGAATATGCAGGAGCTTGATGCCCGCGCGAAACGCGAAGTCCTCCACCGCCAGGTGTCCGGTCGTGTTGTTCCCCTGGGAGCCGAACGAGAACTTCCCGGGATTCGCCTTGGCGTACGTCACGACGTCGGCGATAGTCTTGAACGGCGAATCCGCGCGCACCATCAGGCCGAACACATACCCGCCCATGCAGATGATGTAGCTGAAGTCCTCGAGCGGGTTGAACGGCACCTTCTGGATGTGCGGCAGGCGCCAGACACCGCTGTGGATCTGCGAGAGCGTGTAGCCGTCCGGCGCGCCGCGCAGCAGCTCGGCCGGGCCGAGCGTGCCGCTCGCGCCCGGCTTGTAGTCGACGAACATGTTCCCGCCGAGATGCTTGCCGGCGGCCTGGCAGACCGCCGTGAGCAGCACACCTCCGGTGCCGCCCGGGCTGAACGGAAAGATCACCCGGATCGGACGCGAAGGGTAGGACGGCTGGGCATGCAGCAGCCCTGGGCACGCAAGCACCGACGCGGCCCCCGCTGCGAGTTGAAGGATTTCGCGGCGGCCTTTGTTCGACATGGTGGTGCTCCTCGTGTGGTGCTACTTGCCGAGCCGGGCATCCCAGTCGCCCGGCAGCTTCACTTCCTTCGTCGTCACCCGTGTGTACCCGGAATCGAGCGTCTTGATGCGATTGCGCCCCGGGTCGCCCGCGACCAGGATCTCAATGAACTCCGGGCCGGGGACGATCTGGATCAGATCGTCCATCCCCACGTCGTAGCTCATCGGGAAAGTGCCGAGCGCGATCTTCTCGTCCATCGTCCGCACTTCCGCCATCGCGTATTTCATCTCCCACTCCATGTAGCTGCGCGGGACGCGGGCGTTCTCGTAGACGTACTGCTTGATGTCGTCCTTCGAGTAGCCGGCCGCGGCCAGCACGTTGGCGATCGGCGGCGGCAACAGGAAAGTCACGTCGTTCACGAAGCCGATGCGGCTGCGCTCGGAGAAGAGCGCCAGCGGCGGCTTGCGCACCACGTCGCGGCACATCTGTTCGAGCGCGCATTGCGCCCCGGTCTTGTCCTCACGCGCGTACGGCGAAGGCTGGAAGCCCCAGTTCAGCGTCGTGCTGACGGAGACGGTGCTCACGTTTTTCGCGAAACCCTTCTCCACGTGGTACGCGTCCCACGGGCTTTGCTCCTCGTTCTCCGCGAAGCAGAAGTTGATCGGATAGCCGAACGTGCCCATCTGGTTCTTGGCCGGACGGAATCCACCGATGTTCCGGATCACCAGGCCCAGCGCCCGGCCCAGCGAAGGATTGGGACCGTTGGAGATCAGGCCCGCGCCGGAGTTGAGCCCCAGTTGCTTCACGATCGGCCCGTTGACGAACATGTAGGGAATGATCCCCCACGTCGTGCCGATGTTGTCCAGGTTGTACGAGTCCTCCTGCAGCGCCTCGACCATCGCGATGAGCAAGGGCATGTGCTGCGGCATGCAGCCGGCCATGACACCGTTGGCCGCGATGTTCCACACCGTGGCGCGAAGATTGGCCTGCGGCAGCACCGCGATGATTTCGTCGCGCGAGCGTTCCGTGTACTCCAGGAAGCGCTCCACCCGCTCGAGCGTCGGCGGGATCACGGGCAGCCCATCGGTCCAGCCCTGCTCGAAGAAGTGCGCGTTGATCTCTTCCAGGCTTCCCGTCTTGACGATCGCCTTGGAATTCCACGCGCTCTCCTTCGCGGAGCGTTGGGTGGCGGGTAGGTCCTTGGTGAGCGCCGTCACGATCTGGTCGAACAGCGACTCCTTGATCTTCCGGCGGATGGTTGCCGTGTCATCGACACCGACCGCGCCCGGATACACCACGACCGGCACGTCGGGCACGCCGGCCGCCTTGGCCGCCAGCTGTCCCACGGTCGTGAACCCCGGCATCGAGACCACCGCGGTGGGGA
>JAZKIF010000075.1:0-59261 GCA_040385005.1 Pseudomonadota bacterium
GGGACTACCTGCAAAAGACGACCTTCGAGGAGGCCGACTTCATCGAGACCTTCCTGGAGATCCTGCGCGTGGCGCGCAACGCAAAGGCCGACGACGCGAAGCCCGCACCCCCTGCCGCCGAACTCTCGCTCGATCCGCTGTGGCAGCGCACGCCCACGTGGCGCGGCGAGCGCATCAACCTGCCGCTCACGGCACAACGCATCCTCGCCACGCTATACCAGCGCGCGGGTGAGGTGGTTTCCTACGACGAACTGTTCGACGTTGTGAAGAGCGGCCGCAACCGCGACAACGTGCGCAAGCACGTGAGCACGATCCGCGATGCATTCCGCGAGGCCGACCCCGCGTTCGACGGCATCGAGAACGTGCCGATGCGCGGCTTCCGCTGGGTCACGAAGCCGGCGCGACGATCCCCATGAAAGTGCCGGACCTCTCGCTGCCGCGGCTGGAGATGCCGCGCCTGGGCCTCGCGTCGTTCCGCCGGCGCCTGCTGTTTCGCGGTGTGTTCCTGCTGCTCGCGATCGCCACCGTGGCCTTCGCTGTCGTACTGCTGCAGGACGAGAAGCAGCGCAGCTACCAGAACTACCGCCAGGGGTTCGGCCGCACGCAGGCCGAAATGCTCGCGCGGCTGCGGCATCCGGCGGGTCTGCTGGCGCTGCTCAATCCGTCCGCCGGCGGCGACGTGACGCCCTTGCGTCCGCTCATGCTGCCGTATGGCGCACTTGATTTCGACGACCAGAACAAGGCGCAGCAGGCGGTGGAGATGGCGGGCTGCTCCGTGCGCTACCCGGACGGCAGCACCATGTGCGCCGCGATCGGCAACAACCCCTACGCGGGCGGCTATGTGTACCTGGTCGGCAGCTTCCCCGCCGGCGAGCTCGCACCGCGCGAGCGCGGCGTGCTCGACCTGGACGCTGTGCACCGCGCGGCCGTGAGCTTGACGATGCGCGGCGAGACCACGAAGTGGATCGCGCCCTTCGAGCAGCTCTCCGAGTACGGCGCGCCCGTGGTGCGCGGGCGGCTGACAGGCTTCGAAGACACCGGCGAGCCGACACTCGCCAGCGCCGCGAAACCGGTGCGCGAGTTTCGTGGATGGCTATGGCAAAGCGGGCGCTGCGTCGATCCGCAGCAGGAGGCGCCGGGCTGTGTGCGTCGCGCGTTCTTCTCGATCCGGCTGCCGGTGGAAGCGTTCCGCGAGGCGATCTTCTCCGGCTCGCGTCCGGTGTGGCCGCCGGCGGACCTGGATTCGATCCGCGTTCACCTGCAAATGCTTTCGCCCATGAACGCCGCCCCTCTTTTCGACAGCAACGCGCCGGGCGCGGTGGCGCCGCCGTCGCTGCAGGATTTACGCAAGGCGCTGCTGCCCGGCGAGACGCTGCGCATCCAGAAGCTCGGCGGCCGCGCGCAGCCGCCGCTGGTGCTGCAGGGCGAGGAGCAGCCCGAGATCACCTCGCCATTGATCACGCGCCTCATCCGCCGCCTCCCACTCGAAGGCGCCGCGCCGCCCGCGCCGGCGCGCGACCTCATCGAGACGCCGCTGGGCCGCTACGAGGTCACGTTGAGCGGCGACGCACGCGGCATCGAGCGCAACCTGGGCATCGTGGCGACGCGCGTGTCGTGGTACGTGGGCGCGATGCTCGCAGCGATCGTGCTGGCGTGGCTGTTGATCGAGGTCGGGCTGATCCGGCGCATCACGGTGCTCACGAAGCGCGCCGCCGCGGTGTCGTACAACGTACAGGACGGCAAGGGCGGCGAGCGCATCGGGCAGATCGACATCGCAGACCTGCGCGGCTCGGACGAGCTGGGCATCCTCGCGGGCGGCCTGTCGGACCTTCTTCAGCGGGTGAAGGACGACGTGCAGCGCGAGGAAGTCCGCGCGCAACGCGAACGCGACATGCTTCAGGCGGTGGGGCATGAGATTCTTTCGCCGCTGCAATCGCTGATGGTGCTGCACCCGAATGCGCAAGATGTGGGCCACCGCTATGTGCAGCGCATGCAGCAGGCCGTAAAGGTGCTTTACGGCCAAGCGTCGCCGAGCGAGGCGCTGGCCGCCGCCGACCTGTCGGTGGGCACGCTGGACCTCGATGCGTTCCTTCGGCATGTCGCGGCCAATGCGCACTTCGCGGGTGTGACGAACGTCGTGTACGAGCGCGGTATCGCGCCGGTAATGGTGCGGGCCGAAGAGTTCGCGTTGGAGGATGTGGTGACGCACGTGCTTCGCAACGCCGACCGGCATCGTGAATCGGGATCGAAGATCACGCTGTCGCTCGCCACCATGGAGCCCGGCGTAGCGACGGTCGAAATCCGCAACCTGGGGCCGCGCATCGACTCCGACATGATCGGCCGGGTCTTCGAATACGGCGTGTCCGGTGCCCCTGAAGAAAGCGGCACCGATGCCGGCCGGCGCGGCCAGGGCCTCTTCGTCGCGCGCACCTACATGGGCAAGATGGGCGGCGGCATCGAGGCGCGCAACGAGGCGGATGGCGTCACCATCGTCTTGCGCCTGCCGCTGGTTTTATGATTCCGGCTTCGCTTTTTGCGGGGATGAAATGAGCAGCACCACTTCGACCAGCAGCACCGGCGTGCGACGACTCGATTCGGTCAGCATCGTGCAACTCGAGATGCTGGCCGACCTGTTGATCGACTGCG
This sequence comes from Pseudomonadota bacterium, assembly GCA_040385005.1. Taxonomy (GTDB): domain Bacteria; phylum Pseudomonadota; class Gammaproteobacteria; order Burkholderiales; family Burkholderiaceae_C; genus Ramlibacter. The sequence continues at coordinate 2,647 of JAZKIF010000075.1, forward strand.
TGGAAGGCGGCGCGTCGGTGAGTTTCATGCATCCGCTGTCGCGCGAAAAAGCTCTTTCCTTCTGGCGCGGCGTCGCGGATGGCGTGGCGCAAGGCGAGCGAGTCCTGCTCGTCGCCGCAGACGACGAAGGCATCGTCGGCACGGTGCAGGTCGTGCTCGCGCAGCCGGAGAACCAGCCGCATCGCGGCGACGTCTCCAAGATGCTGGTGATACAGCGCGCCCGCAAGCGGGGCCTCGGTGGCTTGCTGATGCGCGCCGCGGAGCAGACCGCGCGCGATTCGGGCAAGACGTTGCTGGTGCTGGACACCGCAAGCGCCGAAGCGGAGCGGCTCTACGAGCGCGAGGGCTGGCAGCGATGCGGCACGATTCCCGGCTACGCGCTCCTGCCCAACGGAGAGCCGTGCGACACGGTGTACTTCTACAAGCAGCTGGGGTGAAGCCGCACCCTCCGCTCAATCGAGCTTGATCCCCGCTGACTTGACCAGCGCGGCCCAGCGCTTGTTCTCTTCCACGACGAACGCCGCGAACTGCTCCTGCGTACCGCCGCCGACTTCATTGCCCGGCCCGGCGATCTTCTCGCGCATGTCCGGCGTGGCGAGCGCCTTGTTGAACGCATCGTTGAGTTTCTGAACCACGGCGGGCGGCATACCCTTCGGCCCGACCAGGCCCAGCCAGTTCGACACCGTCACCTGCGGGAAACCCAGTTCTGCCATCGTCGGTACGTCCGGCAGGCTCGGCAGGCGCTTCGCGCTGGTCACCGCGAGCGGGCGCGTCTTGCCGGCCTGGATCGACGGCAGCGCCGCATAGGTCTGCTCGAACATCATGTCGATCTCGCCCGAGAGCAGCGCGGTGGACGCCGGGCCGCCACCTTTGTACGGCACCGGCAGCATGAAGATGCCGGCCGCCTGCTTGAACAGCTCGCCGCTCAGGTGGTGCGCACCGCCGCTGCCCGCGTTGCCGATGGTGAGCGCGCCGGGCTTGGCCTTGGCCGCGGCGATGACGTCCTTCACGGACTTGAAGGGCTTCTCCACTCGGGTCACCAGCACCAGCGGCGCGCGCTCGATCAGCACGATGGGCGTGAAATCCTTCAGCGGGTCGAACGACATCTTCGGGTAGATCGCCGGGTTCACCGCCAGCGGACCCATCGCGCCAATGCCCAGCGTGTAGCCGTCCGGCGCGGCTTTCGCGACAAAGTCGTGGCCGATGTTGCCGCTGGCGCCCGGCTTGTTGTCGATGATCAGCGTCTTGCCGAGCAAGCCCGCCACCGGGATGCCGAGCTGGCGCGCGCGGATGTCGTTGTTGCCGCCCGCGGAGAACGCCACGACCACGGTGATCGGCTTGGCGGGATAGTCCTGCGCCATCGCGGGCATGGGCAGCGTGGAAGCCGCGGCGCCAAGCGCGAGCAGCATTCGGGTCAAGGTGGTTTTCACATCGCTCCTTCGGTTGGTTCGTGAGGCCCGCCGCGTGGGAGTGCGGAAACCGGGACGGCCGGATTATTGCATTTTTTCGTGCAAACGTGCAAAATCAGAGGCATGACGGAAAGCATGATGGAAATCGACCTGCGGGCCGTCGCCGGCGCGCGTCTCGCGCAACTGCCGGTGGTACTGCGCCTTTTGCTGGAGAACGTGGCGCGCAACATGCGCGGCGCGGAGCGCGACGAAGCGATCGCCGCCCTGCTCGCCTGGCCCGACGCCGGAACGAGCGCGGCTGAAATCGCCTTCCAGCCGGACCGCGTGCTGATGCACGACACCACCAGCACGCCGGCGCTGGTGGACATCGCTGCGATGCGCGATGCACTCGCCGAAGCGGGCGTCGACCCAGCCGTGCTCAATCCCGTGATTCCGGTCGATGTGTCCGTCGACCATTCGCTGGCCGTGGAAGTCTTCGCGACTCCCAATGCGCCCGCGGCGAATCTCGCGCACGAGTTGCGGCGCAACCGCGAGCGCTACCGCTTCCTGCGCTGGGCCTCCAATGCACTCGCCGGCGTGCGCATCCATCCGCCGGGCACGGGGATCATGCACACCATCAACCTGGAGCAGCTCGCCACTGTCGTCACGACGCAGGTGCGCGACGGCGCCACGTGGGTGGTGCCCGACACGATGATCGGCACCGACAGCCACACGCCCATGGTCAACGGCATCGGTGTCCTGGGTTGGGGCGTCGGCGGCCTGGAAGCGCAGACCGTGATGTTCGGCCTGCCGACCATGTTGCGCATCCCCGATGTGATCGGCGTGCGCCTGATCGGCGCGCTGCCCGCGGGGACGCAAGCCACCGACCTCGCGCTCACGGTGACGCAGCGCCTGCGCGCCATCGACGCGACTGGCGAGTTCGTCGAGTTCTTCGGGCCCGGCGTGTCCACTCTCACCGCGGGTGCGCGCTGCGTGGTCGCGAACATGGCGCCCGAGTACGGCGCGACCACGGGTTACTTCCCGGTGGACGAACGCACCATCGCGTACCTGCGCGAGACGGGGCGCGGCGAGGAAGCGATCGCGCTGGTCGAGTCCTATTGCAAACGCAATGGCTTGTGGTTCGATCCGCAGGCGACGCCGCGCTACACCCGCACCCTCGAGATCGACCTTGCCTCCATCGGCATGCACGTCGCGGGGCCGCAGCGCCCGCAGGATTTGCTGGACTACTCACAGGTCAAGGCCTCGCTGGGCCAGCTTGAATTCGCACCGCGTGTGCCTTCAGGTTCGCTGCCGCGCCACCCGGTGGCGATCGCTGCGATCACGAGTTGCACGAACACCTCGGACCCCGCGCTGCTGGTCGCGGCGGGTCTCGTCGCGCGCAATGCGCGGCGACTCGGCCTGAAGGCGCCACCATGGGTGAAGACATCGCTGGCGCCCGGCTCGCCGGCCGCCGCCTCCTATCTCCAGCGCGCGGGTTTGCTGCAGGACCTCGAAGCGATGGGCTTCGGCATCGTCGGCTATGGCTGCACCACCTGCATCGGCAACCCGGGGCCGCTCACGGAGAGCATCCGCATCGCGCAGGCGGCGGGCTCGGTGCGCGCGGTCGCGATGCTGTCGGGCAATCGCAATTTCCCCGGGCGCGTGCACCCGGACCTGGACTTGAGCTACATCATGTCGCCGCCGCTGGTGGTCGCATGGGGCCTGGCCGGCGACGCCGAACGCGACCTGAGCCGCGAACCGGTGCAAACGCTTGCCGAGGGGCGCGCCGTGATGCTGCGCGAGTTGTGGCCGACTCAGGACGAGATCGAACATCACGTCGCGCTGGGGACGAGCGCGGGCGATTACGCCGCCGATTTCAACCGCGCATCGCGCAACCCCGGATGGCGCGACATCGCGTCGCCTTCCACGCCACGCTTTCCCTGGGACGATAAGTCCACCGCCTTGCGTCGGCCACCGTTCGCGTCCGTGGCGGAAGGCTCCATGCTCGGCGCCTACGCCGCCTACCCGCTGCTGGTACTGGGCGACGACATCACGACGGACCACATCTCCCCTGCCAGTGCCATCCCACCGGACAGCCTGGTTGCGGACCACCTCGTCGCACGCGGGGAAAAGCGCGACGACCTGAACGTCTTCGCATCGCGCCGCGGCAATTGGGAAGTGATGATGCGCGCCGCGTTCCACAGCCGGGCGCTGGTGAACCTGCTGCACCCCGCCGCGCCGGTCGCGCACACCTTGCACGTGCCCAGCGGCGACGTGATGCCGATTTGGGAGGCGGCACGGCGCTATCGCGAAGACGGCGACTCCCTCGTGATCGTCGCGGGCGAGCGCTACGGCATGGGTTCGTCGCGCGACTGGGCGGCGAAGGGCCAGCGCCTGCTGGGCGTGCGCGCGGTCGTGGCGTGCAGCTTCGAGCGCATCCACCGCTCCAACCTCATCGGCATGGGCATCCTGCCGCTGCGGCTGCCGGCGGGCGTATCCCCGCAGTCGCTGCAATTGGCCCCGGGTGACCGCATCGAGATCGACGCACCGGGGGACAGCCTGACGCCGCGTTGCGCAGTGCCGGTGCGCGTGCTGCGCGCCGGCGGCGCGGTGGAGGCGTTGTCCTGCATGGCCGCGGTGGAAACGCAATTGGAGGCCGAGCTGTTGCGGTATGGTGGCGTCATTCCATCCATCCTGCGCCAGCACCTGCCTCTTCCATGATGTCCGACAAGTCGGTCCCCGCCCAGATCATCGAACTGATACGCAACGAAGGCCTGCCCGCCGGCAGCCACCTGCCGGCGCAAATGCTGGCGGACAGGCTGCGCGTCTCGCGCTCGCCGATCAACCAGGCGCTGGGCCTGTTGCATGAAAAAGGCATCATCGACCGCGAGGCCAACCGCGGCTACTTCGTGACGGGCAAGACCGCCAGACCGGCGGCGGCGCTCGCGAAGAAGCTGGGCCTGGATGAGTCCGACGCCGCCACCAGCGTCTACTTCCGCGTGGCGGAGGATCGGTTGAAAGGCCTGCTGCCCGACGATGTAAGCGAGACGCTGCTGCGCCAGCGTTACGGGCTCACCGCCACGCAACTGCAGGCCCTGCTGCAGCGCATGTCGCAGGAAGGCTGGGCGCACAAGAAGCCGGGCTATGGCTGGGAGTTCTCGCCCATGCTCACGACGCCCGAGAGCCTGCTGCAGTCGTACCGGCTGCGCCTTGCGCTGGAGCCCGCCGCCCTGCTCGAGCCCGGCTACCGCATCGCACCCGAAGTGCTCGCCCGCTGCCGCGCGGCGGAACAGCACCTGCTCGATGGCGGCATCAAGACGGACACGGCCGCGCAGATCCACGAGCGCGGCGTGCGCTTCCATGAATCGCTGGTGGAGGCTTCCGGCAATCCGTTTTTCATCGATACCATTCGCCGCGTGAACCGCGTGCGCCGCCTGCTTTCCTACCGCTCGACGCAGGACCGCAAGCGCTACAAGCAGCACTGCGAGCAGCACCTGCACGTGCTCGATCTGCTGGAGCGCGAGCGCAACGAGGAAGCGTCGGCCGAGTTGCACGCGCACCTCGCAAGCACGCTCGCCAACCTGCGCAAGATTTCCGGACTTCTCAAACCCTGAACGCACACTCATGAACATCACACCCGCTCTCGTCCAGGCGTTCGCGCCGACCGGTGCCTTGCGCGCCTCCATCAACCTCAGCAACCCGATCCTCGCGAGCCGCCAGCCCGGCGCCGCCGATCCGCACGGCGTCTCCGTCGACCTCGCGCGCGAATTCGCGAAACGCCTGGGTGTGCCGCTCGAACTCGTGGCATGGGACGGCCCGGCGAAATCAGTCGCTGCGGTGAGTGAGGACCGGGCCGACATCGGTTTCTTCGCGATCGATCCGCTGCGCGGCGCGAGCGTCGCGTTCACCGCGGCCTACGTCCTGATCGAAGGCAGCTACCTCGTGAGGGAGGACTCGCCGTTGCAATCGACCGAAGAGGTCGATCAGCCAGGCCGCACGGTGGTGGTCGGCAAAGGCAGCGCGTACGACCTCTTCCTCACGCGCGAGTTGCGCAGCGCCACGATCGAGCGCACCACCTCATCGGCCGCCGTGCTGCAGCACTTCCTCGACCATGGCTTCGACGTCGCGGCGGGGATCAAGCAAGTCCTCGAAGCGGAAGCGAAGCAGCGTGCCGGCCTGCGCATGTTGCCGGGCCGCTTCATGGTGATCCAGCAGGCGATGGGCTTGCCCAAGAGCCGCGGTGAAGAAGCGGCGGCGCTGCTGCGAGAGTTCGTCGAAGACGTGAAAGCCAGCGGGTTCGTCGCCGAGGCGCTGGCGCGGCACAAAATCGAGGGCGCGTCGGTCGCGCCGGCTGCGTGAGCGTTCGGGAGATATGACTGGATTTCGCTGCGTCACTTGGACGCAGAATTCGCGGAGATCACGCAGAAAGAAGACAAGAAAAATCCAGAATTGTTTGATTTTTTCTGTATTTCTTCTGCGTAACCTCTGCGAATTCTGCGTCCAAAAATACCTTGGCGCACACTACCACTGCGCCCCAAACGCCTGCCGCAATTCCTCGATATGCGCCTCGTCCAGCGGCGCGGCGGCGCCTCCGTCGAGCACCGCGAGCTTCGCGGTTTCTTCCAGTTCTTCGAGCACGGCCATCGCCTCGGCCGGGGTGTCGTGCCACACGTTCGGGCCCAGCCGCGTGAGCATCACGGCGCGCAGCAAGATGCCGCGCGTCGCATAGCGCGCAATGGCGGCCGCCACCGCCAACGCCGCATCGCCATCGCCGGGCCGGCGGTACGGAATCAGCGGCACGTGGCCCACCTTCATCACGAAATACGGCGTGAGCGGCGCGAGCAGTTCGGGCGGCGGCTGCATGCCCCGCTCGGGCAGGCTCATCGCGACGCAGTGCGTGCTGTGCGTGTGGATGACGCAATGCGCGGGCCGGCCCGCCGCGGCGGTGGCTTCGTAGATCGCGCGGTGCAGCGCGATCGTCTTGCTCGCCCGGTCGCCGCTGGTCTGCACGCCCGCCTCGTCGAGCTGGGCGAGGCGATCCGGGGTCAGCGTGCCAAGACACGCATCGGTCGGCGTGATGAGGAAGCCGCCACCAGCGCCCTGCGGCAATCGCATGCTGATGTTGCCGGCCGTCGCGTGCGCGTAACCGCGCGCGTAGAGGCTGGCGCCGACGCGGCATATTTCCGCGCGGGCTTCACGCTCGTTCATGGCTGGCCTCCGAGCTTCGTGATGCGCGCCGTGTTCAGGTGCTGTCTCAAATACTGTGCTGCTTCCATGCGTTCATTGCGTGCGAGCAAGTCGATCAGCGCGAGATGCTCCTCGCACTGCCGCTGGAGCCTTGCCTTGTCCAGCCGCGTGCCGTATTCCACCACACGCCGCATCTGGTTGATGCTGCGCAGCGATTCCAGCAGGAAACGGTTGTGCGCGCCCGCCACCATCGTCTCGTGGAAATGCGCGCCGGCGCGAAACAGCTCGGCGGGCGAGCAACGCTCCACACCGCCGTCCAGCAGCACCGATTGCTCGCGCTTGCACTTGTCCAGCTCGGCCAGATCGATCTCGTAACCCGGCTCGAGGATCGCGGCCGGCTCGATGATCATGCGGAACCGATAGCTCTCGCGGTGCGACTCCAGGTCGGTAAGCAACGGCCGGAACATCCAGCCGCGGCCCGGCTTGCGATCCACCATGCCCTCGCGCGCCATGCGGTTGAGGATGCGCTGCACCGAAAGCCGCGCGATGCCGTAGCGCGCCATCAGGTCGGCCTCGCTCACCTCCTGCGCCAGCACGCCTCCGATGCGGTCGTTGGCGATGCGCAGGTAGGTCGACTCCTCGGAATCCGCGTGCGGCGCGAGGTCCAGGCGCAGCAGGCGCTCGCGTGGCAACGCGATCTGGAAACCGCGATTCGGCTCGGAACTCACCACGCCATGGAGCGCGAGATATTGCAGCGCCTTGCGCACCGGCGAGCGGGACACACCGAGTTCTTCCACCAGCGACTGTTCGGTGATCCGGTGCCCGAGCGGGAAATCTTCGCGCCGCGCGAGATCGACGATGCGTGCGGCGAGCGTGGGGATGAGCGCACTCACCTTCGGCGCGGCCGGCGCCACCGGTTCGCGGATGGATTTCGTTCGCGCCATCGGCCTCAGGCCAGCCGCGCGAAGGCTTCGCGGAAGAACCCCGCGCCGCCGAAATTGCCCGACTTCAACGCGAGGTGGATGCCCTGCGGCGCGAGCGGCGAAGGCGCATGGCACCACGGCACGCCAGGGGCGATCTGCGGGCCGATCCGCATGCGCGAGACGCCCAGCGCCTGAACGCAAGCGCCGGATGTTTCCCCGCCCGCGACGATCAGTTGGCCGACGCCCAGTTCGACCAGACCTCGAGCGATGGCCGCGAGCGCGTTCTCGACCAGCGCCCCCGCCGCTTCGACGCCCAGCCGCTCCTGCACGGAGCGAACCGACGCGGGTTCGGCCGTCGCGTAGACCAGCACCGGTCCTTGTGCGACCCGGGATTCAGCCCATTCGATGGCGCGCGCCGGCAAGTCCTGCCCCGCTGCGAGCTGCAGCGGATCGACCGCGAACCCTTCGCCCCCCGAGCGCAGGAATTCAAGCACCTGCGCATTGGTCGCCACCGAGCAACTCCCCGAAACGATGGCGCGCAAACCGCGCGCCGGCGGGAGCTTCGCGGCCTCGTTGCCCTCGGCGCGCAAGCCGAAGTTCTGCGGCAGCCCGATTGCAATGCCAGAGCCCGCGGTGACCAATGGAAGCGATTTCCACGCAGGCCCGGCGGCCAACAACTCCGCGTTGCTCGTTGCATCGACGATCGCAATGCGCACACCTTCCGCGCGAAGTTGCGCGATGCGCTGCGTGATCGAATCTGCGCCTTGCGCCACGGTGCGATAGTCGATCAACCCGACCTTGCCCCGGCTCTGAGCCTGCAGCACGCGCACGAGGCTGGAATCCGTCATCGGCGTGAGCGGGTGGTTGCGCATGCCGGACTCGTGCAGCAGTTCATCGCCCACGAACAGGTAACCCTTGAACACGGTGCGGCCGTTGTCGGGGAAGGCCGGGCAGGCGATGGTGAAGTCGCAGCCCAGCGCATCCATCAAAGCTTCCGTCACCGGGCCGATGTTGCCTTCGCGCGTGGAGTCGAACGTGGAGCAGTACTTGAAATAGATCTGCTGCGCGCCCTGACCTTGCAGCCAGCGCAGAGCGGACAGCGACTGCGCGATGGCTTCCGGCGCGGGGATGGTGCGGCTCTTCAGCGCCACCACCACGGCATCCACGGATTCATCGAGCGGCCCGTCGGGCACGCCGATGGTCTGCACGACGCGCATGCCGCCACGCACGAGGTTGTTGGCGAGATCGGTGGCGCCGGTGAAGTCGTCGGCGATGCAGCCCAGCACAGGTCGGTTCATGCCCTCAAGCTTAGCCGGTGCGGGCAACTCAGGCATCGGCGACGGCGCGCGCCACCGTCTCCCCGAACGCCTTGCAGCCCATCAGCCCCGCCACGTCCCGCGTGCGGGTCGCCGGGCTCTCCAGCGCCTTGTCCACCGCGGCCGACATCGCGTCGCCTGCCTGCTGCATCGCGGCATTGCGCTGCTTGTCGCCGATCCAGCGCACCATCATCGCGACCGACAGGATCATCGACGTCGGATTGGCGACGTCCTGCCCCGCGATGGTCGGCGCCGAGCCGTGCTGCGCCTGCGCGCAGCACAGCGTGTCGCTCGCCATGATTGAGCCGGCCAGTCCGAGGCTGCCCGACAGCTCACTCGCGAGGTCGGACAGGATGTCGCCGTAGAAGTTGGTCGCCACCAGCACGTCGAAGCGCTCGGGCTCGCGCACCAGGTGCGCCGTCGACGCGTCGACGAGCAGATCGTCCAGCATCACCTCGGGGAAATCCTTCGCGACGTGGCGCACCGCTTCGAGGAAGAGGCCGTCGGTCATGTGGAAACTGTTGGCCTTGTGGATGGCCGTCACCTTGCGGCGGCGCGTCATCGCGAGTTCGAACGCGCGGCGCGCGATGCGCTCGCTGCAATGCCGCGTGATCTTGCGCGTGGACAGCGCCATGTCCGGGCTGGGCATCACCTCGCCCCAGCCTCGGCTCATGTTGCGGTCCGGATAAAAGCCCTCGGTCGCCTCGCGCATGATGACGAGGTCCATCGTCTTGCCCTCGCGCATGTTCGAGGGAAGGAACGCACGCGTTCGCGCCGGGCGCACATTGGCGTACAAGTCCAGCCCGACGCGGAAACCCGCCGACACGTTGCGCCCGCCCTGTTCAGGCGCGGGGTAATCGGCATGGGATTGCGTGCCGAGGACGATGCCGTCGTACTCGCGCGATCTTGTGAGGACTTCTTCTCGCAACGTGGTGCCGTGCTGCTTCAGGCTTTCGAAGCCGACGCTGTCGTAGTCCAGCGCGAGGTCGACGCCGAAGCGCTGAGCCGCGGCCTTCAGAACTTCGACGGAGGCGGAGACGATTTCCGGGCCGATGCCGTCGCACGGCAGCACGATGAATTTCATGGGGTTCCGATAAGTTTTTGCATCGCGCGCACGGCGCTGTGCGGGCTGGTGAGGACGGGGCGGCCGGTTGCACTTTCCACGGCCGACCGTGTGGCGGCCATGGAGAACTGGCCGAGCAGGATGAGATCGCAACGGGACAGGGTGCGCGCTTGTTCGAGCACCAGCCGGTCGTGTTCCGCCGCGTTGCCTGCGGCCAGCGCTTCCATCGCGCCGTTCGCGCAGGCGACCTCGAGGTTCACGGATGCGCCGCGGTCCGTCGCCAGCTGCACGAGTTCATCACGCAAACTCTGCGCCGCCGGCGCGAAAGTCGTGAGCAGGCCGATGGTGCGCGAGCCTCCGAGCTGCGCGCATTGATCGAGCGCCTCGTCGAACATCGCCTCGTTCGGCTTGAGCGTCGGCAGCCCGCCGGCCTGGGCGGCAGCTTCGATCGCGGGGCCGAACGCGGAGCAGGTGAACAGGATGCCGTTGGCGCCGCATCTCTTCACATAGAGGGCGAGGTCGATGAAGCGCTGCGTCATCGCGGCGTCGAGCGCGCCGGCCGCGGCGCGGTCCTGCGAGAGCGAGTCGTCCAGCAAATTGGTGAGGCGCGCTTGCGGCCACAACTCGCCGAAAGCAGCCTGCACGGGCTGCATGGCGAGGGGTGTGGCGTGTATCAAGGCAATTCTTGGGGCATTCACGGGCGGTGTTTTCCCTATCAAGCTGGGTTTGATTGATTGTACCAAAATTATCTTTAGTACAATTTGGAAATCGAATCAAAAGGGACATTTCCATGATCGCTCACCTTGCCGCTTCCCTGCTTGCCGCCTCCGTGGCGCTCGCTCCATGGGCCGCGACGGCGCAGGAAGCCGCACGCGCGTATCCGAACAAGCCCATCACGCTCATCGTTCCGTATGCCGCGGGCGGCAGCTCCGACGTGCGGGCGCGCCAGGTCGGCCAGAAGATCGCGGCGCTGCTCGGCCAGCCGGTGATCGTGGACAACAAGCCCGGCGCCAACGGCAACATCGGCACGCTCGCCATCGCGAAGGCCGCGCCCGACGGCTACACGATCGGCATCGGCAACCTCGCGCCGCTCACCGTCAACCGCACCCTGCTTCCTGGCACGACGCCGTTCGATCCGGCGGTGGATCTGGTGCCCGTCACGCTGCTCGAAAAAGGCCCGCTGGTACTGGTCGTGAACGATAAGTCACCGTATCGCAGCACGCAGGAGTTGCTCGCCGCGATGAAATCCCGGCCGGGGAAATTCAGCTATGCGTCGGCCGGTTCGGGCGGCTCGTTCCACCTCGCCGGCGAGATGTTCAAGTCCGAGACCGGCGTGTTCGCGACGCACATCCCCTACCGCGGCGGCGGCCCCGCGATGAACGACATGCTGTCGGGCCAGGTCGATTTCATGTTCGAGATGGTGCCGTCGGCGATCGGCTACCTCAAGGCCGCGCCACCGAAGCTGCGCGCGTTGGCAGTCGCGCACGAGAAGCGTTTGCCCAGCCTGCCCGATGTGCCGACATTCGCGGAGCTGGGCATCAAGCACATGGAGATCTCCAACTGGTTCGGCATCGTCGCGCCCAAGGGCACGCCGAAGCCGATCATCGACAAGCTGAACCAGGCGATCAATCAAGCGCTGCAGGACCCGGAACTTTCTCAGCGCATCACGTCGCCGGGCAACGTGGTGGGCGGCGGCACACCCCAACAGTTCGCGGATTTCATCGGCGAGGAGACGCAGCGCTGGAGCCAGCTGATCCGCACGAAAGGCATCAAGTCGGATTGACGCCGGGCTGGACGTTCACGACTTCGCCGTCTTCCTTCGTGAACGGGCCGCGCTGCGGCTTCGGCAGGATCTCCACCACGCCTTCGGAGGGACGGCACAGGCGCACGCCGCGCTGCGTCACCACGATGGGCCGGTTGATGAGGATGGGATGGGCGAGCATCGCGTCCAGCAACTGGTCGTCGGTGACGGCCGGATCGTCGAGACCGAGCTCGTCGTACGGTGTGCCCTTGCGGCGCATCGCGTCGCGCACCGGGATGCCCATCGCGGCGATCAATTCCTTCAACCGCTCACGCGTTGGAGGATGCGTGAGGTATTCGATCACCGTGGGCTCGATGCCGGCATTGCGGATCAGGCCGAGCGTGTTGCGCGACGTGCCGCACTGCGGGTTGTGATAGATCGTGACTTCGTCCATTTGCTGTCGAATCTCCAGGGTTTGCGTCATTGCGATTCTGCGGCCACCGGGCCAAGCAAACGCGACAACCCGGCGCCGGCCGCACCGCCCACGAATTGCGCCGCGACAAACGCCGCGGCACTCGCGGGCGCGATGCCGGCGAAGCTGTCGCTGAACATGCGGCCCAGCACGGCAGCGGGATTGGCGAACGACGTGCTCGCGGTGAACCAGTACGCAGCGCCGATGTAGCACGCGACGAGCGCGGCGGCCTTTTCTTTCGGCGCGCGCAGCACCACGACGACGAGCCCCGCGGCCGCGACGGCTTCGGCCAGCCATTGACCCGGTCCCGCGCGAAGCTTCGCGCTCGCATGAATCAGCGGCAGGTCGAACATTGCGTTCGCCAGCGCCGCGCCGATGACGGCGCCCGCGAGCTGCGCCGCGATGAAGAGCGCCACCAACTGCCATTGCCGGTTCGCCCCGAGCCGACCCGTTGCGGCCAGCACGACCGAGACCACGGGGTTGAAGTGCGCGCCGCTCAGCGGGCCTAGCACTTCGATGAGAACGTAGAGGATGAACACCGTCGCCAGCGTGTTGGCCAGCAGCGCGACGCCCAGGTTCCCCGCGCTCAGGCGCTCGGCCATGATGCCCGACCCGATGACGGCGCACAGCAGGAGCGCCGTGCCGAGAAACTCCGCGAGCAATGCCCTGCGCAGGTCTTTCATGCCGCGGTCAGCAGCAAGCTTTGGCGGGCTCGGCGGCGCGCACTTGTTGCGCAACCGGTCCGGTCTTGGCGCAGCAGGAACCGGCAGCCGGACTCGCTTCGGCCCGGCCGAACACCGGGATGCTGTCCAGCGTGTTGAACTGCTCCCACGCGACGCCTTGCGGGTCGACCACCCAGTACTTGTCGCTGCGCGCATAGCAGCAACTCGTCTCGCCCTCGGCCAGCAGCGTCATGTCGGCCTTCACCGCATGGGCGCGCAACTCGGTGAGCTCCTCCTTGTTGTCGACCTGGATGCCCAGGTGGCCGACGCCGGGCTCCTTGCCGCGCGTGGAGATCGCGAAGTTCACCGGCGGGTCCTGCAGCATCCACTTCGCGTAGTCGGTTTCGGTGCGCGCCGGCTGCTCGTTGAACATGGCGGAATAGAACGCGATGTTCTTCGCGAGGTCTTCGACGTGCACGTGGACATGGAATCTCTTCATGATGATTTTCTCCGGGTGGCGGTTCTGGAAGGCGCGCAGCGCGCCGGGGCGACCCCGCACGCCGCGCCCTGGCAGCAGTGCTCGGTCAGGTAGGAAAGCAGCGCGTTCATCTGCTCGAAGTCCGCGCGGTAGATGAGGTTGCGGCCGTCTCGCTCCTGGGAGACGAGTTGCGCATTGGCCAATTCCTTCAGATGGAAGGAGAGCGTGGCGGGCGGGGCTTCGAGTTCCTCGCTGAGCTGGCCTGGGGTGACGCCCTCGGGTCCAGCGACCACGAGCGCCTTGAACACGCGCAGCCGCATGGACTGGGCCAGCGCGGCGAGTTGCTTGACGGCTTCGTTTTCTTCCATATTTCGATAATAGTCGAAATATGGAAGTTTGCAAGCCGCTGCTGTCATCCCGGGCTCGACCCGGGATCCATCGGGGCGTGCCTGGGTGCCGGGTAGGAGCCCGGCATGACAACGTTGCGGGGATGCCGAGATCGAAGCCCGGCATGCCAACCGCCGTACCTCAGAAGTTGCGGGTCAGCGTCACCCGCACCGCACGCGGCTCCACGGGATGGAACACGCGATCGGTCACCGGCGTCGACTCGCCGCGCAACTGCGAGTCGTAGTAGTAGTCGATGTCGCTCGCCTTGCGGTTGAACAGGTTGAACACGTCCACCGCGACGCGTGTCTTCGCATCCATCCTGTAGCCCACGCGCAGGTTCGTGAGCACCGTGCTGGACGAGCGGACTGAGTTGTCCTCGATCAACGGCCGCGGGCCGAAGTAGCGCAGCTGCATGCTGCCGGACCAGCGGCCCATGTCGGGCATCGTCACGCCGAGCGACATCACCCTCTCGATCGAGCCGGGGATGAAGTTTCCGGCCGGGTCGTTCTGCGTGTAACGCGAGCGGGAGAGCGCCAGGTCGGCGTCAAACAGCAAGCCGTTGCCCGCGACGTAGTGATTGTTCCATTCCACACCGCGGCGCGCGCTGGGACGGCTGGGCGCGGTGTCACCCGCATCGCCGACGAAAACAAGCTCCGATGCGATGCTCAGTCGCCAGAGCGCGAGCGAGCTTTGCAGCCCGGGAATGATTTCGGAGCGCAGGCCGATCTCGCTGCCGCGTGTTTTCACGAGCGGGGTCACGGGCGTCGTCGGCAAACCCGCCGGCGTGAGCGTCGCCGTCGTGCCGCGCGCATCGTTGCTGTGGAAGCCCTCGCCCCAGTTGACGAAGTATTCGGTCTTGGCCCACGGCCCGAAGATGAGCGAGAGCTTGGGCGATGCGATGCTGCCGGAAGCCTTGCCCGAGTTAGCTGCGATGCTGCTCGCGACGTCGAAGGTGTATCGGTCCCAGCGCACGCCGGCCACCGTGCGGAATTTCTCCTGCCACTGCGTGTTGTTCTCGAAGAAAACGCCGGCACTGCCTTCGCGCACGTTGTCCTCGCGATCGGTGGATGTCCGCACCCGCGCCGTGGTGCGGTACAGGCCGACCGGGGCTAGGCGGTCGTAGCGCGTCTGCAGTCCTGCGCGGTTGACCGAATCGAACCCGCCGAGCTTCATGATCCACGTCTGACTGAGGTTCATGCCCGCGAGGCTGCGCCGTTCCTTCTGTTCGAACTGGTCGCCGTTGACCGGGTCGTCCATGAAGAAAGTGAAGTTGCTGAACAGGTCCAGGCTGGATCGAACGGCGTACGCATTCGCCTCGAACACGCCCCACGCATTGCGCTTGCGCATCGCGGCCGAGAGGCTGTAGCGCGAGCTCTCGCCGCCATCCGTCGTGTCGATCGTGCCAAGGCGGTCCACCAGCCCCGCATCAACGGCGCGTTGCGGAATCTGGTCCGTGGCGTTCCAGCGCGCGCTGTAGCCCATCGCCGTGACGTTGAAGCCGTCGTCGCGCGTGCCCTGGCTGTAGCGCACCAGGCCGTTGAACTTGCGCAGGCCTTCGGGGTTCTGCCAAGGCCCGTCGTTGTGCGCGAGGTCCAGCGCATAGAGCACGTGCCCGGCGGCCGCGGCGAACGAATTCGCGATCAGCGCGCGCGCGTAACGTTTCCGCCCAAGCGTGAGCGATGCAATGCCCGCGGGCAGCGTGTCCATCAATCGCAAATGCGCCGCGCCGGCCGACGCGAAGTCGCCCTCTTCGGCGTAGTACGGCCCTTTGCGGTAGTCGATGCGCGTGACGAGTTCCGGGATCAGGAAGTTGAGGTCGGTGTAACCCTGGCCATGCGCGTGGCTGCGCATGTTCGCGGGCATGCCATCGACGAAGGTCGCGAAATCGGTGCCGTGGTCCAGGTTGAAGCCGCGCAGGTAGTACTGGTTGGCCTTGCCGTCGCCGCTGTGCTGGCTGACGATGAGGCCGGGCACGAATTCGAGGATCTCGCCGGTGCGCTCGGTTGGCCGCGTGGCGATCAGGCGTGAACTCACGCTGCCCTGGCTCGCGGCGTCCGACGACCCGACTGCGTTGTCGTAGTTGCCGCGGATTTCCACCGGGGCGAGCGTGGAAGGCGCGCTTTGTGCGAGCGCGGCCGTAGCGCCGCACGTTGCCAGCGCGGCAAGGAAGAGTTGTTTCACGGAGGGCCGGGGCGGAATGCGCCCCTGGAAGAGTCTTGCCGCGAATTATTCCATGAGGCCCGCGCGCCTCAGGCCGTACGGCGTCCCATCTCCACGACGCGGTTGGCGGGAAGCCCGAAATAGTCGGACGCCCGTCCCGCATTGCGTTGCAGCCACACGTACAGCACGCGGCGCAGTCGCCCGAGGCCCGCCAGTTGCCCGCTCTGCACGATCTCGCGCGACGTGAAATACGAGGTGCTCATCTGCGCCGTGGAGATGCCGTGCTGGTACGTCAGCAGCTTCATGAATTCCGGCACGTCGGGCGGCTCCATGAAACCGTGGCGCGCGGTCACCTGCCAGAAACCGTGACTCAGCCCGCGCACCTGCAGGCGATCCGCGGCCTCGACGCGCGGCGTGTCCGCCGCCAGCACCTGCAGCACGATCACGCGTTCATGCAGCACCTGGTTGTGCTTCAGGTTGTGCAGCAGAGCGTGGGGCACGCTGTCCGGCTCGGCCGTGAGGAACACAGCCGTGCCACGCACACGGTGCGGCAGATGGGCGCCCAGCGACTTGATGAACGGCAGCAGGTCCACGCGATCCGCTTGCGCCGCTTCATGACTGAGGCTGCGTCCACGCGCCCACGTCGTGAAGAGCACCAGCACCAGCGCGGCGACCAGCAGCGGGACCCAGCCGCCATCGGCGACCTTCATGCTGTTGGCGACGACGAACACCGCGTCCACCGCGAGCAGCACTACGCCGCCAACGGCGACCGCAGTGGTGTTCCAGCGCCACAACTTCAGCGCGACGATCATGGCAAGCATCGTCGTCGTCACCATGGTGATCGACACCGCGATGCCGTAAGCAGACGAGAGCGCGCTCGAGCTTCCAAACCCGACGACCAGCGCGAGCACGCCCAGCATGAGCAGCCAGTTCACGACCGGCAGGTACACCTGCCCCATCGCGTCGCCCGAGGTCTGCACCACGCGCAGCCGCGGCAGGTAGCCCATGCGCATGGCCTGCACGGTGAGCGAGAACGCGCCGGAGATCACCGCCTGCGAAGCGATCACCGTGGCGGCGGAGGCGAGCACCACCATCGGCAGCACGCCCCACTGCGGCACCATGCGGAAGAACGGGTTGTCGATGGCGGTGGTGTCATGCAGCACGAGCGC
Source organism: Pseudomonadota bacterium (assembly GCA_040385005.1). Lineage (GTDB taxonomy): Bacteria > Pseudomonadota > Gammaproteobacteria > Burkholderiales > Burkholderiaceae_C > Ramlibacter. The sequence continues at coordinate 19,593 of JAZKIF010000075.1, forward strand.
GCCCTGGCCGAAGTAGTTGATGACGAGCGCCGGCAATGCGACCGCGAACCACGCGCGGCGGATCGCGGCGGCGCCGAAGTGGCCCATGTCCGCGTAGAGGGCTTCGCCACCGGTGACGGCCAGGAACACGGAGCCGAGCACGGCGAGCGATTGCGCGGGATGGCTCGCGAGAAAGCCCACGGCCCACATCGGATTCGCAGCCTGCAGCACCTCGGGTGCCTGCGCGATCTGCCGCAGCCCCAGGGCCGCGAGCGCGCCGAACCAGAGCAGCATCACGGGGCCGAACATCCGGCCCATCGCGGCCGTGCCGTGGCGCTGGATGGCAAAGAGCACGACGAGGATGACCACCGACAGCGGGATCACGTACTTGTCGAACAGCGGGGTGGCGACGTTCATCCCTTCCACCGCTGACAGCACCGAGATCGCGGGCGTGATCAGGCTGTCGCCATAGAACATCGCGGCGCCGACGAGCCCGAGCACCCCGATCGCCGACAAGGCCCATGCCTTCGCATCGCGTCCGCCGACGGCGTGGCGCGCGAGCGCCTGCAACGCGAGGATGCCGCCTTCGCCGTCGTAGTCCGCGCGCAGCACGAACAGCACGTACTTCAGCGTGACGACGATCATCAGCGCCCAGAACACGAGCGAGAGCAGGCCGAGCACGGCGTCCGGCGCGAGGACGACGCCGTGCGCGGGATTCAGCGTTTCCTTGAAGGCGTAGAGGGGAGAGGTGCCGATGTCGCCGTAGACGACGCCGAGGGCGGCAAGGGAGAGCGCGGCGCGCGCGGAGATGGCTTCAGAGGAACCGCGTGGCGGCTCGAGGGTCAGGGCGTTCATTCCATGGACCGGAAGTGGACCGGAGCAAAAGCTTACGCCTGTTTGTTGTGCACTGCAACATGCCGCATTCTGCTCATCGGAATCGCCCCAGTACCCTGCGCAGCAAGCCTGCCGATGCAAGCACCCACGCGGCCATCGCCACATAAAGAAACCCCCGGGCCACCGGCTCCAGGAAATCCAGGCCCAGCGCCAGCGACATCTGGTGCGTCGCCGCCGAGTACATGCCCAGCGGAAAGACGGCGCCCCAATAGACCGGCTCATAGCTCAGCGGGTAGCGGCTGTGCAGGTATTTCCACGCGGCCAGCAGCGCCAGCAGCGGGATCCACCACGTGCCGGTGGCCCAGTACAAAACCGTCCCGCCTTTGAGGAAAGGTCCGAGCGCTTCGAGGAAAGGCGCTTGCGGCATGTTGAGCACGAGCAGCGAACCGCCCAGCGTGGAGATCGCCATCGCGCCCATGTTGATCCAGTAGGTGGGCGCGAGATCGCGCGGCGCGAAGCGCAGGAACACGTAGCGATAGAAGATGAGCGAGATCAGCCACACGTAGAGCATCCCGCCGAACAGCCACATCGACAGGCCCATGAAGTTCAGCGCGAGCCGCCACGGCTGCGCCAGGCGGGCGGCGATGAGCGCAGCGAGCACGGCGAGCGTTTGCGTCGCCACCACCGCGAGCAGCCAGGCGCCGCTGATGCCTTCGTCGAGCGCCGGCTTGTCCTTCTCGATGGTGAGCGCTGTGAAGATGCCGTAGGTCAGCACCACCCACAACACCGCGGACACACCGGCCAGCACAAAGGCGGCGCGACCGCCCACACCCAGTACGAGGCACTGCCCGCCCAGCACGCCGGTGCCTGCGACGCTGGTGAAAAAACCCGGTGCGCGCAAATGGCTGCGCAGGTCCAGCAGGAAGCGCGCGCGATGCATGAAGAAGCGCGCCGCGGTGAGTCCCGAGACGGCGAGCCACGCAACGACATTGACCGCCAGCAGCGCGAAAGCCACGCCTTCGTGCCCCTGCTGGTGCGCGGCGATCGACAAGATGCCGGTCGCCATCACGATCGCGAAATTGGCGGGCGACAGGTCGGCGAGGGTCAGTGGAGGAGCATCCGCGGCGGGCATCGCCCGACTATAGCCAGCAGCGAATTTCACCCACGCGATGGATGAGGTGATGAACGAAGCTTTATCATTGCCCCTCATGCAAACCGCCCCGCGAGACATCGCCCAGACTCGGCTGGACAATGCACTCGCGCTGTTCGACGAGTTCGTCCGCAACACCGTCAAGGACCCGGACGCCGCCACGTTGCGCGGCCTGGAGCGGCGCTTCGCCGAGCGCCTGCAGATCCAGCCCAGCTACTGGAGCCAGATCAAGGGGCGCTCTCGCCAGATCGGTGAGCGGCTCGCGCGGCAGTTCGAACAGCTGAGCAAGAAGCCCTCCGGCTGGATGGACGTGCCGCACGATGCCAGCGGCGCCACCGGCGCCTCATCCGCCGCCCAGCCCACCCTAGGGCCAGCCGCGTACACCCCCGAAAGCCCTCTGCCGCAAGACGATGACGAGCGTTTCATCGTGGGCCTTGTGCTTACGTTCTACCGGCGCCATCCGCAGCGCGCCCGCACCCGATTGCTTGATCTGCTTGGGGAAGTTCTGATGCCGCCCGCGGCCCCTGCGACCCAGAAGCCCGCTCCTTCCGCGCCAACCGGAAAGCGCACGACTGGTGCGCCCGCCGCACCCGGAGAAGAAGACCCCGATTCGCTCTGGAAGCAGACCCAGGCAGGCATCGCGCCGCTCAAGCGCAAGCGCTGATCTCCCTGCGTTCGGACTTTCGCCAAGCCGCGAAAGCGCTGTGGCGCGCGCAACACAACCACACCCGCCTTCTTGCTCATGTGAATAATTTCACTTGGCTTTTGATAATCGAATCTTTATCATTTGCGCAAGTCGGCGGAAATCGCCGATGACGCCCCGCCCTTCAACCCCAGCCCGTCTTCATGTCTTTCACCGCCCTGTCCCGGACCCTCGCCCCAAGCCGCTGCCCCGCAGCCGGCGCGCAGCGTTTTCACCGTGACATCGAAAGCCGTGCATCACGAGCGCACCACTGTCCCGGCGCCGGACCGCCCGCCTGCTGAATTTCGCAGGCGGACACAACGGCCCGGTGGCATCAGTCCCGGGCCGTTTGCTTTTGCGGCGGCCCACTTGCAAGAAAAAAACGAAAGAAAACGATGAGCAAGAGCATGAGCTGGGCCCCTGACGACGCGGCCCGTCCTTTCAGCGCGACGCTGCTGCACCTCCTGGCCGCCTTCCTGCGCGGCGCGAGCGAGATGCTGGACCGTCTCGCTGCCCGCCAGAGCGCGCGCGAAGCCGCACGCGCATTCCCGGTCGGGACGATGGAGTTCCACTGCATCCACCGCGACGCGGGCGCCCCGGAAGGCGCGCTCTACGTCAACGGCGAGCTGGTGGGCTTCATCTCCGACGTGAAGCGCCTGTGAGCGCCTCGGCGTTCACTTGACTGGCTTCGCCCGACGCAGCCGTGCGATCGTCCGCACCAGCGCCGCGAAGGAGGCGACGGCCGGCGTGCGCGGCTGGTCGACGAGCCAGATCAGCCCTGGAGTCCTGACGAGCGTCGGGCCCTCCAGGGCGATCGCGTGCAGGCCGAGGTGCTCGGAGACGGCGCTGCGCGAGACGATGGTCGCGAGCGGCGCCTGCTGCACCAGTTTCAGGATGGCCGCGATCGATGACGATTCGATGGCGATCTCCGGCTCGGCGCCCGCCGCCTCAAACGCTTCGTCGAGCTGTACGCGCGTCGAGAACTTGCGCGGCGGCAGCACCAGTTCGCGCCGGTGCAGCTCGATCACGCGCAGGCGCCGGCGCTTGGCGAACGGATGGTCGCCGTTCACGACCACCACCAGCTCCTCCGTGTAGAGCGGCTCGAAGACGAGTCCGCCCAGGTCGAACGGGCGATACGCCACCACGAGGTCCAGCCGGCCTTCCTTCAAATCGGCGATGAGCTGGTCGCCCGTGCCTTCGTCCACCATCACGCGCATCGACGGATGCTCGCGCGAGAAACGCGCGAGGCATTGCGGCACCACCTCCATGTTGAGCGTCGGCGTCGTGCCCACGCGCAATTGCCCCTTGAGCGTCTTGCGCGGCGTGTTCATGAGCGCGATGCCGCTGTCGATCTCGGCCAGCGCCTTGATCGCCTTGGGCAAGAACAACTCGCCCGCCGCGGTGAGCGTCACGCGCCGGTCGGAGCGGTCGAAGAGTTTCAACCCCAATTCGGTTTCGAGCTGGCCGATCTGGTGCGAGAGCGTCGACTGCGTCACGTGTACCCGTGCCGCCGCCTGCGTGAAGTTCAGGCGCTCGGACAGCGCGAGGAAATAGCGCAGGTGCCGCAACTCCACAATAAGGCCTCACAATCGATGTCATCGATCATAACCACAGAAATTCATCATTTGCCCACCGGCGTGCATCGGCCTACGCTTGGCGCCCATAGCTGTCATGGCTCTGGACACTGGAGACAAACTGATGAAACGTCGCGATTCCCTCGCCGCCCTCGCGGCTTTCGCGGGCACTCTGTTGGCCCCCGCCGCCTTCGCCCAGGACTACCCCAGCAAGCAGATCCGCCTCATCTCGCCCTACGGGCCGGGCGGCGGCAACGACACCATCGCGCGCCTGCTCGCGACCAAACTCGGCGCGGCATTCAACCAGCGCGTGATCGTGGACAACAAGCCGGGCGGCAACACGATCATCGGCAATGACCTCGTCGCGAAGGCGCCGCCGGACGGCCACACGATCATCCTCAACGGCAACGGCTTCGTCACCAACCCGAGCTTCTACGCGAAGATCCCGTTCGACACGGTGAAGGACTTCGCGCCGGTCGCGTACGTCGCCTCGACGCAGCTCGTGCTGGTCGCGAACGCGGCGCTGCCCGCGAACAACGTGCGCGAGGTGATCGCACTTGCGAAGGCGAAACCCGGCACGTTGAATTTCGGCAACACGGGGCAAGGCGGTCCGGAGCACCTGGCGGGCGTGATGTTCGCGCAGATGTCCGGCACCGACATCGGCTCCGTGCCGTACAAGGGCGCCGCCCCCGCGATCACGGACATGATCGGCGGGCAGATCCAGTTGATGATCACCGCGCTTGCGGCCGTGCAGCCGCACATCCAGAGCGGGCAGGTCAAGCTGATCGCGATGGCGAACAACGCCCGCTCGTCGCGCTTTCCCAACGTGCCGACGATCGCCGAGTCGGGCCTGCCGGGCTTCGACACCTCGCTCTGGTACGGGATGATGGCGCCGGCCGGCACGCCCGAGCCGATCGTCAAGCGGCTGAACGTGGAGATCAACAAGATCCTTCACGACAAGGAAGTGCAGGAGACGTTCGCATCGCGCGGCCTCACCCTGGGCAATCCGGCGCAGATCGGCACGCCCGAATTGTTCGGTGCGTTCATCAAGTCCGAAATCGCGAGCGTGGCGCGTATCGCGCGCGCCGCGGGCATCAAGCCGGAGTAACACGCGCATGGCCGGTGCGATGGAATTGCTGGAGCAGTTGCGGCTGGCGGCGGGACTGCCGGCTGCAGCGTCGGAGAACGTGACCATCACGGGTCATGACCCGATCGTGCGCACGTCGATCAAGGCGGGCGAAACCGGCGCGGCATCCATCGCCGCATCGGGAATGGCCGCGGCATGGCTGTGGCGCCTGAAGCGCGACCAGCGTCAGCACGTCAACGTCGATGCATCGGCCGCGACCGCCGCGATGCAGAGCTACAAGTTCATGAAGATCGACGGCCGACCGCCGGGCGCGGTGATGGACGTGCTCACGAACTCCTATCAATTGAAGGACGGCCGCTGGATCTACCTGCACTGCAACTTTCCGAGCCTCGCGGAAAAGAACTGCCTCGCGCTGGGGGCGCAGGCCACGCCGGAATCGATCCGGGAACGCGTCGCGCGCTGGGACGGGCTTGCGCTGGAAGAAGCGCTGTTCGAAGCCGGCGGCGTCGGCGCGATGGTGCGCAGCGAAGAGGAATGGGCCGCGTCGCCGCAAGGCATCGCGGCTGCCGCCGAGCCGGTGCTCGAGATCGTGCGGATCGGCGACGCGCCGGTGGAGCCCTTGCCTGCGGGCGACCGGCCGTTGTCCGGCGTCCGCGTGCTGGACCTCACGCGCGTGCTGGCCGGCCCGACCTGCGCGAAGAATCTGGCCGAGCACGGCGCCGACGTGCTGCGCATCTCGCGCCCGGGGCTCGCGGATTCGGGCGTGCTCGACTTCGACACGGGCGTCGGCAAGCTCTCCGCGCACCTGGACATGCGAGACGCCGCGCAGATGAACGAAATGCGCGAACTCGTGCGCGGATGCGACGTGTTCTCGCAGGCCTACCGGCCGGGAACATTGGCTGCGCGCGGCCTGTCTCCTGAAGCTGTCGCGGCGCTCCGTCCCGGCGTCGTCTACGTGTCGCTCAACGCGTGGGGCTTCAACGGACCGTGGAGCCAACGACGTGGCTACGACACGGTCGTGCAAGCCGCGAACGGCTTCGCGTGGAACGGCGGCGAGCGTCCGGCGTTCGCGCCAGTCGCGCAACAGGATTACGTCGCCGGCTACCTCATGGCGTACGGCGCGATGGTGGCGCTGGCACGGCGCGCGACCGAAGGCGGCTCGTGGCATGTGCGCGTGTCGCTCGCCGCATGCGGCGAATGGATACGCCGCCACGGCAGTTTGGCACACGTCGACTACGAAGCCTGCCCGACGCAAGTGCCCGACGAGATCGTGCAACCGTGGCTGCGCCAAACCTCATCGCCCGCTGGCGTGATCACGCAGCTGGGGCCTGTCACGCGAATGTCCGTCACGCCCACCCGCTGGGAACGGCCGGTCCCCGCGGCCGGATCGTCGCCGCGCTCCTGGCCGCAACGCACCTGATTTCATCGACTCGACTGGATGCCATGAACAAACGCAATCTTCTCCTCGCGGCACTCGCCGCCTGCCTGCCCTTGAGCGCGGTCCACGCGCAAGCAGACTTCCCGAACAAGCCAGTCTCCATCGTCGTGCCTGGCGCGCCCGGCGGCGGTGGCGACTTCACGGCGCGCCTGCTCGCCGAGGAACTCACCAAGAGCATGGGCAAGACCTTCATCGTGGACAACCGCGCGGGCGCCGGCGGCAACATCGCCGCGACCTACGTGGCACGCGCGCAGCCCGACGGCTACACGCTGCTGCTCGCGTACTCGGGCACGCACGTCGCCAATCCGGCGCTCTTTCCCAACCTGCAGTGGGACCCGATCAAGAGCTTCACGCCGGTCGCGCTGCTCATCACCTCGCCGCAGGTGATCGTCGTGAGCAACAAGGTGCCCGCGAAGACGCTGGGTGAATTCGTCGCCTATGCCAAGGCGAATCCGGGCAAGGTGAACTACGCGTCTTCGGGCAACGGCACCGTGCAGCACATCGGCGCGGAACTGCTCGCGTATCGCACCGGCACGAAGATGGTCCACGTGCCGTACAAGGGCGCGGGCGCCGCGCTCACCGACGTCATCTCGGGGCAGGTGGAACTCCTCATCACGACGCCGCCCGCCGTGGTGTCGCACATCCGCGCGGGCAGCCTGCGGGCGCTGGCCATCGCAAGTAAGACGCGTCATCCGATGCTGCCCGATGTGCCCACCACCTCGCAGGCCGGCGTGAACGACGTCGAGCTCGATGCGTGGTTCGCGATCTACGCGCCGGCCGGCACGCCCGCGCCCGTCGTGAACCGCCTCGTCGGCGAGATCGAGAAAGCGGTGAAGAGCGCCGAGTTCAAGCGCAAGGCCGAAGACGCGGGCACCTACGCCACCTTCATGGGTCCGGCCGAGCTGGAAAAATTCACGCGCAGCGAGCTCACGTACTGGTCGGACATCATCCGCAAACTGAATATCCGGGCGGAATAAGCAATGGCATTTCTGACTCATGGCAACGCCAAACTCCACTGGCGTCTCGAGGGCAAGCCGGGCCTTCCCTTGCTGGTGCTGGGCAACTCGCTGGGCACCGACCTGTTCATGTGGGACCAGCAGGTCGAGCCCTTGACGCAGAAATTCCGCCTGCTGCGCTATGACGTGCGCGGCCACGGCGCGAGCGACGTGGCGACCGGCGACGCGACGATGGACCAGCTCGGTGCGGATCTGCTGGCACTCGCCGATGAGGCCGGTGCGCCGACCTTCTCTTATTGCGGCGTTTCGCTCGGGGGCCTCATCGGGCAGTGGCTGGGCGTGAATGCACCGCAGCGCGTGAGCAAGCTGGTGCTGTCGAACGCAGCGCCTTACCTGCCGCCGCCCGAAGGCTGGACGCAGCGCATGAAGCTTGCGCGCGAGCAAGGCATGGGCGCGCTGGTGGACATGGTGATGCCGCGTTTCTTCTCGCAGGTCTACCGGGATCGCGACGAGCCGTTCTATCACTCGATGCGCACCAGCTTTGTCGCCATGAGCGGCGAGGGTTACGCCGCGTGCTGCGCCGCGATTCGCGACGCGGATTTCCGTGCAAGCCTGCCGCGCATCGCCGCGCCGACGCTCGTCATCTCCGGCGAACTGGACATGGCCGCCCCGCATGAGGCCTTCGGCGCGCAACTCGTCGCCGGCATTTCCGGGGCCCGCGCCGTGATGCTGCCCGCGGGACACATCGCGAACGTGGAGCAGCCCGAGGCCTTCACCCGCGCGCTGCTGGATTTTCTCTGAAGCCTTTTCCCTGAACGCTTTCCTTCAACACCTCAACCCGACACACACAGGAGTGAACATGACCGAACCCCAAGACGAGCTGTACCAGGAAGGCATGAAAGTGCGCCGCCATATCCTGGGCGACGAACACGTGGACCGCTCCATCGCGCGCACCACCAAGCACAACAAGGAATTCATCGAGCTGATCGTTCGCTACGGCTGGGGCGTCGTGTGGACGCGGCCGCAGCTCGACTACCGCGAGCGCCGCATCCTCGTGCTCGGCACCATGATGGCGCTGGGCCGCTGGGAAGAGTTCACGATGCACCTGCGCGCCGCGCTGGTCGGGCAGATGTCGCTCGCCGACATCAAGGAAGTGTTCCTGCAGCAGGCCATCTACTGCGGCGTGCCGATCGCCAACACGGCGCACCACCATCTCGAGGCGATCATGAACGAGCTGAAGGAAAAGGGCGTCAACATCGTCGGGGACGAATGACTCCAAAAGCGCTGACACCGCTGCAAGTGCTGGACAGCTTCCCCGCGCATGCGGCGACGCTGTGCGCACTGCTTGCGTCGCGCAGTCGCGCCGTGCCGGAGCGCGAATTGCTGGCCGGGGAAATCCGGCCGTGCACGTACGCAGCGGCGCAGGCAGCGTCCGAGCGGATCGCCGCGCAACTGGCCGCGCTCGGAGTGAGCAAGGGCGATCGCGTGACTTGCGTGTCGCACAACAGCGACCTCGTGCCGCTGTTGTTCCTGGCCATTGGCCGCATCGGCGCCGTGTTCGTGCCGGTCAACCCGGCGCTGACGCCGGAAGAGATGGCGTACATCCTCGGCCATTGCGAGCCGCGCGTCGTGTATGCGCAGGACGACGATGAAGCGCGAGTCGGCGACGTGGTGCAAGGACTGGCCACGCGCCCGCGCGTGCTGCCCACGTCGACGCTGGACGGGCCGGGCGACTCCGCACTGCTGCGGGACGTCCCCGAGCCGCAAGAGCATGACCCGCTCGTGATGATCTACACCTCGGGCACCACCGGCTTTCCGAAGGGCGTGGTGCACAGCCACCGCAACTTCGTGCTGGCGGCCGAAGCGTTCGTCGAGCGCCTGCACCTGCAGCCCGGCGAGCGGCTCATGGCCATCCTGCCGTTCTTCCACATCAACGCCCTTTTCTATTCCTTCGGCGGCGCGATTGCCTGCGGCGGCACGCTGGTCACGGCACCGAAATTCTCCGCTTCGCAGTTCTGGCAAGTCGCCGCGAAGCATGGCGCGACGCAATTGAACATCCTCGCCGCCGTCGGCAACATCCTGACCAAGCGGCCGCGCAGCGAGTACGACCCGAGCCATCGCATCCGCAAGATCTACGGCGGCCCGATCAGCGCCGAGATGATGCGCGCGTTCCAGCAAGATTTCGATGTGCCGGAACTGGTCGAAGGCTTCGGCATGTCGGAGATTCCCGGCGCGCTCAACAACCCCTTCGATGGGTTCCGCAAGGCGGGCAGCATCGGCCTGCCCGCGCGGCACCCGCGGATGCCCGAGGGCTTCGCGCAGGCGAAGGTCGTGGACGACGACGGCCGCGACGTGCAGGACGGCGTCGAGGGCGAGCTGCTCGTGAAAACGCCGATCTCGATGGTCGAATATTTCCGCGATCCGCAACAGACCGCCGATGCCTACGCCGACGGCTGGCTCAAGACCGGCGACATGGCGCGGCGCGATGCCGACGGCTACTTCTACTTCGTCGCGCGCAAGAAAGACATCATCCGCCGGCGCGGCGAGAACATCGCCGGCGCCGAACTCGACCGCGTGATCGGCGAGCATCCCGGCGTGCTCGAAGCCGCCGCCATCGGCGTGCCCGCGCCGCTGGGCGACGAGGACATCCTGGCCGTGATCGTGGCGCGCTCGCAGCCGGCACCCACGCCGCAATCCATCATCGAGTGGTGCGCACCGCGCCTGGCCGCCATGAAGCTGCCGCGCTACATCGTGTTCGCGGACAGCCTGCCGCACACGCCCTCGCAACGCGTCATGAAATACGCATTGAAGAAAGACCCGACGCTCATCCAGCGCGCCTGGGACCGCGAAGCATGAAATCTCCCCTCACCATCTATCAGGAACACCTGGACCGCGGCGAACTGGCCTACCAGTTCGCGGACGGCAAGCCGGTGTTCTTTCCCCGCGTGGCCGCACCGGTCACGGGCAATACCGATCTCGAGTGGCGCGTCTCCAAAGGACTTGGCACCGTGCACACGACCACGGTCAATTACTACAAGGGCGAGGCGCCGCTCAACATCGCGATCATCGAACTCGACGAAGGGTTTCGGATGATGAGCCGCGTGGAAGACATTCCGGCCGAGTCCGTGAAGATCGGCATGCGCGTGAAGCTGCGCGTGCTGCCGGCGGTCGAGGGCCAAGCCGCGCTGCCGGTGTTCGTTCCGGAGGAATCATGAGCCGCAAACCTTCCATCGCCATCGCCGGCGTCGCCGAATCGGATCTCGGCCAGGTCGCGGCCGGCATGAGCCCCGTGGACCTGATGGCGCAGGCCACCATGCGGGCGCTCGACGACTGCGGGTTGAAGCTCTCCGATGTCGACGCCATCTTCTGCTCGTCGGCCCAAGTACGCTTCGGCCCCATGGTGCTCGCGGAATATCTGGGCGTCCAGCCCAAAGTCTTCGACGGCACACAGGTCGGCGGCTCGTCGTTCATGAGCCACCTCGCACACGCGCGCAATGCGCTGGAGGCGGGCGAATGCGATGTCGCGTTGATCGCCTACGGCAGCACGCAGCGCTCGGTCTCGCGCACCTCCGCGTCGCCGCCAGACTTCAATCCTTACGAAACGCCGTTCCGCCCGATGCTCCCCGCGAGCGCCTACGCGCTGTCCGCATCGCGTCACATGCACGTGTACGGCACGACTCGCGAACAACTCGCGGAAGTCGCGGTCGCGGCGCGCCAATGGGCGTTGATGAATCCGGTCGCGTGGGAGAAGGAGCCGCTCACGATCGAGCAGGTCCTGAACTCACGCATGGTGTCGTGGCCGCTGACGGTGCGAGATTGCTGCCTGGTGCTCGACGGCGGCGGCGCGATGATCGTCACGCGCGCCGACCGCGCGAAGCAACTGCGCAAGGCGCCCGTGCATGTGCTGGGCATCGGCGAGGCGCTCGGCCACAACAGTATCTCGAACATGCCGGACTTCACGACGACCGCCGCGCGCGAATCGGGAAAGGAAGCCTTCGGCGAAGCGGGCCTCGCGCCGCGCGACGTGAAGATGCTGTCCCTCTACGACGCGTTCACCATCACACCGATCCTCTTCCTCGAAGACCTGGGCTTTTGCGCCAAGGGCGAAGGCGGTCCGTTCGTGAGCGGCGGCGCGATCGCACCCGGCGGCAAGCTGGCGGTCAACACCAACGGCGGCGGCCTGTCCTATTGCCACCCCGGGATGTACGGCCTGCTCGCGATGATCGAAGCCGTGCGCCAGGTGCGCGGCGAATGCGGCGAGCGCCAGGTCGCGGATTGCGATGTGACGCTAGCGCACGGCAACGGCGGCGTCCTCTCCAGCCAGTGCACGGTGCTGTTCGGCAGCGACGCGACCCTCTGATCTTCTTCAAACAGATACACACCATGCCCTCCACCGTCTACGACTCCGCCCTGTTTCGCGACATGTTCGGCACGCCCGAGATGCGCGCCGTGTTCTCCGACGAAGGCTACTTGCAGGCGTGCCTCGACACCGAGGCCGCGCTGGCCCGTGCGCAGGCGAGCGTCGGCATGATCCCCGCGGATGCCGCGCGAGAGATCACCGCGAAGGCGCAGCTCGCCTGCCTCGACATGGGCCAGCTCAAGACCGAGTGCGAGAACGTGGGCTACCCCATCGTCGGCCTCGCCACGCAACTTGCGAACGCATGCGCGGGCGAAGCCGGCGGCTACGTGCACTGGGGTGCGACCACGCAGGACATCATGGACACCGCCGTGGTGCTGCAGGTTCGGCGCGGGCTGGAAATCGTGGAAGCGGATCTCGTCGCGTGCCTGGCACTGCTCGCCGAACTCGCCGCGAAGCATCGCGACGTTCCCATGGCGGGCCGAACGCATTTGCAGCACGCCCTGCCCGTCACCTTCGGCTACAAGGTCGCGATCTGGCGCGACCCGCTGGTGCGTCACCTGGAGCGGCTGCGCCAGATGCGCCCCCGCGTGCTGGTCGGCGAACTCGGCGGCGCCGCCGGCACGCTGGCCTCACTCGGCAAGGACGGCCTCGCGGTACGCGCCGCGATGATGAAGGAGCTGGGTCTTGCCGAGCCCGACATCACCTGGCACGTCTCGCGCGACGGCCTCACCGAAGCGGTGCTGCTGCTCGGCATGGTCACCGCCTCGCTCGCGAAGGTGGGCACCGACATGATGATGATGATGGCCACCGAGTTCGGCGAGGCCTTCGAGCCCTTCCAGCACGGGCGCGGCTCCAGCAGCACCATGCCGCAGAAACGCAATCCGATCTCCTCCGAGCTGATGATCGCGGCGTCCAAGGTCGTGCGCCAGCAATGCGCCCTGATGCTCGATGCGATGGTGCAGGATTTCGAGCGCGCGACCGGCCCGTGGCATGCGGAATGGGTCGCCGTTCCGCAGAGCTTCATCGCCACCGCGGGCGCGTTGAAGCAGGCGCGCGAGATGTTCGCGGGCCTCACGATCGACGCGCAGCGCATGAAGGACAACCTCGCGCTGACGGGTGGCCTGATCTCCGCCGAGGCTGTGATGATGGGCCTCGCGCCCGCCATCGGCCGGCATCACGCGCACGAGGTGGTGTACGCGGCGTGTCGCGACGTCGCCGCCGGCAAGGGCAGCCTGCTCGATGTGCTGTGCGCCGACGCGAAGGTGCAGGGCCGCCTCTCGCGCGAACAGATCGCGGCCTTGCTGGACCCGGCCAATTACCTGGGCAGCGCGGCGGCGATGGTGGACCGCGCGCTCGCACGGGGCTGATACCGGCGACGGATCACGAACAACGACGAAGGAGACATCCATGCAACGCAGAATTCTCTTGGCACTCTCGCTGGCCCTTGCGGCAGGCGCCGCCGGCGTTCACGCGCAGGACGCGTACCCGAGCCGGCCAATCAAGATCATCGTGCCGCTCGCGGCGGGCGGCGGCACCGATGCGCTCGCGCGCCTGATCGCACTCAAGTTGTCCGCGAAATTCGGGCAGCCCGTGACTGTGGAGAACCGCACCGGCGCGGCCGGCAACATCGGCGCCGAGGCCGTGTTCCGCGCGCCCGCCGACGGCTACACGCTGCTCTTCACGCAGCCGGCCCCGCTCGCCGTGAACAAGGCGCTGTACGGCAAGATTCCCTTCGAGCCCGAGAATTTCGTGCCCATCGCACTCGTGTCGCTGCAGGACATCATGCTGGCGGTGAACCCGAAGGTCCCCGCAAACACCTTGCAGGAACTCATCGCGTATGCCAAGGCCAACCCCGGCAAGTTGAACTACGGCTCCAGCGGCGCGGGCAGCGCGCCGCACCTCGCCGCCGAACTGTTCAAGTCGATGGCCGGCGTCGACATGGTGCACGTGCCGTACAAGGGCAGCGCCGAGTCGATGACCGCCACGCTCGGCGGGCAGGTCGACATGACCTTCTTCGCGTTCAGCTCCGCGCTGCCGAATGCGAAGGCGGGGAAGCTGCGCGCTCTCGCTGTCGGCGGCAAGAAGCGCAACCCTGCGCTGCCCAACGCGCCTTCGATCTCCGAGGCGCTGCCCGGTTACCTCGCTACTTCGTGGACCGCGATGGTCGCGCCGCCCGGCACGCCACCGGCCGTCGCGCACAAGCTGCAGCAGGCGATCGCCGAAGTGACGAAGCTGCCCGACGTGCAGAGCCGCATGATCGAAGCCGGCGATGAAACCTTCGAGGCCACGCCGGCGCAGATGACGGAGTTCCTCAGGCAGGAGACGCAGCGCTGGGGCAGCCTCATCAAGTCCGCCAACATCTCTGCACAATGAGGCATGGCAGGCCCGGTTATCTCGAATCCCCTGGTTGAACAGCTCGCGGTTTTCGCCGCGGGCGTTCGATTCGAGGACATGCCGCGCGAGGACGTGGCCGCGATCAAGCGGCTCGTGCTGGACACGCTGGGTTGCGCACTCGGCGCCGTGGGTTGCGAGCCCGTGCGGTTGCTCGCACCGATGATGCGGCCGCCCTCCGGTGCGCAAGACGAGGCCACGCTGATCGGCACCGGCGAGCGTGTCAGCCTGGACAGCGCCATCCTGCACAACGGCGCGCTGGTCCGTTACCTCGACTTCATGGATGTCTATTGGGCGCGCGACATCTGCCACCCGAGCGAGAACATCCCCGTGGCGCTGGCCGCGGCGCAAGCCGGGCGGCACAGCGGGCGCGCGTTGATCGAAGCGATCGCAGTCGCCTACGAAGCGCAGGTGCGCCTGGCCGATGCGTTCAGCCTCGAAGGTATCGGGCTGCATCACGTGAGCGCGGCCGGATTCGTCGCGCCGCTGGTATTGGGCAAGCTTTGGGGATTGGGCGTGAACGAACTCGCGCATGCGGTGGCGCTCGGCGGGTTTCGCCACCTTACGGCGGCTGCGCTCGTGCAAGGCCGTCTCAGCATGGCGAAGGCGGTGGGATATGCGTTGCCATCGTCGGAATGCGTGGCGTCGACGCGGCTTGCGGCGGCGGGCTTCACCGGTCCGCTCGGCGTGCTGGAAGGCATGGGCGTGAAGCAATTCGACCTTTCGCCGGGCACCTCGAGCGCGCCAAAAGTGAGCCTCAAGCGCTTTCCCGTGCAGTTCACGTTGCAATCCCCGGTCGAAGCGGCGCTGCAATTGCGCGAAGCATTGCGAGGAGACATCGACGCCATCGAGTCGCTGCTCATCGAAGTTCAACCCGACGCGCACCGCCGCACCGCCGATGCCGCCAAGCTTGCGCCGTCCAATCGCGAGACTGCTGACCACAGCCTCCCCTGCTGCGTCGCCATGGCGCTGTGCGACGGCGAACTCACGTCGCGGCAGTTCGACACCGGCCGCTGGCAGGCGCCGGACATCCGCGCGCTGATGGCGAAGATGCGGTGCGAGCCTTCATCCGAACTGGAGCAACGTTACCCGGGTGGGCGACCCGCTCGCCTCACCGCTCGAACGCTCGATGGCAAGGCCCGCACGATCCTCGTGGAAGCGCCACTTGGAGACGCGAAGCACCCGATGAACGATGCGCAACTTCTCGCCAAGTTCCTCGCGCAGGCCGAGCCCGTGCTTGGAGAGAACCAGGCGATGCGCGCGGCCCGCACGATCATGGAATTGGAGACGCTCGCGGACGTATCGGCCCTTTGCGCGCTGCTTGCCGCACAACCTTGATCGGCGGTGAGATCATCGGGGTTGCCGCAGTACCCCACCCATGACCTACCAGATCAAACTATTCGAAGCCGACGTCTCCCCTGAAGAACTGCGTGCCGCCGAACAGCGCTTTCGCGACGCGCTCGAGGACTCGCTCGGCGCTCCGGAACTCGTCGGCCCGGTCTACCTCGCCTACCAGCGCCTCACCGGCATCTACGGCGAGCAGCCCGATATCGACACGCTCACCGAAGCTGAGAAACTGGTGTTCGAACAATGGCAGGCGGCCGAACTCGCGGCGGTCGCGGCGGCTTTCGGGCCGAACCGGTACATGGGAGACGCGATGTACGAGATCCACGTCCTGGTCTAGCTCCGCCTCTCATCCCGCGGTGCTGCAGCTCGGCCGCACCAACCGTCGTTCGTCGGAACGCGCATCTCGACAGCGCGCGCGGAGTTAATCTCGCTCCATGTCAACGCGAACCGTCCCCGCCACGCCACCCAGCCTGGCGCCGATCTTCGGCTGGCGCCGGCTTGCCGTTGCACTGATTTCCATGCTCCTGCTCGTCGTCTTCCTGCGCAACGGCTGGACGTCGGGCCAGGTTTCGCTGCTCATCCGCGCCATGATCGTCGTGCTGTGCGCCACCGCGACATTCGGTGTGCTCGAGCGCTGGCCGCGCGTGCTCCCTTCGTGGCTGCCGCGCTGGGTGCTGCAGTTGGGGGGCGTGGCGCTGGCGGTGCCCCTCACGACGCTCGCCATCTATCTCCTGTCCACCGACCCAGGCGCCCCGCCGTTCTGGCAGGTGCACGACCGCCTGATGGGCTTTGGCATGCTGATCGTTTTCGGCATGTTGCTCGCGCCGTGGGTTGCGTTCGGGGCGCTGGTGCACCAGCGCGATGCGGCAGCCCGTCACCAGGCCCTCGCCTTCGAGCTGGAGCGCAGCGAACTCGAGCGCCGCGTCCTCGATGCGCGCCTGCATCTCCTGCAGGCTCAGATCGCGCCGCACTTCCTCTTCAACACGCTGGCCAACGTGCAGGCGCTGGTCGATGCGGGCTCGCCGCGGGCGTCCGCCGTGCTGCGCACGCTCAGCGCCTACCTGCGCGCCGCCGTTCCGCGCATTCATGAACCGGCGAGCACGCTGGGCCAGGAGCTGCAGCTCGTCGAGGCCTACCTGCAGCTGATGCACATGCGCATGCCCGACCGCCTGCAATTCGCGCTGCACGTGGACGACGCCGCGCGTTCGCTCCTGTGCCCGCCGATGACGCTGCTGACGCTGGTGGAAAACGCCGTTCACCACGGGATCGATCCGAGCGAAGAGGGCGGACGCATCGACATCCGTGCCCAGCGCAGGGGCGCGCGCTGCATCCTCTCGGTGACCGACACGGGCGCCGGCCTGCGGCATGCGGACACCGCCGCGGGCGCGGGCCTGGCGACCCTGCGCGAGCGCCTGCAGTTGAGCTTCGGTGGCGATGCGCAGTTGCGGCTTGCCGCTCAGTCGCCACGGGGCGTGAGCGCGGAGATCGAGTTTCCCGCGAAGGAGGCGCCGACGTGACGCAGGCAAGGCCAACGGCATTGATCGCGGACGACGAGCCGCTGCTGCGCGACGGGCTCGCGCAGCAGTTGTCGCAGGCATGGCCGGAGCTGGACGTGCTCGCGCTCGCGCGTAACGGGCGCGAGGCCGTGGAGATGTTCGACGAACATCGCCCCGCCATCTGCTTCCTGGACGTCCACATGCCGGGCGTGTCGGGCGTCGAGGCCGCGCAGCAGATCGGCCATCGCGCGCACGTGGTCTTCGTCACCGCCTTCGAGCAATATGCGGTGCAGGCCTTCGCGCAGGGCGTGCTGGATTACCTGGTCAAGCCGGTCGAGCCCGCGCGGCTGGCGGAGACGGTGGCGCGCCTCAAGGAGCGGCTTCGATCGGCGGACCCTGCGCTCGACACCGCGCAGCTGCTGCGCGAACTCGCCGAGCAGCTGCGCCGCGGCACGGGTATGCCGGTGCCCGCTTCAACGCACCCACTGCGCTGGATCCGCGCGCAAGCCGGGCAGGCCCTGCGCCTGATCGGCGTCGAGGACATCGACTACCTTCGTTCCGATACGAAGTACACGATGGTCGCCTGGCGCGGCGACGGCGGCGTCGCGGCCGAGGCGCTGGTGAGCGTGCCGCTGAAGGAGCTGGCCACTCAGCTCGACGCCACGCAATTCGCGCAGGTACACCGATCGGTGGTGGTCAACCTGCGAGCGATCAGCTACGTGACGCGCAACGAGAACGAGACGGCGTCGATCCACCTGAAGGGCCGCGGCGAAGTGTTGCCCGTGAGCCGTCACTACCTGCATTTGTTCAAGCAGATGTGAGCGGCGTTGAAGTCGAGGCGGCCTCAGCGCGCGGGCGCCGCCCCGAACAGCTTCGCGTTCGCGTCCGCTTCGTGCTCGATTGCGCGCGTGAAGTCCGCCGGGCTACCCGTTGCCGGCAGGTTGCCGCCCTCCACCAACACCTTGCGAAAGTCCGCCTGCGCGAGCACCTGGCCGCAGGCGGCGTTGATGCGCGCGACAACCCCGGCAGGCGTGCCTTCCGGCGCGAACAACCCGAAGAGCGAACTCAGGTTCGCGCCGGGGCATCCCAGTTCCGCGAAGGTCGGCAGCGCGGGCAGCAGCGGCGAGCGCACCGGCGCGCCGAGCGCGAGGGCGTTGAGCTGACCGCTGCGCACGTAGTCGATCTGCAGCGGCGCGAGATTGGTGGAGAGCAGCTCGAAGCGGCCGGCGAGCGCATCCTGCAATTGCGGCGCGCCACCGGAATACGGCACGTGCACGACGTCGACCCGCATCTCGCGCTTGACCTGCTCCACCGCGAGATGCCCGATCGTCGCCACACCCGACGTCGCCCAGCGCAAGGCACCGGGCTGCGCGCGCGCCGCCTCGATCATTCCCGCAAAACTGCGCGCCGCGAGCGCGGACGTTCCGACCAGCAGCAAGGGCGTGTGCATGATGCCGCTCACTGGCGCGACACGCGGTGCGGGACGTCCGAAGAACGGCGAGAGCGCGAGCGGGCTGATGGCGGAGAAGCCGAGCGTTCGCCCGTCGGGCTGCGCGCGAGCAACCGACACCAGGGCCAGGCTGCCGCCCGCGCCGGCCTGGTTCTCCACGATCACGGGCGCATCGAGGATCGGCGAGAGCTTGATGGCGAGCAGCCGCGCGATGCGGTCGCTGATGCCGCCGGGCGGATACGCGACGACGATGCGCACCGCGGATCCCGCCGCGGTGACTGCTCTCACGCCGCTCACGCTCACGCTCGCGGCGCAGGCCCAGGCGAGCAATTGCCGCCTTCGCATCAGCCGGCCTTCGTGGCCGCGGCCGAGGCGCGCACCAGTTCAACGAACGAGCGGAGCGCGCCATGGCAATCCGCCTCGCGAAACACCAGCGTCAGCGGCGCGTCCAGGCTGGTTGCGCCCAGGAGCGGACGGAACTGCAGCGCCTGCGGATGCGCGCCCTGCATCGACGCGGGCACCACCGTGACGCCTTCGCCGGCCGCGACGAGATTGAGCGCCGTCATCATCCGGCCGACCTCGTGCACGACCGTCGGCGTGAAGCCCTGCTTCTCGCACAGCTGCAGCAAGTTGGCGTACAGGCCGGCCGCGCCGCTTTGCCGCACGAGGATGAAAGGCTCGTCCTTCAGTTGCGGCAGCGAGATCGCGCGTGCCTTGCCCTTGAGCAGCCGATGCCCTACCGGCAACGCGGCGAGCACGGGCTCGCGTGCCAGCGTCTCGAACACCAGCCCCGCCGGCCGCGCGACCGGCACGCGAAGGAAGCCGCAGTGCAGGCGCCCGGCGGCGAGCGCATCGGTCAGGCCGGCCGCGTGGTCCTCGCCGATCTGCAGCGCGATGCCCGGATAAGTGCGACGGCATTCGCGCAGCACTGTCGGCGTGAGCGCATGGGCCGCGGCGGAGGACGTGTAGCCGATGGCGAGCACGCCGGCGTGTCCCGATGCGACGGCGCGCATGCGCGTCTTCACAGCCTCCGCGTCGCCCAGCAGACGGCGGCTGTCGATGAGGAGCAGCTCGCCGCTTTCCGTGAGGGTGACGCCCTTGGGATGCCGCCGGAAGAGCGCGGTGCCCAGGCTTTCCTCCAGCGCGCGGATCTGCTGGCTGAGGGGCGGCTGCTGCATGCCCAGGCGCGCCGCCGCGCGCGTGATGTGCCCCGTCTCCGCGACCGCGACGAAGTAGCGCAGGTGCTTCAGGTCCATATGATTTTCGTCTGCGGATGGGTCTTGGATTGTATTTGATTTAATGCTGTCGTCCTCGTATCGTTGGCCCCAATCACGACGCTGGAGACAATCCCTTGCAGTACCGATCCGCCCTCGCGGCTGCCGCCCTTATCGCCCTCGCGGGTTGCGCAACGCACGCCCAGCAAACGCCATCGCGTGCATCGGCCACGCTGCCCGCCACCGCCGAAGCCGCGCCGAAGGAAATGGCTTGCCCCGCCAAGGCAGAGCTGCCGGCCGGCACGCGCTGCCTCACGGGCCAGGACTCCGCCGGCGCCTTCTACCTGATCGCGATGCCCGCGCAGTGGAACGGCACGCTGGTGATGCATTCGCACGGCGGCCCGGCGCTGGGCGCACCCAAACTCGAACGCAGCATCGAAGACCTCGACCGCTGGGCCATCACCGTCAAGGCGGGCTACGCGTGGGCGGGATCGACCTTCCGCCAGGGCGGCGTGGCCGTTCGCGCGGCGGCCGAAGACACCGAACGCCTGCGCCGCATCTTCGTGCAGCACGTCGCGCGGCCAAAGCTCACGTTGCTGCACGGGCAGTCCTGGGGCGCGAGCGTCGCGGCGGTGGGCGCGTCGATGTTCACCGACGACGGCACGGGCAAGCGCCCCTACGACGGCGTGCTGCTCTCGAGCGGCGTGCTCGCCGGCGGCTCCACGGCCTATGACTTCCGCATCGACCTGCGCGCGATCTACCAGTCGCTGTGCCACAACCACCCGCGCCCCGACGAGCCGCAGTATCCGCTCGCGATCGGCTTGCCGGCCGGCGCGAAGCTCACGAGCAACGACCTGCGCGACCGCGTCAACGAATGCCTCGGCCTCGACAAGCCCGCCGCGCAGCGCACGCCGGAACAGCAGCGCAAGGTGAAGACGATCGTGGATGTCGTGAAGATTCCCGCCAACTCGATCGCGGGCCATCTCGCGTGGGGCACGTTCCATTTCCAGGACGTCGTGCAGCTACGCACCGGCGGCCGCAGCCCGTTCGGCAACGCAGGCGTGAAGTACGCGGGCTCGCCCGACGATGCGGCGCTGAATGCGAGCGTCGCGCGCTACACCGCCGATCCGCAAGCCGTCGCGACATTCACGGCGGACACCGACCCGGATGGCCGCATCCCGGTGCCGGTGCTCACCGTGCACGGCATCGACGACCCCACCGCGTTCGTCGAGATGGACAACAGCTTCCGCGGCACGATGGAGAAGGCGGCCACCGCCGATCACCTCGTGCAGACCTTCACCGCCGACAACACGCACAGTTACCTGAGCGATCCGGTGTACCCCACGCTGTTCGCCGTCCTCACCGACTGGGTGCGCGGCGGCGCGAAGCCGACGCCCGCGCAGATCGCCGATCGCTGCAAGCAGTTCGAGCCCGCGTTCGGCGCGGGCTGCCGCTTCCAGCCGCAATACCAGCCCCCGCCGCTTTCCAGCCGCGTGCCGCCCCGCCAATAACTCCCGGAGATTTCCATGAGCTCTTCCCCGCGCAAAGCGAGGGTTGCGGAGAATGCCGCGCCCTATTCCTTCATCTACAACTCGCACGGCAACAACAAGACCACGTATTCGCTGGCCGGCGCGGACGCCGCGCTGTTCGAAATCTCGGCAAAAGGCGTGGTGTTCATCAAGGCCTCGCCCGACTACGAAGCGAGAAGCAGCTACAGCATCGACGTGGTCGCGACGCGCGGCACGCATGAGCGCGTCGAGCATGTGCTGGTCACCGTCACCAACCTCAACGACAACGCGCCGGTGTTCACTTCCGGCGCGACCGGCGCCGTGGCCGAAAACGCGGCCACGAGCACCGTGGTCTACACCGCCGCGGCGACGGATGCCGACCATCTTCCCGGCGCGGTGAAGTACAGCCTCGGCGGCGCGGATGCGGGCCTGCTTTCGATCAGCAGCGCAGGGCAGGTGACGCTCAAGACGTCGGCGGATTTCGAGGCGAAGGCCAGCTACAACTTCAACGTGATCGCGAGCGACGGCGTACACAGCACCACACAGGCCGTCGTGGTCGTGGTGGGCAACCTCGACGACAACGCGCCGGTGTTCACGTCGGCCCACACCGGCACGGTGACCGAGGGCGCGCCGACCGACACGCCGATCTACACCGCTGCAACGACCGACCTCGACAACGACGGCGCGCCGGCGTACTCGCTCGGGGGCGCGGATGCGGCGCTGCTGGACATCTCCCCGGACGGCGTGGTGACGCTCAAGGCCACCGCCGACTTCGAGGTCAAACCCAGCTACAGCTTCAGCGTGATCGCGAACGACGGCACGCACACTACGTCGCAGGCGGTCGTGGTGGACGTCGTCAACGTGGCGCCGACACTTGCGATCACGAGCTCGGCCGACGTACTGGCCGATGGCGGCACGTCGACGATCACGTTCACGTTCTCCGAAGATCCGGGCGCAACCTTCGTCGATGCCGACATCGCCGTCACCGGCGGCGCCCTCGGCGCGCTCGCCGGCAGCGGCCTCACGCGCACGGCGACATTCACCGCCGCCGACAGCGCGACGCTCAGCACCGGCGCGACCATCTCCGTGCTGCCCGCGAACTTCACCGACCTCGCGGGCAAGGCGGGCGATGCGTCCCAGGGCACGCCCTCGGTCCACATCGACACGGTGTTCAACCAAGTGCTTTTCGTCGGCAACAGCGCGACATTCGGCCGTGTCGATCCGGTGCTGAGCTACAACAGCTACGACGCGGTGACCAATCCCGGCGGCGTGCACGACCTCACTTCCGCCGACCAGGGCGGCACGTTCACCGACGTCACGGGCTCCAACCTGTACGAGCCGCACGACTGGGGCGGCGTGCCCGGCCTGGTCGACATGTTCGCGCAGCAGGTCGGCCTGAGTTGGGACGTGTCGATCTCCGCGCGCAACGCGGCGACGCTCGAAGGCCAGTACAAGAATTCATCGCCCGCGCACTGGGACCTGCGCGGCAACATCGCGAGCCAGGACTGGGACCTCGTCGTGCTGCAGGACCAGACGGACGAGCCGCTGCCCGGCGGCTACGGGTCGATCACATTCGCCGCCGGCAGTTCAACGGCGAGCCTGATCGTCACGCCCACCGGCGACGGCGCGCAGGAGTACGACGAGACGCTCGCGCTGAAGCTCGCGACTTCCGGCACCTACCGCGTCGGCACGAGTGCAACGATCACCACGACCGTCCTCAACGACGACCCGACAGGTCCGGTCATCAACCCCGCGCTGCCCACCGTGACCCTCACCGCGAACCCCGGTTCCGTTGCGGAAGATAGCGCGAACAACCTCGTCTATACATTCACGCGCAGCGGCCCGACCACGAGCGACCTCATCGTCACGTTCAACGTCGCGCGCGACGGGAGCACGTCGCCCTCGGTTTCCACCACGATCACATCGTCCCAGGACCTGGAGATGTACACGGCGGCCGGCGCCATCGTGCCGACGACCACCAGCAACACCTCGCCCTACCGCTTCACGGATGGCAGTGGCCTTCCGACAAGCGGCCAGGGCGGTGGAAGCAACACCAGCGGCGCCGTCTCCTTCACTTCCAACACCGGCAACATCACGATCAAGGCGGGGCAGACTTCCGCGAGCATCACGATGGACCCGCACAACGACACCGCGATCGAACTGGATGAATCGATCCGCATCACGCTCACGGGGACCGCGTACAACATCGGCACGGCGGGGCCGGTCACCACCACCATCGTGAACGACGATTTCGCGGGCGGCGTGGATACGAGCCTGCCGAATGTGACGCTCGCGCTCAGTACGGCGGCGAGCGTGTACGAGAGCGCGGGCCAGTCGCTGGTCTACACCTTCACGCGCAGCGGCGACACGACGGCGCCGCTCACGGTGAACTTCAACGAGTCGGGCACGGCGACGTACTTCGCGAGCGACGCGTCGAAGTCGGACTTCGGCATCACGACCGCCGGGGCGTCGGGCGCGACGCTGGTCACCACTTCGGCCGCCAACGCGGACATCCCCGGCTTCGAGACGTACGCGACGCTGATCGAGGACTACATCCACAACGGCGCGCAGGACACGACGACCATCCCCGGCACGACGATCCCCGCGAACCCTAACGCCGACGCGGACACCGATGTGTACCTGTACGCCACGTGGGCGCGGCCCGACATGATCGCCGGCGCGATCGACATGATCACGAGCAAGACCCTCGTGACCTCCGGGCCGAACACCGGCGCGAACGGCGGCACCGGCGCGGTCACGCCCTCTTCGACGCAGGCCACGGCGTACTACCTGAACCTGGAGTCCATGAGCGAGGACCTGACCGATGCGTACACGCACCTGGCCACGGTCAACCCCGACTTCGTGGGCGTCGCGCCCGTGAGCACGGCGTTCATGAACGCGGTGCTGGAAGGCCTGGCCGTGCGCGATCCGTACACGCAGGCGTTCACGTCCAGCGTCTCGAGCGGCGACATCAACCTCTGGTTCGACGACAACCTGCATGCGAGCAAGTACGGCTCCTACCTCGCCGGCCTCACGCTGTTCGAAACCCTGACCGGGATGGACGCGCGCGTTCTGGGTGCGGGTGACCGGGTGGCCGCCGATCTCGGCATCGACGCAGCGACCGCCGTGGCCTTGCAGGAGGTTGCGTCCGCCACGCTGAACTTCGACGCGAGCTACCACTGGACCCGCCCAGGCGCGGTGACCGACCTGGGAGGCACGGATGCCGGCGCGACGCTCGCGACGGCCGGGGCGTTCACCTTCGTCGATCCGACGAACACGGCGCACACCGTGACGGTGCAATCGCAGGACGGCAACCTCGGCACGCTCACCGCGAGTGTCCGCTCGGATGGCCACTCGGGCCAGGTGAACTGGCTGTACACCGTGAACAATCAGGTGGTGGACCCGCTGCTGGCTTCGGGCGAGCAGCGCGTCGAGCGCTTCACCATCGTGCTCGACGACGGCAACGGCCACACGAGCACGGAGATCGTGGGCGTCAACCTCTACGGCGCAGCGGAAGTTTGACCGGAGGCGATTCGCGGCAAAATATCCGCATGCGCCCCCTCTTCACCCGCCTCCTTTCCGCCCTGCTCGTCACTGTCGCCCTCGCCGCCACCCCGGCGCAGGCGAACACGATGGTCCGCGTACACACGACGCAGGGCCCGATCGACATGACGCTGCTGGACAGCGAAGCGCCCGTCACGGTCGCGAACTTCCTCGCCTACGTACGCGGTGGAGACTACGTGAGCGATTTCTTCCACCGCAGCGCATGGATCACACCGACGCCGCCGACGCCTTTCGTGATCCAGGCAGGCGGCTTCGTGTGGCCGGAAGGCTCGCCCATTTCGGCGGTGCCTTCGCGCGGAACCATCGTCAACGAATACAGCCCGACGCGCTCCAACTTGCGCGCAACCGTCGCGATGGCCAAGGTCGGCGGCGACGCGAACAGCGCGACGAGCCAGTGGTTCGTCAACATGCGCGACAACGCCGCCAACCTGGACAACCAGAACGGCGGCTTCACGGTGTTCGCGCGCGTGACGCCACCCGGCATGGTGGTCTCGGACCGCATCTCGCTGTTGCCCCGCGTGAGCGTCTCCAGCACCAATTTCTCGTCGTCGGAGCTGCCGGTGGCGGGCTGGCAAAGCGGCACCACCGTCGGCCGCAACAACGTCGTGATGATCACCGAGGTGACGGAGTTCCCCGCCACCCAATCCGTGTCCGACCGCATCTTCAATTTCCTCGAAGCGTCGTTTCCGCAGTACGCGATGCCGTCGAAGGCAACGACCGGCGAGGCACTGGGCTACCAGTACCGCTACTACAGCGGAACGAACGTATACGTGGGCACGAAGGACAACCAGGTCTGGTACCTCGTCCCCGCACTCAACGGCGATATCCATTCGCTCGGCAGCGTCGACGACTGGTTCGCGCTCGCCCAGGCCGCCGGCTACTGAGCCATTGCCGGGTGCGCCGGACGGCTGGACAGATGGGTAGGGCGCGTCCCACAGCACAGGTCTGCGCCCACCGACGCTTCTGTCGCGCCATGGGACGCAAAGTGGAGTCACCGACACAGCAAGGACACTCCATGGCCTACAGCAGCATCACCGGCGCGGACCCCGCGCCCCTCCAGCCCAGCGGTCGCGACGCGGGCATGCTCGGCCCGAGCGACAACTCCGACTCCGGCAGCGACGCGATCGGCACGCACGAAGCGCATGCCGACAGCGACTCGGTGGGCACCGGCGAGCGCGGCTCCGTGGAGAACGACGACCGCGAAGGCGGCGACATCCTGCCGGATCGCATCGTGCGGATGGGCTCGGGCACGGACCGTGTCGAGGACGACCCCGACGCGATGGAATTGACGGATCTCGACGCGGGCAATTCCAGCACCGAGATGGACCCTGACGCGGAACCCGACGGCGAGACCCTCTGACGATGCCGGCCTCTCGCAAGCCTCCGGCAGCGGCGGCGGATGCGCTGCGCGTCACGCTCGGGAAGGTATTCGGCTTCACGCGATTGCGGCCCGGACAGCAAGCGGTCATCGATCGCGTGATGGCCGGGCGTTCGACGCTCGCGATCATGCCGACCGGCGCGGGCAAATCGCTTTGCTACCAGCTGCCCGCGCTGCTGCTGACAGGCCGCACCATCGTCGTCTCGCCGCTCATCGCACTGATGAAGGACCAGTGCGAGGCTTTGCGCGAGAAGGGCGTGGCGGCGGTACAGCTCAATAGCGCGGTGGACAGCGACGAGCACCGCGAAGCGCTCGCGGCCGTGGCGGACGGCAGTGCGAAGATCATCATGGTGACGCCGGAGCGGCTGGCGGAGCCCGAATTCACGGCGACACTGCGCGAGCGCGAAATCAGCCTGCTGGTCGTCGACGAGGCGCACTGCATCTCGCAGTGGGGCCACGACTTCCGCCCGGCTTTCCTCGAGATCGGCCCCGCCGTCAAGGCGCTCGGCAAACCCGTGGTGCTCGCACTCACGGCGACCGCGGCCGAGGAGGCGGTGAAGGACATCTCGCAGCAACTCGGCATCGCGCGCGATGGCGTCGTTCACACCGGCAGCTATCGGCCCAACCTGGACTTGCGGGTCGAGCAGGTGGCGCGCGAAGCGGACAAGCTCGAGCGAGCGGTGGCCTTGGTCCAGCGGCGCGAGGGAAGCGCTGTGGTGTACGCCGCCACCATCAAGGCCGCGCAGCAAGTCCACGATGCGCTGCTCGCGGCCGGCGAGTCGGTCGGCCTGTACCACGGCAAGCTGGGCGCCGCGGATCGCGCGGCCGTGCAGGAGGCTTTCATGAGCGGCGAGCGGCGCGTCATGGTCGCCACCAACGCATTCGGCCTGGGCATCGACAAGCCCGACATTCGCTTCGTCCTCCACTACCAGTTGCCGCCCAACCTGGAGGCGTATTACCAGGAGGCCGGGCGCGCGGGACGCGATGGCGAGCATGCGGCCTGCACGCTGCTCTTCCTGCGCGCCGACAAGTCGGTGCAGCAATTCTTCATGCTCGGTCGCTATCCGAGCGCGGATGACGCGAAGGCTCTGTATGCGGCGCTGCAGGAGCCTTCGCCCGAAGGCGACGCGTGGACATTGCCGCTGTTGCAAGGCCGCCTCGCGCGACCGCGGAGCAAGCTGCAAGTCGCGCTCGGGTTGCTGCGGCGAAGAAAGATCGTCGACCAGGATGGCGATGGTGTCCGGCTCCTGCGCAATGGCATCGGCGATGAGGAACTCGAAGCGCTGATGTCGACGTATGGCGACAAGCGCACGCGCGACCGCGATGGCCTCGAGCGCATGGTCGCCTATGCACAAAGCGGCCAGTGCCGCTGGCGTTCGCTGCTGGAGCACATGGCGGGCGAGGCGCCGTTCGAGCGCTGCGGCCACTGCGACAACTGCCGGCGCATCGCGGCGCACGAGAGCGTGCTGGACGAGATCGCGCGGCAGCCGTCTGGCGGGGAAGCCACTGCGAAAGACGACGCGCCCGCGTTCAATCGCGGCGATGTGGTGAAGGTGAAGCGCTATGGGCGCGGGCTCGTAGAGGAAGCCAACGCGCTGCAAGTGACGGTCACGTTCTCGGACGGCGCCAAGCGATGTTTCCAGCCTGACTATGTGGCGCCTTACCGCGCTCGCGCGATGAAAGCGCCAGACGTCAGCGCGCCAGCGTAGAAGCCCCGAACAGGCTCGCGATGAAATCGACCGCGAGTTCCGCCGTGCGATTGCGCACGTCCAGCGCCGGGTTGATCTCCACGACATCGAGCGATCCCATGCGCCCGGTGTCGGCGATCATCTCCATGCACAGCTGCATCTCGCGGTAGGTCGGCCCGCCTCGCACGCCGGTGCCGACGCCCGGCGCATCGGCCGGGTCGAGGCAATCGAGGTCGAAGCTTACGTGCAGGTGCGTGTCCTCGTCGATGTCCTGCAGCACCTCGATCATCGTGTTGCGCATGCCGTGCTCGTCGATGTGCCGCATGTCGAACACCTGCAGGCCGAGGCGCCGGATGGTCTGCTTCTCCTCGTTGTCGACGCTGCGGATTCCGATAAAATCGATGTCCTCCGGCGCGAGCGCGGCGGGCTGCCCGCTCCATCCGATGAGTTGCTTCGGCCCGTGGCCGAGCAGGCACGAGACCGGCATGCCATGCACGTTGCCCGAGGGGCTGATGGTTTCGTTGTTCACATCGGTGTGGGCGTCCAGCCAGACGACGCGCAGCTTTTTCTTCGCGTAGCGGCAATGCCGCGCGACGGCGCTGATCGAGCCGATGGCCAGGCAATGGTCGCCGCCCATGAGGAGCGGCGTCTGCCCCGCGGCGAGCACGGCGGCAACCCGGTCGAACACCGAGCGGTTCCACGCGACGACTTCTTCCAGGTGGCGCACGCCGCCTTTCGGATCGGTCCACGGTGTCGGCGGTCCGGCGAGGTTGCCGTGGTCGATGGTGTTGAAGCCATGGTCGCGCAGCATCTCGAACAACCCGGCCACGCGCAACGCGTCCGGCCCCATGCCCGCGCCACGAACGCTCGCGCCCACGTCGGTCGGGGCGCCAATGAGGCTGACAGTTTTCATGCGGCCGATTGTGTCAGCGTCCGGCCGTCTTCGGTAGAGCGGCGTTGCCGAGGCACTCGGCGAGATACCGCGCCGTCCGGCTGGCCGTGGAGGCTGCAACCGCCATGGGCCGGCCCTGCGCGACGATGCGGCCGCCTTCGTCGCCGGCGCCCGGGCCGATATCGATGACCCAATCGGCTTGGGCCGCGACTCGCATCTCGTGCTCGACCACGATCACGGTGTTGCCCGCATCGACGAGGCCGTTCAGTTGCACCAGCAGGCGGTCGGCATCGCGGGGGTGCAGGCCGGTGGTGGGTTCGTCCAGCACATAGAGCGCGTCGCCACGCTGCGCACGTTGCAGTTCCGTCGCGAGCTTGATGCGTTGCGCCTCGCCACCGGACAGTTCGGTCGCGGGCTGGCCCAACCGCAGGTAACCCAGCCCGATGTCCTGCAGCACGCGCAATGGCCGCGCGATGGTGGCTTCGCTTTCGAAGAACGCCGCGGCTTCGTCGACCGTCATGCCGAGCACCTGCGCGATGGTCTTCTCGTTCCACGTCACCTCGAGCGTCTGCGCGTTGTAGCGCGCGCCGTGGCACTCGGGGCACGGCGCATACACGCTGGGCATGAAGAGCAGTTCCACCGACACGAAGCCCTCGCCCTCGCAAGTCGGGCAGCGGCCTTTCGGCATGTTGAAGGAAAACCGCCCGGCATCGTAGTGGCGGCGCTTGGCGAGCGGCGTGGCGGCATAGAGCTTGCGCACGGCGTCGAAGAGCCCCGTATACGTGGCCAGGTTGGAGCGCGGCGTGCGCCCGATCGGCTTCTGGTCCACGTTCACGAGGCGGCGGATGCGGCTCGCGCCTTCGGTGATTCTTCCGCTCGTGGGTGCGACCGTGTCGGCACTGTCGAGCGCGGGCGGCTCGTCGTCGCGCTCTTGCGGCGAATCACCGCCCAGGTGCGCGCACACGAGGTCGATCAGCGCCTGGCTCACGAGGCTCGATTTGCCCGAGCCCGAAACGCCGGTGACGACGGTGAAGCAGCCGAGAGGAAACGACACGTCGAGATCGCGCAGGTTGTTGCGCGTCACGTCTTCGAGTTTCAGGTAGCCGGTGGGATCGCGCTGCGCGCGTACTGGTGGACCTGCATCGCCGAACAGGTGCTCGCGCGTACGCGACGCTTTCACTTCGCGCAGGCCTTCGGGCGGACCGCTGTACAGCACCTTGCCGCCCTTCTCGCCCGCGTCCGGCCCAACGTCGACGAGCCAATCGGCGCGCCGCATCACGGTGAGGTCATGTTCGACGACGAACAAGGTGTTGCCGGATTCCTTCAGCCGTTGCAGCGCATCGAGCAGCGCCTCGCCGTCGGCCGGGTGCAGCCCGGCGGAAGGCTCGTCCAGCACGTACACCACGCCGAACAGATGCGAACCGAGTTGGGTCGCGAGGCGCAGTCGCTGCAGCTCGCCCGGCGAGAGCGTCGGCGTGCTGCGCTCCAGCGACAGGTAGCCCAGGCCGAGGCGCTCCAGTGTCGCGACGCGTGCGAGCGTGTCCTTCGCGATCCGTTGCGCGGCGATGCGCTTTTCTTCGGAGTGATTCGGCGTGCGCCGCACGTCCGGCGCGGCGGCATGCGCGGCGCCGCCTTGAGCAACGCGATCCTTCACGGCCTTCTTCGCGGCGTCGCGCGCGAGCACGGCCTTGTCGCCTTGCGCGGCCGACAACGTTCCTTCCGCCGCCGGACGCAGCAATTGCGCGACTTGCGACAGCGGCAATCGCGACAGCTCTCCGATGTCCAGCCCCATGAAGGTGACCGACAGCGCTTCTGACTTGAGCCGCTTGCCATCGCACACCGGGCACAGGCTCGCCTCCATGTAGCGCGAGACGCGCTTCTTCATCAGCGCGCTCTGCGTCGCCGCGAAGGTGTTGAGCACGTAGTTGCGAGCCCCGGTGAAGGTGCCCATGTAGCTCGGCTCCATCTTGCTGCGAAGCGCCGCGCGTGTTTCCTTCGGCGTGAACCCCGCGTACACGGGGACGGTAGGCGTCTCGTCGGTGAAGAGGATCCAGTCGCGGTCCTTCTTCGGCAAGTCGCGCCAGGGCTTGTCCACGTCGTAGCCGAGCGTGACGAGGATGTCGCGCAGGTTCTGGCCATGCCATGCCGGCGGCCAGGATGCGATCGCGCGGTCGCGGATCGACAGCGAATCGTCGGGGACCATGAGCTTCTCGGTCACTTCGTACACACGGCCGAGCCCGTGGCAACGCGCGCACGCGCCTTGCGGCGTGTTGGGCGAGAAATCTTCCGCATACAGCATCGGCTGTTTCGGCGGATAGGTGCCTGCGCGCGAATAGAGCATGCGCAACAGGCTGGAGATCGTGGTCACGCTTCCCACCGACGACCGCGCGCTCGGTGTGCCGCGCTGCTGCTGCAAGGCGACCGCGGGCGGCAGGCCTTCGATGGAATCGACGTCGGGCACGCCCGCCTGGTCGATGAGGCGGCGTGCGTAGGGCGAGACGGATTCGAGGTAGCGGCGCTGCGCTTCAGCGTACAAGGTGCCGAACGCCAGCGAGGACTTGCCGGAGCCGGACACGCCGGTGAAGACGACCAGCGCGTCGCGCGGCACGGCGACGTCGACATCCTTGAGGTTGTGCGTGCGCGCGCCGCGCACCTGCACGAAGCCGCGGCCGATGCGCTGGGCGAATGGTGCGCCTTCGTCTTGGGGTGGCTCTTCTGATGAGCCAGGGGCGGTGCGGTCTCGGGCCATGAGGCAAACCTAACACTGGGCCAGCGGCCGAAAAGTCGGACGAATGCTTTTGTGGCGCGCGTGGATTGCGGGTCGGGGCCCGCAATGACAAGGCTGGGTGTGCGATGACGTGCGGGTGGTTGAACGTATTTCACCAACTGGTTAAAGTGACCCGCATGTCCCAGCCCAACCGTTTCGACGACGTGCATCACCTGGAAGAGGTGATGACACAACCTTCCGACGCATTGCGAAGCGACCTCGCGCGAGTGCCCGGCGACCTCATGATTCTCGGCGTGGGCGGCAAGATGGGCCCGACGCTTGCGCGGATGGCGAAGCGGGCCGATCCTGCGCGGCGGGTCATCGGCGTGGCGCGGTTTTCGCAACGCGGGCTGCGCGAGGATTTGCAGCAGCACGGTATCGAATGCATCGAGGCGGATCTGCTTTCTCGCGACGCTTTGGCGAGTCTTCCCGATGCGCCCAACATCGTCTTCATGGCGGGACGCAAGTTCGGCAGCACGGGCAGCGAATGGCTGACCTGGGCGATGAACGCGCACGTGCCGGCCCTCGTGGCCGAACGCTTCCGCAACTCGCGCATCGTGGCGTTCTCCACTGCCTGCGTGTACCCCTTCGTGAGCACCGCCGGCAACGGTGCGAAGGAAGATGTGCCACCCACCGCACCCTCCGGCGAATACGCGAATTCCTGCGTCGCGCGCGAGCGGATGTTCCAGCATTTCTCGCACGAGCATGGAACCGCGGGACGCTTGATCCGCCTGTCCTACGCCATCGACATGCGCTACGGCGTGCTGCACGACGTCGCGCAAAAAATCCTGAAGCGCGAGCCGATCGACCTCGCGATGGGACACGCCAACATCATCTGGCAGGGCGACGCGAACGACTGGGCGCTGCGCGCGCTCGCGCATTGCGACACGCCCACGACGCCACTCAACGTGAGCGGCCCGAAGGTGAGCATCCGCGAGGTGGCCGTGCGGCTCGGCGAACGCCTGGGCATCGCGCCCGTGCTCACCGGGCAGGAAGCACCGACAGCGTGGCTCATCGATTGCGATGAAGCGCACCGCCTGTTCGGTCCGCCGAGCGTGTCTCTCGACACGATGCTCGACTGGACGGCCGACTGGGTGCAGCGAGGCGGCGACAGCCTGGGCAAGCCCACGCACTACGAAGCGCGCGACGGGAAGTACTGAGATGCATCGGACCGACATCCCCGCCGATTCGCTCGCCGTGCTGCGCAAGGGCGCGGTGATTCCCGCGCACCTGCTCGCGCTCGATGCGAACCGGCAACTGGACGCCCGCCGGCAACGCGCGATGACGCGCTACTACCTCGACGCCGGCGTGGGCGGCGTCGCCGTGGGCGTGCATTCGACACAGTTCGCGATCCGCGATGTCGGCCTGTACCAGCCGGTGCTCGAACTCGCGATGCAGACCGCGCGCGAGTGGACGCCCCTCGGCGGAAAGCGGCCGTTGTTCATGGTGGCGGGCCTCGCGGGCCGGACGGAGCAGGCGGTGCGTGAGGCCGGCGTCGCGCGCGGCCTCGGCTACCACGCGGCCTTGCTCAGCCTCGCGGCGATGAAGGGCTCGACCGAAGACGAGCTCGTCGCGCATTGCCGCGCCGTCGCCGATGCGATGCCGCTCGTGGGCTTCTATCTGCAGCCCGCGGTCGGCGGCATCCACCTGCCCGCCAGCTTCTGGCAACGCTTCGCCGAAATCGACAACGTGGTCGCCATCAAGATGGCGCCGTTCAATCGATACCGCACGCTCGACGTGATCCGCGGCGTGATCGCCGCGAGAGCCGAAGAACGCCTGACGCTCTACACCGGCAACGACGACCACATCGTGATGGACCTGCTCGCGCCGTTCACGTTCATGCGGGGTGGGCAGCCGGTCACGGTGCGCATCCGCGGCGGACTGCTCGGCCACTGGAGCGTGTGGACAAAATCCGCGGTGGATTGGCTCGAGCGCATCCACGCCGCCATCGCGATGGGCGATGTACCGGCGGGATTGCTTGCGCTCGACGGCCAGGTCACGGATTGCAATGCCGCGCTTTTCGACGTCGCGCACGACTTCCACGGCTGCATCGCGGGCTGCCATGAGGTTCTTCGACGCCAGGGCTTGCTGGAAGGAACGTGGTGCCTGGATGCGAACGAGGGATTGAGCGCGGGCCAGTCCGAGGAATTGACGCGGGTCGCGCGGGACTATCCGCACCTCGTCGACGACGCGTTCGTCACGGAGCATCGCGACCGCTGGCTGGCTTGAGCGCGGGGAGCCACCCCCGGGCAAACCGTATTGACAACCCAAAACCCAGCCCATAAAGTCACTCAATTAACCGTTTAGTGAATTAAACCTTTCTGGAGCCACCATGCAAAAGCGCCACTTCCTGCAAGCCGTTTCAGTTGCCGTCGCCGCGCTGGCCGTGTCCGCGCCCGCCATGGCGCAGCAATGGAAGCCCACGCGGCCGATCAACCTGATCGTGCCGTGGGCGGCGGGCGGCTCCACCGACCAGGTGACGCGCGTGACGGCGGCCGAGCTGGAGAAGGCGCTCGGCCAGACCATCGTCATCGTCAACCAGCCCGGCGCATCCGGCTCGATCGGCACGAAGAGCGCGCTCGACGCGGCGAAGGACGGCTACACGTGGACCGCGGGCGCGGCGCAGGATCTCGGCACTTATCAAACACTGGGTTCGCTCAACACCAGCATCAAGGACTGGAACCTGTTCCTGAGCGTCGCCAACATCCAGGTGATCGGCGTGAACCCCAAGACGCCGTACAACAACGCCAAGGATTTCCTCGACGCGCTGAAGGCCAAGCCCGGCCAGGTCAGCGTCGCGACCGCCGGCGTCACGTCCGCCGGCCACAACGCGATGGAGTTGATCAGCAAGGTGACCGGCGTGAAGTACCGCCACGTCACGTATGACGGCGGCAATCCGGCTGTCGTCGCCGTGGTCTCCGGCGAGGCCGAGGCCACCACGCAGCTGGCGGTGGAACAGGCCGACATGATTCGCGGCAAGCGCCTGCGGCCCCTGGCCGCCGTCAGCGACAAGCCGCTGGAACTCGAGGGCTACGGCACCATCCCGCCGCTGTCGCAGACGCTGCCCGGCTTCACCGCGCCGGCCAATTACTTCGGCATCTTCATTCCCAAGGGCGTGCCGGACGACGTGGTGAAAACCGTCGAGCGCATCTGGACCGAGCAGATTTCGAAGAGCGAAGCACTGAAGAAGTACGCGAACAGCCGCGGCGCCTTGTTCGCTCCGCTCTCGGGCGATGCCGCACAGAAGGCCGTGTTCCCCGCGATCCAGGCGAATGCCTGGGTGCTGTTCGAAGGCGGCAAGGCCAAGGTCTCGCCGGACACGGTCGGCATCCCCAAGCCTTGAGCGGCGATGACGTCGACCGTTCAGGACACCGCGCATGAGGACAGCGCGCAAGACGATGACGCCCCGATCCCGCCACGCTCCGACCTGAAGGACGCGATCGGCTGGACCGTGCTCGGCATCGCCGTGCTGGTCGGCTCGCTCCGGATGGACCGGCTCGAGCAGCAGCACATCAATCCCTACACGGTGCCCGGCCTGCTACCGGGCCTGCTCGGCCTGGTCATGATCCTGCTGGGCGCCGTGCTCGCGGTGCGCAGCTGGCGGCGTGGCGCGCTCATCCAGGCGTTGCCCGCGGCCAACGCCGATGAACGCGAGCAGCGCATCCGCATCGCCGTCGTGCTCGCGCTGTGCATGGGGTACGGCGTCGTGCTGGTCGGCCACGGCATTCCGTTCTGGCTCGCATCGACGATCTACGTCACCGCCTCCATCCTCGTCGTGCAACGCCTGAGCCGCAATCCAGCGGAGCGTCAGTTGACGTTGCGCGTCTGGGTCAAGGCATTGGTGATCGGTGCTGCCACTTCCGTCATCACGCAAGTCGTGTTCCAGGAGTTGTTCCTGGTTCGCATGCCCTAGCCCGATATGCAAGGACTGCAAGACCTCGGCCGCGCCTGGCTCAGCTTCATGGACCCGATGACGCTGCTCTACGGGCTGGGCGGCGCGTTCGTGGGCATCGTCATGGGCATCCTGCCCGGCCTGTCCGCGACGCTCGCCATCGCGCTGCTCACGACGCTCACGATCAAGCTGCCGGCCAACCAGGCGATCCTCGTTTTGATCTGCTCTTACGTAGGCGCGTTGTACGGCGGCTCGCGCACCGCGATCCTGTTGAACATCCCCGGCACCGCGGCCAACGCGGCCTCGTGCGCCGACGGCTATGCGCTCGCGAAGCAGGGACAAGCCGGTCGCGCGATCGGCATCGCCACCTCGGGCGCGTTCGTCAGCACGCTGCTCGGTGTGGTGTGCCTCGCGCTCTTCACGCCGATGCTCGCGGAAGTGGCGCTGTCCTTCGGCGCGTTCGAGTTCTTCTGGCTCGCGCTCTTCGGCGTGACGATGTCCGGCAGCATCGTGGGCAACGATCCGCTCAAGGGCTGGCTGATGGGGCTGCTCGGCCTCTTCATCGCGCAGATCGGACAGGAAGGGCTGTACGCGTACGACCGCTTCACCTTCGGCTGGGATGAACTCTCGGGCGGCTTCGCGCTGATCCCCGCGCTGGTCGGCGCGTTCGGCCTGGCCGAAGTGCTCACGAACCTCGCGGACCCGATCGAACGCAAGATGATCGACATGAAAGACTCGGTCCTGCCGCGCTGGCGCGAGATCGTCGTCTACAAATGGACGGTGCTGCGCTCCGGAATCATCGGCGTGCTCACGGGCCTCTTGCCCGGTGTGGGAGAGGACGCCGGCGCGTGGATGTCGTATGCGGCCGCGAAGTCGCTCAGCAAGGAGCCCGAGAAATTCGGCAAAGGCTCGATCGACGGATTGATGGCGGCGGAGACGGGCGACATGTCGTCCATCCCCGGGCACATCATTCCCTCGCTCGCGCTCGGCATTCCGGGCTCGGCGCCGTCCGCCGTGCTGATGGCCGCGATGATCATCCACGGCGTGCAGCCGGGGCCGATGCTGATGATCCAGCACCCGCACTTCATCTACGAAGTGGTCGCGATGACCACGCTGGCCTCCATCACCATCCTGCTGTTCGGCCTCTTCGGCGTGCGCCCGCTGCTGCAGGTGCTGAAGGTGCGCCGCGCGATCCTGATGCCGATCGTGTTCGTGCTGTGCACGGTCGGCGCTTTCGCATCGGCGTCGAGGCTGTTCGACGTGTACGCGATGCTGGCGATCGGCATCGTCGCGTTCTTCCTGCGCCGGCGCGGCTACGAGATGGCGCCGCTCGTGCTGGGCATGGTGCTCGGCCCGCTGCTGGACAAGAGCCTGCGCCGCGGCCTCGTGCTCTCGGACGGCAGCCTCGCGCCGTTCTTCACGCGTCCGATCTCGCTGGCGTTCGCGGTGGTCACGATCTTCACGATCCTCTTGTACGTGCCGGCCTTCAAGGCGATGGTGGGCAGCGTCACGGGCGCGGTGAGCGCGGGCGTGAAGTCCCTCTTCAGGCGACCGGCGTAGAGTGCGCGCATGAAGTTCGCCCTCTGCAACGAAGTGCTGCAGCCGATGGAGTTCGCGAAGCAATGCGAATTCGCGGCGAAGCTCGGCTATGACGGTCTCGAAGTCGCGCCGTTCACGCTCGCCGAGGACCCGATGCGCATCACCGACGCGCAGGCCCGCGCGTACCGGCGCATGGCGGAAGACCACGGCCTCGCGATCACCGGCCTGCACTGGCTGCTGGTCGCGCCCGCCGGCTTGTCGATCGTGCATGACGACATCGCGGTCCGCGACAGGACCGTGGCCGTGATGCAGCGCCTGACCGAGCTGTGCGCGCTGATGGGCGGGCAGTACCTCGTCCACGGCTCGCCAAAGCAGCGGTCGGTGCCCGAAGGCTGCACGCGCGCGCAGGCGCTGGCGCGCGCGCAGGATTGCTTCGCGCGCGTGTCGGACACGGCGCGCGACCTCGGGCTCGTCTATTGCATCGAGCCGCTTTCGCCTCGCGAGACGGATCTGGTGAACACCGTCGCCGAAGCGGCGCTGATGGTCGATGCGATCGCCTCGCCCGGCGTGAAGACGATGATCGATTGCAGCGCGGCGGGACAGGCGGAGGCGCAATCGGTTGCCGACCTGATGACGCAATGGATTCCTTCGGGCCACGTCGCGCATGTGCAGGTGAACGATCCGAACCGGCGCGGACCCGGGCAAGGCGAGATGCGATTCGTGCCCATCCTGCAAACGCTATTTCGCCTGGAGGCGTCCGGCGATTACGAGGGCATCGTCGCCGTGGAGCCGTTCGACTACGTGCCCGACGGGCCGGGCTGCGCGGCACGCGCGATCGGCTACCTGACGGGGATCGTCGAAAGCCTGGAGTCGCGCGAATGACGCAGGCACCGGCGTTTCGCATTCGCGAAATCGAGCTGTTCGAGCGGCCTGTTGTATTGCGCCTGCCGTTTCGCTTCGGCGTGGTGACGCTCACCGAATGTCCGCAAGCCTTCGTGCGCGCACGAATCGAGTTCGCGGATGGGAGCGGCGGCTGGGGCGCGGCGGCGGAGATGATGGCGCCGAAGTGGTTCGACAAGAACCTCGCGCTGTCCAACGAGGACAACTTCGAGCAGTTGCGTGACGTGCTGCGACTGGCGCGCGACGCGTATCTTTCCGATCGGTCGGCGGCAACGGCGTTCGGGCATTTCGCGCGCCACCACGATGCGCACCAGACCAACGGCGCGCAACGCGGTTACAACCCGCTGCTCGCAAGCTACGGCCCGGCGCTGGTGGACCGCGCCGTCCTCGATGCGTTGCTGCGCGCGCGCGGTGTTTCGTTCTACGACGAGATGCAAGGCAACCTGGCCGGCATCGGCGAGGGTCGCGCGGAATTCGACGGACTGGGCATTCGCGAATTCCTGTCCGCGTGCCGACCCGCCACGGACATCGAAGCCCGCCACACCGTCGGCCTCGTCGATGCCATCACCGCCGCCGACCTCACGCACCGCGTGAACGACGGGCTGCCCGAGACGCTGGAAGAAGTCGTGGCCGCGTACGGGCACCGCTACTTCAAGCTCAAGGTCAACGGCAAGGTCGATGCGGATCTCGCGCGGCTGGAGGCCATCGCATCCGTGCTGGACCGCGCTGCGCAACCGTACTTCGCGTCCCTGGACGGCAACGAGCAGTACGAGGATGCGCAAGGTGTCGCGGAACTCGTGCGCGGCATACGCGGCCGCCCCGCGCTCGCCCGCCTGTGGAATTCGATCCTCTTCATCGAGCAGCCGATCGCGCGCAAGGTCGCGCTGGAGAAAGACCTGCGCGGTGTCGATCTCGGCAAGCCCGTGATCATCGACGAGTCGGATGGCGAACTCGACACCTTCGTGCTGGCCCGCGCGCGCGGCTACGAAGGCGTCTCGTCCAAGACGTGCAAGGGCTTGTACAAGTCGATCCTCAACGCGGCGCGCTGCGCGGCGTGGAATCGCGAGGAAGGGGCTGCGCAGTACTTCATGTCCGCCGAAGACCTCACCACGCAGGCTGGCCTCTCCGTGCAACAGGACCTCGCGCTGGTGAACCTGTTGGGCATCCGGCATGTGGAGCGCAACGGGCATCACTACGTGAACGGCATGGCCGCGCAATCGCGGGAAGAGCAGGAAGCATTCCTCGCCGCGCACCCGGATGTGTACGAGCGCAGCCACGGCGCGGTGCGGCTTTCGATCCGCGATGGCCGCATCGCCATCGCGTCGCTCGCGCGCGCGGGTTACGCCAGCGCGGCGATGCCGGATTTCGCGGCGATGCGTGCCATGGCCTGACAAGGCACCAGGGCTTGTCACACTGTGGATGCCAAGTGATTGGGGCGTGCGTGCGGCCTTCGCGCTCCTTGATCCGGACAGCAACGCCGTGCATGGCCGGGCCGCGGCGCGGCTACGGCGTCCGGCTTCGGCGCTTTCGCGCCTCCCGCCGGAGTCCCCGCGCTGGACGGTCTTGCGGCCCCCGAAAAACAA
>JAZKIF010000076.1:0-290 GCA_040385005.1 Pseudomonadota bacterium
AGTCGTAGACGCAGTTGTGGAAGTAATAGAACTCCAGGTGCTTGAACTCCGCCTTCGCGGCCGAGAACATTTCCTCCACGCGGTGGATGTGCTCGTCCATCGTGCCGCCGACGTCCATCAGCAGCAGGATTTTTACGTTGTTGTGCCGCTCGGGCACCATCTTGATGTCCAGCCAGCCGGCATTGGCGGCGGTGGAGCGGATGGTGTCGTCCAGGTCCAGCTCTTCGACATGGCCTTCGCGCGCGAACTTGCGCAGGCGGCGCAGCGCGACCTTGATGTTGCGCGTGCCC
>JAZKIF010000076.1:300-3136 GCA_040385005.1 Pseudomonadota bacterium
CTTGTTGCGGCCCTTGTCCTGGCCGATGCGGATGCCCTGCGGGTTGAAGCCGAACGCGCCGAACGGCGAGGTGCCGCCCGTGCCGATCATCTTGCTGCCACCCTCGTGGCGGTCCTTCTGCTCCTCGAAACGCTTGCGCAACGTATCCATGAGCTCGTCCCAACCCATCTTCTCGATCCTGGCCTTTTCTTCGGGGGAGAGTTCGAGCTCGAGGTTCTTGCGCAGCCACTCCAGCGGCACGTCCTTCGTGAAGTCGGCGAGCATTTCCACGCCTTTGAAATAGGCGGCGAAGGCGCGGTCGAACTTGTCGTAGTGCTTCTCGTCTTTCACGAGCGCGGTGCGCGAGAGGAAGTAGAAGTCGTCCATGCTGTAGTTGCCGTCGCTGGACGGGCCGACGACGCCTTCCTTCAGTGCCTCGAGGAGGACAAGGTACTCCTTCACCGAGACGGGGAGCTTGGCGCTGCGCAGCGTGTAGAAGAAATCAATGAGCATGGGTCGCTTCCTGGGACGACGCGGAAGGTGCGGCTTCCATTATCGGCCGCGGCTTTCTCTTGCGCACGGCGATGGTGCCGCGCCGCTGCGCCGCCACGATCATCAACCCGGACGCAATGATGCTGACGAGCACGGCAACCACCGATGCCTCGATGCCGAAGTCGCCGCCCGAAAGCCACTCCGAGCCCGGGCGCGTGGAAATGAGCAAGCCCTTCTCCTTCAGGCCTGACACCGGGATGCCGAAGATCGTGCCCTGCGTGAAATTCCACGCCATGTGGATGCCCATCACCAGCGGCAACGACCGCGTGAGGTGGTAGGCCAGGCCCAGCAGTACACCCGCTTCGATCGCGATCGCGATCGAACTCCAGACCGTCGCGCCCGGATTCATGATGTGCACGCCGCCGAAGAAAAGCGCCGAGATGCCGAGCGCGCCCCAGGTACCCAGCCCCTCTTCGGTGATGCGGAACAGCACGCCGCGGAACATGAGTTCCTCGGCAATGGCGGTGCCGAGGCCCGTGAGGAAGAGCGGCCGGACCCAATCGACATCGGGGTTGGTGCCGGTCACCACGTAGCTGCCGGCCAGCCAGACGATACCGACCACGCTGGCGATGAAGACGAGTCCCGCTATCAAGCCGGCCAGACCTTCGGGCAGCACCCTCGACCACGCGAGCTCGACGGGCTTGCGCCGCTCGATCACATAGACGAGGAAGAGGTAGGCGCCAAGGAAGGGAATGAGCTGCCGCAGGAAATACGACGCGCGCCGCGCCAGCACCGGCGCATCCTTCTTGTCGAGTCCGAGCGCCGCGACGCCCAGGCTCATCAGGCCGAGCACCGCGCCGGCGATGAGGATGAAGATGACGATGCGCGCGAGTGGGGAGTAGATGAGCCGGCGCTTCCACTTCGGCGCATCGGGCGGGGTCTGGAACGCGAGCATGTCGTCAGCGGGGCTTGGCGAGTTGGTAATTCAGGTGCGCCTTCACCTCGGGCCACTCGCCCGCCGTGAGGCTGTACATCACGGTGTCGCGGACCGTGCCGTCGCGGCGCGTTGCGTGGTGGCGCAGCACGCCATCCTTCTTCGCGCCGAGCCGCTCGATCGCACGCTGGCTCGCGAAGTTGTAGTTGTCCGTGCGCCAGCCCACGAGCTTCGCGCCCAGCGTCTCGAACGCATGCGTCATCAGCATCAGCTTGCAGGTGGTGTTGACGTGGCTGCGCTGCCGGCTCTTCGCATACCAGGTGTAGCCGATCTCCAGCCGCTCGATGGGCGTGACAATGTCGTGATAGCGGGTCGTGCCGACGATCTGGCCGTTCGCCACTTCGCGCACCACGAAGGGCAGCATGTGGCCTTCCTCGCGGCCCTTCAGCGCGGCGGCAATGTATGCGGTCATCTCGCCCGGCGCC
This sequence comes from Pseudomonadota bacterium, assembly GCA_040385005.1. Lineage (GTDB taxonomy): Bacteria > Pseudomonadota > Gammaproteobacteria > Burkholderiales > Burkholderiaceae_C > Ramlibacter. The sequence goes on from JAZKIF010000076.1 coordinate 2,191, forward strand.
GGCACGGAGGTGATGCGCAGATTCCACAGCTCGCCGTCGCGTGCGGCCGCTTCGAGGGCATCTGCATGGTCGACCGTCATCGGCTCCAGCCGCACCCGCGGCGACTCCAGCGTGTAAGGCTCCGGCTTGTGCATTACTCTTCCTTCTTGCGTCGGCTCGCGCGCCACTTGCGTGCGAGCTGCAGGCCGGCGCCGCCGCCGATGCCGGCCATCACGATGCCGACGATCGCGCCATCGCCGTAGCCCGGCGTGAGCGGATTGAAGCCGAACAACAGGCTCACGCCCCATGCAACGAGTACGCCGGCGACGAAGCCGATCGCGTCGGTCAGGCCTTCGGCCAGCAACGGGTTCATCGGCGCTTCAGCGGTTGTGGCGCTGCATGAAGACCAGCTTCTCGAAGAGCGTCACGTCCTGTTCGTTCTTCAGCAGCGCGCCCACGAGCGGCGGGATCGCGACCTTGTCGTCCTTGCTTTGCAGGGCTTCGAGCGGAATATCCTCGGCGACCAGCAACTTCAGCCAGTCGAGCAGTTCGCTGGTCGAGGGCTTCTTCTTCAGGCCGGGCAGGTTGCGAACGTCATAGAAAGTCTTCATCGCCGACGTGAGCAGCTCCTGCTTCAGGCCGGGGAAGTGCACGTCCACGATCTGCTTCATCGTGTCGGCGTCGGGAAACTTGATGTAGTGGAAGAAGCAGCGGCGCAGGAACGCATCCGGCAGCTCCTTCTCGTTGTTCGAGGTGATGAAGACGAGCGGGCGGTGCTTCGCCTTCACCAGCTCGCGCGTCTCGTAAACGTAGAACTCCATGCGGTCGAGCTCGCGCAGCAGGTCGTTCGGGAATTCGATGTCCGCCTTGTCGATCTCGTCGATCAGCAGCGCCACCGGCTCGTCGGCGGTAAAGGCCTGCCACAGCACGCCCTTGACGATGTAGTTGTGGATGTCCTTGACCTTTT
>JAZKIF010000077.1:0-1076 GCA_040385005.1 Pseudomonadota bacterium
GTCGATCACCTGGCAGGCCATGTTCGGCGCCACCACCTTGATCATCGCGATCTCGTTCTTCGCGACCTTGTTGCCCGCCACGTCCATCAGCCACGCGGCCTTGAGTGTCAACAGGCGCGCCATGTCGATCATGCATCGCGCCTCGGCGATGCGCTCTTGCGTGACGCCTTGCTGCGCTACGGACTTGCCGAAGGCCACGCGCGACAGCGAGCGGCGGCACATCAATTCGAGCGAACGTTCGGCCAGGCCGATGAGGCGCATGCAATGGTGGATGCGTCCGGGGCCCAGGCGGCCTTGCGCGATTTCGAAGCCGCGGCCTTCGCCCAGGAGGATGTTGTCCGCGGGCACGCGGACATTCTCGAAGTACATCTCGACGTGGCCATGCGGCGCGTCGTCGTAGCCGAACACCGACAGCGGCCGCACGATGCGGATGCCCTTGGTGTCCGCGGGCACGATCACCATGCTTTGCTGCGAATGGCGCGGCGCTTCCGGGTCGGTCTTGCCCATCGTGATGAAGACCGCGCAGCGCGGATCGGCCGCGCCCGAGATCCACCACTTGTGGCCGTTGATCACGTACTCGTTGCCCTGGCGCTCGATGCGCGTGGAGATGTTGGTGGCGTCGGACGACGCGACCTCTGGCTCCGTCATCGCGAAGGCGGAGCGGATCTGGCCTTCCAGCAAGGGCTTGAGCCAGCGCGCCTTGATGTCCGACGAGCCGTAGCGCGCGATGGTTTCCATGTTGCCCGTGTCGGGCGCGGAGCAATTGAAAGCCTCGCTGGACCATGGCACGCGGCCCATGATCTCGGCGAGCGGCGCGTATTCCTGGTTGGTGAGGCCCGCGCCTTCATAGCCGGAGGCAGACGCGCTGTCCACGGGCAGAAAGAGATTCCACAGGCCGGCAGCACGTGCCTTGGCCTTGAGCTTCTCGACGGTTTGCAGCGCAGTCCACCGTTTGCCGGCCTTGGTGTTGGCCTCCAGCTCCGCCTCGTACTCTTTCTCCGCGGGATAGATGTGGTCGTCCATGAACTTCAGCAGCTTCGACTGCAGTTCGCGGGTCTTGGGGGAGTATTCGAAAT
>JAZKIF010000077.1:1086-18134 GCA_040385005.1 Pseudomonadota bacterium
GAAATCCATTTGTCTTCCTTCGTTCAGGCTTTTTGCGCGAACTGCCACGCGAGTTGGGCCATGGGTTTTGCGCCGGCGGCATTGACGGCCGCCTGCGCGCTCGATGCGGTGCCTGTCTCGACGCGCTTGGCGATGCCTTGCAGGATCGCGGCGATGCGGAACAAGTTGTAGGCCAGGTAGAAATTCCAATCCTTGCGGAGTTCGTCGGGCGTGGTGAGCCCGGTGCGTTCGCAGTAGCGGCGGATGTACTCGTCTTCCGTCGGGATGCCCAGCGCCGCGAGATCCAGCCCGCCGATGCCGCGCGATGCGCTGTGCGGGATGTGCCAGGCCATGCAGTGATAGCTGAAGTCGGCGAGCGGGTGGCCCAGCGTGGACAACTCCCAGTCGAGCACCGCGATCACGCGCGGCCCGGTGGGATGGAACATGAGGTTGTCGAGGCGGAAGTCGCCGTGGACGATCGAGACCATGCTTTCGTCGCGCGCCGCGGCCGGGATGTGCGCGGGCAGCCAGGTGACGAGTTCCTCCATCTCCGGGATGGGCTGGCTCATGGGTCCCGCGCCGTCGGCGGAGGCCTTGTACTGCTTGCTCCAGCGGCCGATCTGCCGGTCAAAGTAGTTGCCCGGTTTGCCGTAGCCCGCGAGGCCGCGATCCGCGAACTTCACCGTGTGCAGCGCGGAGATCACGCGGTTCATCTCGTCGTAGATCTCGCCGCGTTGCGCGGGCGTCATGTCCGGCAGCGCCTGGTCCCAGATCACGCGGCCTTCCATGCACTCCATGATGTAGAACGCGCGGCCAATCACCGCTTCGTCCTCGCACAGGCAGTACATGCGCGGAACCGGCACGTCGGTGCCGTGCAGGCCGCGCATCACCGCGAACTCGCGCTCGATGGCGTGCGCGGACGGCAGAAGCTTGGCGACCGGGCCGGGCTTCGCGCGCATGACATAACTTTGGCGCGGCGTCACGAGCTTGTACGTGGGATTGGACTGGCCGCCCTTGAACATCTCGACGGTGAGCGGTCCGCCGAAGCCCTCGAGGTTCTTCTCCAGCCACGCGGTAAGCGCGCCGATGTCGAACGCGTGCTTTTCGGAAACCGGGCGGGTGCCCACGAAATGGTCGTAATCGCTCATGCTATATCCGCTTCCACGATTCGAAGGAGCGCTTCGCGATTTCGCACCACGAGCCCGCCCGGCTCGATGCGGATCACGTCCTCGCGCTCCATCTGCTTGAGTTCCTGGTTCACGCGCTGGCGCGAGGCGCCCAGCAGTTGCGCGAGCTCTTCCTGCGCGAGCTGCAGGCCGATCCGTACTTCGCGTCCATCGGCGAGCGACGGCACGCCGTAGCTGCGCACGAGGTGACTCAACTGCTTCGCCAATCGGGCGCGCAAAGGGAGGGTGTTGAGGTCTTCCACCAGGCCGAAGAGCTGGCGGATGCGGCGCGCGTGCAGGCGCAAGAGCGCTTCGTACAGCTCCACGTGCTGGGTGAGGATCTTGCGCAGGTCGCCGCGCGAGACCGACAGCATCGTCGTGTCGCCATGCGCATAGGCGTCGTGCGTGCGCCGGTCGCCGTCGAAGATCGCCACGTCGCCGAACCAGATACCCGGCTCGACATAAGTCAGCGTGACCTGCTTGCCGGTGATCGAGGTGGAGCTCACCCGCACCGCGCCGCGCGCAACGCCGCTCCACTCCTCGGCCGCATCGCCGCGAGCGCAGATCAGTTCGCCGTCCTTGTACCGTTTGACGTAGGCGCATCGAAGTATGTCGTGCCGCAGGGATGGCGACAGTGAGGAGAACCAGCGGCCGGAATTGATCGCTTCTCTCTCTTCGATGGTAAGAATCGGGTCGTCCATGGTCTGTCTTGTGGGTGACTGGGGCCGTGGACATTGTCGCGTCTGGGACGCCGGGGAAACAACGGGGTTGTCCCCCGTGCGTCAGGTCACTCGTAACTCGGCTTCTGCTTTTGCAGGAAGGCCGCGATGCCGATCCCGGCGTTGGCGTGGTGCAGGTTGCGCACGAAGTGGTCCCGCTCATCCGCGAGATGGCTGGTGAGCGTCGAGGAGGCTGCATCGTTGAGCAGTTCCTTGATGCTGGCAAGCGCATTGGGCGCGCGTTCATTCAGGCCCTGTGCGAGCGCCAGCGCATCCTCCAGCGCCGCGCCGGGCTGCGAAATGCGGTTGACGATGCCCAGGTCTTTCAGGCGCTCCGCGCCGATGCGTTCGGCGCCCATCAGCAGTTCACTGGCCAACTGGCGCGGCAGGGCGCGTGCGAGGCTCCACGTGGCGCCCGCATCGGGGGAAAGCGCGATGGTGCTGTAGGCCATGACGAAAACCGCGTCTTGCGCGGCCACGATCAGGTCGCAAGCCAGCGCGAGGGAAAAGCCCGCGCCGGCCGCAGCACCTTCCACGGCCGCGATCACCGGCTTCGGAAAGGTGCGGATCGCCTCGATCCATCCATGCAGCCCTTCGACCGAGTTCTCCTGTACTTCGGCCGGCTGTTGGCGATTGGCCTGCAAGCGCTGCAGGTTGCCGCCAGCGCAGAAGATGCCGCCTTCGCCGGTGATGACGACGGTGCGGATCTCCGGGTTCGCATCGGCCGCGTTGAGCGCCTCTACGCCGGCCGCGTACATCTCCGGCCCAAGCGCATTGCGCTGGTCGGGGTTGCTGATGGTCAGGACCATGGTGCGGCCCTGGCTCGTACTCTTCAATTCTGCGGCCATGGTATGTAGCTTTCCTCGTGCAGCAGCGACAGCCCGATCGCGCCACGCCGGCGCAACCAGGGACTCGGACGATAGCGCGGATCGCCATACACGGTCTGCATGTTGAAGAGCACTTCGAGGATGCTGTCCGGGCCCCAGCGGTTGCCCATGGCGAGCGGTCCCATCGGATAGCCCAGGCCGAGCGTGACGGCGGTTTCCAGATCCTTCGGGCTGCAGATGCGCTGCTGGCACATGTCGGCGGCGATGTTCACGATGCCCGCGACGACGCGCTGCGTGACGAAGCCGCCCGAGTCGCGGATCACGCTCACGGGTTTTCCGTCGCGCGCGAAGAGGGCGTGCGCGGCATCCCGCATGTCTGTGCGCGTCGCGGGGTTGGTGGCGAGGACGCGGCGTTTCGTGGCCGCGTCTTCCACCAGCATGTCGATGCCGATGGTGCGCGCGGGATCGAGCCGCTCCACCACGGCCACCGTCGTGACGTCGAAGCCGAGCGGCGCGACGAGCGTCAATGCCTGCGGCGAAGGCGACTGGCCGGTCTCGATCTTCGCGCCAAGCTCCTTGAGCAACTGGAAAATTTCGGGGCGGCGTGCGGCTCTCGTGGAGACCCACACGGGCGGAATTTCTTCGACCTGCGGCACCGGTGGTTCCGGGGGAACCTGCGCCTTGCCATCCATATAGCGGTAGAAGCCTTCGCCGGACTTGCGGCCCACGACGCCGCCCGCGAGACGCTGCGCCGTGATCACGCTGGGCCGATACCGTGGCTCGTCGTAGTACTGGCGGTAGATCGACTCCATCACCGGGTGCGAGACGTCCAGCGCGGTGAGGTCCATCAACTCGAACGGCCCGAGCTTGAACCCGACTTGGTCGCGCAGGATGCGGTCGATGGTCGCGAAATCGGTGACGCCTTCGCCGACGATGCGCAAGGACTCAGTGCCGTAGGCGCGACCCGCGTGGTTGACGATAAAGCCCGGTGTGTCCTGCGCTTGCACGGGCGTGTGGCCCATCTGCTTCGCATAGGCCGCGAGCCGTTCGCAGACATCGCTGTCGGTCTTCAGGCCGGCGATGACCTCCACGACTTTCATCAGCGGAACGGGGTTGAAGAAGTGATAGCCCGCGAATCGCTGTGGGCGCTTCAGGCCCGCGCCGATCGCGGTGACGGACAGCGACGAAGTGTTCGTCGCGAGCACCGCTGAGGCCGCGACGATGTTTTCGAGCTCCGCGAAGAGCGATTTCTTCACGTCCAGCCGCTCGACCACCGCCTCGACCACGAGCGAGCAGTCCGAGAGCGCCTGTAACGAATCGGCGGCTTGCAGGCGCTGCTTGCAGGCCTGGACCTGCGGCGCGTCCATGCGGCCTTTCTCCTGCAGGCGATCCCATTGCGCCGAGATTTCGCCAAGTGCCTTGGCAACGGCTTCGGGTTGTGTGTCGTAGAGCTTGACGGTGCTGCCGGCCTGCGCCGCGATCTGCGCGATGCCGCGTCCCATCGCGCCCGCGCCCACCACACCCACGGTGTCGAAGGAAATAGTCATCGCAAGATTATCGGGTCATCGTTCTGGATTGATGCTGCGTCGCCAGCGCGCTCGCACCCATCGACAGCGCGAGGCCAACGAAACCCGCCCAGTGCAGGCTGTCCATCGCCCCGTTCGCGATCAGCCAGCCGCCGCTCGCAGCCCCGATCGCCTGCCCGGCGTACATGGCCGAACTGTTGAGCGCGATGGAGCCCGAAGCCAGTTGCGGTGCGATGCCGACCAGGCGCGCCTGTTGGCCCGAGTTGGAAGAGAAGCAGCCGAGCGCCCAAGGGATGGAGATGACTGCCGCCAGCACGAGGCTCGTGCCGAGAGGCCAGACCAGCAGACTGAGCGCCATGCTGCCGATGGCGAACATGACCGCGCGCGGCGCGCCGATGCGGTCGATGTAGCGCGACATGAGCATGTTGCCCACGAAGCCGAACGCGCCGAACCACATGAAGAGCAGCCCAAGCTCGCCCGGTGTGATCGCGATCTTCTGCTTGTAATAGGGCGCGAAATAGGAGAAGAGGACGAACTGGCCGGCGGAGTACAACATGGTCACCAGCACGCACAGCATCAATGGCCGCGAGCGGAACGTCTCGCGCCACGCTGCCGCCGAAAGCGCCGGCGGCTTGATGCCGTTTGGCATGGCGCGCCAAACTCAGACCGCGCCCACCAGGCTCAGAAGGCCGATCAACGCGAACGCGCTGCGCCAGCCGAGCGTTCCGCCGATGACGGCGCCGATCGGCATGCCCAGCACGGATGCGACCGACCAGCCGAGAAAGACGAAGGTGATTGCTCGGCCGCGTTGTTCCGGCGGCACCAGCAAGCCGACACACGCGGCGGCCTGCGGCGTGAAAATCGCGGGCGAGATCATGGTCAACACGCGCAGCGGCAGCAATGCCGCGAAGGTCGTGGACAAGGTGCATGCGAGATGCATCGCGCCGTACCAGACCAGCGACAGCGCGAGCAGCCTGCGCCGGTCCCAGCCGGCGACGACGGCCGCGAACACCGGAGCGCCAAGGCACATGAGCAGCGCCGCGGCGGAGATCAACTGGCCGGCCGTGGCCACGGAGACATCGAGCGACGCACTGATCTCGTTCAAGGTGCCCGGCACCACCATGACGCCGGTGCCGATCACGAAGTTCCCGAACAGCAAGGGCCAAAGCACGGCGGGCATGGCGGTGCGCCCGGTGCTGGTGGCGGTGTCGGCGTGGGCCAAAGGATCGGCTAGCGGCGGACCTGCAGGGCGCCCGGATTCACGATGTTGGTGGGCATGCCTTCAAGGAAACTCACCACGTTGTCGAACGCCGCCCCGAAAAGCAGTTCGTAGTTGTCAAGCTCGACATAGCCGAGGTGCGGGGTGCAGACGCAATTCTCCAGCCGCAACAGCGCATGGCCCTGCAAGGTGGGTTCGCTCTCGAACACGTCCACTGCCGCCATCCCGGGGCGGCCCCGGTTGAGCGCGGCGATCAATGCGTCGGTCTCCACCAGTTCGGCGCGCGAAGTGTTCACGAACAGCGACGTGGGTTTCATGCGCCCGAGGTCTTCCAGCGTAACGATGCCGGCCGTCTCGTCGGCCAGGCGCAGGTGCACGCTCAGCACGTCGCTTTGCGCGAAAAGTTCTTCGCGGGACTCCGTGGCGTGGAAGCCCTGGCTCACCGCACGCTCGCGGGCCGCGGGACTGCCCCAGACGATGATGTTCATGCCGAAGGCCTTGCCGTAGCCGGCCACCATCTGGCCGATCTTGCCGTAGCCCCAGATGCCCAGGGTGCGTCCCCGCAGCACCATCCCCAGTCCGAAATTGGGCGGCATCGACGCGGACTTCATGCCGGATTGCTGCCACGCGCCGTGCTTGAGCGTCGCGATGTACTGTGGCAGGCGGCGCATCGCCGCCATGATGAGAGCCCACGTCAGTTCCGCCGGGGCGACCGCCGATCCGACGCCCTCGGCCACCGCGATGCCGCGCTCCGTGCAGGCCTGCACGTCGACGTGCGCGCCGACGCGCCCGGTCTGCGAGATGAGTCGCAACCGGGGAAGTTTTTCGACAAGCTGGCGGGTGATAGGGGTGCGCTCACGGATCAGGACGATCACGTCGGCGTCGCGCAGGCGGACCGAAAGCTGGCCGATGCCCTTGACCGTGTTGGTGTAGACCTTGGCCGGATAGGCCTCGAGCTTGGAAGCACAGCGAAGTTTGCGTACTGCGTCCTGGTAATCGTCAAGGATTACGATGTTCATGGGGCGATTGTGCCTTGGCGCGCGCCGCGTCCGGCGAGCACGTTTGTCGCGCGACCGTTAGCATCGCGTCTTTCACCCCAGCCATAGAGGACTCCCCCATGACGATTTCCATGCATTCCGCCAGCGTGCCCGTGTTCACTGCGATGCTGGGCAACCTCAGCCACATCCTGGACAAGGCCGTGGCCAACGCCGAGGCACGGAAGTACGACCCCTCGGTTTTGCTGCAGTACCGCCTCGCGCCCGACATGCTGCCGTTCACGCGGCAGATCCAGATCGCGTGCGACGCCGCCAAGAATGGCGTGGCGCGCATCTCGGGCGTGGAAGCACCGAAGTTCGAGGACAACGAGAGCAGCTTCCCGGAGCTGAAGGCCCGCATCCAGAAGACGATCGACTATCTCTCGAGCGTGCCCGCCGACAAGCTCGACGGCACGGAATCCAAGGAGATCACTTTCCCGATCGGCCGTGAAAAAACGCGCACCATGACGGGTGAGGCGTACCTCAAGCATTGGGCCATGGCGAACTTCTTCTTCCACGTCACGATGACGTACGCCATCCTGCGGCACAACGGAGTGGAATTGGGCAAGGCCGATTACCTCGCCGGCGCCAACCAGGGCTGAGGAGACTCAACCCGCCGCGGCCTCCAACGCCGCGAGGCGGTCGAGTTCAGCGCAGACATCCGCCATGCGGCCGGACATGAACATCCGGCCGGCACTGGCGGGGGCGCTGCACGATTCAACGACACGAACGACCCGCAACGCAGGCACACGCCGCGGTGCGAAGTGGCGCAGCCGATGCTGTGCGCCGGGGCGCGCTACGTGCGCCTGCGCCATCGTCGGTGCGACTCGGGCCACTGCGCAGGCTCTGGCAACGGGCCGCGGCGACCGCGCGAGCCAGGCCATCAAGGCCTGCAGCGGCGCGAACAATCCATCGAGAGTGAACAACGTGATTCCCATGAGAGTCGCTCCTTGACTACTGCAACGCCGTTACATCAACATCGTGTTGCGGATCAGCCCGACGGCCAGGCCCTCGACCTCGAAAGGCTCACCGGGCTCCACGATGATGGTGGGGTAGTCGGGGTTTTCGGCGTGCAGCTCGATCAGGTGCTTGTTGCGGCGGAACCGCTTGACGGTGACGTCATCGCCCAGACGGGCCACGATGATCTGGCCGTTCTTCGCGTCCTTGGTGGACTGCACGGCGAGCAGGTCGCCATCCATGATGCCGGCATCGCGCATGGACATGCCGCGCACCTTCAGCAAGTAATCCGGGCGTCGCTGGAACAGGCTGCTTTCCACGTAGTACGTCTGGTCCACGTGCTCCTGCGCCAGGATCGGCGAGCCGGCAGCGACACGGCCGATGAGAGGCAAGGCGAGTTGCGCGAGCGTCTGCAGCGGCAACGAGAATTGCTTGTTGCGCGATTCGTTGATGGAGCGCAGCGCTTCGCTTTGCAGGCGGATACCTCGAGAGGTGCCGCTCACAAGTTCGATGACACCTTTGCGGGCGAGCGCCTGCAGGTGTTCCTCGGCGGCGTTCGCGGATTTGAACCCCAGCTCCGTCGCGATTTCGGCGCGCGTGGGCGGCGCCCCCGTGCGTGCGATGGCGCTTTGGATCAGGTCCAGAATCTGCTGCTGGCGGGCGGTGAGTTTCGGCGTGTCGAGCATGATTGGCACTCCACTGTGTTGATATCCAGTACCTGTATTTTTAAACAGTTTTGGAAAGCGTGCAAGTGATTCCTCAAAAAATAGTTGTCCTGGCGACGGGCGGGACCATCGCGGGACGCGCGGCCAGGCAGCACGACAACATCGGGTACACGGCCGCGCAGGTGGGAGTCGAGGACTTGCTGGATGCGGTCCCCGGCCTGAAGCCGAGGGTTTTTGCAGCGGAACAGGTCGCGCAAGTCGACAGCAAGGACATGGGTCACGATGTCTGGCGCGACCTGGCCCGCGGTTGCTCCCGCTGGCTCGCGCACGACGAGGTCGCGGGCATCGTCGTCACGCACGGCACGGACACGCTGGAGGAGACCGCGTACTTCCTGCAGGCTGTGCTCGCGCCGCGCAAACCGGTGGTGTTGACATGCGCGATGCGTCCGGCCACGGCCATCGCACCCGACGGCCCGCAAAACATGCTCGACGCTGCCGCTGTGGCGATGACGCATGGCGCGAGCGGCGTGCTGGTCGTTTGCGCGGGGACGGTTCATGGCGCCCGGGACGTCGCGAAGCGGCACACGTACCGGCTCGACGCGTTCAGCTCGGGCGACGCTGGGCCGCTGGCCTACGTCGAAGAGGGGCTGTTGCGGCAAGTGCGGCCATGGGCAGCGCATGCCGACGCCAACGCCGATCTGTTGGCGCGCGTGTTGGCCGCGGCGGAGTTGCCGCGTGTCGAGATCGTCATGAGCCACGCGGGCGCGAGTGGCGCCGTCGTCGAAGCGCTGGTCGCGCAGGGCGTCGACGGGATCGTGGTCGCGGCCACCGGCAACGGGACCGTGCATCGCGACCTGGAAGCCGCACTCCTCAATGCACAGACCGCAGGCGTGAAAATCCTGCGCGCGACGCGCTGCGCCGAAGGCGTCGTCGTCGGGAACGGCAAGGAGGCCTTGCCGGCGGCAATCGACCTGTCGCCCGTCAAGGCGCGGATCGCGCTGATGCTCGAGTTGCTGCGCTGATCAGGCCGAGAGGGCCTGCAATGCGCGCGCGGTGATCTCTTCCACGGTGCCCGTGCCGTTGATCGCGCGATATTTCGGGGCGTTGGCCGGATCCGCCTTCGCCCAGCTGGAGTAGTAATCGACCAGCGGCCGCGTCTGGGCGGAGTACACCTCCAGGCGCTTTTTCACGGTCTCTTCCTTGTCGTCCTCGCGCTGGATCAGCGGCTCGCCCGTGACATCGTCCTTGCCCTCCACCCTGGGCGGATTGAACTTGAGGTGGTAGGTGCGGCCTGAGGCCGGGTGGGAGCGGCGGCCGCTCATGCGTTCGATGATCGCGTCGAAGGGCACATCGATTTCCAGCACGTAATCGAGCTTCACGCCGGCATTCTTCATGGCGTCGGCCTGGGGGATGGTGCGGGGAAAGCCGTCGAAGAGGAAACCGGCCGCGCAGTCGGCCTGGGCGATGCGCTCCTTCACCAGGCCGATGATGATGTCGTCGCTGACCAGCGCGCCCGAGTCCATCACCTTTTTGGCGGCGAGACCGAGCGGCGAGCCGGCCTTCACGGCCGCACGCAGCATGTCGCCGGTGGAGATTTGCGGGATGCCGTACTTCTGGCACAGGAACGTGGCTTGCGTGCCTTTGCCCGCGCCGGGCGCGCCCAACAGAATCAGTCTCATGATGTCCTCGGATGATGTTTTGAAGCCGGCGGCGCTGCGGGCTGGGGCGTGGCCCGCCTTCGCGCATAGTTGGCGCAAAGGATAGCATGCGAGGCCTTCGCGTCAGCTTACGCGGCGGGCGTTCGCCAGAGGGCGCGGACGCGTTCCAGGTCTTCGGGCGTGTCCACGCCGATCCCCGGCGCGGACTGCGTCACGTGCACGGCGATGCGGTGCCCGTGCCAGAGCGCGCGCAGCTGTTCCAGCGCTTCCGCCTGCTCGACCGGGGCTTGCGCAAGCTTTGGGAAAAGGCGCAGGAACCCCGCCCGGTAGCCATAGATGCCAACGTGCCGCAACGGCTGCAGCATGGGCGATATCGCCGTGGCGGGCCCGTCGCGCCAGCAAGGGATCGCCGCGCGGCTGAAGTAAAGGGCGATGCCGTTCGCATCCAGCACCGTCTTCACCACGTTGGGATTGCGAAACTCCGCCTCGTCGGCGATAGGGTGCGCGGCCGTGCTCATGTCCGCCTCGGCGCGCGATTTGAGCAGCGCGGCGACGGCGTCGATCAGCGCCGGCTCGATCAGCGGTTCGTCGCCCTGGACGTTGACGACGATCTCGCTGTCGGCCAGGCCCAGGACGTCGCAGGCCTGCGCGAGGCGGTCGCTTCCGGAAGGGTGATGCTTGTCCGTGAGCACCGCCTGGACGCCATGCCGCTCGCAGGCCTGCACGATGCGCGAATCGTCGGCCGCCACCACCACGCGCGATGCGGAAGACAGTGCGGCGCGTTGCGCGACGCGGACCACCATGGGTGCGCCGCCGATGTCGGCAAGGGGCTTGTCGGGCAGTCTCGTCGAGGCGAGGCGTGCGGGAATGAGGACGCAAAAACCCATGGCCGCGCGGGCGCTACACGAGCGGCGTGCGCGGCGGCAGGCGCTCCAGCTCGTCGTCGGACAGCGTGCGCGCTTCGTCCTCGAGCAGGATCGGGATGCCGTCGCGGATCGGGTAGGCAAGACGCGCCGAGCGCGAAACCAGTTCGCCGCGCGCGCGGTCGTAGTCGAGGTGGCCCTTGGTGACCGGGCACACCAGCAGCTCAATCAGTTTGGGGTCCATGCGCGGATGATAGCTTCGCATCGAGCAGGCGATCGAACTCGCGCCAGAACGCGGGATCGATTTCGATGCGCAGCGCAACGGCCCAGGCGTCGGGCCGCAAGCGCCAGAGCTTCACGGCGTCTTTCTGCGTGCAGACCAACTGAGCCGCGTCCGGTGCGGGATCGATGTCGAATGGGTGATGGTCGGCCAGGGGCACGGTTCGCTCGACGTGCAGTCCCGCCGCGCGAAGCATCTCGAAGAATGCATCGGGCTTCGCGATGCCCGCGAGCGCGGTGAGCGGCTGGCCGCGAAGGTCGGAAAGCTCGATGCGCCGGCCGTCGGCGCGCACCGCGTGGGTCGCGAGTCCGCGATCGATCCTCCAGCCTTCGATGCCGGGCGGCCCGCCCGCAACGAGCGCGAAGTCGACGAGCCTTGGCCACGTCTCGCGCAGCGGCCCTGCCGGCAGCAGCCAGCCGTTGCCGATGCCGCGGTCGTCGAAGACGCAGATCTCGATGTCGCGCCGCAATGCGTAGTGCTGCAACCCGTCATCGCAGATGATGACCTGCGTCTTCGGGTGCGCGGCGAGAAGGGCTTGCGCGGCAGTGGCGCGACGAGACGCGACGAAGACTGGCGCGCCGCTTCGGGCGATCAGCAAGGGCTCGTCGCCGACCTTTCTGGCCGTGCTTTCCTTCGTCACTTCGCGGCAGTCTGACAGCTCCCGGCCGTAGCCCCGGGAGACAACGCCAGCCGCGACGCCTCGCGCCCGAAGATGGTCGAGCATGGCGATGACGACGGGCGTCTTGCCGGCGCCGCCTGCTACCACGTTGCCGACAACCACAACGGGCACCGGGAGCTGGGTGCTCTTGAAGATTCCTGCCCGATAGGCGACGCGCCGCAGCGCGGCCAGCACCCCGAAAATCAGCGACACCGGCAGCAGCAACCAGGCCAGAGCCCCGCGCCGCAGCCATGCGCGCTGCAGCGCCTGGACCATCGCTATTTCGCCCCGGCCTGGGCCGACGACTGCGTGGCGAACGTGATCTGCACGAGGCCGATGCGCCGCGCCGCCTCCATCACGGTGATGACCGACTGGTGGGGCGCCGTCGCATCGGCACTGATGATCACCACGCTGTCCTTCCCGGCAGTCGCGGCCTGGCTGAGCGCCTGGGCCACCGCATCCACGCTCTTGCCGGCTACCGGCGTGCCTTTGATCGAATAGCGCCCGTCGCTCGAGACGGCGACGATGACTTCCTTGGGATAGTCGCGCTGCGCGTCGGCGTCCGCGACGGGCAGCTTGAGCTGCAGCTCGGTGAACTTGCTGTACGTGGTGGACAGCATGAGGAAAATCAGCACGACGAGCAGCACGTCGATGAACGGGATCAGGTTGATCTCCGGTTCTTCCTTCTGGCGCGGGCGGAAATTCATGGTGTGTGAGGCCTGGGAGTGATGATCACTTGCCGCGCAAGGTATTCAGGTGCCGCACAAACCTTTCGGCGGAGAGCTCCAGCGTCAGGAGGTAATCGTCCACGCGGACGCGAAAGTATCGCCAGAAGATCAGCGAGGGAATCGCGACGATCAGCCCGAACGCTGTGTTGTACAGCGCGACCGAAATGCCATGCGCGAGCTGCGCGGGGTTTCCACCAGTAGCGCCTCCAGTGGGCGACTGCGACCCGAAGATCTCGATCATGCCGATCACGGTGCCCAGCAAGCCGAGCAGCGGCGCCGCCGACGCGATGGTGGCCAGTGCGCTCAGGTAGCGCTCGAGCCGGTGGGCGACGGCCCGGCCGGTGTTTTCCATGGTCGCGCGCAGGTCGACTTCCGTGCACCGCGGGTCCGAGTTGAGGGCGCGAAAACCGCTCGCGAGCACTTCACCCAGGGCGGAGTTCTGCTCGAGCTGGTTCACGACGTCCGGGGTGGGCACCGACGTGCGCGAAACGGCCAGCGCCTCGTCGAGCAGCCTGGGCGGTGCGACCTTGGCGGTTTTGAGGCTCATGAACCGCTCGATGACGAGGGCGAGGGCGAGGATGGAGCACGCTACGAGGGGCCAGATTGGCCAGCCAGCGGCTTGTATGATCGAAAACAAGGGGTCGGACTCCGGCGCGAAAGGCAGTTGTTGGGCTGTGGCAGCGGCAGATTATCGTGCACGCGGCGCCTGTAGGAGAACGGCGCACGCGCGTAGGAACAGACTCACAGAAGTTGTGGATAACTTTGTGCAGAAGCCGTCCCCGACCGGCTGGAAAGCCGCGCCAATCCTGCGACATGACAAATCGATGACAAATTGAGCAGGAAAAACTTCAATGAAATCAATCACTTGCTCCAAGAAATCAGCGTTCGCCGGTGAATCCTCGCGATGTGGGGTCTGTCGGGTGCGTCTGTGGACTAACTGCGGCCCGCAAGCCCTTGGAAAGGCTCGCTTTTCCTGATGGCGGAGTACCCGAACCCAGCAATGACGCCGCGAATCTGGCAAGTCGGCGCCCTGTGCCGCGCCATTGCTGATGCCATCGAGGCGCGCTTCAATCCCGTCGCCGTCCGCGGGGAGGTTTCCGGCTTTTCACGCGCGGCCAGCGGGCATTGCTATTTCTCATTGAAGGATGCGAACGGCCAGATCCGGTGCGCGATGTTCCGCCGGGCAGCCACGCTGGTGGATTTTTCGCCGCGCGATGGCGACATGGTCGAGGTGCAGGGCCGCCTGGGCGTCTACGAGCCGCGCGGGGATTTGCAGCTGATCGTGGAGAGCATGACGCGGGCGGGGCAGGGCGCGCTCTTCGAGCAATTCCTGAGACTCAAGGCGAAACTCGAAGCAGAAGGATTGTTCGATCCGTCCCGCAAGCGTCCGGTGCCTGACCTGCCACGGGGCATCGGCCTCGGCACATCGCGCGGCGCTGCCGCGCTGCACGACGTGGTCACGGCGCTTGCACGCCGGGCTCCTCATGTTCCCGTGGTGCTGGCGCCCGCGGCGGTGCAGGGCTTGCAGGCGCCGACCGAGCTGGTCGCCGCGTTGAATGCGTTGTACGTGCTGGCGGAGCGCGGCGCCATCGACGTCATCCTGCTCGTGCGCGGAGGTGGTTCGATCGAGGATCTCTGGGCTTTCAACGACGAGCAACTCGCACGCACCATCGCGCGCAGCCCTGTCCCGCTGGTTAGCGGGGTTGGGCACGAGACCGATTTCACCATCGCCGATTTTTGCGCGGACGTGCGCGCCCCGACGCCGACGGCGGCCGCAGAGTTGGCTGCGCAACCGAGGGATGTGTGGCTAGGTGCGCTGGCGTATGCCGATGAGAAGTTTCGTGCGGCGATCGAACGCCGGATCGACGCCGGCGCACAACGGCTGGACGCCGCAACGTCGCGGCTCGGCCGGCCGCTCGGTCGCCTCTCCGAACAAGGATCGCGTCTGGAGCGGGCCATGCAGCGGCTTCGCTACTCGACTTTGTCGCGGCTCGACAAGGAGCGCGTGCGCGGGGTTTCGGCCGAAGGCGAACTCAGCCGGGCGCTGAACGGCCGCGCACTGAAGGCGGAGCATTCGCTCGACCGCATGCGCATCCGTCTCGAATCAGTGAATCCCCGATTGGTCCTCAAGCGAGGCTATGCGTTGCTCACGGACGAGCGAGGCCTGGCGGTGACGAGCCCGACGCAGACGCATGCGGGTCAGCCGCTGCTCGCAATCCTCGCGGATGGCGAGGTTGCTCTCACCGTCACGCCGCGAACGTGATTTAGTTCTTAGAATCGCCCATCGAAGATCCAAGACCCGATTCGCAAACCAAGAGGAAACCATGGAACACACGCTCCCCCCGCTCCCGTACCCGATCGACTCGCTCGCGCCTCACTACTCGAAGGAGACGCTCGAGTTCCACCACGGCAAGCACCACAACGCGTATGTGGTGAACCTCAACAACCTGCAAAAGGGCACCGAGTTCGAGAACATGACGCTCGAGGAGATCATCAAGAAGTCCTCCGGCGGCATCTACAACAACTCCGCGCAGATCTGGAACCACACGTTCTTCTGGAACTGCATGAAGCCGCAAGGCGGCGGCGAGCCCACGGGCGCACTGGCCACCGCGATCAACAGCAAGTGGGGCAGCTACGCGGCATTCCGTGAGGCTTTCGTGAAGTCGGCCGTCGGCAACTTCGGCTCGGGTTGGACCTGGCTGGTGAAGAAGCCGGACGGCAGCGTCGACATCGTGAACACCGGCGCGGCGGGCACGCCCCTCACGACCGCCGACAAGGCACTGCTCACGGTGGACGTCTGGGAGCACGCGTACTACATCGACTACCGCAACCTGCGCCCGAAATTCGTCGAGACGTTCGTGGACAAGCTGGCCAACTGGGACTTCGCCCAGAAGAATTTCGGTTAAGGCTCAGCCTTTGAAGGGCGGGCCCGACAACTTCGCGCCCGCCTTGATCCCCTTCTTCGCGAACCAGCCCTGGTTCATCTCGAGGACGAAGCGCACCGGCTTTTCGGAGCAGTGCGAATCCGTCGTCTGGGGCTTCATGTCCACGAGATTCACGATGGTGCCATCGTCAGATACGAAGGCGGCCGTGAGCGGCAGCAGCGTGTTCTTCATCCAGAAGCATTGCATCGAAGGCTGCTCGAAGACGAAGAGCATGCCTTCGAGCTGCGGCATTTCCTTGCGGTACATGAGGCCGATCATCCGCTGATCGGGCGTTGCCGCGACCTGCGCGTCGATGCGGTGCATGCCGACTGCCAGCGGGAGTCGCTGCAGGTCCATCTGCGCCTCTTGCGAGATGGCGAAAAAGCTCGATGCGGCCAGGGCAAAGGCGGCCAACCCACGGGTGAATGCGTTCATGCTGCGTATTTTCACTTGCAAATGAAAATGCCCGCACGAGGCGGGCATTCGAATGGAAAACGCAGTCGCGAATTACGACTTCTTCTCCATGCTGTCTTTCTTGGCGGCCTTCTTGGTCGCCTTCTTCTTGGCGGCCTTCTTTTCGGTCTTGGCCATGGCCTTGTCGGACTTCATGGCAGACGAAGCGGCGGGCTTCGCGCCCGAAGCGGCAGCCATCGGGGCGCCGGCGTGCGAAGCGGCGAATGCCGTGGAAACGGCAAACACGGAAGCGATCAGGGTGGCGAGGAGTTTGGTCATGATGGATTCCTTTCAGGTGGTAATGCGGCTTTTCGAGACAACCCTCCTGAAGGAGGAAGGCTCATCCGTAACGGGGCGCGTCGGAGAACGGTTGACAGCTCATCCGGAAACGACAACGCCCGCAGGCGCGGGCGTGTCGTGAACGCGCTTACCAGGGCAAGCGCGTCCTGGGCAATGCGCCGTAGTTACTTCTTCGCCGAAGCGGCCGATGCGGCCGGCTTGGCTGCGGAGGCCGAAGCCTTCGCGCCCGAAGCGCCAGCCATCGGGGCGCCTGCGTGCGAGGCGGCGAAGGTGGCGGCGGCGAAGAGGGTGGCGACGAGGCCGGCGATCAGCTTGTTCATGGGGTTGAGTCCTTTAAATATGATTTTTCGAAAAACAGCTCCCCGTTTTTTTTAGGGAAGCCTCAGCGCTAACGCGGCCGTTGATGAGCTGGTTGACAGCATCGGGGTATCCCCGCATCCGCGCGCTAGAATCCCATGGTTTCGCGCATCGCGAACACCTCGCACCCTTCCATTCCGGAGACGTTTTTTCCATGTACCAGCACATCAAGGTCCCTTCGCAGGGCGAGAAGATCACCGTCAACGCCGACACGTCCCTCAACGTGCCGGACCAGCCCATCATCCCGTTCATCGAAGGTGACGGCACGGGCCTGGACATCACGCCGGTGATGCTCAAGGTGGTGGACGCCGCGGTGGCGAAGGCCTATGGCGGCAAGAAGAAGATTCACTGGATGGAGGTCTACGCCGGCGAGAAGTCGACCAAGGTGTACGGCCCCGACGTGTGGCTGCCCGAAGAGACGCTTGCCGCCGTGCGCGACTACGTGGTCTCGATCAAGGGTCCCCTCACGACGCCTGTCGGCGGCGGCATCCGCTCGCTGAACGTCGCACTGCGCCAGGAACTTGACCTGTATGTGTGCCTGCGCCCGATCCAGTATTTCGAAGGTGTGCCGAGCCCGGTGAAGGAGCCGCACAAGACCAACATGGTGATCTTCCGCGAGAACTCGGAAGACATCTACGCCGGCATCGAGTTCGAGGCCGAGAGCGACAAGGCGAAGAAGCTGATCAAGTTCCTGCAGGACGAGATGGGCGTCAAGAAGATCCGCTTCCCGAACAC
>JAZKIF010000078.1:0-3217 GCA_040385005.1 Pseudomonadota bacterium
AGGACCAGGCGATCGTCTGCAACATCGGCCACTTCGACAACGAGATCGACATCGCTTCGGTCGAAAAGTACGAGTGGGAAGAGATCAAGCCGCAAGTCGACCACATCATCTTCCCCGACGGCAAGAAGATCATCCTGCTGGCCAAGGGACGCCTCGTGAACCTGGGTTGCGGAACGGGCCACCCGAGCTTCGTGATGAGCTCGTCGTTCGCGAACCAGACCATCGCGCAGATCGAGCTGTTCACGCGCAGCGATTCGTATTCGGTCGGCAAGGTCTATGTGCTGCCCAAGCACCTGGACGAGAAGGTCGCGCGCCTGCACCTGAAGAAGGTCGGCGCGATGCTGACGGAGCTCTCCGACGAGCAGGCCGAGTACATCGGCGTGCCGAAGGTCGGTCCGTACAAGCCGGACACGTATCGGTACTGATTTGCGTGTCGATCAACTCCTCGTCGAACGTGGCCTCGCGTCCACGCGTTCGCAAGCGCAGCGTCTGATCGCTTCGGGCGTGCGCTGGCTCGACCGCGACGCCTGGCGCACCGTGAAGAAGAACGGCGACGAGGTCCCCGCGCAAGCGGAAATCGAATTGCTCGACGACGCGGAAGCGCGCTACGTCTCGCGCGGCGGTCTCAAGCTGGAAGGTGCTTTGGTCAGGGTGGCGATCGATGTCACGGGCAAACGCTGCCTCGACGTCGGCCAGTCCACCGGCGGCTTCACCGATTGCCTGCTGCGCCGCGGCGCCGCGCATGTGGTCGGCGTCGACGTCGGCCAGGCCCAATTGCATCCGTCGCTGCGAGATCACCTTCAAGTCACGGTTCTCGAATCAGTGAACGCACGTCACCTCACCGCGGAGCAGGCGGGCGAGGATTTCGACCTGGTGGTCGGCGACGTTTCCTTCATCTCGCTCACCCTGGTATTACCCGCGCTGGCGCCCCTGCTCAAACCAGGCGGCGACTTGCTGATGCTGGTCAAGCCGCAGTTCGAATTGCAACCGGGGCAGATCGGCAAAAGCGGCATCGTCACCGATCCGGCGTTGCTCGCGTTCATCGAGCAGCGCATCCGCACCGCATGCGCGGAGTTGGGCCTCGGGGTCAAGGGCTGGTTCGACAGCCCCATCGCGGGCGGCGACGGCAACCGCGAATTTTTTATCCACGCATCCCACCAGGAAGGGAAGCCATGAGCCTGCCCCTCAGTTTCGAATTCTTTCCCCCCAAGACGCCCGAAGGCGCGGCCAAGCTGCGCGTCGCCCGCCAGTCGCTCTATGAGCTGAAGCCCGAGTTCTGCTCGGTGACCTATGGCGCCGGCGGCTCCACGCAGGAAGGCACTTTCGGCACCGTGTCGGAAATCCTCGCCGAGGGCGTGGCCGCGGCATCGCATTTCTCGTGCATCGGCGCGACGCGCGACACCGTGCGCCA
This sequence comes from Pseudomonadota bacterium, assembly GCA_040385005.1. Classification (GTDB taxonomy): domain Bacteria; phylum Pseudomonadota; class Gammaproteobacteria; order Burkholderiales; family Burkholderiaceae_C; genus Ramlibacter. The sequence continues at coordinate 1,412 of JAZKIF010000078.1, forward strand.
GCAACTGGGCATGCTGCGCGAGATGGGCGTCAAGCGGCTCGTCGCGCTGCGCGGCGACATGCCGAGCGGCTACGGTGCGGGCGGCGAGTTCCACTACGCGAGCGATCTGGTGGCCTTCATCCGCGCGGAAACCGGTGACGCCTTCCGCATCGAAGTCGCGTGCTATCCGGAAGTGCATCCGCAAGCGCGCTCACCCGAAGCGGATTTGCAGGCGTACGCGGCCAAGGTGCGCGCGGGCGCCGATTCGGCGATCACGCAGTATTTCTACAACGCGGATTCGTATTTCCGTTTCGTCGAGGAAGCGGACCGCCTGGGCCTGCACGTGCCTGTCGTGCCCGGCGTGATGCCGATCGTGAGTTCGACGCAGCTGATGCGCTTTTCCGATGCGTGCGGGGCGGAGATTCCGAGATGGATCCGCCTGCGCCTGCAAAGCTTCGGCGACGACGCGGCGTCGATCCGTTCGTTCGGCCTCGATGTGGTGACGCAGCTGTGCGAGCAGTTGCGAGCCGGCGGCGCGCCGGGCATTCACTTCTACACGATGAACCAGGCGGGTCCGACGACGGCGCTGTGCGAACGGCTCGAACTCACGGGCCGTTGAAGTTCGTTGAAGTTCCGGCGATGCCCCTCAGATGCCGTTGCCGCTGACCATCCTCGGATTCAATTCCTCCGACAGGAAAGCCTTGTAGCGTCCGCTCTTGTTCAGTTTCACGTAGACGTTGTGAAGGTGGGTCTTCACGGTCGCCGTGCTGATCTGGAGCCTTCGGGCGATTTCCTTGTTGCTCATCGCGCAGCCGATCAACTTCAGGATTTCGCGCTCCCTCGCGGTGAGCTGCTCGTCGCCGGATTCGTCGGCCGGAACGTGCAAGGGACTCGCGCCGAGCTGGCTGCGAAGCGCCTCGAGAAGGTCCGAGCGGCCGAACCAGGTGTCGCCCGCATGCACGCTGCGCACCGCCTTGGCGAGGAATTCGGGGGTGCACGCGCGCAGGAGGCAGCCGCTCGCGCCATGCCGGATGAATTCGAGCACGTGGGCCGGCGAGAAATCGTCGCAAAGAAGTAGCGATTGCGTGCCCAGGCTGAGGCGGCTCGCATCGGCAAGGATCTCCCACGTGGCGGACGGGCGGTCCGCGTCGAATTCCAGAAGCAGCACGTCCGGAGGGCAGGTGTCCAGCCGGGATCGAACCTCCCGCAGGTCGATCGCTTCGGCCGCGATGCCCCTGTCGATCGATTCGATGTCCTGCAGGATCCGGGCTGCCGACGGTTGTCCCTGCCATGCGATGGCCATCAAAGTGATTTGCATCCTGATCTGCACGGCGCTCACCTTTTCGTGTTGAAGACATGTGGCATCGCCGCATTGCGAGGCCGGATGTCTCAGTTTGTATCGCGGGAGCACGCCGCACGCATGGGAGCTTTGTCCTTTCCGGCATGGGAATTTAGTCCTCTGTTTGCGCGGACAACCCGGCCGTGGTGCGTTCTTTCAGCTACACCATCTGATGTATTTGCGATGGACGCCGACGCGCCTATCGTCATATCCCAATACACCAGATAGGGAGCCCGATCATGCGTTGCAGGCACAGATAACAAATAACAAAAGCCGCAAGGCCGGGCTGCTCGCCTCGCACTCATCCACTCAAACATCCAACTGCTCCGGAATCAGATCCGCAGCGGCCGGGAGGAGACACGCGTCCCCGCGCGGCGTCGAGTTCAAACCCAACAGTCAGTCTCTATTGATCGGTCGTAAATCTTCAGGAGTCCATCATGGCAATCATCAGTGGTTCATTGGCGATAGACGAATCGTCGGGCGTACAG
>JAZKIF010000079.1:0-24018 GCA_040385005.1 Pseudomonadota bacterium
CCGGTCTCCAGCGTCTATCCGAACATGGGTTCGCAGGTGCTGATCATGTGCTTCGTCGTGGTGGTCATCGGCGGCATCGGCTCGGTGCGCGGCGCGCTTGTGTCGGCGCTGCTGGTTGGCCTGGTCGACACGTTCGGCAAGGTGCTGCTGCCGCAAGTGGCCGGCATGCTGGTCTACATGCTGATGGCCGCGGTGCTGCTGTGGAAGCCGGAAGGGCTGTTCAAGCAATGAGCGCGACGCACACGCATCTCGAGATCCTGCCGCGCGGCCTGCAGGTGGCGCTCGCGCTCGGCCTCGTCGCCCTTGCCGTATTCCCTTTCGTGGGCAGCGATTTTTATGCGCAGGTCGTCGCGCGAATGATGATCCTCGCGATATTCGCGATGAGCCTGGACCTGATCCAGGGCGTGACGGGCCTGGTGTCCCTCGGCCACGCGGCGTATTTCGGTCTCGCGGGTTACGCCCTCGCATTCTTCACTCCCGCAGGCGAACCGGTGAGCCTGTGGTGGACCTTGCCCGCCGCGGTCGCGGCATCGGCCCTCGCCGCGCTTGTCATCGGCTTCTTTGTCGTTCGCACGCGCGGCATCTACTTCATCATGGTGACCATGGCCTTCGCGCAGATGGTCTTCTACCTGTTCTTCGACAACAAGGCGCTGGGCGGCTCCGACGGCGTCTACGTGAATTTCAAGCCCAACGCGGGCGTTTTCGACCTGGAGAACAAGCGTGTCTTCTACTACTTCACGCTGGCGATGCTGGTCGCGGTATACGCCTTCCTGCGGCGCGTACTCTGGAGCCCGTTCGGCCGCGTGCTCGCGGGCATCCGCGTGAACGAGCACCGCATGCGCGCGATGGGTTACGGCACCTTCCGCTACAAGCTCGCGGCGTTCACGCTCGCGGGGGCGCTGGCCGGTCTCGCGGGCTATCTCTGGGGCGCGCAGACCGGCTACGTGAACCCCGAGCTGATGGGATTCCACATGAGCGCGCACGCGATCATGATGGTGATCCTGGGCGGCATGGGGAATTTCGCCGGCGCGATCGTCGGGGCGTTCGCGTTCGAGACGCTGCTGTCGTGGTTCAAGGACCTGCCCGCATTCGGCTCGTTCCAGACGGGCAAGCACTGGCAGTTGTGGATGGGGCTTTTCATCGTGGCCGTCGTGGTGTTCGCGCCGCGCGGCCTGCTGGGGCTGGTGGCGCGCTTCTCCCGGCGCAAGGCGGATCGCGATGAGTGAGACGCTGCTGCAAGCCACGAGCCTCACCAAGCGCTTCGGCGGCCTCGCCGCGGTGAACGGGGTGTCGGTGGATCTTGCGCGCGGGCGCATCCACGCCGTGATCGGGCCCAACGGCGCGGGCAAATCAACCCTGACGAATCTCCTGTCGGGCGATATCGAACCGACGTCGGGGTCGGTGTTGCTCGGGACGCAGGACGTGACGGGCTGGACGCCCGAACGCATCTCGCGCGCGGGCCTCGCGCGCAGCTACCAGAAGACGAACATCTTCCTGCCCTTCTCCGTCTGGGAGAACGTTCGCCTCGCCGCCCAATCGCGCGCGCCGCATGCAGCGCGCTGGCTCAGCCGCGCGGCCGGATTCGCGGCGACCAACGAATCCGCCGAACGCGCTATCGAACTCGCCGGCTTGCAGCATCGCAAAAGCGCCATCGCCGGCACCATCAGCCATGGCGAACAGCGCCAGCTGGAAATCGCGATGACACTCGCCACCAGGCCGCAAGTCGTCCTCCTCGACGAGCCGCTCGCCGGCATGGGGACTGCCGAAGCCGAGCGCATGGTGCAGTTGCTGCTGCGCATCAAGTCCGACCACGCGATCATGCTGGTCGAACACGACATGGATGCCGTCTTCGCGCTTGCCGACCAGCTCACGGTGATGGTCAACGGGCAGGTCATCGCGAGCGGCACGCCGCCGCAAGTGCGCGCGGATGCCAACGTGCAGTCGGCCTACCTGGGGGAGGAGCACTGATGGCGGACTCGCTCATCGCCGCTCGAGGCCTGCACACCTACTACGGCGCAAGCCACATCCTGCGCGGCATCGACTTCCATGTCGTGCGCGGCGAGACCATCGGCCTCATGGGCCGCAACGGCATGGGCAAGAGCACGCTGCTCAAGAGCCTCATGGGCCTGGTGAAGCCGCGCGAAGGCACCGTGCACATCACGGGCAAGGACATGACCGGCTGCGCGCCCTACGAGAGCGCGCAGCGCGGCATCGCGTATGTGCCGGAAGGCCGCGGCATCTTCGGCAACCTGAGCGTCGTCGAGAACCTGAAGATGGCCGCACGCGCCGGAACACGCGGCCAGTGCGACTGGACTTACGAGCGCGTTCTCGAAACCTTTCCGCGCCTGAAGGAGCGGCTGGGCCACGGTGGACAACAACTCTCCGGCGGCGAGCAGCAGATGCTCACCATCGGCCGCGCGCTGATGACGAACCCCGATGTGCTGATCCTCGACGAGGCCACCGAAGGCCTCGCGCCCCTCATCGCACGCGAGATCTGGCGCATCTGCGGGCTGATCCGCGAGTCCGGCATCTCCAGCGTGATCGTCGACAAGAACTGGAAGCACGTCACGCAGGTCACGGACCGCAACGTGATCCTGGTCAAGGGCGAGGTGGTCTACGCGGGCACGTCGGACGATCTGCGTTCGCGGCCTGAATTGCTCGATCAATATCTGGGCGTGTAGGTCAGGGGCACTCCAGCGCCTTGCCCTCGCCCAGCACGTTCTCGCCCAGGTAATCCAGAAAACGTCGCACCGCCGGCGTGAGGCCGCGCCGCGACGGGAACACCGCGTGGATGATGCCGGGGCGAGGCGCCCATTGCGGCAACACGTGTTCGAGATCGCCGCGCTCCAGGTCGCGCCAGCACATGTAATCCGGCAGGATGCTGATGCCCGCGTTCTGCGACACCGCGTACTTGAGCGTCAGGAGATCGTCCGCCGTGTAGATCGGCCGGTGCAGGAAGTCGTATTGCTTTCCGCCCGGGCCGAGCAGCTTCCACGTCGACTTGCCGTCGGAGGCCGACATCGCCAGCGTCGGAAGTTTGTCGAGATCGTCCACCGACGCAGGACGGCCAACACGCTCCAGAAGCGCCGGCGTGCCCACGAGCATCCCCTGCGTGATGCCGAGGTTCTTCACGACGAGGCTGCCGCTGTCCTCGAGCGTCGGCCTCACGCGCAGCGCGACGTCGATGCCCTCTTCCACCAGGTCCACTACGCGGTTGCTCACCTGCATCTCGATGCGCACTTGCGGATGCTTCGCGAGGAAATCGGCGATCACCATGCCGATCGTGCTTTGCGCGAGCGTGACGGGACAGGTCACGCGAATCGTGCCGCGCGGCTCGGTCTGCACCATCGCGACGGCTTCGGTTGCGGCCTCCGCTTCTTCCCGCACCGCGACGCTATGCCGATGGAACAGCTCGCCCGCCTCGGTCAGCGAAAGCTTCCGCGTGGTTCGCTGCAGCAGCCGCACACCAAGGCGCGTTTCCAGCTCGGCCACGCGGCGCGACAGCTTGGATTTGGGGATGCCCAGGGCACGTCCGGCGGCGGCGAACCCGCCCCGGTCCACCACCTCGGAAAAATAGAGCATGTCGTTGAGGTCTTGCATGGGGATCGTCCTGTGTTCAGGACAATCTATCGCATTTTTGCCGACTTATCAAAGATTGGATGCGATATCACAATTAATCCCATGGTCAAAACCGACCGGCTACAGGAGAAAAGGTCAATGAAACTGCTTCACATCGATTCCAGCGCCCTCGGCGCCAATTCCGTTTCCCGCCAGCTCACTGAGCGCATCGTCGCCCAATGGCGCGCCACCCACCCCGGCACGACGGTCGAGCATCTCGACCTGGCGAAGGACGCACCGGCCCACCTGTCGATGGATTCGCTGGGCTTTCGCCTCGGCCCCAACGCCGGCGGCCTGAGCGATGTGCAACGCCGCGAGAACGAGTTGTCCGAGAAGCTCGTGAGCCAGTTCCTTGCCGCGGATGTGGTGGTGGTCGGTGCGCCGATGTACAACTTCTCGATCCCCAGCCAGCTGAAGGCCTGGATCGACCGCATCGCCCAAGCCGGCCGCACCTTCACGTATACCGAGAAAGGTCCCAAGGGACTCGCGACAGGCAAGACGGTGATCGTCGCCTCCTCGCGCGGCGGCGTGTACTCGACGAACCCGGCGATGGCCGGCCTCGACCACCAGGAGAGCTACCTGAAGACCGTGTTCGGCTTCATGGGCATCAGCGACATCCAGTTCGTGCGGGCTGAAGGCGTGGCGATGGGTGAGGAAGCGAAGACGCAAGCGTTGAGCGATGCCGACGTGACGATCAAGGCGTTGACCACGACGGCGGCGAATCAAGCGAACGCGGCGATCGCGGCTTAAGGTCAGCCGCCTCTCACATTGGTTGTCATGCCGGGCTCCGACCCGGCATCCACGCGCCCCCGGCTGCTTGTCGGCGGGCGCGGCATGGAGGCGGGTCAAGCCCGCAATGACAGCTGGGGAGCTTACTTTCGCGTGTAAATCTGATCGAAGCTTCCCCCGTCGGCGAAGTGCTCCTTGTCTGCCTTCGCCCAGCCGCCGAAGCCCTGCTCGATCGTGAACAGGTTCAGCTTCGGGAATTGCTTCGCGTACTTGGCCTGGGCCTTCTGCGACACCGCGGGCCGGTAGAAATTCTTGCCCGCGATCTCCTGCCCTTCCTCGGTGTAGAGGTACTTCAGGTATTCCTCGGCCACCGCGCGCGTGCCCTTGCGGTCCACGTTGCGGTCCACCACGGCCACCGGCGGCTCGGCCAGGATCGAGATCGACGGGTACACCACGTCGACCTTGCTGCCGAATTCCTTTTCGAGCAGGTACGCCTCGTTCTCCCATGAGATGAACACATCGCCCTGGTTGCGTTGCGCGAACGTGATCGATGATCCGCGCGCACCCGTGTCGAGGACCGGCACATTGGAATAGAGCTTCGCGACGAAGTCCCTTGCCTTCGCATCGCCGCCGAACTTGCGCTTCGCGAATTCCCACGCGGCCAGGTAATTCCAGCGCGCGCCACCAGAAGTCTTCGGGTTGGGCGTGATCACGCTCACGCCCGGCTTGATGAGGTCGTCCCAGTCCTTGATGCCTTTCGGGTTGCCTTGGCGCACCACGAGCACGATGGTTGAGGTGTAGGGAGCGGAGTTGTGCGGCAGGCGCTTTTGCCAATCCTTCGCGAGCCAGCCGCCGTTGGTGGCGAGCGCGTCCACGTCGCCGGCCAGTGCAAGGGTCACGATGTCCGCATCGAGGCCGTCGATCACCGAACGCGCCTGCTTGCCCGAGCCGCCGTGCGACTGCTTGATCGTCACGTCCTGGCCGGTCTTGCCCTTCCAGTACTTGGCGAACGACTGGTTGAACTCGGCATAGAGTTCGCGCGTCGGGTCGTACGACACGTTCAGCAGCGTGAGCGGCTGCTGGGCAAACGAAGGCAGCGCCGTGAGGCCCAGCATCACTGCCGCGGCAGCAGCGAAGGGAATCTTGATAAAGTCGCGGCGTTGGGTCATCGGGTTTCTTTCCGGGTAGTTCTGAATCGAGTGGCGATTCTGGAAGCCGGGCCGCGAAACCGGAACGACCGAGTTTTCACTTGTTAATGCGCACAAGCTTATGTGCGATCGAATGTAAGAACAGAGGCTTTCACATGGCTCGTACCGTCAACTGCATCAAGCTCGGCAAGGAAGCCGATGGCCTCGACTTCCCGCCCTACCCGGGCGAGCTCGGCAAGCGCATCTACGAAAACGTGAGCAAGCAAGCCTGGGCGGAGTGGCTCAAGCAGCAGACCATGCTCGTGAACGAGAACCGCCTGAACCTCGCGGACCAGCGCGCGCGCCAATACCTCGCACGCCAGATGGAGAACCACTTCTTCGGCGGCGGCGCGGATACGGCGGCCGGCTACGTGCCGCCACCCGCGTAAGCGGCCAGCGTGTTCCCCGCCGGCCGCGAATTGCCCGGCGCATGGGGCGGACAGCGCCAGTGGCGCATCCTTGAAACCGGCTTCGGGTCGGGACTGAAGTTCCTTGCGTGCTGGCGCGCGTGGAAGGACGATCCTGCACGCCCCGGGTTACTGCACTTCGTGGCCATGGATGCGCGGCCGGTTGCCGCGACGGATATCGTCGGCGCGGCGGCCGACACCGCCGCGCTTGCGCCGCTTGCTGCCGAGCTCGCCGGGCAAGGGTTCGGCCTGACGGCGGGCGTGCACAGGATGCAGTTCGAGGATGGGCGCATCTTGCTGACCCTGTTCGTTGGGGAAATGCGCGACGCGCTGCGCCAGCAGGTGTTCCGCGCGGACTCGGTGGTGATCGATGCGTGGGACCCGGCCGCATTGAAGGCGGTGGCGCGCCACTGCCGGCGCGGCACGACCATCGCCACCGACAACGTGTCGGCTGCATTGGGCCATGGGCTGGCGGAAGCCGGGTTCGTCATGACACCGGGGGAGACCCACGGTATGTTCAATCCGGCATGGCAACCCCGCTCACGACTCGCCGAAGTGGATATCGAACCCGGCCATTGCACCGTGATCGGCGCGGGCCTCGCTGGCGCGGCGGTCGCCGCAAGCCTCGCGCGCCGCGGCTGGCGCGTTATCGCGCTCGACATTGCCTCTTCTCCGGCCAGCGGTGCATCGGGCCTTCCCGCCGGGCTGCTCGCGCCGCACTATTCGCCCGACGACAGCTTGCTCTCGCGCCTCAGTCGCTGCGGCGTGCGGACGACGCTGCAACAGGCGCGGCATTTGTTGCGCGAAGGCGAGGACTGGGCGCTGACCGGTGTGCTGGAGCTCAGGCCGGACGACTTCGCCATGGTTGAGGACGCACGCGAAGCGATGCGTCCGTGGAACCGTCGTGCCGCACAGGGCAACGCCATCTGGCATGAACAGGCAGGCTGGATCAAGCCGGCCCCTCTGGTGCGAGCCTGGCTTTCGCAGCCGGGGATCGAGTGGCGTGGCGAGTGCGAGGTTCAATCCATCGAACGATCGAATGGGCGCTGGCGTGTGATCGCAACAGGTGGCGCCGTGCTCGACGAATCGGAGCTCGTGGTGGTCACAGCTGCCACCGGCAGCGCCCGCTTGCTGGGCAACCGGATCTCGACCCATCCCGTTCGCGGCCAGGTGAGTTGGGGCGATCAAGCGGGCGCCTCGCTGGCGCCCACACCCATGAATGGCAGCGGCCACCTCATCCCTTCGGTCCCGACTTCGCGAGGCCTCGCGTGGTATTGCGGCTCCACGTACGAGACCGGCCAGGACAGCCTGGAGGAGCGAGCGGCGGATCACCAGTCCAACCTCGAACGCCTGCGCAAGCTCGCTCCCGAAGCAGCCGCCGCACTCGCCCCCTCCTTCGCCGACGGTTCGGTCCACGTATGGACCGGCGTTCGCTGCGCCGCCACCGATCGGCGCCCGCTGCTCGGCGAAGTCGAACCCGGCCTGTGGGTCAGCACGGCCATGGGATCGCGCGGGTTGACCTTCGCGGCGCTGTGCGGCGAATTGCTCGCCGCGCGGGTTCATGGGGAGCCGTTCCCACTGGACCGGCGCCTCGCCCAATCGCTGGACATCACGCGGTAGGATGCCGCCTGTGCAGGGATCCAACGAGTACCTCAAGGTGGCCATCGCGGGCGCGGGCTTTGCAGGCCTCGCCACGGCGACGCTGCTCGCACGGCAGGGCCACGACGTCACCGTCTACGACAAGTTCTCCGAGCCGCAGTCGGTCGGCGCGGGCATCCTCCTGCAGCCCAGCGGCCTCGCGGCGCTGCGCGTTCTCGGCATCGAGGAGGAAGTGCTTCGCAACGGCGCGCGCATCGAGCACCTGTACGGCGTAACGCCCCGCAAATGGCCGGTCGTCAACATCCGCTACAAGGACTGGCAGCCCGCCTCGTTCGGGCTCGGGCTGCATCGCGGCGTCCTGTTCAACGCGCTGTGGAAGTCAGCGCGCTCGAACGGCGTGCGCATCGTCACGGGGCACGAAGTGAAGGACCTTGCCGCGCTGCAGGCCGAGCACGACCTCGTGGTCGTCGCCGACGGCGCGCGCTCGGCGCTGCGCTGCCAGACGGGATTGGCCAGCAGCGACCGCGTCTATCCCTGGGGCGCCGCCTGGGCGATCCTGGAGGACCCGAAGCGGGAACAAGGCGCCACGCTGTGGCAGTGGTACCGCGGCGCCCGCGAGATGCTGGGCATCATGCCCACGGGCAATGCGCCGGGCACCGACGTGCCCGTGGTGAGCCTCTTCTGGAGCTTGCCCGCTCAGAGGCACGAGGCGTGGCGGGAGGCCGGCCTGGATGCCTTCAAGCGCGATGTGCTGTCCCTGAATCCAGGCTGCGAATCGCTCCTGGCGCAGATCGACTCGATGGACCAGTTGACATGGGCGCGCTACCACGACGTCGTCATGCCCGCGTACCACACCGAGCGCTGCGTGGTGATCGGCGATGCGGCGCATGCCACGAGCCCGCAGTTGGGCCAGGGAACGAATCTCGCGCTGCTCGATGCGGTGGCGCTGGCGGAATGCATCGCGCAATCGCCCGCGGTCGCGACGGCGCTGGAGCGCTATACGCTGCTGCGCAAGGCCCACCTGCACTTCTACGGGGACGCGAGCCGCCGCTTGACGCCTATCTTCCAGTCGGAGCTGAAGATGCTGCCGTTCCTGCGCGATGTGTTCATGAACCTCTCGACGAAGCTGCCGATCGCTGGCTCGCTCACTCGGGAAGTGCTCGTGGGCGTGCGGCAAGGCTGGTTAAAGTCGCCTGCGCTGGCGCTTCCCAAGGCCGAAGCCGCGCCAGACATGCCGGCCGCGCAGCCCCGCGAAGCCGTCTAGACGCGGCGCAGCAAGCGTTGCAGTTTCTTCGGGTGCGGCGGCTTGCCGAGAAATCCCTCGGCGCCCGAAAGCCAGCCGCGGAAACGCTCGGGCATGGAAGCTTTCGACTTCGTCACGATCAGGTGGGGAATCATCGGGCGGGCCTGCTTCAGCTCTTTCAGGAAAGCCCAGCCCTCTACGTCGGGCAAAGTGAAATCCACCAAGGCCACGCTGTAGTTGTGTTCGCGCGCCAGCTCCAGGGCTTGCGCACCGGTCTCCGCGTCATCGGCCTGCGTGAGGCTGGCCAGCGCCAGGCGCGCGCGCATGTAGAGGCGCTCGGCGCGATCGGGGCTGACGATGAGGGCGCGTTTGGGGGCGGTTTGCGGTTCGCCCGCGTCCTCCGCCGGCGTGCTGTCGCCGAACCCCAAGTCGAAATCGAGCGGCTCGGGCGCGAACAACTGGTCCATCGACGCGACGACTTCGGGCCAGGAAATCGGCCGCTCGAAGATCCGCCATGCGTTCGGAGGGGCGAAGTTGCCGATCCAGATGACCTTCATCCCTTTGACCTTGGGCGACTCGAGCTCGACCGGAGCTTCGTAGCTCTGCCCGTCGAACAGCGCAAGCTGCGGCGCCTCGGGCGCATCGGGCATCCAGAGCGCGTAGCTCGTCTCGCGCGAATCGGACAGGCGAAACACCGTGTTGAGCGCATGGCGCTCCACGTCCGTGAACCCGACGACCTTGACGAAGACCCGCTGACCCATGTGCTGCCTTATTGCTGGGGCGATTATGGCGGCACGCGCCGCGAGCGCAATCGGCCTTATCCGGGATCGGCGCTCGATGGCCCGCAAAGCCGCGCCAGTGCTCGCGCATAAGCTTATCCGGATAACGCGCGAACTAAAAAGTAGTTTGTTCCCATATGAGGTCCCTCTACAGTCGCGCCCATGCACGATTTCGCGTTCGTCTTCGCCGGTTTCTTCGTCGGCCTCGTGGTCGGCCTCACCGGCGTCGGCGGCGGCTCATTGATGACGCCGCTGCTGATCTTCGGGTTCGGCATCAAGCCGTATCTCGCGATCGGCACCGACCTGCTCTTCGCGTCGGCCACCAAATTCGGCGGCGCTCTGGGGCTTGCGAAGTCACGCGCCATCGACTGGCCTATCGTCGCATTGCTCTCCGCCGGCAGCATTCCGGCAGCGTTGATCACGATTTTCGTTCTGCATCGCATCGGCCCGGCCGACCCGCACGTGCAATCGGTCATGACCCTGACGCTGGGCGCCGCCCTCCTCCTCACGGCAGCCGCGACGCTGTACAAAGCCATTCGCGGCAAGAACATCCCCCGACAGATCGATGCGGACCAACTGGCCGCCGCGACGCGTCCGCGCCACTGGGCGCAGCCCGTGCTGTTCGGCGCCGTCATCGGCGCGCTGGTTTCGCTCACATCGGTGGGCGCCGGCGCGATCGGCGTCACCGTGCTCATGCTGCTCTATCCGGCGCTGCCCCTGCCGCGCATCATCGCGGCCGACATCGCCTATGCGGTGCCGCTGACGCTCGTGGCTGGCCTCGGCCACGCCTCCATCGGCTCCGTGGATTGGCCGCTGCTGGGCACGCTGCTGGTCGGCTCGCTTCCCGGCATCTGGCTCGGCTCGCGTCTCGTGCGCCATGCGCCGGACCGCCTGATCCGTTCCCTGCTCTCGCTGCTGCTCGCGTATGCGGGCGTGCGGCTGATCTCCCTCTAGAAGAAGACCCAAGCGATGTATCAATACACCGAATTCGACAAGCAGTTCGTCCGCAACCGGGCCGCGCAATACCGCGACCAGCTCGAGCGCAACCTCGCCGGCACGCTCGGAGACGACGAGTTCCGCCCGCTGCGCCTGCAGAACGGCTGGTACATCCAGCGCTATGCGCCGATGCTGCGCATCGCGGTGCCGTACGGCGAGATCTCCAGCGCCCAGCTGCGCGTGCTGTCGAAGATCGCGAGCGACTACGACCAGCCGGACGCGGAATTGCTGCGCGAAGCCCAGGAAAAGCAGTGGGCGCTCGGCGAAGTGCCCGTGCCCCGCGGCGGCACACCGGTCGTGTCCAACCTGAAGTACGGCTACGGCCACTTCACCACGCGCACGAACGTCCAGTTCAACTGGATTCCCCTCGTGAAGAGCGCCGACGTGATGGAGCTACTGGCGAGCGTGAACATGCACGGCATCCAGACCAGCGGAAACTGCATCCGCAACATCACGAGCGACGAGCTTGCCGGGATTGCTCCCGACGAGATCGCCGATCCGCGTCCCTTCTGCGAAATCATGCGCCAGTGGAGCACGCTGCATCCCGAGTTCAGCTTCCTGCCGCGCAAGTTCAAGATCGCGGTCAATGGTGCGCGTGAAGACCGCGCGGCCATCGGCTGGTACGACATCGGCTTGCAGCTGCTGCGCAATGAAGCCGGCGAGTTGGGCTTTCGCGTGCAAGTGGGCGGCGGCATGGGCCGCACGCCGATCATCGGCACGGTGGTGCGCGAGTTCCTGCCATGGGACCAGCTGCTCAACTACATCGAAGCCTGCATCCGCGTCTACAACAGCTACGGCCGCCGCGACAACGTCTGGAAGGCCCGCATCAAGATCCTCGTCAAGGCCGAAGGCCAGCGCTATATCGACAAGGTCGAGGAAGAGTACCGCCAGATCCTCGAGCGCGACGGCGCGCCGCACACGATCACGCAAGCCGAATTCGACCGCGTTGCCGCTTCGTTCGTGCCGCCGGTGATCAAGCTCGAGCGCAAGGGCGCGGACGCCCGCGTGCATGAGATTGTTCGCACGGACGCCGAGGCGGACGTTGCGTACGACCGCTGGTTGCAGCGCAACGTCGCGGAACACAAGAATCCCGAACTGCGCGCGGTGACGCTCTCGTTCAAGCGGCTGGGCCAGGCGCCCGGTGACGCGGATGCCGGGCAACTGCAGATCGCAGCCGACCTCGCCGACCGCTTCTCGGCCGGCGAAGCACGCGTCACGCACGAGCAGAACCTGCTCCTGCCGTGGGTGCACCGCGACGACCTGCCGGAACTCTGGGCAGCCGCGCGCAAGGCGGGCCTGGCTCGCGCCAACATCGGCTTGCTCACGGACATGATCGCCTGCCCCGGCGGCGATTTCTGCTCGCTCGCCAACGCGCGTTCTTTGCCGATCGCGGAAGCGATCACGCAGCGCTACCAGGACATGGACGAGCTGTTCGACATCGGCGAGATCGACCTCAACATCTCCGGCTGCATCAACTCGTGCGGACACCACCACGCGGGCCACATCGGCATCCTGGGCGTCGACAAGGACGGCAAGGAGTGGTACCAGGTGACGCTCGGCGGCGCCAATGGCTCGCTCCTCTCCGGCACCGCCACGCCCGGCAAGGTTGTCGGCCCGTCGTTCTCCGCGGCCGAAGTGCCCGAGGTGATCGAGGCGGTGCTGGACACCTACCGCAAGCAGCGCCAGAGCGTCGAAGGCAGGGCGGAGACTTTCATCGCCACCTTGCGCCGCGTCGGCATCGAACCCTTCAAGGCGGCCGCCAATGCCGCGCGTTTCACCGAAAAGCAGGTGGCCTGATGGACATGAATCTCAGACTTCTCCGCGCCGAAGATGGCGAAGCAGTGGTTGCGGCCAAGGTGCTGCAGTTGCCTAACGATGCGAATGCGCTTGACGCCTCACTCGAAGGCGTGGAGCGCGTGGAACTCACCTTCCCGAAGTTCACCGACGGACGCGCGTTCAGCCAGGCCTTCCTGCTGCGCCGCCGTCTTGGCTTCAAGGGCGACATCCGCGCGATTGGCGACGTGCTGGTTGACCAGCTCGTGCAGATGGAACGCAGCGGCTTTTCCAGCGCGGTGCTGCGCGCGGACCAGGACGACGCCGTCGCGCGCCGCCAGTTCGAGCGCTACGCCGCGTTCTACCAGGGCGACGTGGTCAGCCCGGCGCCGCACTTCAAGCGAGCCGCGTGATGAGCGCCGTCGACCTGCACGCCCGCCCCTCGAAGGACTTCGACGCGAAGCTCGCGGAAACGCGCGACTTGCTGCAGCGCGCTGCCACGGAGTTCTCGCCGCTGACCCAGGCCTCCAGCCTCGGCGCGGAAGACGTCGTGATCACGCACCTGATCAACACGCTCGGGCTGGACATCCCGGTGTTCGTGCTCGAGACCGGCATGCTCCACACGCAGACGCTGGCCCTGCTCGAGCGCACGCAGGCCAATTCGCGCGTGCCGGTCAACGTGTACCGCCCGAAGAACGAAGCGGTGATCCAGTTCGTCGCGCGCGAAGGCAACGAAGCGATGTACAAGAGCATCGAGTTGCGCAAGGCCTGCTGCCACATCCGCAAGATCGAGCCGCTGGAGCGCGCCCTCGCCGGCCAGCGCGCGTGGATCACGGGCCTGCGCCGCGAGCAATCGAATGCCCGCGCGGACGTGCCGCTCGTCGACACGAGCGATGAAGCATCGACCGGCCGCGCCAAGATCAATCCCCTGGCCAACTGGTCGTGGGGTGACGTGTGGCACTACATCAAGCTGCACGACGTCGACTTCAACCCGCTCCACGACGAGTTCTTCCCCAGCATCGGCTGCGCCCCCTGCACCCGCGCGATCAGCCTCGGCGAGGACTTCCGCGCCGGCCGCTGGTGGTGGGAAGACGAAGCCGCCAAGGAATGCGGCTTGCACGTCAAGACAGATCTAGCCAAGGACGATCGGATCACCGCATGAACGCCCGCACCGAACCCACCTTGCTCGCGCCGCTGAGCAACTTGCACCTCGATGCGCTGGAAGAAGAAACGATCTTCATCTTGCGCGAAGTCGCCGCCACCTTCGAGCGGCCGACGCTGCTGTTCTCCGGCGGCAAGGACTCGCTCGTGCTGCTGAAGTGCGCGGAAAAGGCATTCGGCAAGGGCCGCATCCCGTATCCGCTGCTGATGATCGACACGGGCCACAACTTCAAGGAAGTGACGGACTTCCGCGACTTCCGCGCGAAGGAACTCGGCGCCGAGCTGATCGTGCGCAACGTCGAAGACTCGATGAAGCGCGGCACCGTCCGCTTGGCGCATCCCGGCGAATCGCGCAACGTCCACCAGTCGGTGACGCTGCTGGAAGCGATCGAGGAATTCCGCTTCGACGCGCTGATCGGCGGTGCGCGCCGCGACGAAGAGAAGGCCCGCGCGAAGGAACGCATCTTCTCGCACCGCGACAGCTTCGGCCAATGGCAGCCCAAGGCGCAGCGCCCTGAGCTGTGGACGCTCTTCAACACGCGCCTGCAGCCCGGCGAGCATTTCCGCGTGTTCCCGATCTCCAATTGGACCGAGCTGGACGTGTGGCAATACATCGAGCGCGAAGAAATCGCCCTGCCTTCGATCTATTACGCACACCAGCGGCAGGTGGTCGAACGCAAAGGCCTGCTCGTGCCGGTCACCGAACTCACGCCGCCGCGCGACGGTGAAGAAGTCGTGACCCGCACCGTGCGCTTTCGCACCGTCGGCGACATCACCTGCACGTGCCCGGTGGACAGCCCCGCCGCCAACGCAGCCGAAGTCGTGATCGAGACGCTCACCGTGGACGTGAGCGAGCGCGGCGCGACCCGCATGGACGACAAGACCTCCGATGCCTCGATGGAGAAGCGCAAGAAGGATGGATATTTCTGATGACCGCGGACACCCTCGCCCCCACCAAGATCGCCGAAGCCCGCAGCGGGCATGACCACATCTCGGCCCTGCGCTTCATCACCTGCGGCAGCGTCGACGACGGCAAGAGCACGCTGATCGGCCGCCTGCTGGTCGACAGCAAGGCCGTGCTGCAGGACCAGCTCGCGGGCGTGCAGCGCTCCGGCGAGACGGACCTCGCGCTTCTCACCGACGGCCTCTCGGCCGAACGCGAGCAAGGCATCACGATCGACGTTGCCTACCGCTACTTCGCGACCCCTGGGCGCAAGTTCATCATCGGCGACGCGCCGGGCCATGAGCAATACACGCGCAACATGGTGACAGCCGCATCCAGCGCCGACGCGGCCGTGGTGCTGGTCGATGCGACCAAGCTGCAATGGCAGAGCCCGGGCCTGGAATTGCTGCCGCAGACGCGCCGCCACTCGCTGTTGGTGAACCTGCTGCGCGTGCCGTCCATCGTGTTCGCGGTGAACAAGCTCGATGCGGTCGAAGATCCCACTGTCGCTTTCAACAACATCGAAGGCGCGCTCCAGACTTTCGCGGCTGCCGCGGGCATCGCGATTCGCGCTGTGGTGCCGATTTCCGCCCTCAAGGGCCACAACGTGGTCGAGGCGCAACCCGGTTGGTGCGGCTACCAAGGCCTGTCGCTGCTTCAGATCCTCGAGCAGCTCGACGTGGTCGCGGCCGAATCTTCGGAGGCGTTCGCTTTCCCCGTGCAGTGGGTCGAGAAGTTCTCGTCCTCTTCCGACACGACCCAGGGCCGTCGCGTCTTCTGGGGCCGCGTCGCCACCGGCGCGATCCAGCCGGGCCAGCAGGTCAAGGTGTTGCCGAGCGGCCAGACGGCCGTGGTGGCCCAGGTGCTGAATCATGTGCGCGTGCCGGCCGACGTTCCGGCCGGGCACAGCGCCGGCATCGTGCTGGACCGCGAGGTCGATGTGTCGCGCGGCGACTGGCTGCTTGCCCCGGGCGCAGCCGAGCCTTCGCGTGAGATCTCCGCGACGATCGCGTGGATGGATGACGAGCCGCTGGTGGCGGGTCGCGTGTACTTCGCGCTGCATGGCCACCGCTGGGTCAAGGCGCGCGTGAAGCGCATCGTGCACAAGCTGGACGTGAACACACTGGCCGAAGCCGAAGCGGACCACCTGGAGCCCAATTCCATCGGTCATGTGGAGCTGGCGCTGCAGGAGCCCCTCGCGACGCTGCCCTACGCCCGCTCGCGAATCCTCGGCTCACTGGTGCTGGTGGACGCCGCTACCCACAAGACCTCCGGGGCCGTACTCGTCCGTTAAACGCCGGCCCTCGTGGCCAAGCCATAAAATAGGGGGTTTGTTCCCCCTTCGAAGCTTTCCAACATGACCCACGTCGTCACTGAATCCTGTATCCGCTGCAAGTACACCGACTGCGTGGACGTCTGCCCCGTCGACTGCTTTCGCGAAGGCCCGAACATGCTGGTCATCGATCCCGATGAATGCATCGACTGCGCCGTCTGCATCCCGGAGTGCCCGGTGAACGCGATCTACGCCGAGGAAGACGTTCCGCCCGACCAGATGAACTTCATCAAGATCAACGTCGAACTGGCGCAGGCCGCGGGCTGGAAGAGCATCACCAAGCGCAAGGAGCCGCCGGCGGATGCCGACGAATGGAAGGACAAGACGGACAAGCTTTCCGAGCTGGTCCGCTAAAAGGAAAATGGAACCTCAACTCAACCAGGAAGTGATCAAGACCGCCGCCGCGCACGATGGGCCGATCGAGACCGATGCGGTCATCGTCGGCGCCGGGCCGGTCGGCCTGTTCCAGGTGTTCGAACTCGGCCTGCTCGAAATCAAGGCGCATGTGATCGACTCGCTCGCCTACCCGGGCGGCCAGTGCGTCGAGCTCTATCCCGACAAGCCGATCTACGACATCCCCGCCGTGCCCGTGTGCACCGGCCAGGAACTGACGGACAACCTCCTGAAGCAGATCGAGCCGTTCGGCGCGACCTTCCACTTCGGCCAGGAAGTGACGAAGGTCGAGAAGCAGGACGATGGTCGCTTCCATGTCGAGACATCGAAGGGCGCACGCTTCCTCACGAAGACGATCTTCATCGCCGCAGGCGTCGGCGCATTCCAGCCGCGCTTGCTGAAGGTGGATGGGCTCGAGAAATTCCAGGACACGCAGCTTCACTACCGCGTCAAGAATCCGACCGATTTCGCGGGCAAGAATCTCGTCATCGTCGGCGGCGGAGATTCCGCGCTCGATTGGGCATTGAACTTCGCGCAGGAAGGCACGCACAAGGCCGAGAGCGTCATCCTCATCCACCGTCGCGACGGCTTCAAGGCCGCGCCCGCGTCGGTCGCGAAGATGAAGGAGTTGTGCGACGCGCTCGAGATGCAATTCATCGTCGGGCAGATCACCGGCTACGAAGAAAAGGACGGCCGCCTCATCGGCGTGAAGGTCACAGGCTCCGACGCCGTGACGCGCGTGGTACCGCTCGACGTGCTGCTGGTGTTCTTCGGCCTGAGCCCGAAGCTCGGCCCGATCGCCGAGTGGGGCCTGGACATCGAGCGCAAGCAGGTGAAGGTTGACACGGAGAAGTTCTCCACCAACACGCCGGGCATCTTCGCGGTGGGTGACATCAACACTTATCCGGGCAAGAAGAAGTTGATCCTGTCCGGGTTCCACGAGTGCGCGCTTGCGGCGTTCGGCGCCGCGCCGTTCATCTTCCCGGACAAGAAAATTCACCTGCAATACACGACGACGAGCCCGAAGTTGCACAAGGTGCTCGGTGTCGAATCACCGGTCTTCGACTGAAGAGTTGGCTTAGAATCCGCACGTGCCCGCAAGGGCACTTCCGCTAGGGGTGTTGATGTTGTTCCGACAACGTCGACTGAGAAAGTCCCTTTGAACCTGATTGAGGTAATCCTCGCGCAGGGAAGCAAGCTCACCGGCGGCGCCCTCTTCTCCCGGGCGCATCACGCCACAAGCAAGCCGACCTGCCATTTCGTTGGAAGTTAACGTCATGGCACAACCATTCAAGAAGCCACAGGCTCATTCCCGGCACTCGCTGCCACGCTCCCGCATCGCACTCACGGCAGCCGCCGCGCTGCTCGCCTGCGCATCCGCGCAAGCCCAGGACACGACGCTCAAACCCGTCGTCATCACCGGGCAAAGTGCGGCTCAAACCGCCGACGTCACAGGCTTCGGTGACGTTCCGTTGAAGGAGGTGCCCGTCTCCGCCACCGTGATCGACAGCAAGCAGATCGAAGCCGGCGGCGCCCGCCGCCTGGCCGATCTCACGCAATTCGATTCCTCCGTGTCCGACGCGTACAACGCGGCGGGCTATTGGGACTTCGTGTCGATCCGCGGCTTCACGCTGGACAACCGCTTCAACTACCGGCGTGAAGGTTTGCCGATCAGCGCGGAGACGACGATCCCGCTGGACAACAAGCAGCGCGTCGAGATCCTCAAGGGCACGAGCGGCATCCAGGCGGGCACCAGCGCGCCGGGCGGCATCGTCAACTACATGGTGAAGCGGCCGACGGAGGGCGACCTGCGCGAAGTGCGCCTCGAATGGACCAGCCGCGCGAGCATTCTCGGCGCGGTGGACATCGGCGGCCGCGCGGGCGCCGATGGCGCATTCGGCTATCGCCTCAATGTCGCGCAGGAGCGCCTACGGCCGCTGGTGCGCAACCTCGACGGCGATCGCAGCATGGTGGCGTTGGCCACCGACTGGCGGCTTGGCCGCGACTCGGTGTTGTCCGCCGAAGTGGAGTGGAGCCGCAAGACGCAGGCGAGCCAGGTCGGATTCAGCCTGCTCGGCGGCGTCATGCCCGCGGTGCCCGATCCGCGGCTGAACCTCAACAACCAGTCGTGGGCACAGCCCTCGCAGTTCGATGCACTCACCGGCTCGCTGCGTTTCGACCAGGCGATCGGCAACGGCTGGCGCTGGGCCGCGCAGCTCGGCACGCAACACCTGAAGAACGACGACTACACGGCCTTCCCCTTCGGTTGCGGTGCGGAAGGCAACTACGACCGCTATTGCTCGGACGGCACGTTCGACCTCTACGACTTCCGCAGCGAGAACGAGCGGCGCCGGCAGGATGCGGCGGCGCTCAATCTCAAGGGCAAGCTTGCAACCGGATCGATCACGCACGACCTGTCGTTCGGCCTGCTCGCCAGCCGCGTGCGCAACCGCTTCGAGCCGCAGGCGTACAACTACGTCGGCACGGGCAACGTCGCCGGCACCGCCATCGTGCCGCCGGACCCGACCCTCACCGCGACTTCCACGAACCGCGACGAACGCTCGCTGGAGTTCTCCGCGCAAGACGCGATGCGCTGGAATTCGCGAGTCACCACCTGGCTCGGCTTGCGCCACACTCGGTTGAATCGGGAAAGCATCGCGACGGATGGAACGTCACCCAACGCCTACGCGCAGAGCCTGACGACGCCGTGGCTCGCCGCGAGCTTCAAGCTCAACGACGCGATGACGGCCTATGCGAGCTGGGGCCAGGGCATCGAGTCGCAGCAAGTGCCCAACAACTCCGCCATCTATGCCAACCCGGGCCAGGTACTGCCTGCGCTGAAATCCCGGCAGGTCGAGGTTGGGGTGAAGGGTGAGCGCGACGCGTGGGGCTGGCAGCTCGCGGCGTTCCGTATCAAGCGCCCGATGAGCAACATCGATTTTTGCAGCCGCACGTTTTCGAGCTGCGTCGGGCAGTACGACGGCGAGGCCGTGCATCAAGGGGTGGAAGCGAATGTGCAATGGGCGAGTGGCCCGCTCAGCGCCGGCGGAGGCGTCACGGTGCTCGACGCCAAGCGGCAAGGCAGCACGCTCGAGCCCGCGAACAATGGCAAGCGTCCGCCCAACGTGCCCGACCTCGTGGCTCGCGCGCATGCCGCGTGGCGAATCGCGGCCGTGCCGGGGTTGACAGTGCGGGGCCAGCTCTCGCACGAGGGTGGACGCGCCGTGCTGGCGGATGAGTCGGTGATGCTGCCCGCGTGGACCCGCGTGGACGCCGCGCTGAGCTACGAGACAAAGATCGGCGCCGCCGCGACGACGTGGACGGTGGGCGTCGACAACATTGCGGACAAGCGCTTCTGGAAGGAATCGCCCTACCAGTTCGGGCACGTGTACCTGTATCCGGGGGCGCCGCGGACCTTCCGCGTCACGTTCACGGCCGCGCTCTGAAAGGGCCGGAAAAACCGCGCTATAATTTAAGGCTTGTTCCTCGATAGCTCAGTTGGTAGAGCGCCGGACTGTTAATCCGTAGGTCCCTGGTTCGAGCCCAGGTCGAGGAGCCAAAACATCCGAAAAGGGCCAGTACGCAAGTGCTGGCCCTTTTTCCATGGCGGCCATGGATATCAGCACGTCCTTCGGACGCCGTCAGCTCACCTGCGCAGCCTGCAACCTCTTGAACGCCGCAAGCGCCTGCCCGACCACCTGATCCATGTTGTAGTACCGATACGTAGCTAGCCTGCCCACAAAAGTCACGTTGGGCGTGTTTTCGGCTTCGGCCTCGTAGAGCTTGTAGAGAACCGCGTTTTCAGGACGCGGAACCGGATAGTAAGGATCGCCCTCCGCGCACGGGTACTCGCGGACCACCGACGTGCACGGATGCACCTGCCCCGTCATGTGTTTGAACTCGCTGATACGCGTGTAATCGTGCTCGTTCGGATAGTTCACCTGGCCCACCGCCTGAAACTGATCCTGCTGCAGCGTGGTGTGCTCGAACCGCAGGCTGCGGTAAGGCAACTTGCCGTGCTTGAAATCAAAGAACGCATCGATGGGTCCGGTGTAGACCATGCGACGCCACGGAATGGCCTGCTCGACTTTCCGGTAGTCGGTGTTCAGCATCACCTCGATGTTCGGATGATCCAGCATCCGCTCGAACATGCGCGTGTACCCATGCAGCGGCATCGCCTGAAACTTGTCTGTGAAGTAGCGATCGTCCCGGTTCGTGCGCGTTGGAATGCGCGCGGTGACGCTCGCATCGAGCTCGGATGGATCCAGCCCCCAGTGCTTGCGCGTGTAGCCGCGAAAGAACTTCTCGTACAGCATGCGGCCAATCTTGTTCACCACCACGCCCTCGGCAGTCCTGATCTCGGCCTTCTTCTCCGCGACAGATTCGAAGTACTTCTCGAGCTCGATCGACGTGAGACTGAAGCCGTAGAGCCGGTTGATCGTGTCGAGGTTGATCGGGATGGGCAGCAGCTGGCCATCGACGCTGGCGAGCACGCGGTGCTCGTAGGGACGCCACTGCGTGAAGCGCGACAGATACCCGAAGACATCTTCGGAGTTCGTGTGAAAGATGTGCGGGCCGTAAGGGTGGATCAGCACGCCCGCGTCGTCGTAGCGGTCGTACGCATTGCCGCCGATGTGTGGCCGCTTGTCGACCAGCAGCACCCGCTGCCCCAGCACGTTCGCGAGCCGCTCGGCCAGCACGCTGCCTGCGAAGCCAGCCCCCACGATGAGGAAGTCGAAGGTTCGTCCGTGCGCGGGGCTGTTCATGTCCATACGGTCCTTTTACTGGCTTTTTTCCATGCGTCGAAGCTGCGATACTTGCGGCCGTCAGGCTCAGCCGTATCAGGGAAGGTATCGCGATGCTCCAGATCCTCTACACGAACGACCACCTCCAGCGCGGTGTCGCGCTCGCCGGCGAGGAAGCCGGCTCCGAGCATGGGCTGATCAACATCGCTCCGGCCGCCAAGGGCGTGACGACGCTCCTCTTCTGGGGCCACGGCGACAACTACGGCCTGTGCACGAAAAACGCCACCGAGCTCGCCGAGATCATCAAGGCCTGGAAGGCGCTCAATGCGACGATGCACACCGTCGAACTCGTCACCTGCAACGCGCGACACTACACGGGCGCGACGGACTCGTTTGCCAACCAGTTAAAGAACAAGCTCGGCGGATTTTTCAGCAGCACGAAAAACCTCGTGCTCAAGGGCCTGCCCGTCACGCGCTCGGGTTCGATCAACGCGTTCTCCATCCTGCTCGCTGAAGCGCCCTCCAAGAGCTGGGTGTACGTCACCGGCCCGGGTGGCGATGACGCCGAGATGATGCGCGGCGCAAGCCTCATCAAGTTCCAGAAGATTGGCGAGCGGACCGTATCGTTTCGCGGCGACATCGCGCAACGCGCCGATGAAATGGTCCGCCTGCACAAGGGCCACGACCGTCAATGGACGATGAACTACGGCTACTTCAACACCTTGCGCAAGAACCTCGTCGTGGTGAAGTGAACCGAAGTCAGGACGGCGGCGTGTCGGCGCCGGGCTTGAAGCGCTTGATCGATCGCTTGAACTTCGCCACCCCGTCCTCATCGCCGATCGCCGCGAGCGCCATCAACTCCTGCCTGGCTTTCGATGCCTGGCCGGCGCGCCAATAGGCCAGCGCCAGGTAGCGATGCACTTCGTCGAAACCGTGCGAGATGTCGCGCGCATGCTCTAGCGCCGAGATGGCCTTCTTCGCATCGCCGTCGTCGAGATGACGCAGTCCCTGCCCGATCCAGTAATAAGGATCGCGCTCGCGGCCCTCCTTGAGCATCTCGGCGTAGCGCCGCGCCTCGGCGGTGCGGCCCTGCGCCGTCAGCAATTCAGTCAGCGTGTGCAGGGGTACGTCAGCAGGGTCGCTCAGCTTCACGGCCTGCACCAGCAGTTGTTCGGCTTCGTGCAGGCGCCCGGCTGCGCGGTACAACACGGCCAGGTTGCCGTAGCCCGCCGCGAACGCAGGGTCGGCGCGGATCGCCGCCTTGAAGTGCGCGTAGGCCAGCGCGCGCCGGCCCGCGACGAGGTGCTCGGTCGCGACATTGTTGTAATAGCGCGCGAGGATCGCGTCCTCGGAAAGCGGCTTGCCGGGCCGGTTGGATGCGAACTCGGGCTCGAAGTCGATCACGATGTCGCGAGGCGCGGCCTCCTCGGCCGCACGGTGACTTCCGGGCCGGAACAGGACATTCACGTGCTGGTTCACCACGTCGAGCTGGCCGCGCCGGTCGAACAGCAGGGGCACGCGCACCTCCTGCATCTGCGCCGGCATGTCGAGCGCGCGCGCCACCGCATACGTGAGCACCGTGAGCGACAGGCAGTCGCCGCGCTTGCGCTGCCAGGTCTCCGCGGCGATGGTCGAATGCCCCGCGGCGTAATGGAAGCCGCGCAAATCCTCGCCGAAGATCAGCGCCAGCACATGCTTGAGCTTTTGCTGCGTGCCGAGCCTATCGAGATTGGCCTCGCGCAAGCGGGCCTGCAACGCAGGATCGAGCTGGAACAATTCGTCCTTGCCGACCGTGACGAGCACGCGTTCCTCGCCGAAAGCCTGGTCGAGCCAAGGCGTGTCATCGGAGGCGGCGCGGGGCGCCAATCCCGGGGCAGCGCATCCCGCCAACCCGAGCGCGACAACGACAATCCAAAGTGCTTGCCGAACCATCGATGCCTCCAGACATGGCACTCCATCCACAATAGCAGCGTGCGACGCAACCTCAAGCAATTTTTCGGCGCGGCATGAACCTGCCCTGGCTCGAACCCGGCGATTCGTTTCCCGACGCGGCGCAAGCCTGGGACGAGGAGCAACCCGCGCCCGGCCTGCTGGCGGCCGGCGGCGCGCTCGACGTCGACACCCTGCACCGCGCGTACTCCGGCGGCGTGTTCCCGTGGTTCAGCGAAGGCCAGCCCATCCTCTGGTGGAGCACCGACCCGCGGATGGTCCTGGTTCCCGGCGAGTTCAAGTTGCATCGGTCTCTTCGCAAGACGCTGGCGCGCTTCGTCGCCGATCCTGCCTGCGAAGTCCGCATCGACAGCGCGTTCGGCGAGGTGATCTCCGCCTGCTCGCAAGCGCCGCGCACGGGGCAGTCCGGCACCTGGATCGTTCCGCCCATGGTCAGGGCGTACGAAGCCTTCCATCGCGCCGGCTTCGCGCACAGCGTGGAAACCTGGATGCACGGAAAGCTCGTCGGCGGGCTTTACTGCGTCTGCATCGGCCGCGCCATGTTCGGGGAGTCGATGTTCACCCGCGTGCCCGACGCATCCAAGATCGCGCTCGCGGGCCTTGCGGCATTCTGCTTGTCCAACGACATTCCGCTCATCGATTGCCAGCAGAACACGCAGCACCTCGCGTCGCTCGGCGCCCGGGAGATCCCGCGGTCGGAATTTGTTGCGCAAGTCGCACGGAACGCCCCCCGCACTCCCCCGTCATGGACATTCGAGCCCGTATACTGGGACGCAATCCTGTCGCCGCCGAGGCCTTTCGCGTGACACACCTCAAGGATCTTCCGCTCCAGACCCTGCAGTTCTATGCGACTGCGCCGTACCCGTGCAGCTACCTGCCGGGCAAGCAGGCCCGCTCGCAGGTGGCGACGCCCAGCCACCTGATCCACAACGATGCCTATTCCGACCTCGTGACCAACGGGTTCCGGCGCAGCGGCATGTTCACTTACCGGCCGTACTGCGACGGTTGCCGCGCCTGCGTGCCGCTGCGCGTGCTGAGCGACGAGTTCCGTCCGACGCGCAGCCAGCGCCGCGCCTGGGCCCAGCATGCCGGCCTGCAGGCGCGAGTCCTCAAGCTGTGCTTCGTGCCCGAGCACTACCACCTGTACCTGCGCTACCAGACC
>JAZKIF010000080.1:0-8512 GCA_040385005.1 Pseudomonadota bacterium
GGTCGAGGCGGTCGTTGCTCTTGTGCACGATCTGGTTGATCGCGAACGGCGCGGCGGGCTTGTCCGGGTTCGCGCGGTCGTACGCGGCAAGCGTCTCGGTGATCTCGTGCAGCCACTCTTCGAGTTGCGCGGCCGGGCGCGCATTCAACGCCGGCATCGAGCCGATGATCCCGGCCTTGCACTGCTCGATCACCAGCTTCGGGTTGCTGATGATGAACAGCGGCGAGCCGATCACGGGAAGGGAGAGGTTCTGCAGGGCCTTCGGCAACTTCGACATGACGGCTTTCGTGTGGGAATTCAGAACGACTCGAGCGCCAGCGCGGTCACACTGTCCGCGCCCTCGACGATGGCGTCGCGGACTCCGGGCGCCTTCGCAAGGAGATGGTCGGCATAAAAGCGCGCAGTCGCGATCTTGGCATTCATGAATGCCGCGTCCTCGCCCTTCGCGAGCAGGTCTTCCGCGACCAGCAGCGAGCGCGCCAGTTGCCACCCCGCCATCAGGTTGCCGGCCAGCATGAGGTAAGGCACCGAGCCCGCGAACACCGCGTTCGGCGAGGCCTTGGTGTTGGCCGCGACGAACTCGACGACATCGATGAACGCGAGCCGCGCTGCCGCGAGCCGCTTGTGAACGGCGCGCGCGGCAACACTGCCCCGCCGCGCGAGCTCGGCTTCCGTCTTCTCGATCTGCGCGGCGATGGCTTTCGCCGCCTGCCCGCCATCGCGCGAGGTCTTGCGGCCCACCAGGTCGTTCGCCTGGATCGCCGTGGTGCCTTCGTAGATCGTGAGGATTTTCGCGTCGCGGTAGTACTGCGCGGCGCCGGTCTCTTCGATGAATCCCATGCCGCCGTGCACCTGCACACCGAGCGAGGTCACCTCGAGACTCATCTCCGTGCTGTAGCCCTTGACCAGCGGCACCATGAATTCGTAGAACGCCTGGTTCTGCTGGCGCGCTTCCTTGTCCGGGTGGTGATGCGCCGCGTCGTAAGCCGCCGCGGCCACCGTCGCAAGCGCGCGGCATCCTTCGGTGGATGCGCGCATCGTCATCAGCATGCGGCGGACGTCGGGATGGTGAATGATGGGCGCGCTCGTGTTCATCGAGCCATCGACCGGCCGCGACTGCACGCGGTCCTTCGCGTATTCCACGGCCTTCTGGTAGGCGCGTTCCGCGATGGCAATGCCTTGCACGCCCACGGCGTAACGGGCGGCGTTCATCATGATGAACATGTATTCGAGGCCGCGGTTCTCCTGGCCGACCAGATACCCGACGGCACCCCCATGGTCGCCGAACTGCAGCACTGCCGTCGGCGACGCCTTGATGCCCAGCTTGTGCTCGATGCTCACGCAGTGCACGTCATTGCGCGCGCCGATGGAGCCGTCCTTGCCGACCATGAACTTCGGCACGACGAAGAGGCTGATGCCCTTCACGCCCTCGGGCGCTCCCGTGACGCGAGCGAGCACCAGGTGCACGATGTTCTCCGCCATGTCGTGCTCGCCGTAAGTGATGAAGATCTTCGTGCCGAAGACCTTGTACGTGCCGTCCGGCTGCGGCTCGGCGCGCGTGCGCACGAGCGCGAGATCCGAGCCGGCCTGCGGCTCCGTGAGATTCATGGTGCCGGTCCACTCGCCGCTCACGAGCTTCTCGAGGTAGACCGCCTTGAGTTCATCCGAGCCGGCGGTGATCAGCGCTTCGATCGCACCGTCGGTGAGCAATGGGCACAGCGCGAAACTCAGGTTGGCCGAGTTGATCATCTCGCCGCAGGCCGCGCCAATGGTCTTGGGAAGGCCTTGCCCGCCGAAATCCTGCGGATGCTGAAGGCCCTGCCAGCCGCCCTCCGCATATTGCTTGAAAGCTTCCTTGAAGCCGGGCGTCGTGGTCACGACACCGTCTTTCCAGCTCGAGGGATTGCGATCGCCCTCGGCATTGAGCGGCGCGACGATGCCTTCGTTGAATTTGGCGCATTCCTCGAGCACGGCCTGCGCCGTGTCGAAGCCCGCCTCCTCGAATCCCGGCATCTTCGCGATCTCGTCGATGTTCGCGAGGTGCGCGATGTCGAAGAGCATGTCCTTGAGGGGGGCTTTGTAGGTCACGAATGTCTCCTGTGCATTTGCTCCCTCTCCCCACCGGGGAGAGGGCGGGGGTGAGGGGCTGCCTCGCGCGCCCCGTCGCCTTACAGCGCCTTGACCAGCTCCGGGATCGCCGTGAACAGGTCCGCTTCCAATCCGTAATCCGCCACCGAGAAAATCGGCGCTTCCGGGTCCTTGTTGATCGCGACGATCACCTTGGAATCCTTCATGCCCGCCAGGTGCTGGATCGCGCCCGAAATACCGGCAGCGATATACAGCTGCGGCGCCACGATCTTGCCGGTCTGGCCCACTTGCCAGTCGTTCGGCGCGTAGCCCGCATCGACGGCCGCACGCGAAGCGCCCAGTGCTGCACCGAGCTTGTCCGCCAGCGGCGTCATCACTTCATTGAACTTCTCGGAAGAGCCGAGCGCGCGTCCACCCGACACGATGATCTTCGCGGCGGTGAGTTCGGGCCGGTCGTTCTTCGCGATCTCGTTGCCTTCGAACTTGCTCTTGCCGCTGTCGGCCACCGCAGTGCCGGATTCCACGCTGCCCGAGCCTCCCGTCGCCGCCGCCGGATCGAAGCCGGTCGTGCGCACGGTGATCACCTTCTTCTCGTCCAGGCTCTGCACCGTGGCGATCGCGTTGCCCGCGTAGATCGGCCGCTCGAACGTGTCGGGGCTGTCCACCTTGGTCACGTCGCTGATCTGGCCGACGTCCAGCTTCGCCGCCACGCGCGGCGCGATGTTCTTGCCGCTGGCCGTTGCGGGAAAGAGGATGTGGCTGTAATTGCCGGCGAGCGCCAGCACCTGCGCCGCGATGTTTTCCGCCAAGCCGTGCGCGAAGTGCTCGCCTTCGGCATGGATCACCTTGCTCACGCCGGCGATCTGCGCGGCCTGCTTCGCCGCTTCACCGGCGTTGTGGCCGGCCACCAGCACGTGCACTTCGCCGCCGCACTGTCCGGCGGCCGTGACGGTATTGAGGGTCGCGCCCTTGATGGACGCGTTGTCGTGTTCTGCTACTACGAGGGCGGTCATCTCAAATCACCTTTGCTTCGTTCTTCAACTTGGCCACGAGCGTCGCAACGTCGGGCACCTTGATACCGGCGGAGCGCTTGGGCGGCTCCACCACTTTCAGCGTCTTCAGGTGCGCCTTGATGTCCACACCCAGGTCCGCCGGCTTGAAGTTGTCCAGCTGCTTTTTCTTGGCCTTCATGATGTTAGGCAGCGTGACGTAGCGCGGCTCGTTCAGGCGCAGGTCGGTCGTCACGATGGCGGGCAGCGTGATCGACACGGTCTCCAGGCCGCCGTCGACTTCGCGCGTGACGCGGGCCTTGCCGTCGACCACTTCCACTTTCGACGCAAACGTCGCCTGCGGCATGTCGCACAACGCGGCGAGCATCTGCCCGGTCTGGTTGCAGTCGTCATCGATCGCCTGCTTGCCCAGGATCACCAGGCCCGGCTGCTCCTTGTCGACGATTGCCTTGAGCAATTTGGCCACCGACAGGGGCTGCAGCTCTTCGTTGGTCTCGATGAGGATCGCGCGGTCCGCGCCGATCGCCATCGCGGTGCGCAGGGTTTCCTGGCACTGGATCGGGCCGCAGGAAACGGCGATCACTTCGGTCGCGACGCCCTTCTCCTTCAGCCTCACGGCTTCCTCGACCGCGATCTCGTCGAACGGGTTCATGCTCATCTTCACATTGGCGATATCGACGCCCGTGCCATCCGACTTCACTCGGACTTTCACGTTGTAGTCGACCACCCGTTTCACCGGTACGAGAACCTTCATGGCTTGCAGCTCCTGGGAGTTTTGGAATTGACGTTTACGTAAACTCGAATTCTAAGTGGCGCGCGAGGGGCGGCCCTTCGGTCGGCCGGCAAATGAATTCGTGGAAATCAAAAACGAACGATCGTTCTTTTTTAATTATAGGACCCGCGTCACCTTTGTTCGAGTCATCCGCTCCAATGACTGTCCGCTTGAAGACTGTTCACCGACCACACGGTCGGTGAATCCGGGTAAGTCTGGACCGGCGCTTCCACTGGACGGCCTTACAGTCGAACGCAACCCATCCAAGGAGTCTTGCGAATGAAACGATCCCTCGTGTTTGTCGCCGCGGCCGCCGCGCTGGCGGGTCCCGCCGCCGCGCAGACAGTGCTCACCGTCTCCAGCTGGCTGCCACCGACGCACGGCATGAGCGTGGCGCAAAAGGAATGGTGCGACCTGCTCGAGAAGAACACCACGGGCAAGATGAAGTGCAACATCCTGCCGCGCGGCGTCGCCAATCCGCCGGGCACCTACGACGCGATCAAGAACGGCCTGGCCGATGTGTCGTTCACCGTGCACGGCTACACGCCGGGGCGCTTCGTCTACACGCAGATGGCCGAGTTCCCGTTCCTGGGCAACACCTCGGAGCCGATCTCCGTCGCCTTCAACCGCGTGGCGTCGAAGCACCCTGAATTCATGGCCGAGCACCAGGGCGTGAAGGTCATCACCTTCTTCACGCACGGCCCGGGCATCGTGTTCAACACCAAGCGCGCGATCACCAAGGTCGAGGACCTGCAAGGCCTGAAGTTCCGCGTCGGCGGTGGCATGGTCAACGAGATTTCCAAGAACCTCGGCATGAACGTCACGCTCAAGCCCGCGCCCGATTCGTACGAGCTGCTTTCCGGCGGCGTGATGGACGGCACGCTCTTCCCGGCGGAGTCGACCGAGTCGTTCAAGATCGACAAGATCATCAAGTACGCGACGACCTTCCCCGGCGGCCTCTACAACACCAGCTTCGTGTTCATGATGAACCAGGGCCGCTACGACAAGCTGAGCGCCGAAGAGAAGAAAGCCGTGGACGCGATCTCCGGCGAGCCGGCCGCCCGCATCTTCGGGCGCGCATGGGACAACGTCGACCGCCGGGCCACCGCGCTGATGCAGGTCAACGGCGTGCAGATCACCAAGGCCGACACGAAGTTCGTCGCCGACGTGAAGGCCAAGACGGCACCGCTGGAGCAAAAGTGGGTCAGTGACGCTGCAGCCAAGGGGCTGAAGGATCCCGCGAAGGTGCTGGCCGAGTTCCGCTCCGAAATCGCCAAGCAGGAAAAGTGACCGGTTGAAAAAGCTCCTTACCCTGGCCTGCGGGCTGCTCTCCGGCGGCGCGCTGTTCGCGATCATGGCCCTGACGTTCGCGGACGTCACGGGCCGCAAGCTCCTCGACAACTCCATCCCGGGCTCGCTCGAGATGACCGAGCTCCTGATGGTCATCGTGATCTTCGCGGCGCTGCCGCTCGTTTCGCTGCGCGGCGAACACGTCGTGTTCGATTCGATGGACAGCTACCTGCCCCCCAATGCCCTCAAGGTGCAGAAAGCGGTGATCCATCTCCTGAGCGCCGTCGCGCTGCTGGCCCTCGGCTGGCTCATGTGGAAGACCGGCACGCAGTTCGCGCAGAACGGCGAGACCACCGCGCAATTGAAGCTTGCCAAGGCGCCCTTCATCTATGGCATGGGAGTGCTCTGCGCGATCGCCGGGCTGGTACACCTGTACCTCATCGCGCGTCCGCCGGCTGACCTTGCCGAAGGCGAAGGAACAGCCTTGTGACCGCGGCCCTGCTTGGGTTTGCGATCATCTTCGCGCTCGCGCTGTTGCGCGTGCCGCTCGCCTTCTCGATGGCGGGCGTGGGCATCGCGGGCATCGGCCTCACGCGCGGCTGGGAGCCCGCGCTCGCCAGCACCGCGCAGGTCGTGTACGAGACGGGCTTCGCGTACACGCTGTCGGTGATCCCGCTCTTCATCCTGATGGGCAACTTCGTCGCGCGCGCCGGCCTCGCGCAGGAGCTGTTCCACGCCGCCTACGCGTTCATCGGCCACAAGCGCGGCGGCCTCGCCCACGCGACCATCGTGGCCTGCGCGGGCTTCGGCGCGATCTGCGGCTCCTCGATCGCAACGGCCGCGACCATGGGCAAGGTCGCGTATCCGTCGATGAACAAGCTGGGCTACAGCAAGGAGCTGTCGATGGGCGTGATCGCCGCCGGCGGCACGCTGGGCATCATGATCCCGCCCTCCACCATCATGGTGATCTACGGGATCATCACCGAGACCAACATCGGGAAGCTGTTCGCGGCGGGGGTCGTGCCCGGCTTGATGTCCGCCGCGCTGATGATGCTCGGCATCGTCTGGATCACCGCGCGCGACCCGCAGCACGCACCGGCGGGGGGTCGCACGAGTTGGCCTGATCGCTGGAAGGCGCTGAGCGGCATCTGGGGCGTGCTGCTTCTCGTGTTCGTGGTGCTCGGCGGGATCTACGGCGGCATCTTCACGGCCACCGAGGGCGCGGGTTTCGGGGCGTTCGGCGCCTTCGTGTTCGCGCTGGCGCGCCGTCGCCTGACGTGGGCCATCCTCTACGAAGTGCTGGTCGAATCCGCGCGCACGACGGCGATGCTGTTCACGCTCCTGATCGCGGCGACCCTGTTCGCGAACTTCGTGAACTTCACCTCGATGCCCGGCGACCTGAAGACGCTCATCACGACCAGCGGCCTCTCGCCGACGATGATCATCGTGGCGATGATGGCGATCTACGTCGTGCTGGGAACGGTCATGGAAGAGCTGACGATGGTGCTGCTCACCATCCCCCTTTTCTTCCCCATCGTCACGGCGCTCGGCTTCGACCCGATCTGGTTCGGCGTGCTGATCGTGATGGTGGTGCAGATCGGGCTGATCTCCCCTCCGGTGGGGATGAACATGTTCGTGCTCAATGCGCTGCTTCCCGGCGTGGGGCTCGGCGCGATCTACCGGGGCTGCTGGCCGTTCGTGCTGGTCCTGGTGTTGATGCTGGGCCTGCTGATCGCCTTTCCACAGCTGAGCCTGTGGTTGCCGTCATTGATGAAATAGATTGTGCCGGGCGGCACGCCCGACAGTAGTCGTGTACCCTGAAGAGCTGACCGCAGCAACGCCGCGTGCCTGTGCACGGGGCCGCTTGCTCCCGGCAACTGTTCGAACGGGATGTTCGGGCCGAAAGTGCTTATGCCCCATACCGCCCCTGGTATCGGCGCTGGCGAAAATCTGGCAAGCCCCGGCGGCGCCATCGAATTTCGTCGTGAAGAAACCCTTCTCAAGACCGGCGCCCTGCAGGACGCCATCTTCAACAGCGCCTATTTTTCCAGCATCGCCACCGACGACAAGGGCGTGATCCAGATTTTCAACGTGGGCGCCGAGCGCATGCTGGGCTACGCCGCCGCGGATGTGCTGAACCGGATCACCCCGGCGGACATTTCCGATCCGCAGGAAGTCATTGCCCGCGCGGAGGCCCTCAGCCTGGAGCTGTCGACCCCCATCACGCCCGGGTTCGAGGCCCTGGTCTTCAAGGCATCGCGCGGCATCGAGGACATCTACGAGCTGACCTATATCCGCAAGGACGGCAGCCGCTTTCCCGCGGTTGTTTCGGTCACGGCCCTGCGCGATGCGCACGAGGTCATCATCGGCTACCTCCTGATCGGCACGGACAACACGGCCCGCAAGCAGGCGGAAGAAGCGCTGCGCGAGAACTACGCGCTGCTGCGCACCATCCAGTTGCACTCCCTCGTCTCCGTCACGGACCTGAGCGGGCGCATCGTCGACGCCAACGACGGCTTTTGCAGGATATCGGGGTACACCCGGGACGAACTGCTGGGCCAGACCCACCGGATCGTCAATTCCGGCGTCCAGGACAAGGCGTTCTGGACGAGCATGTGGGACAGCATCACCGCGGGCCAGCCCTGGCGCGGCGAGATCTGCAACCGCGCCAAGGACGGCTCCCTGTACTGGGTGGACAGCATCATCTCGCCCTTCATGGGCGAGGACGGTCGCACCAAGCGGTTCATCTCGGTGCGCACGGACATCACGGCGCGCAAGCGGGCCGAAGAAGCGCTGCTGAAAGCGGGCGCCCTGCAAAGCGCCATCTTCAACAGCGCCAACTTCTCCAGCATCGCGACCGACGCCCACGGCGTGATCCAGATCTTCAACGTCGGCGCCGAACGCATGCTCGGTTATGCGGCCGCGGATGTGATGAACAAGATCACGCCGGCCGACATCTCGGATCCGCAGGAAGTGATCATGCGGGCCAAGACCTTGAGCGCGGAGCTCGACACGCCCATCAACCCGGGGTTCGAGGCGCTGGTGTTCAAGGCTTCGCGCGGCATCGAGGATATCTACGAGCTGACGTACATCCGCAAGGACGGCAGCCGATTCCCCGCGGTCGTGTCGGTCACGGCGCTGCGCGACGACCAGGACGCCATCATCGGCTACCTGCTGATCGGCACCGACAACACGGCGCGCAAGCAGGCGGAAGACGCGCTCGGCAAGGAAGGCGCCCTGCAGAACGCGATTTTCAACAGCGCGAATTTCTCCAGCATCGCCACGGACGCGAAGGGTGTCATCCAGATCTTCAACGTGGGCGCCGAGCGCATGCTGGGCTACACGGCGGCCG
>JAZKIF010000081.1:0-82950 GCA_040385005.1 Pseudomonadota bacterium
GCCCAAGGGCTTCGACGGCTGGAAGGTCACGACCATCGGCGACGACATCGCCTGGATCAAGCCCGCCGCCGACGGCCGCCTGCACGCGATCAATCCGGAGGCCGGCTATTTCGGCGTTGCCCCCGGCACCAACACGCAGACCAATCCGAACTGCATGGCCAGCCTCGACAAGAACGTGATCTTCACGAACGTCGCGCTGACCGACGACGGTGACGTCTGGTGGGAAGGCATGGGCCCGGCGCCCGCGCACGCCATCGACTGGCAGGGCAAGGAATGGACGCCGGAGATCGCGAAGGCGACCGGCGCGAAGGCCGCTCACCCCAACGCGCGTTTCACCGTGTCGGCCATCAACAACCCGGCGCTGGATTCGGCTTGGGACGATCCGGCCGGCGTGCCGATCGATGCGTTCATCTTCGGCGGCCGCCGCTCGACCACCGTGCCGCTCGTGACCGAAGCGCGCAACTGGGTCGAAGGCGTCTACATGGCGGCGACCATGGGGTCGGAGACCACCGCTGCGATGGCCGGTGGCGATGGCGCGGTGCGCCGCGACCCGTTCGCGATGCTGCCGTTCACCGGCTACAACATGTCGGACTACTTCCAGCATTGGCTGAACCTGGGCAAGCAGATGCAAGCCGCGGGCGCGACGCTGCCGCGCATCTACACCACCAACTGGTTCCGCAAGGGCGAAGACGGCAAGTTCGTCTGGCCCGGCTACGGCGAGAACATGCGCGTGCTGAAGTGGATGATCGACCGCATCGAAGGCAAAGTGCAGGGGAACGAGCACGTCTTCGGAGTGAGCCCGAGCTACGGCGAAATGAACTGGACCGGCCTGGACTTCAGCACCGAGCAGTTCAAGTCCGTGACCAGCATCGACCACGCGGCGTGGCAAAAGGAATTGCAGCTCCACGCCGAGCTGTTCCAGCAGCTCGCCTACCACCTGCCCCGTGAACTGGGCGAGACCAAGGCCCAGATCGAGAAGCGGCTGGCGGCGTGACGATCTCGCGCCCATGAAAAAGCCACCGCGAGGTGGCTTTTTCGTTGGTGCGAGCCACGCCGGACTCAGTCTCGCCAGGGTTTCGGCGTGTACGGTACCGGCTCCTCGGCCGGTGTCTTCGCCAACCCCGCCCGGCGCCGTTCGAGCCGCTGGCGCGCAACCCGCGAGGACCACGCATCCAGCACCGCGAGCAGCTTGACGGGCAGATGGCGCAGCGCCACCGAGAGCCACGTGTTCTGGACGATGCCGACCATGGCGGGCAATCAGTAGTAAGAGCGGACGTCGCGCGAGGCGCCGGCAGCCATCGCGCGGCTGATGTCGGCCATCACGCGTGCGTCGGTCAGCGCGACATTCCAGAGCTTCTCGTCCTGGATGCGTTGCCGGCGCGCGGCGCTCCAGCGACGACCACTGCCGCGCAGGCTGGCGGCGAAACGCTTGGCCGGAGCAGCCAGCAAGGCCAACGCCGCGAAAGCGACCGCCCACATCACGATCCAGGCGGCCAGCAGATGGCCTTCCGTCCAGGTGTCGACCACCTGATTGGCGACGACCATCAACGCGGCGACGATCGCGGCGAGCAGCATGCTCGCGCCGGCTCGGGCGCCGTCGAAGTTACGGGATGCGGACTGGATGCTGGCAACCAGGCGCTCGGCGCGCACGACGCCGGGGTGTTCGGACGGATGGTCCACGTGGACAAAAGCGGTCATGGTTTCTTCCCCTTCTCAAACGCTTGTGGCGGTATTGCCAGGGAGCGTGTCGCTATATTAGGGTTATCACTGATATATTGCCAATTGAAGTTCATGATGTATATCATTCACCATGGTGATGAAAGCCCCCAACTTCCGCACCCTGGACCTGAACCTGCTCCGGGTCTTCGACCAGGTCATGGCCGAGAAGAATTTGACCCGGGCGGCGAAGAACCTGGCGATGACGCAGCCCGCGGTCAGCAACGCGCTGAACCGGCTGCGCGACTCGGTCGGCGACAAGCTGGTCGTGCGCAGCGGCTACGGGATCGAGCCCACGCCCCGGGCGCTCGCCCTGTGGCCGGCCATCTCGGACGCATTGCGGCAGATGGAGACATCGCTCGCGCCGGCCGATTTCGTGGCCTCCGAAGCCACCAACACCTTCCTGCTCGGCATGGCGGATGCGACGGCGGCCGAGATCGTCCCGGGGCTGGTGCGGATCATCGAGCGTGACGCCCCCGGCGTCTCGATGCGCGTGCTGCCGCTCACGACCCGCGATCCCCGCAAGCTGCTGGACGAAGGCCAGTTCGACCTCGCCGTAGGCTACTTCCGCGCCGTGCTGGCCGACCTGACGGCGCAAGCCCAAGCCGGGAGCATGCCCGCCTTCGACCACCAGCGCCTTTTCACCGGCGAATACGTCTGCGTGATGCGCAAGGGCCATCCCCTTGCCACCGGCCCGCTGACCATCAAGAAATACTGCGCCGCGCACCACCTGCTGGTGAGCTTTTCGGGACGGCCGTACGGCTTCATCGACGAGGCCTTGGCATCCCTGGGCCTCAAGCGCCGCATCGTGCTGACGGTGAACCAGTTCTTCACCGCCGGGCAGGTGGTGATTGGCTCTGACCTGTTGACGGTGCTGCCGCGCCACTTCGTGCGTGTGACCGGCATCGCGGACCAATTCGTCCTGCGGGACCTGCCGTTCGACGTGTCGCCGGTTCACGTCGATTCGCTCTGGCACCGGAGGCAAGGGCAGCGCAGCGACCACGCCTGGCTGCGCCTGGCAGTGGCCGCGTCGGCGAAGCAGGCCTTCGGCGAATCCTGAACGATCGGCTGCGCTTAGCGGACGACGCGCAGATACGCGTACGCCGCGGCCCGCAGCTCTTCGGCGTGGCGGGAATCATGACCGGCGGATGCGCCGGCGCTCTCGAGCAGGCGGCGGGCGACGCCCGTGGAAACCGGGGTGCGGCCTTCGGTGAACAGGCGGGCGATAGGGGCAAACAATGCAAACATGGAAATCTTTCTGGGGCACGGCTTGTGGCCGTTGAATCAAGAATAAGGGTTATCCCTAGGGTTACAAGCCAAGAAGGGCTCGCAGCCCATGCCCTTCCTGCATGACGCCACCCCACGCGCCGCATGGCACGAGTCGATAGTTCACCAAAGCTCGTGCCTGTCAGGCGCTATGCTCAAGCGATGAGTTCGCCGCCCAGCCCCGACGCCGCGACCGAGGCCGCCAAGTGGCTCGCGCCGCTCGGTGCAGCCGTCGACGAGATGCTGTGGGCGTGGTCGCCCGCGACCGGTGAAGTGCTCTACACGAGCCCCGTGTTCGAGCGTTTCTGGGGCCTTTCGGCAGCCGATCTCGGGCCGGGCCGTGAGGCGCTGATCGACCGCATGCACGCCGACGACCGCGAACGCATGCGTCGCGCCCGCGGCCAGTTGCCCCAATCGGGCTACACCGACGAATTCCGGTGCCTGCTGCCCGGATCGGGCGACCGGTCCGCCCGGACCGCGCGTGTACGCGAGCACGCCTTCGCGGGTATCGGCCCTGGCGGCCAGCCCTTCGTCGCGCATGTGGCCCGGGATGTGTCGTGGCAGTTCGACACCACCGCGCAGCTTCGCGAGGAAGTGACGCGCCGCACGGACGCCGAGCGCAACCTGAACGATGCGACGCAGCGCATGCAGGCGCTCATCGCGAGCGCGAACGATTCGGTCATCACCATCGACGAACAAAGCCGCATCATCGATTGGAATGCGGCCGCCGAGCGCATGTTCGGCTACACACGTGACGAGGCCATCGGCCAGGTGTTGACCGATCTCATCATCCCGCCCGCCTTCCGCAAGCACCACCTGGGCGGCATCGAGCGGTTCCTGCGCGACGGCACCGCGCCGATCTTCAACCGCCGCGTCGAGACGCTGGCCTTGCGCCGCGGCGGCGAGGAATTCCACGCGGAACTCTCCATCTGGCCCGTGAAGACGGGCGACGGCCACACCTTCAGCTCCTTCATCCGCGACATCTCTCGCCGCAAAGCCAACGAGAAGGCGCTCGCCGATTCCGAGGCCAAGTACCGCAAGGTCGTCGAGAACGTGAACGAGGGAATCCTTGTCACCGCCGCGGGCCGCATCCTGTACGCGAACCCGCGCGCGCTGGCGCTGACGGGCATGGACGACGAGACGGCGAAGTCGAAGCCGTTCATCGACTTCATCCATCCCGACGACCGTGAACGCGTGCTGGGCAACCACATGCGGCGCCTGCGGGGCGAGCCGGTGGAAAACCACTACCAGTTCCGCGTGATCCATGCGAGCGGCGACGTGCGCTGGCTCGAGATCAGCGCGGTCGTCTTCGAATGGCAGCAGACGCCCGCGACGCTCAACTTCCTCACCGACGTGACCGAGCGCCGGCAAGTCGAGCTGGACATGCGCACGGCGCTGGCACGCGAGCGCGAACTGTCGGAGTTGAAGTCGCGGTTCGTCGCGGTGGCTTCGCATGAATTCCGCACGCCGCTCGCGGCGATCCTGTCGTCGATCGAACTGCTGGACGACTACGGCGCGCGCCTGCCGGATGACGAGCGCAAGGAAATCGTCGGGCTGATCAAGAACGCGGTGTCGCGCATGAACAAGATGGTGGAACAGGTGCTCCTCACCAGCCGCCTCGAGTCGGGCAAGTTCAGTTTCGAGCCGCAGGCGCGCAATATCTCCGAGCTGCTCGTGCAGGTCGCGTCCGAGATGGACCAGGCGCATCCGCAGGCCGCGCGCATCGCCATGCAGTGCGAAGGCGTGGACCAGGCGCGCATGGTGGACGCCAAGCTGATGAGCCACATCCTGGTGAATCTCCTGAGCAACGCGCTGAAATATTCGCCCCCGGAAAGCGCCGTGACATGCATCGTGACCGCCGAAGGCGATCGGCTTCGCCTGTCCGTCGCGGATCTGGGCATCGGCATTCCGACAGCGGATCTGCCGCGCCTGTTCGAGTCGTTCCATCGCGGCACGAACGTCGGCAACATCCAGGGAACGGGCATCGGCCTGCACATCGTCAAGGAATGCGTGGAGCTGCATCGCGGGACCATCGAGGTGAGCAGCGTGCCGGGCGAAGGCGCGACGTTCCACGTGCGCCTGCACGCACCTGCGGCGCAGTAGGCGCATGGCACGCATCCTCATCGTGGACGACGACGCGGCGCTTTTGCGGCTGCTGTCGTTGCGCCTGCGCTCGGAGGGCCACGAGGTGATCGAGGCCTCGTCGGGCGAAGCCGCGCTCGCCCGGCTTGATCATGAACTGCCGCAACTGCTCGTGACCGACCTGCGCATGGGCGGCATGGACGGGCTGCAGCTCTTCGAGGCCGTGCATCGCCGCCATCCGCTGCTGCCGGTGCTGATCCTCACCGCGCACGGCACGATCCCCGACGCGGTGAAAGCATTGCAGCGCGGCGTGTTCGGCTACCTCGCAAAACCGTTCGAGGCGCGCGACCTCATGGCCGAAGTGGACCGCGCACTCGCCGCGTCGCAAGCGCTGGGTGCGAACATCCCGATCGGCGGCGATGAGGGCGATGCGAACGGCGACAACCAGGAAACCTGGCGCGAAGCCATCCTCACCCGCAGCCCGCGCATGCAGCAGGTGCTGGCGGAAGCGCGCATGGTTGCGGCTACTGACGCATCCGTGCTGATCCAGGGGGACAGCGGTACTGGCAAGGAATTGCTGGCGCGCGCGATCCATGCCGCCAGCCCACGGGCGCAAGGCAACTTCGTCGGCGTGAACTGCGGGGCGATTCCGGAGAACCTTGTCGAGTCCGAGTTGTTCGGCCATGTCAAAGGCGCGTTCACGGGCGCGGTTCGCGACCGGCCGGGTCTCTTCCTGGAGGCGCGGCGCGGCACGATCTTTCTCGACGAGATCGCCGATCTTCCGCTCTCGATGCAAGTCAAGCTGCTGCGGGTGCTGCAGGAGCGCGAAGTGCGTGCCGTGGGATCCGAGCGCGCCGTGAAGGTGGACGTGCGCGTGGTGTGCGCATCGCACCGCATCCTGGAAGAAGAGGTGGCGGCGGGCCGCTTTCGCGAAGACCTGTTCTGGCGCCTCAACGTGGTCGCGCTCGCGCTCCCGCCGCTGGCGCAGCGCCGCGAGGATATCCCGCTGCTCGCCCAGCACTTCATGGCGATGCTCGCGCAGCGTTACGGCAAGGGCATCACTGCCTTCGCGCCCGGCGCGATCGAGTTGCTGATCGCGGCGCCCTGGCCGGGCAACGTGCGCCAGCTGCAGAACGTCGTGGAGAAGTGCGTGGTGCTCGCTACCGGCTCGCTCCTGGACACCGGCCTCGTGCAGCGCGCG
This sequence comes from Pseudomonadota bacterium, assembly GCA_040385005.1. Lineage (GTDB taxonomy): Bacteria > Pseudomonadota > Gammaproteobacteria > Burkholderiales > Burkholderiaceae_C > Ramlibacter. Next base: position 6,266 of record JAZKIF010000081.1, read on the forward strand.
CTCGCCAACCAGGCCGGTGAGATGCTGCCGTTCGACGAGGCGCGCCGCCAGTTCGAGCGCGACTACCTCACGCAACTGCTGAAGCTCACCGCCGGCAACGTGAGCCACGCAGCGCGGCTCGCTCACCGCAACCGCACCGATTTCTACGCGCTGCTCGGGCGCCACCAGCTCGAGCCCGCCGCGTTCAAGCCCGCCCTCTAGTTTCCCTGTGATGTTTGCACCCTTGGCCCTGTCGGGGATCGCCGACAGCGCACGGCGTTGATCCGCAAGGGCAATCCGGCGTTCCGCCTCGCCCCTGTCCGCGAACGCCGACAACCCGTCCGCGCTGTCGGTCGCAAGTCCTTGATTTCATTGCGCAGGCGTGGTGGCACGGGTCTTGTAAGACATGGTGGTACTCCACCCCACCAGGAAAGCATCCATGACCCCGCAACAGATCGACCTCGTCCAGCAAAGCTTCGGCGAAGTCAAGCCCATCGCCGCCGCTGCGGCGCAGCTCTTCTACACCCGCCTCTTCACGCTGGACCCAAGCCTGCGGCCGATGTTCAAGGGCGAGATGAGCAAGCAGGGCCAGATGCTCATGAGCATGATCGGTGCGGCCGTGGCGGGCCTTCGCAACCTCGAGACGCTCGCTCCGGTGGTGCGCCAGCTCGGCGCGCGTCATGCCGGCTACGGCGTGCGTACCGAGCACTACGCCACTGTCGGCAGCGCACTCCTGTGGACGCTGGACCAGGGCCTCGGCGAGAAATTCACGCCGGAGGTGCACGACGCCTGGGCTGCGGCATACGGGCTGCTGTCGGACGTGATGCAGCTTGGCGCCATGGAGCCCGCCGCGGCCTGACGCGAGCGGCGAGGACCGTCGGGTCGGCACAATCGCCGGATGCGAATCCAGCTGATGTCCGACCTGCACCTCGAAGTCCACCCGCACTATCGACCCACTCCCGCACCGTGCGCGCAGGCGCTGGTGCTGGCCGGCGACATCGGCTCCTACCAGGCGGGCAGCCAGCTCGAAGGAAACGACTTCGGGCTCGAGCGGTTCTCCCCGCGCCATGGCTGGCCCGTGCCGGTGCTCTACATCCCCGGCAATCACGAGTACGACAACCTCGACTTCGACGAAGCGCACGCGCGCCTGCGCGAGACGTGCGATCGATTGGGCATCACCTGGCTGGAGCGTGAGACTGTCGTGCTGGGCGGCGTGCGCTTCATCGGCACGACCTTGTGGTCGGACTTCGACGCGCTCGTGACCGAGGACGACAAGCAGGCGCCGACGAAATGGATGAAGAAGCGCGAAAAGGCCTATCGCGCCGCGAACTTCTATTTGCGCAAGACCGGCGGGACGCGCCGCGGCGAGCCGCTGCTCGCACCCGAATGGCGCGAGCTCGCACTGGAATGTGAAGCCTGGCTGCGCGATGCGCTCGCCACGCCTTTCGAAGGCACCACCGTGGCGGTGACGCATTTCGCGCCCAGCCTGCGAAGTCACGATCCGCGCTACGGCCTCACGCCGGGCACCGCGGGTTTCTGCAACTCGCTGGATGAGCTGCTACCCCTCGCGCAGTGGTGGTTGCACGGGCACCTGCATTGCGCGCACGACTACCTTGCCGACGGATGCCACGTGCTCGCCAATCCTTTGGGCTACGCCAGGCGCGGGGAGCAGGAAGGATTTCGCGAGGACCTGGTGGTGCAAGTGCGCTGAAACCTGGCGGCGCTGTTTCGGCGCGGAACTTGCGTCGATGCCTGCGTTCCCGTATTCCTGTGAGTTTTCGCACCGGTTTGCGTACGTGGATGCACACGCCGCACACATCTTCGCTATCTCTTTACAAGTCAGACGTGTTGCGCCGATGGCGGCCGTGAAACACTTGAACCCGCTTCAGGAGGCGTCAATGAAAAGAAGAATCTGGACTCCTACCCTGGCATGGCTCGCGGCCGTGACCGGGGCTTTGGCGCTGGCGTTCGTGTCACCGAACGAGGCGAGCCTGCTGGGACGCGTTCCTTCCATCACGGCCAAGCGTCTCGACCAGCAGCGCCTCGTGTTGCCACAAGGCCTGCCTGCCGAACGCACGCTGGCGCTGGTCGCATTCAATCGCAGTCACCGCGGCGAGATCGACAGCTGGATCCAGGGCCTGCGCCTGGACCGCGACTCCACCATTCCCTGGTTCAAGATGCCCGTGCTGAACGACCCCGGCACCGAGGACGGGCGCGGCGTCATCGAGAACAAGCTGCTCGCTCGTCATCCTCACGAGATCGACCGCTCGCGCCTGGTTCCTGTGTTCACCGACCGCGAGGCGTTCATCCGCGCGGCGGGCTTGTCGAGCACCGATCACGCCTGGGTGCTGGTTCTCAATCGCGAAGGCAAGGTTCTGGCGCGCGCCGAAGGCAACTTCGACGAAGGCAAGGCGCAAGCCCTGCGCGAAACCCTGCTGGCCCAAGGCGACTGAGCCGCGCCGTTGCGGGCGCCTAGGGCGCCGTGAGGTGCGTCGCCGCGGCCCGCGTCAAGGCGGCGGTCAAGGCATCCAGCACTTCCGATTCCAGGTTCCAGCAGTGCCAGTACAGCTGGATCGGCAATGCGCAGGAAGGCGTCACGTTCACCAGCTGGCCCTGCGCGATCAAGCCGCTTGCCAGCAGTTCGGGGACGACGCTCACGCCCCAGCCCGCCAGCACGGCACGCACCTGTCCCTCCGAACTCGGCACGAACAGCTGGTTGAGCGTGACGCGCTTCAGCCCGAAGCACTTGCTCATGAATTCGCCTTGCATGTCGTCCTTGCGATTGAAAGCGATGAACGGAGACTCGCGAAAATTGTGCTGCGTGAGACCTTGCGGAAAGCGCTCGTTCGCGAAGTCGGGGGTCGCAACGGCGATGTACCGCATGGCGCCAAGCGGCACCACCTTGCAGCCGCGCAAGGCCTGCTTGAGCGTGGTGACGCAGCCCAGCACCTGGCCTTCGCGCAGCCATTCCTGCGTGAAATCCTGGTCGTCCGTGATGATCTCCATCGGCAGGCCCTGTCGCGCGAGCTCGTTGAGCGCGGGCAGCGCCCAGGTCGCGATGCTGTCGGCGTTGATGGCGATGGAGATGCGCTCTTCCTCCCGCGCGCCGCCGGTGGAACTGGGCGCCAATTCCTTGAGGTCGCGCTCCAGGTCGGCGCGCAGGAGGCGCATCTGCTTGGTGTGCTTCAGCAGCAGTTGCCCCGCGGACGTCGGCTTGAGCGGCCGGCTGCGCACGATCAGTACCGTGCCTACCTGGGCCTCCAGCGCGCGCAACCGCTGGGACACCGCCGACTGCGTGATGGACAGCCGCTGCGCGGCCCGTTCGAAGCCGCCTTCTTCCACAATGGCGGCAAGACACTCCAGCGCGGCGGGATCGAACGTATTCATGAGCACCCTCTCATTAGCCAGCCTGATGTTTTGGCTGACAGTTTAATTTTCCTTTTAATCGAAGACAAGCTCCCACACACTCGCGGTCATGAAAGTCCTCGTCCTTGGCGCCGGCATCATCGGCATCAGCACCGCATGGCATCTGCTCGAGCTGGGGCACGACGTCACGGTGGTGGATCGACAGAACGGCGCGGCGCAGGAAACGAGTTTCGCGAACGCCGCGCAGATCTCCGTGAGCTACTGCGAGCCGTGGGCCAACCGGCATGCACCCGCCAAGCTGCTGAAGTGGATGTTCCGCGACGACGCGCCGCTTCTTTTCCGCCCGCAGCTGGATTGGCAGCAATGGCGCTGGGGCGTGATGTTCCTCGCGCAGTGCAACGACGCGGCGTTCGAGCGCAACGTGCAGCAGCTCGTCGCGCTCGGCGCGTACAGCCACGCAGCGCTCAAGGATGTGGTGCGCGCGACCGGCATCGAGTACGAGCGCCTGGAGCGCGGAATCGCGCACTACTTCACCGACCAGGCCTCGTTCGACGCGGCCGGCGACGCGGCACTGCTGATGCAGAAGTTCGGCGTGCAGCGAAAGGTGGTGAGCCGCGATGAGCTGCTGGCGATCGAGCCCGCGTTCAAGCCGTTCGGGCACCGCATCGTCGGCGGCACGTACACCGCCAGCGACGAAAGCGGCGACGCGCGAGTCTTCACCGAGCAGCTCGCGGCGCGTTGCGCGGCGCGTGGCGCGCTCTTTCTTTACGGGCACGATGTCGCGCAACTGTCGAAGGCCGCCGGCGAAGTCGAGGCAGTCACCGTGCGCGACCGGGCGACCGGCGTGGAACGCGAACTGCACGCCGATGCCGTCGTCGTCGCGTGCGGCTCTTACAGCGCGCCGTTGCTGCGCACGGTGGGCGTGGACCTGCCGATCTATCCCGGCAAGGGCTACAGCGCCACGTTCCGCCTGGAGAAGCCGGAACTCGCGCCGTTCGTCAGCACCATCGACGACGAAGTGAAGTGCGCAATGAGCCGCTTGGGCGATGAGTTGCGCGTGGCGGGAACCATCGAGCTCTCGGGATACGACCGTTCACTCGACACGCCACTGGCTCGCGCGCGCTGCCGCATGCTCGCGCAGCGTGTCGAGGAAGTGCTGCCCGGGGTGTGCGACACGCGCATGGAAGAGGACGGCGGCAACCCACGTTTCTGGACCGGGCTGCGTCCGGCGACGCCGACCAACATCCCTTACATCGGCCGCACTGCCGTGCGAAAGCTCTGGGTCAATGCGGGCCACGGTACGCTCGGGTGGACGCACGGCGCCGGGTCGGGCAAGGCAATGGCGCAGCTGATCAGCGGGAAGCAGCCGGAGATGGCGTTCAACTTCTACGGCTTCGAACCGCAGAAGAGCCGCTTCACGCCGCATGCGGCGTGAAGCTCAGATGCCTCCATACCAGTTGTAGCCCTGGTCTTCCCAATAACCGCCGCGGCCGCCGCGCATCTTCGAAAAGCTCTCGACGACTTCCACGCGATGCAGGTACTTCGGCTGCTTGTAGCCCAGTTGCCGCTCGATCCGTGCACGTAACGGTGCGCCGTTTTCCACCGGCACCGGCTTGCCGTTGAGTTCCCACGCGAGGATGGTCTGCTCATGGAAGGCATCGTCCATGTCCACGCTCTCGTAGTACACGGTGTCCTCGTCGTCCTCGTCCATCTGGTCAAGGCAATGGAAGACGACGTACTTCGCCTCGGGCTTGACCTGCGCGAGCTGCAACAGGTGCGAGAGGCGCACGCCTTTCCACTGCCCGATGCAACTCCAGCCCTCCACGCAATCGTGCCGCGTGATCTGCGTGCGCGCGGGCATGGCTTGCAATTGCGCCATCGTCAGCTCGAGAGGCTTGGCGACAAGCCCATCCACTTTCAGCCGCCAGTCGGCGAAGCCGTTCGCGACCATCTCAGCATACGATTCGCCGGGCGGCATGGTGGTGCCGTTGGCGCGGAACACCGGCGGGATTTCCGCGGGCGAGAACTCCTGAGCCATCGCGCGGCGGCCGAGGATGCGATGCACGCTGTTGCTCAACGTCTCCGCGGTGCGCAACACCTCGACGGCGGTGTCGTTGTGGCTCAGCGCGTCGCATCCCGTGAGCGATCCAGTGAGAGCGCCGCCGGCGGCGATCGCCAGCCCGCTGCGCAACAAACCGCGGCGCTCGCGGCGCTGCTCGAAATAAGGTTTGGCGGGTTTCTTCATTTCGGCAGCCTCCAGTAACCGGTGATCATGGAACGCACGTTGTTGACGAGGCCGGTGACGATCACCTCGAACAGGTGCACGAGCACGAACGCCACGAGCAGCACGGCGGCGATGAAGTGCAACGTGCGCGCGGCCTGGCGCCCACCGAGCAGATCGACCCAGCCGGGAGCGAACGAATCCATCATGGGCGACATCGCCCAGCCGCCGAGCACGATGAGCGGCAGCACGCCGAAGACGATGCCGAGGTACGCGATGTTCTGCAGCACGTTGTAGCGCCGCGCCTCTTCGCCATGCGCGTGCCGCAGCAGCAGGTGGTCCTTGATCGAGCGGCCGATGCCGCGCCACTCGGTGCGCGTGGGCAGCATGTCGCCGCGCAGGTGCCCGCTGAAGATGGTCCACAGCACATAGGCGATGCCATTGACGACGAACAGCCACGCGAAGAAGAAGTGCCACAGCCGGGCCATCGACAGCCACTGTGCCCCGGGGATCGTCGCCCACGAGGGAAACGCGCGGGCCGCGTATTGCCCGTCGTCACCGCGCGAGGTGCCGAGCACGCCGTGGGTGTTGAACTCCAGGCTGCCGATCCGGGTGACGCCGAGCCACTGGCCGTCGACCTGCTTCTGGGTGATCTGCATGACGCGAGTCGAGTCGCGCGAATCCTGGCTCCAGTACAGCGCCGGATGCGCGTTGAAGATCTGCAGGCCGCTCATGAGGAGGATGACGAGGCAGACCACGTTGACCCAGTGCATGATGCGCACCGGCAATCGATGCCGGTAGATGACGGGCGGTACTGCGGAGATGGATTCCATGGGAACCTCCGGTGGCGGAAAGGACAAGAATACGCGCGAGCGCGAGCGAGCACTACCGCCGGTAGTCGGCGCACCGACAGGTTTCTTACAACGGGCCTAGTCGTCCCGCTCGCCGGCCTCGTAAAGCGTTTCGCGGCCCATCCGGTCCAGCACCAGTTCGGCCGTCCAGGGCAGCATGAGCGAGCCGCAGCGGCTGTCGCGGTACATGCGCTCAAGCGGCAGGTGCTTCATCATGCTCTGGCCGCCGCAGGTGCGGATCGCGAGCCGGGCGATGTCGTTGGCGCCTTCCATCACGCTGAATTGCGCCGCATACAGCCGCATGCGCGCATCCTTCGATGGGTTCGGGCCGGCCTCCAGGACAGCCCGCGTGAAGAGGCTCTTCATCGCTTCCAGCTGGATGCGCATCTGGGCCACGGCAATCTGCTTGGTCGGGTACATGCGCCGCTTCACCGGCGGCTCTCCGGGTACCTCGCCGCGCAGGTAACTCACCGTGAAGTCGTAGGCCGCGTTGGCGATGCCCAGGTACGTCGGCGCGAGCGTGAAGAACATCGCGGGCCAGGTCTGCGCGCCCTTGTAGTAGATGCCGCGCGGCATGAGTTGCTCGTCATCGGAGACGAACACGTCCTTGAACGTGAGGTTGCGGCTCACGGTGCCGCGCATGCCCAGCGGGTCCCACTCGCCACTGATCGCGAAGCCCTCGCTCGTGCCGGGCACGGCCAGGTAGAGCGTGTCGCGCGCATCGGGCTTCTCATCGCCCTTGTCCTCGGTGCACAACACGCCGTAATAGTCGGCCGCGCCAGAAAGCGATGCGAAGATCTTGCGGCCGTTCACGAGCCAGCCGCCATCGACCTTGCGCGCGGTCGTGCCGAACGGTGCGCGCCCCGCAGCGGCGGCGCTGCCTTCCGAGAAAGGCTGCGCGTATACCGCGCCGTCCTGCACGACGCGCTTGAAATGCAACTCGCGCCTGCGCGCATGTTCGGCGCGTTGCGCATCCGTCATCGCGATGCCGTCCGCCAGCACGCCCGTCCACATCGTCGAGCAGATGTGCATGTTGAAAGTCAGCGCGGTGGCGCCGCAGAAACGCCCGAGTTCGGCCGACACCATCATGTAGGTCGCGTAGTCGGCGCCCATGCCGCCATGTGCCTGCGGGACGCAGAGCGCGAGGAGGCCTGCGGCGCGCAGGTCGTCGTAGTTGGCGAACGGGAACGACGCCTCGCGGTCCCACTGCGCCGCGCGGGGCGCGAACTTCGTGCGCCCGAGCTCGTTGGCGAGCGACAGCAAGGAGCGTTGCTGCGCAGTGAACGGAAGGTCGCCGACGGCGGGCGTGAAGCCGAGTGCGGGAAACGAATCCATGGGAGCCCCTCGTGTGGTCTAGTGCATCAGCTCGCGAGGCAGCGCGAGGAAGTTCAGCAGGAACCCGTCGAATTCATCCGGCGCTTCGAGGTTCTGCAGGTGCCCGATGCCCTTCATCTCCAGGTACGTGCTGCCGGGAATCGCGTCGGCCATCTTCTTCATGACGGCCGGCGGCGCGTTCCTGTCGTGCTCGCCGGCGATCACGAGCGTTGGCACGCTGATGCGCGGAAGCGCCGTGCGGCGGTCGAAGGTAACGAGCGCTTCGAGCGCGCGCCGGTAGGTGGACGCGGGCACGCGACCCATGCAATGCGTGGCCAGCCGAACGCCTTCCGGCAGCGAGCCCGGACCCACCATCTGCGGCACGAGGATCTCCGCGAGGTCCGACATGCTCTTGCCCGCATCGAGCGGCGCGGTGCGCTGCGCGATGAATTCCTGCTGCCAGTCACCGTCGGGTTTGCCGAACGAGGGCGAGGTGCCGCACAGCACGAGCTTGCTCACGAGTTCGGGCCGGCGCGCCATCACCTCCTGCGCCACCATCCCGCCCATGCTGTGGCCGATCAGCGCGACGTCGCCGCACTGCAGGCTCTCGATCAGCGTGATGCAGCTTTGCGCCAGGCCCTTGAAGGTGTAGGGCTCGATCGGCGCACTGTGCCCGTAGCCCGGCATGTCCCACGCGATGGCGCGGTAGCCCGCGGACGCGAGCGTCTCGACCTGCGGCGCGAACGACAGATGCCCGCCACCGATGCCGTGGAGCATCAACACCGTCGGTCCGCCGCCGAGAACCGTGAAGGTGGGGATGTTCACGCGACAACCTTTCCCGCATCGACCACGACGGCGCCGTCGAGTTCGATGGTGCAGCTACGCATCGGCAGGTCGAAGTGGCCGCGCGGATGCCGGCCCGCTACTTCGTTCGCGCCCGTGCTGTAGAGAAAATTACCAGAGAACGCACGCAGCTCCGTGCCGTTGAAATCCCGTTTGTCGTACAGCGCCATGCTGTCCCATCGCGCGGCGGTGTTGAGACCGTAGCCGACGTGGCTCACGGCATATGCGTCACGGTCGCCCCACGCGGCGATGTAGCTGCGCATCAATTCGGCGTCCACGCCTTCGCCCTCGATGCGCGTGATGTAATCGTCCTCGATCCGCAGCGTGACGGGCCGCTCGATGTAGCGCTTGAACGTGAGGTTCACGTCGCCCTCGGCGAGCACGAGCGTGCCGTTGACGGACTTGCCCGCGGGAAACGCCAGCGCGAGCCCGCCGGGCCAATGCGTCATCGTGCCGGGCCGCGCCGTGTAGCCCCAGTTCCCGCCGCAAGTCGCCCCCTGCATCGAGATGGTCAGGTCGCTCCCGGCTGCGGACCGCACGCGCATGGAACGCGCTGCACGCAATCGCTTGACGTGCTCCTTCACCAGCGGCTCCAACGCATCGCCGGGCACCAGCCGCGCGAGCGCTTCCGGATGCTCATTGCTGACGTAGATGACGCGCGCGCCGCCTTTGAGAATGGCGGGCAGCTCCGGCGCGTGCATCAACCCTTCCACAGTGCAGTCGATGACGAGCGTGCTGGCCGCGAGGGCGGCGATGACGGGAACGGATTGCGCGATCGCGTTGGATGCGCCGGTGGAGCGCACCGGCGGCCCAGGCTCGAACACGCTGGGCACCACGATGTCGAAGGCCTTGCAGCCCATCCTTGCCGCGGCCATGCGCGCGAGCGCGGGCAGTTCGGCACGCGTCTGGCTCTCGCTCAGCACCGCGACCGTGTCGCCCGGCCGCAACGCGCAACGCGCCAGCACGGCCTCGAACGCACGGGCCCAAGCCGGCTCCAGATGGTGTGGCTGCATGAGGTCTCGCTTTCGGTTCATAATACATGAAAATTCATGCAAACCGCTCCATGAACCCGCCCCGCAAGGCCCAGCCGCCGAGCTTCTCCTCGCAGGAGTTTCGCGCCGCGCTCGGCATGTTCGCCACCGGCGTCACCATCGTCACGGCCTGCACGCCCGACAGGCAGGTGATCGGCCTCACCGCCAACTCCTTCAACTCCGTTTCGCTCGATCCGCCGCTGGTGCTCTGGAGCCTGGCGCAGGCCGCGGCCTCGCTCCCTGCGTTTCGCGCAGGTTCGCACTACGCGATCAACGTGCTCGCCAACGACCAGAAGGCGCTGGCCGAACGCTTCGCGGCCAAGGGCGCAGACCGGTGGGCGGGCGTCGACTTCACCGACGGCATGGGCGGCGCGCCGCTGCTCACCGGTGCGGCGGCCGCATTCGAATGCTTCAACCGCAGCCGCTACGACGAGGGCGACCACGTCATCTTCGTCGGCGAGGTCGAGCGCTGCAGCTGGCGGGCGGGCGCGTCCCCGCTGCTCTTCCATGGCGGGCGCTACTACACCGAGCACCCGTTCCAGGGCTGATGCCATGGCGCAGATGCGTTTCGTCGAAGGCTACCTGGGCTACCTCCTCGGCCAGGCCAACCACGCGCTGTACAAGGAGTTCGATGCGCACGTGCGCGCTGCCGGCCTGAGTTCCATCGAATGGCGCGTGCTGGCCACGCTGCACGATGGCGAACCGATCACCGTGAGCCAGCTCGCGCATGAAGTGCTGTCCAAGCAGCCCACCGTCACGAAGCTCGTGCAGCGAATGAGCGAGCATGGCTGGGTCGCGATGCAGGCCGATGCAGAGGACCAGCGCCGCACGCTCGTCGTCGCGACGACCGCGGGCAAGCGCCTGGTGCGCCCGCTCGTCATCAAGGCCCGTTCGCACGAGGCCGCGATGCTCAGCACGCTCGAAACCTCCGAAAAGGCGGCGCTCAAGAAGCTGCTGGCCAAACTGGCGCGGGCCTGAATCCACTCACCCGTAATATCGGGCGATGATCGAACGCAAGACGCACGTCGACTCGCTCGCCATTTCCCTGCTGGTGGCCTGCTGCCTTTTCTGGGGGTTCCAGCAGATCCTCATCAAGACCACCGGCGAAATCCCTCCCTTGTGGCAGGCTTCGATGCGCTTCGTGGGCGCAACGGTGCTGTTGTGGGCGTGGTGCCTGGCACGCGGCGTCAAGCTCTTTGCGCGCGATGGCACGTTGTGGCCCGGCACCCTCGCGGGCTTGCTGTTCGCCGGTGAATTCAGCTGCATCTACCTGGGCTTGCGGGACACCGCGGCGTCGCGCCTCACGGTGTTTCTCTACAGCTCGCCCTTTGTCGTCGCTTTGCTGCTGCCCCGGCTCGTTCCGTCGGAGAAGCTCAGGGCGATCCAGTGGGTCGGGCTTGCGATCGCCTTCACGGCCGTGGCGATCGCGTTCAGCGAAGGTTTTACGGGGCCGCACGTGGAACGGCAGTTGATCGGCGATGCATTCGCGGTGGCCGGCTGCATCTTCTGGGGACTGACGACACTCGTGATCCGCGCCAGCGCGATGTCGACGGCCAGCGCCGAGAAGATCCTGTTCTATCAAGTGGCTGTGACGGCCGTCGCCGCGCCACTGCTGTCGCTCGCGCTGGGAGAGACCTGGTCGCTCCACTATTCGCCGCGGGCATGGACGTCGCTCGCGGTGCAAACGGTGATCGGCGCGTTCGCGAGTTACCTCACGTGGATGTGGCTCCTGCGGCACTATCCCGCGACGCTGATGTCGTCGTTCACCTTCCTCACACCGGTCTTCGCGCTGGTGTTCGGCGTGCTCCTGCTGGATGAGCCGCTGACGGTGCAGCTCATGCTCGCACTGTGCGGCGTCGCCATCGGAATCGTGCTGGTGAATCGCAGGCGCCCCGCAGCCTGACGCAGCCTGGATATCAGGCCACGACGGGCGCGCGTTCCTTCGCGATCAACTGATCCAGCGTCCTGCGGAAGTGCGCCAGCGGTGCATCCGCGATCACGGCGAGCAGCTTGAAATCAGGGTCCTCGTCCATCGCCCGCTGCTGCGCTTCGATGATGTGCTTGTCCTCCATGAACCCTTCGATCAGGCTGCCGTGAAGCGAGCGCGAGATGTTCGTGTCCTCGCCCTCGAAGTTGTTGAGGTAGATCCAGAAGTGGTGCGTCGTCTTGTCCGTCTCGGGCGTCATGAACTGGCAGTTGCGGTATTCCTTCGCGCCCGCTTCGTTGCCTTTGTCCGCGCCGGTGCCCGCCGGCGAGAACAGCGTGAACAGGAAGAAGTTGCCCGGGATGTGCATGTGGCCGATGTTGCGTCGATCCACGTTCTGCGTTTTTTCGGCGGCGCCCAGTACCTTCTTGTGGAACGGCGGCGGCGGCGCGTTCATGTGCCAGCGCTCCACGCGGAATCCTCGCTCCAGCCGCTCCATCATCAACGGCTTGGTGACGTACGCGTATTCCTCCGAACCGCCGAGCGTCTTCGTGTGCACGAACGCGAGGTGCGCGAAGTCGCTCAGGTTGTCGACGATCAGCAGGTAGTTCGCGTCGTAGTGCAGGTAGCCCGGGATGCCCTTCCATTGCGGCTCGCGCAGGTAGGGAAAGTCCAGGATGTCCTCCGGGTTCGCGAGCTCCGCCTCGCCCATCCAGATCCACACCAGGTGGTCGCGCTCCACGACCGGGTAGCTGCGCACGCCCAGCTTCTCGGGGATGTTGTCCTGACCCGGAATCTGGACGCATTTCCCCGAAGGGTCGAACTTGAGCCCGTGGTACATGCAGCGGATGCAGTCGCCCTCGCGGCGCCCCAGCGACAACGGCGCGCCGCGATGGCAGCAGCGATCCTTCAGGGCGACGATCTTTCCGCTCTCGCCGCGGTAGAGCAGGACGCGTTCGTTCAACAGCGTGCGGGGAAGCAGCTTGCCGTCGATCAATTCGTGGTCCCAGGCGGCCACATACCAGCAGTTTTTCAGGAACATGCTCCAATCGTAGGAACACGGCGCCACAGGGTCAATCGCGCCCGCTGGCCGCAGTGTTCCGAATCCTGAACAATGAACTGGGACGACTTCGACGCTTTCTGCCATGTCGTGGAACACGGCGGCTTCACGGCCGCCGCGCGGGCGCTCGACCGGCCGAAGTCCAGCCTGAGCGCGTCGGTGACGCGCCTGGAAGAACAGCTCGGCAATCGGTTGCTGGAGCGCACCACGCGCAGCCTGCGCCTGACCGAGGCGGGCGAGTCGCTGTACCGCGAGATCTCGCGGCCCCTGTCGCAGATGCGCGAAGTCGCCGCCGATGCCGCGGCGCAAGGCGCGCAGGTGCAAGGCACGTTGCGAATCGCCACGCCCTACGAATTCGGCGCGCATCACCTGGCCGCCGTGGCGTGCGACATCATGACGCGCCATCCCCAGCTCAAAGTGAACATCGACGTGGAGCATGCGCGCGTGGCGATGTTCGAGCGCAACTACGACATCGTGTTCACGTCGATCGAGCACAGCGTGGCGCCGGCGAGCGTCCTCACGCGGCGCGTGTTCACTCTGGAGCGCTCGCTGTTCGCGTCGCCCACGCTGGTTGCGCGTTATCCGGAATTCGCCACGCCCGAGGACCTCACGGCCGTCCCGCTGCTCGCGGGCGCGGACGACGCCGATTGGGAGTTCACCGGCGTGAGCGGCGAGGCCGCGAAGGTGGAGGTGCGCAGCCCGCGCATGCGCAGCGGCAACGCGGGCGTGCGGCTGGAAGCGGCGATGGCGGGCCTCGGCGTCGCGCGCATCACGGGCACGTTCTGCGAACGCGCCGTGGAACAGGGACGCCTCGTCAAGGTGCTGGCGCAGTGGCGATGCGAGCCGCTGCGCATCTACGCGATGCTGCCGGGGCGCCGCCTCTTGCCCGCGAAAGTGCGCGCCTTCATGGACGCGCTGGACGGCCTTTCAAGCCACGAAGGTTGACAGCCGCGACTTCGCGAGCGCGATGTACCACTCGAGGCACGCGGGGTTCGCCATCGCGTCGCGGTTCACCACTTTCTCCACCGGCTGGCCGAGCAGCAGCTTCTTCACGGGCAACTCCTGCTTTTTTCCGGTGAGCGTGCGCGGAATCTCCGCGACCTGAAAGATCTCGTTCGGAACGAAGCGTGGCGAGAGCGCGTTGCGGATCGCGCCGTTGATCTTCGATCTCATTTCATCGTCGAGCGGCACGCCCGGCCGCAGCACGACGAAGAGCGGCATGTAGCTTTCGCGCCCGAGGTACTCCAGGTCCACCACCATCGAATCCATCACCTCGGGCAATGCCTCCACCGCGCTGTACAACTCGCTCGTGCCCATGCGCAGGCCATGCCGGTTGATCGTCGCGTCGCTACGGCCGTAGATGATGCAGCCGCCGGATGCGGTGATCTTCAGCCAGTCGCCATGACGCCAGACTCCGGGATAGGTGTCGAAGTACGACGACAGGTAGCGCTTGTTGCCCTCGTCGCCCCAGAAGTAGAGCGGCATCGACGGAATGGGTTCTGTGCACACCAGTTCGCCTACCTCGCCCACGACCGGCTCGCCGGACTCGTTCCATGCTTCGACCGCGCAGCCGAGCAACCGACATTGCATCTCACCGGGGATGAGCGGCAGTTCGCGGTTGCCGCCGATGAACGCGCCCGCGAAGTCGGTGCCGCCGGAGATGTTGCACCACCAGATGCCGGGCGTGCCGATCTTCTCGAACTGCGCCGTGCCCCAGCGCTGCACGTCTTGTGACAATGGCGAGCCGGTCGTGCCCAATGCCCGCACCGCGCGCAGGTCGCCGCTGGCCGGAAGGTCGAGCCCGGCCTTCATGCAATTGGCAAAGTACGCCGCGCCCGCGCCGAAGAAAGTGACGTCCGTCTCGGCCGCGAAGCGCCAGAGCACGGTCCAGTCCGGTTTCTCTTTCGTGCCGCCGGGGTTGCCGTCGTAGATGCAGCAGGTCGTGCCATCCAGCAGGCCCGCGACGTTCGCGTTCCACATCACCCAGCCCGTGGAGCTGTACCAGTGGAAGCGCTCGCCCCAGTTGTTGCGGTCGTAGCTGCAGCCGATGTCGTTGTGCAGCGACTTGAGCACGAGCGCGACGATCACGCTGCCGCCGTGGCCGTGCACGATCGGCTTGGGCAGGCCCGTCGTGCCGCTCGAATAGACGATCCACAGGGGATGGTCGAACGCAAGCCACAGCGGCTCGAAGGCGGCGGTCTGCGCATCGTCACGCGCGATCACGTCGTCCATCGAAGTCCACGCACCCCGCGCATCGGCGCTCCCCAGATTGCGATGCACGATGAGGTGTTCGACCGTGGGCAACGCGGCGCGCATCTCCGCCACCACGCCCGTGCGGTCGAAGTCCCGTCCGCCGTATGTGACGCCGTCGCAGGCGATCAGCACTTTCGGCTCGATCTGCCGGAAGCGGTCCAGCACCGCGGCCGTTCCCATGTCCGGCGCGCAGATGCTCCACACGCCGCCGACGCTGACCACGGCGAGGAACGCGACGATGGCCTCCGGGATGTTGGGCAGGTACGCCGCCACGCGGTCTCCCGGCTTCAGGCCTTGTGCCTGCAGGTGAAGCGCCATCGACGCCACCTGGCGGCGCAGCTCAGGCCAGCTCATCTCGCGGTGGGCGCCCTTCTCGTTGCGGCTGACGACGGCCGGAAATCCCGCGCCGTGCGCGGCGTCCACGTGCCGGAACACTTGCTGAACGTAGTTGACCTGCGCGCCCTCGAACCATCGCGCTCCCGGCATGCGCGACCCCGACAGGACGGACGTGTGAGGCGTGGGCGACTGCAGATCGTAGTAGTCCCAGATGCTCTGCCAGAACGCCGGAAGGTCATGGACCGACCAGCGCCAGAGCGCGTCGTAGTTTTCGAACGCCAGGCCACGGTGGTCGCGCAACCAGTCCTGGTAGCGCCGGATCTGCGGGACGTACTGCGGAGTCATCCGGCGAGACTAGCAGTTGGCCGCGGCTTTTAGAATCCCCTTCCATGAACGATCCCGTGCTCATCCCGGTTTCCCCTGCGGAACTGCTGGACAAGAAGACCATCCTCGAGGTCAAGCGTGAGCGCATCGTCGCGCCGGACAAGCTCGCGAACGTGAAACATGAGCTCGACCTCCTGACGGGAATCGCGCAGCGGATGCTGGCGCAGGTCGATCCGTCGACCGGCGTGGCCGAGCTCGAGGCCCAGCTGCTACAGGTCAACAGCGAAATCTGGGACCTGGAGAACACCGTGCGTGCCTGCGAATCGGCCAGGGATTTCGGCGACGAGTTCGTGCGCACGGCGCGCAACATCTACGCGAGCAACGATCGCCGCGCCGCTATCAAACGGCAGATCAACCTCGCGCTCGGCGCGGTGCTGGTGGAAGAGAAGGAGCATCTCCGGGCGCCGCCGCATGGACGCCCGGCTGCTTGAAGCGCAGGCGCTGCTGCGGCAAGGCAATGTCCAGCTCGCTGAAATCCTGCTGCGCCAGCTGACGGCGCAGCAGCCGCGCCTTGCGCCGGCCTGGTCGATGCTCGGCGCGCTCGCGGCGCACAAAGGCAACCTGGATGAGGCCGCGAGCCTGCTCGAGCGTTCGCTGGCGATGGACCCTTCTTCGGCCGACACGCATTTTCGTTTGGGCGTACTGCGCCATGAGCTGGGCCGATGGGAAGGCGCACTGGTGGCGTTCGAGGAGTCGCTGAGGTTGCGCCCGGGCACGGCGGCGGTTTTGAACCTGCGCGGCGTCGCTCTGAAGAACCTCGGCCGCGTCGAAGAGGCGCTCGCGTCGTATGACGCCGCCCTGGCCGCGCAGCCGGATTCTGTCGAGGCACTGCACAACCGCGCGGTCGCATGCCGGCACCTCGCGCGCTGGGACGATTCCATCGCAAGTGCTGAACGGGCCTTGGCACTGCGGCCACGATCGGCGGAGCTGCACAACCACCTCGGCATGGTGCTGCATGAATCGGGCCGCCTGGATGGCGCCGTCGCATGCTTCGAGACCGCGCTGCAACTCGCACCGGACTCCGCCGAGACGCTGATGAACCTGGGCGTGAGCCTGTACGAGCAGTACCGGTTCGGCCCCGCGCTCGCGGCGCTGGATCGCGCGCTCGCACTGGCGCCTGGGCATGTCGATGTGCTCTTCAATCGCGCGAACGTGCTGGTGGAGCTGGATCGCTTCGACGAGGCAATCGCGGCATTTGGGAAGGTGCGCGAGCAGCGTCCGCGTGACGTCGGGCTGCTGATGAACATCGCCAATGCATTGCGTGACCAGCACCGTTTCGACGCGGCCCTCGGCATCTATGAAGAAGCGTTGGCCGTGTCCGCGGATGACGCCGGCGTGAACTGGAACCGCGCCTTGTGCTTGCTCACGAGAGGCGATTTCGAGCGTGGCTGGGCCGCCTACGAATGGCGTTTTCGCGCGGGCAAACTCGGACATGCCCAGCGTTCTTTCGACATGCCCCGTTGGACAGGCAGTGAGGACTTGCAGGGCCGGAGCATCCTCGTACATGCGGAACAGGGGCTGGGCGACACGATCGAGATGGCCCGGTACGCGCGCGTGCTGGCCGCGAAAGGCGCCCGCGTGATTCTCGAAGCGCAAAAGCCACTGCTCGCGCTGCTGCACGGCGTCGAAGGTGCGGCCGGGGTCGTCGCGCCCGGGGCGAATGCGCGGGCTGATTTTCACTGCCCGATGCTCAGCCTTCCCTGCGTTCTCGGCACGCGCCGCGACACAATTCCTTCGCCGCAAGGCGTGCTGCGCCGGAACGAAGAGCACGTTGCCCGTTGGGGCAGTGCGATCGCCCAGCGCGCCGGAACGGGCCCCGGTATCGGACTCGTGTGGTCCGGCAATCCCGGCTATGCGGGCGACCGCCGCCGCTCGCTCGCGCTGCGCGAATTCCGCTACGCCTTGCCGCCAGGCCCGCGCTACTGGCGCCTGCAAAAGGATGTGTCGGCGGCCGATGCGCCGTGGCTCGCGGGCGATCCCCCTATCGAGCGTTTCGAGGAGGACGACTTCATCCACACGGCCGCGCAAATCGCGGCGCTGGACCTCGTCGTCACCGTGGACACGTCGATCCTCCATCTGGCAGGCACGGTGGGTACGCCGACCTGGCTCCTGCTGCCCTTCACCGCCGATTTCCGCTGGGCCACCGACACGGAGTCGACGCCGTGGTATCCGGGCGTGAAGCTGTTCCGTCAGGAACGCGCGGGCGACTGGGCGCCGGTGCTGGCGCGGGTGCGCGACGCGTTGTCTTCCCTCTGACTTCGCAGGATTTGATTTTTCGCACGGGCGTGCTAATATGCCGCCATGGACGCGAAAACGCAGAAGAGCGAGATGACCCGGGCCGCCATCGTCGGCGCCGGGATAGACCTCGCCTCGGCGGAAGGCCTGGAGGCGATCACGCTGCAGGCGGTCGCGGATCGCATCGGGCTGTCCAAGAGCGGCGTCTTCTCGCGCGTCGGCTCACGTGAAGCTCTGCAAAAAGCAGTGATCGAGGAGTTCGGCCGGCGCTTTCTGGCCGACGTCTTCGTCCCCGCGATGCAGCTGCCCAAGGGCCTGCCGCGGCTGGAGGAAATCATGCGGCGCTGGATCATCCGCACGCGCGACGTCGAAGCGCAAAACGGCTGCATTTTCTCGGCGGGCGCGTTCGAGCTGGACGACCGCGACGGCCCCTTGCGCGACCTGCTGCACTCCGAAGTGACGCGCTGGCGCGCCGCCCTGCGCCGCACGGTGCTGCAGGCCGTCGAGCAGGGTCACGTGAAGCCCGACACGGATGCCGAGCAGTTCGCCGGCGAGATCAGCACGCTGATGCTCGGCATGATCCACGACGCCCGCTTCCTGCGCGACCCGCGCGCGCCGGAGCGCACGCAAGCCAGCTGGCAGCGCCTGCTGCGAAGCTACACGAACTAGCTCCCCGGAGACCGATTGACCCGCCTCGCTGAACGCCCACATTTCGCACGATTGTGCGAAGAAAGGAAATCACCATGCTCACCGTCCTGATCATCGCCGCCGTCTACGGCGCGTACCGCGTCGCACGCGCCGCCATCGCGTCCTTGCGGGATCTTCCCCGCAGCAACGAAGACATGATCTTTTATTGAGAGGTACAGAGATGACCCGCACCACGCTCGAGGCCACCTCGGCCTTCTACCAGGCCAGTCCCGGACTGCGCCTCTTCCGCTTCGCGCTCGGCGCCTCGCAGCGGCTCTGGCCGGCGCTCGCCGTGCGCGCGGCCCTGCGGCTCTTCGGCACGCCGCTGCCGCCGAAGTGGCTGGCGCGCCGCACGCACTGGGACGCCAGCTGGAAGATCGAGAGCTGGCCGTTCGAAGCCGCGTCGCTCACCGTGTATTCGCAACCCGTCGCGCCGCACGGCCCCGTCGTGCTGCTGGTGCACGGCTGGGGCGGGCAGGCGAGGCAGATGCTCGCGCTTGCCGATACATTGGCGCAGCACGGCATGAAGCCGATGCTGCTCGAATTGCCCGCGCATGGACGCAGCGCCGGC
This sequence comes from Pseudomonadota bacterium, assembly GCA_040385005.1. Classification (GTDB taxonomy): domain Bacteria; phylum Pseudomonadota; class Gammaproteobacteria; order Burkholderiales; family Burkholderiaceae_C; genus Ramlibacter. The sequence goes on from JAZKIF010000081.1 coordinate 25,321, forward strand.
TCCGTCAGCAACCTGCCGCAATTCGCGCGCGCGATCGAATACGCGACCGCGCGCCTGCTGCAATCGGGCCACACCTTGCGAGCGGTCGTCGCCCACTCGCTCGCCGCGAATGCAGCGGCTTATGCGGTCAGCCGCGGCTTGCCGGTGCAGCGCCTCGTGCTGCTCGCGCCGCCCGCCTCGCCGCGCGAGTACACGCGCCTCTTCGCGCATGTGTTCGGCTTGTCCGAGGACACGCGCGCCTCGATGCAAAAGCGCATCGAGGCGCGCGAAGGCATCCTCATGCCGCAATTCGAGCCCGATGCCGTCGGCCCGCGCATCCGCGTGCCGACTCTTGTCGTTCACGACCGCGAGGACAGCATCAACCGCTTCGCCGACGGCGTCGCGTTCGCGCATGCGATCCGCGGCGCGGAGCTTGTCGCCACGCAGGGGCTGGGTCATCGCAAGCTGCTGAAGGACGCCGAGGTCATCGGCAAGGTCGCGATCTTCACGGCTTGAAGCCGAGCCTGGAACGTAGCCGCCGGCCATAGTGCGCGCCAAGGGCTGCTGCCATTTGCCATGGCGCCGTGGTCAGCAATGTCTTGAGGAGAGGAGCCGACCGTTTCCAGTCACCCGATCGAAGCCCCTCCCGCAGGGACGGCATGAGCAACCGGTTCACGAAGGCAGTCAGTCCGCCCGTTCGGGCGATGCCTTTCGAGTGAAACTCCAACAGCCGCCGATGCATTTCAAGCACACGATCCCCCGTGTGTGAAGACATGATCGAGGCGGAGTGCTGACGGTAGTGGTAGATCGGCACGCCGAACAGCTTGAGGGTTCCATGCGCCAGCACCAGGCTTTCGTCGTCATGCAAGACGTCGACGAGCTTGCGGACGTAGTCGGGATCCAGCGCGTCGTCGCAATCCACCGACAGGATGAATTTCGCATCCGGCAGGCACTGCAAGGCCACGCTCCTTGCCTTGCTGAGCCCCTGGTTGGTTTCGAGATGGACGACGCGGATACGGTCGTCCGAAACCTGGTCAAGCAGCTGGCGGGTCGAGTCGGTCGAGCCGTCATCCCTGGTTGAAGCAGGGAACGATGATGCCCACCAGGGGCTGCTTGTCGGGCATTTCGATCGAGATCCGTGGGCTTTATTCGCTGTCGAGCGGCGCGAGGCCGGCACTTTCTCCTTGCCTGCCCGCCAGCCTGCACCTTAGCATCGCTTCACTTTCACAAGCAGGAGCGAGAGATGGGAATGTTCGACTGGACCGAGAAGTCCGCTGACGTGCTGCGCCAGGGCGGGGTCATCGCCCCCGACGAGCGGCTGCCCTGGCCGCAGACCGCGGCGATGGGCGTGCAGCACGTGATCGCGATGTTCGGCGCGACGGTGCTCGCGCCCATCCTCATGGGGTTCGATCCCAACGTGGCCATCCTCATGAGCGGCGTCGGCACGCTCATCTTCTTCTTCATCACCGGCGGCAAGGTGCCTAGCTACCTCGGATCGAGCTTCGCCTTCATCGGCGTCGTGCTTGCCGCGACGGCTTATGCGGGCAAAGGGCCGAACGCGAACATCGGCGTGGCGCTGGGCGGCATCATCGCGTGCGGCCTCGTCTACGCGATCATCGGCGCGATCGTGCAGGCCGTCGGCACCCATTGGATCGAGCGCGTGATGCCGCCCGTCGTGACCGGCGCGGTGGTTGCGGTGATCGGCCTCAACCTCGCGAGCATCCCGGTGAAGAACATGGCCGCGAGCAACTTCGACTCGTGGATGCAGGCCGTCACCTTCGTGTGCGTCGCGGTCGTCGCGGTGTTCACGCGCGGCATGGTGCAGCGTCTGCTGATCCTGGTCGGGCTGCTGGTTGCGACCATCATCTATGCGGTGTTGGCCAACGGCATGGGGCTCGGCAAGCCACTCGACCTCTCGGGCGTCGCCAACGCCGCGTGGTTCGGCGCACCGGCATTCGCCGCGCCGGTGTTCGACAAGAACGCGATGATGCTGATCGTGCCGGTCGCGATCATCCTCGTCGCGGAGAACCTGGGCCACATCAAGGCCGTCACCGCGATGACCGGCCGCAACCTCGACCAGTACATCGGGCGCGCGTTCATCGGCGACGGCATCGCGACGATGGTGAGCGGCGCTGCGGGCGGCACCGGCGTGACCACGTACGCGGAGAACATCGGCGTGATGGCCGCGACCAAGATCTATTCCACGGCGGCTTTCGTGGTCGCCGCGGTGTTCGCGATCATCCTGGGCTTCTCGCCGAAGTTCGGCGCGGTCATCCAGGCGATTCCGCTGCCGGTGATGGGCGGCGTGTCCATCGTCGTGTTCGGCCTCATCGCCGCGGCGGGCGCGAAGATCTGGGTCGACAACCGGGTGGACTTCTCGCAGAACCGCAACCTCATCGTTGTAGCGATCACGCTGGTGCTAGGCACGGGCGATTTCACGTTGAAGTTTGGGGGTTTCGCACTCGGCGGCATCGGCACCGCGACCTTCGGCGCGATCCTGCTGTATGCCTTGCTGAACCGCGGCCCCGCACCGGTGGAGACGACAGCGCCAAGCCGCAAGCCCACCTAGAATCTTCCGATGCGAATCTGGAAAAAACCCATCTCCATCGAGCTGCTGCACGCCGCCCACAAGGACACCGCGCCCGAGCATCTCGGCATGGAATTCCTCGAAGTGGGCGACGATTTCATCCGCGCGCGCGTGCCGGTCGATGGGCGCACGCGCCAGCCGTACGGCTTGCTTCACGGCGGCGTGTCGGTGGTGCTGGCCGAAACGCTGGGCTCGTGCGGCGGAATGTACTCGTGCCCCGAAGGACACCGCGTCGTCGGGCTGGACATCAATGCGAATCACCTGCGCGGCGCGAAGGAGGGGTGGGTGACCGGGATCACGCGGCCCATCCACATCGGCCGCTCGACGCATGTGTGGCAGATCGACCTGCACAACGACAAGGGCGAGGCCACCTGCGTCTCACGCCTGACGCTGGCGGTGCTGCAGGGCTGATGAGGCCTGGCCCGGCGATGCCGGCCGGGCCTTATTCCTTGCGCGCGAGCCGCTCGCTTTTCCAATAGACGTCGTCGCCGCCGTTCATGCGGTTGAGCCCGCGGGCCAGCACGAACAGCAGGTCGCTCAAGCGGTTGAGGTACTGGCGCGGCGTTTCACGCAAGTTCTCTGTTGCGCCCAGCGCGACCACGGCGCGTTCAGCCCGGCGCGCCACGGTGCGGCACACATGGGCTTGCGACGCCGCGCGATTTCCGGCGGGCAGGATGAATTCCTCCAGCTTCGGCAAACGGCCGTTGTAATTGGCCAGCGCATCGTCGAGCGCGAGCACCGCCTCGGGCTTGAGCAGCTCGAACCCGGGAATCGACAACTCGCCGCCGAGGTTGAAGAGCTGGTGCTGGATCTCCACCAGCAGGTCGCGCACGCCCTCTTCCATCTCCTCGCACAGCAGCACGCCGATGTGCGAGTTCAACTCGTCGACATCGCCCATCGCGTGCACCCGCAAGTTGTCCTTGGACACGCGTGTGTTGTCGCCCAGGCCCGTGGTGCCGTTGTCGCCGGTGCGCGTCGCGATCTGTGTGAGGCGTTTGCCCATGATGGTTGTTCCCGCTGAGTCTGCTTTGTAGCTCCGTTGATTGTGCGTCACCTCGGCCGCGCCCTGGTCCTACAGTGGATTCCGCCAATGGCGTCGACCGGCGGAGGCTTCGATAGGCACCATGGCACAAGCGGGGCTTGCCGCCCCATGCAGGGACACGCCATGACAACTTCATCCATCCTTCGACATTCGTTGCGCTTGGGCTTCGTCGCCGCATTGCTGGCGGGCACGTGGGCGAACGCGCAGACCAACCGCTCGGTGCGGGTCGCGCCTGCGCCTGCGCCAGCCGCGAATTCCGGCGCCGGCGCTGCTGCCGCAAAGTCGTTCGGCATGCCCAATCCATCCGGCCTTCAGTCGCAATTCCCTGGCGGACTGCCTTCGCCCTCCGCGAATCCCGGAGGCCTGCCCGATCCTACGATCCCGAATGTCTCGGTGCCAGGCGTCGCAGCAGGCAGCCCGGTTGTCGATCCTGGCGTCGCACAGGGCTATCCTGCAGCCGGCGGTGGTGGTGGCGGCTATGTAGTCGGCGGCGTCGCCGGGCGCACGACGGCAGCCCCCGTGCAAGGCGGCTACACCGCCATGCAGATCGCGGGCTCGTTCATCGGCGCCGACGCAAATCGCGACGGTGATCTGACGCGCGCGGAAGCGCAGCGCCTGACCGTCGCGCCTTACAGCTTCGAGGAGATGGACGCCAACCATGACGATGTGCTGTCACGTTCGGAGTACGAAAATGCGTTGCGCTGAGATGCTGCTGGCGGCGCTCACCGCCCTCCTGCTCCCTCACGCCGCGGTCTTCGCGCAAGCGGTCGCGGCGCCTGCGGCATCGACCGCATCGCTGCCCGTGGTGCCCGTCGCGCCCGCCACGCAGCCGCTGCCGCCGAATCAATGGAATGCCGCGCAGGCCCGCCAGGCGTTCGATTTGGCCGACGGCAATTCGGATGGCCAGTTGTCGCGGCAGGAAGCGCAGAGCCTGGTTATCCTGCCACGCAGCTTCGAGGACATGGACCAGAACAAGGACGGCGTGATCAGCCGCGCGGAGTTCGAGGCATCGTTCGCGCGCTAGACCGCGTGGACGAGTGCGGCGAGGCCCCGTCAGGAGCCAGACAGGGCATGCGTGGCGCTGCTGCGCCCATAAGGCTTACACTGGCGCGGACTCACGGAGACAGACCATGAATGCGCCCACCGCCGCCTCTCACCTCATCCCCGAAATCCACCAGCGCGCCGTACCCGCCGCACTGATCGATGCGCTCAAGACGCGCTTCGCCGCGCAATGTTCCACGGCGCTCGCGGTTCGCGAACAACACGGTCGAGACGAGTCGTCGTTCGAGGCGCCGCCCCCCGCCGCCGTGGTCTTCGCCGAGTCCACGCAGGACGTCGCCGATGCGGTGCGCCTCGCGAGCGAGCATTCCGTCCCCGTGATTCCCTTCGGCGTCGGTTCGTCGCTCGAAGGTCACCTGCTCGCGGTGCAAGGCGGCATCAGCATCGATGTGAGCCGCATGAACAAGGTGCTGTCCATCGACTCCGACGACCTGACCGTCACCGTGCAGCCCGGCGTCACGCGCAAGCAGCTCAACGAAGCGGTGAAGAGCACCGGCCTCTTCTTTCCGATCGATCCCGGCGCCGACGCGACCATCGGTGGCATGAGCGCGACGCGCGCCAGCGGGACGAACGCGGTTCGCTACGGCACGATGCGGGAGAACGTGTTGAGCCTCGAAGTGGTCACCGCCTCGGGCGAAGTGATCCGCACCGGCACACGCGCAAAGAAGTCCAGCGCCGGCTATGACTTGACGCGCCTGATGGTCGGCAGCGAAGGCACGCTGGGCGTCATTACCGAAGTCACGGTGCGGCTCTACCCGCTGCCCGAAGCGATCTCCGCCGCGATCTGCTCGTTCCCGAGCATCGAGGCCGCGGTGCGCACCACGATCCAGATCATCCAGCTCGGCGTTCCGATCGCGCGCGTCGAGCTCATCGACCACAACACGGTGCGCATGGTGAATGCGCACAGCAAGCTCGGCCTGCGCGAGGAGCCGATGCTGCTGATGGAGTTCCACGGCTCGCCCGCGGGCGTGAAGGAGCAGGCCGAGACCGTGCAGGAGATCGCGAGTGAGTTCGGCGGCAATTCTTTCGAATGGGCCACGACGCCCGAGGAGCGTACGCGTTTGTGGACCGCGCGGCACAACGCGTACTTCGCGGCGATCCAGTCCAGGCCCGGCTGCCGTGCAATTTCCACCGACACCTGTGTACCGATCTCGCGCCTGGCCGATTGCCTGCTCGACTCGGTGAAGGAAGCCGATGCGAGTGGCATCCCCTACTTCCTGGTGGGCCACGTCGGCGACGGCAATTTCCACTTCGGCTATCTCATCGACCCGGCGAAGCCCGAAGAGCGCGAGGCCGCCGAGAAGCTCAATCACGCGCTGGTATCGCGCGCACTGGACCTTGAAGGCACTTGCACCGGCGAGCACGGCGTCGGCCTGCACAAGATGGAGTTCCTGGTGACCGAAACAGGCGCGGGCGCGGTCGACATGATGCGCACGATCAAGCGCGCGTTGGACCCGAAGAACATCATGAACCCCGGAAAGATTTTCTCGATCTAGCCGCGCAGCTTGTCGATCAACCCGTTGAGTTCTTCCAGCGACCCGAACTGGATCGCGACCTCACCCATTTCCTCGACGCGGCCGTTTCGCTTCACGCGTTTTTTCAAGCGCACTTCGACTTCGGCGGTGAGCAGGTCCGAGAGCTCTTCCTCCACACGCCGCAGGTCGCGTGATTTTTCCTTCTTCGGTTTCGGCGATGTGAGGTTGAACTCCGCGCTGAGCTTCTTCACCAGCGATTCGGTTTCGCGCACCGACAACTTCTTCGCCGCGATGCGGTTCGCCGCGGTGATCTGGCTCGCGCGCTCGAGCGCGAGCAAAGCCCGCGCATGGCCCATGTCGATGTCGCCGGCCATCAGCATCGTCTGCACCGGGTCGGCGAGATTCAGCAGGCGCAGCAGATTGCTGGCGGCGCTGCGTGACCGGCCCACGGCTTGCGCGGCCTGTTCGTGCGTGAGGCCGAACTCCTTCACGAGCCGCTGCAGGCCGTGCGCCTCTTCGAGCGGGTTCAGGTCCTCGCGCTGGATGTTCTCGATGAGCGACATCGCCGCCGCGGATTCGTCCGGCACGTCCCGAACGAGCACGGGAACACTGTCCAGTCCGGCTAGCTTCGCGGCGCGGAAGCGCCGCTCGCCGGCGATGATTTCGTATTTCCCGGAGTTGTCGCCTTGCGCGAGCTTGCGCACGAGGATCGGCTGCATGATGCCCTGCGCCTTGATGCTCTCCGCGAGTTCGTAGAGCGCGCCCTCGTCCATGCGCGTGCGCGGCTGGTACATGCCGGGCACCATGTCGGTAAGCATCAGCGATGCAGGCAATCCGGGGGTCGCTGAATTTGCTTCGGCGGCCGCGCCGCTTTCCTGCGCCGTGGGGCCGAGGAGTGCTTCGAGACCGCGTCCGAGGCCTTTTGGTTTTTTCGTGACCATATCGAGATTAGTCTTTCATCAGATCTTGCAGTAGCACATGTCCTTCGGGCCAGCTCGCGAGCCCCGATTCGGCGTTGATGTGCCCGCAGTCGCCGTAGTCCATGAACTGCGAATTCCAGGCGTGGGCAAAGAGGCGCGTACGTTCGAACTCGCAATACGGGTCGTTGCGGCTCCCGAGAAGCACGCTCGGGAACGGCAGCGTGGACAACTCGATCGGCGACCAGGTCGGGATCTGCTCGCGGATGTCGGCACGCTCCACGTCGCCGGGCGCGACGAGCAAGGCGGCCTTCACGCGATGCGCGTTCTTCGACACGCCCGCCCACGCGGCGGTGAGGATGCAACCCAGGCTGTGCGCCACGAGGACGGCGGGCTCGTCGCGGGAGAGCACCATTTCCTCCAGGCGCGTGATCCAGTCGCCGCGCAAGGGCTTCATCCAGTCGTGCTGCTCCACGCGGACATAGCCGTGCCGCTTTTCCCAAAGGCTTTGCCAGTGCTGCGCACCGCTCCCCTCCCAGCCGGGCAGGATCAAGACGTTCGATGGCTTCATTTGCTATGAAATAAATAGCTTCAAAGTGAATGCTGGAGCGGCTCTCACATCTTCCGGATGCGTTCGACCATCTCGTTCGCGAATTCCACGAAGGCGACGCTACCGCGCGCGGACGGATCGAAGATCACGCCCGGCAATCCGTAACTCGGGGCTTCAGCCAAGCGGACGTTGCGGGGAATGACGGTGTTGAACACCTTGTCGCCGAAGTGCGACTTGAGCTGGTCGCTCACCTGCTGCTGCAAGGTAATGCGCGGATCGAACATCACGCGCAGCAGGCCGATGATCTGCAAGTCCTTGTTCATGTTGGCGTGGACTTGCTTGATCGTGTTGACCAGGTCGGTGAGTCCTTCCAGGGCGAAGTACTCGCACTGCATCGGGACGATCACGCCGTGCGCAGAACACAGGCCATTGAGAGTGAGCATGGAAAGCGACGGCGGGCAGTCGATCAGGACGAAGTCGTAGTCGTTCGCCACTTCGGCCAGTGCGAGCTTCAGGCGCTGGTCGCGGTGCTCGAGTTGCACGAGCTCGACCTCGGCGCCGGCCAAATCCCGGTTGGACCCGAGGACGTCATAACCGCACTTCTCGCTGCGGACCTTCGCCTCGGCGATGGAGGCGGACTCCAGCAACACGTCGTAGACAGAGAGTTCGAGCTTGCGCTTGTCGATGCCCGATCCCATGGTGGCATTGCCCTGAGGATCCAGGTCGACCATCAGCACGCGCTGGCCGACCTTGGCCAGGCCTGCGGCGAGATTCACCGTTGTCGTGGTTTTGCCAACCCCACCCTTCTGGTTGGCCACGCAGAATATTTTCGCCAAAGTTCTACGCCTTCATCATTTGGAAAGGGCCAGCTTGATGCCGAAGCCCAGCAGAAAAACACCGGCAATCTTTTCCAGGATGCGGGCGATCAAGGGGTTCGCACGCATGCGCTCGGCGAGGTGATGCGTCAGCAGCACGACGGTCAGACCGTACAGGAAAGTGAGCGAGGCGATGGTCGCGGCCATCACGCCAAAAGTCAGCATGCCCTGATGCCGCGCCGGATCGACGAACAGCGGAAAGAAGGCCATGTAGAAGACGATGGCCTTCGGGTTCAGCAAGGTGATCAGGCCCGCCTGCTTGAAGTAGTGATGCGGCTGGATATTCAGGATCGGCTTTTGGCCCGGCTTGGCGAGGATCATCTTGACGCCCAGCCACGCCAGGTAGGCGGCGCCCATCCACTGGACGGCATGAAAGGCTGTCGGGTAGGCGGACAGTAGCGCGGCCACGCCTGCGACGGCGGCCCACATCAAGACCTGATCGCCGGCAATCACGCCGAAGGTTGCGGCCAACCCACCTTTGATGCCGCCCTTGCTGGTGGACGTGATCAGCGCCAGGTTGCCCGGGCCGGGAATTGCCAGAAAAATGATGATCGCGGCAACAAAAGCGCCGTAGTCCGCTACGCCAAACATGGTGTCCCCGGGGATTGGAAGGCCGAGTTTACGTTACCGCCGAGGCACGTTTCATCCAGACGAGGCAACGCTCGGCATTCAGCGATGGAACGTCGAGTTGTTCCACGTGAAACACCTGCACGGCCGGCGGTAATTGTGCGATTTCGTCAGATGGATGCTTCCCCTTCATGGCCAACCAGACGCCCTGCGGGCGCAACGCCTTCTCGGACCAGCTGACGAAATCGACCAGCGAAGCGAAGGCGCGCGAAGTCACGACGTCATACGCGCAGTCCAGGCTTTCCACCCGTGCGTGCAGTCCGCGCAGGTTCAGCAAGCCCAGCGTGACGGTCGCTTGCTGGATGAACGCCGCCTTCTTGGCCACCGTGTCCACGCAGTCGACGCTGAGTTCGGGGCAGCAGATGGCCAGGACAATGCCCGGCAGTCCCGCACCCGAACCGACATCCAGCACGGCCGAAGCGCGGCCTTCGGTTTGCTTCCGAAGCGAGTCGATCACGGCAAGACAATCCAGCAGGTGCTGGCTCACCATCTCTTGCGGGTCCCGCACGGCGGTCAGGTTGTAGACCTTGTTCCATTTCTGGATGAGGTCCAGATAGGTCAGCAGTTGAGTGACCTGCTGATCGGACAAGGCCAGCTGAAGCTTGGCCAGCCCTTCCCTCAACACCGCCTCATGGGCACTCATTGCCCAGCCGCAGCGCCGGCGGTCTCGGCAAGCAAGCCTTTGAACTTGGTCTTCTTGAGATGGACGAGCAGCAGCGAGATCGCGGCCGGCGTCACCCCGGAGATCCGAGACGCCATGCCCAGCGTTTCCGGCCGGTGCTTGTTGAGCTTCTGGCGCACTTCGATCGAGAGCGCGGTGACCTGCATATAGTCCAGGTCCGCCGGCAACTTCAGGCCCTCGTAATGGGATGATCTTTCCACCTCATCCTTTTGCCGCTCGATATAGCCCGAATACTTGGCGGCAATCTCGATCTGCTCGACCACCGGCTCGAACAGCTCGCCCAGCTCGGCCGCCGAAACCTCAGGGTTTGCGTAGACACCGCCGTCCAGCGACATCAGAGCGGCGTATCCCACATCCGGTCGGCGCAACAGATCGCCCAGGTTGTATTCGTGTTCGATGGCCTTGCCCAGCACTCGCTCGGATTCGGCAGCCGGCAAATTCTTTGGGTTGACCCAGAGACTGCCGAGCCGCTGTGTTTCACGTGAAACAGCATCGCGCTTGCGGCTGAACGAATCCCACCGGGCGTCATCCACCAAGCCCAGCCGGCGGCCGGTTTCGGTCAATCGGAGATCGGCGTTGTCCTCCCGCAGCTGCAGCCGGAACTCAGCCCGGCTGGTGAACATGCGGTACGGCTCAGTCACGCCTTTGGTGATGAGGTCGTCCACCAGCACACCCAGATACGCCTCGTCACGGCGCGGAACCCACGCCTCCTCGTCCCGGCATTTCAGTGCTGCGTTGATCCCGGCAAACAAGCCTTGCGCCGCCGCCTCTTCATAACCGGTCGTCCCGTTGATCTGCCCTGCAAAGAAGAGGCCTTCGATCGACCGCGTCTCGAAGCTGCTCTTGAGCGAGCGAGGGTCAAAATAGTCGTACTCGATGGCGTAGCCCGGGCGCAGGATGTGCGCGTTCTCCAGCCCCGCCATGCTGCGCACCAGCTGGTACTGGATGTCGAACGGCAGGCTGGTCGAGATGCCGTTGGGGTAGACCTCGTGCGTGGTCAGGCCCTCGGGCTCCAGGAAGATCTGGTGGCTGTCCTTGTCGGCGAAGCGGTTGATCTTGTCCTCGACGCTCGGGCAGTACCGCGGCCCGACCCCTTCGATCTTTCCGGTGAACATCGGGCTGCGGTCGAAGCCGGATCGGATGATGTCGTGCGTACGCTCGTTGGTGTGCGTGATCCAGCAAGGCATTTGCCGCGGGTGCATGGCCGCGTTGCCCATGAAGCTGAACACCGGGATCGGATCGAGATCGCCCGGCTGTTCCTCGCACTTCGAAAAATCGATGGTGCGTCCGTCGAGCCGCGGCGGCGTGCCGGTCTTCAGGCGTGCCTGCGGGAGTTTCAATTCCTTGAGACGCGCCGACAACGAGATGGCCGGCGGGTCGCCCGCACGTCCCGCCTGGTAGTTGTTCAGGCCGACATGAATGCGGCCGTCCAGGAACGTCCCAGCCGTGAGAACCACGGCCCGTCCACTGAAGCGAATGCCCACTTGCGTTACAGCCCCCGTTACACGGTTGCCCTCCACAACCAGGTCATCGACGGCCTGCTGGAACAACGTGAGGTTCGGCTGGTTTTCCAGGCGCCGCCGAATCGCGGCCTTGTACAGAATCCGATCCGCCTGGGCGCGGGTGGCCCGCACGGCCGGCCCCTTGGATCCGTTCAGGATGCGGAACTGGATGCCTCCCTCATCGGTCGCAATCGCCATCGCACCGCCGAGCGCATCCACTTCCCTGACCAAGTGTCCCTTGCCGATCCCGCCGATCGACGGGTTGCAGCTCATCTGCCCGAGCGTCTCGATGTTGTGCGTGAGCAGCAAGGTCTTGCATCCCATGCGCGCGGCCGCGAGGGCGGCCTCGGTCCCGGCATGGCCGCCGCCGACGACGATCACGTCGAATTGTTCGGGATAGAGCATAGGAAGGAGCGCCGGAGATGGCCCCAGGCAGTTGGAGGGCCCTGATTTTACCGGGGCCCTTCTTTCCTGGCTGGAGTCGGTTTATAGAAGCGGGCGCCGGCGGATCGCCCTCGCCCGCGTGAGTGAGAATGGCCGCGTGCAATCCGCCACCGCCCTCGCCGAATCGCTGGTCATCGCCGCATTGCGCGGACCCGCGCCGGCTTGGCCAAAGGAAGCGGAAGAAGCGACAGCGCGTCAAGCCCTCCGCATCGCATCGGACAACGGCGTGGCCTCCTTGTTGCACGACAAGCTCGCGGGCGGCGACTGGCCGGCCAATACACTCGACGCCCTGCGCAACCAGGCAGTGCACGCGGCGATGTGGGAGCTGAGTCACCAGCATGCGCTCGGCTTGCTCCTGAAAGCGCTCCACGAAGCCGACGTGACGCCGGTCCTCATCAAGGGCACCTCCCTGGCGTACTCACTCTATGGCAATCCTGCGCTGCGAACGCGCGGCGACACCGACTTGCTGATCCCACTCGCCAGCCACGCGCAGGTTCACGACCTGCTGCTTGCGCAAGGCTATGAAACCCAACACGCCGTCGAGGGCGAGTTCATCAGCTACCAGGCGGCCTATGTCCTGCGCAGCCGGGATGGCGGCGAGCACACGCTGGACGTGCACTGGAAGATCAACAACTCGGAGCTGCTCTCGCACCTCTTCACGCACGCCGAGCTTCTGCAAGATGCACAGCCACTGCCGGCCCTGTGCGCGCACGCCGTGGGCGCATCGCCCGTTCATGCGCTTCTCATTGCGTGCATGCACCGCTCCACCCACAAGCAGAATCCCTACTACGTCAATGGTGAGCCGCACCATGACGCGGACCGCTTGATCTGGCTCTATGACATCCATCTGCTCGCCGCGTATCTGACGCGCGACGAGTGGGCGAAATTCGTGCAGCTCGCATTGCAAAAGGGACTGGCCGCCGTTTGCCTCGAAGGCATGCAGCACGCCGCCGCGCGCTTTCACACCCCCTATCCGCCCGATGTGGAACAAGCCCTGTCGCAAGCCACCAGCGAAGCGCCCTTCCGCTACCTGGCCGCGGGGCACTTCCGGCAACGCTGGATGGATTTCCTCGCGCTGGGCAGCGCGGGTCGCAGGCTGCGCTTCGCGCGGGAAGTGTTCTTCCCCGCGCCGGGTTACATGCGGGCCAAGTACCAACTCGCGCGCTGGCGTTGGCTGCCGTGGCTGTACCTGCGCCGCGCGGGCGGGGGCCTGGTCAAGTCGCTCTTGCGCCGCCACGTCGCGTGAGCGCGAATCGCAGGCAAGCTACAAGGCGTCCTTCCATTGCGGATGCCGCTGGAACCCTTCTACCAGGCGCGGCAGGTTGCGCATCAATCCGCCCAGGTGCTCGTTGAAGTTCGCCTGGTTGAAGAAGTTGTGGCTCACCGTGATCGAGTTTTCCAGCCCCAGAACCCAATGCCACCAACCCGAAGGCATGAAGAGCATGTCGCCGGGGCCGATCGTGCCGGTATAGGCCGTCGCATTCGCGAACAGCGGGAATTCGCCGGGGTCCGCAAGCGCCGGATCGACGCGCCCGCCATAGAGAAAATCGCAATCGCCGGGTGGGAACAGCATGACGCGCTTGCGGCCACGAACCTGCGCGAGGTAGGCATGCGTGTTCCAGAAATCGCAATGCAGCGGCGAGAGCGTGCCTTCGGCGCCAACGTAGAGCGATGTGGTCTCGCGGCCGCTCACCCACTGGAAGATCTCGCGCATTTGCGGGCTGAGGGCCAATTCCCAGTCCGCGACGAAATACGGGGGCGGCTGTATTTCCTCCAGGAGTTCAGGATGCTTCTGGAACGCGAACCACCCCATGAGGTAGTAGGCCGCGCGATCCTCCTTTGCCGGGCCGTTCGCAAGCGGCCGGCCATCACCGGCATTGACCCAAAAGCCCGGCAATTCACCATCAGGTTGCTCGAGATGCCCCAGGAACGCCGACAGCTTCGTCATCTTCGCGACCGGGCTCATCAGGCCCAGCGACACCGGCACCAGGTCACCCCCGAAACGTTCGCCCAGGCTGCTGAACGACCACTCCTGCATCGCCCGCCACTGGTCCATCGCGTCGGTGACGATCACCGGCTTGCCGATCCCGTCGAGATGATCGCGCGCGAAGTCGGCCGGCGTGATTGCGCACTTGCGTTCGATCTCGATCGTGTTCATGAATCGCGTCCGTACCTGACCGAGAGCGCGGCCACGTGCACCAGCGCGGCGCGGCCGTCGGCGAATCGCGAGGGGAACTGCGATGCGAGAAGGTCCGCGATCTCACCGAGCGCGACGCGTTGCGACATCATCTCGAGCACACGCATGTCGATCTTTCCGTCCTCGCCAAGCTGCGGCACGTGCGAGGCAGATTGCCGACCCAGGCGACCGGGTACGAGCGGCATTCCAAGAAAAGTCGATTGCCGGAAATTGCCCTTCACCGCTCCCGCGCTGTCATGGAACGTGCTGTTCCATGTCCACAGGTAGTCGCCCCCCGTGAAGCGCGCCTGCAAGCGCAAACGCACCTGGTCACCCGCCTCGAGCCGCATGGGACGAAGCCACGGGAAGAACGCCCGCCCGTACACGAGCTCTCCCGCGCCCGCCGCATTCGAGTAGCGGACGGTATCACTGAGCTGCGCATCGAACCACATGCAAATGCCATGTGTCGTGCCGGCTTGCGCCGCCACTAGCGTGATCTCCCCTTCGGCATCCGCGTTGTCCACCGAGGCGTAATCGATCTGCGCCCAACAGGCCGGCGTCGACAGCAAATCCTTCGGCACGACATCCGCCCGCCACCATTGGTTTGCAACCAGGCTGGACACCGGCCGCATCTCGATGCCATGCACGCCCTCGGCCCAGGGCACATTCACACGCCGATATTCCCGCTCCGATTGAACCAGCGCCGCCCACAAGGAATCCGAACGCGGCAGCAGCACGCCGCCCGGTGCGAGATGGCGCCTGCGCGCATCGGCGATGGCGTCGAGGTGCTCGCCGTGAAGCGGCAGTACGCCACGCAGATCGGACACGATGACATCCGCGCGCTCGGGCAGCGTCACGCGCGTCGAGAGCGCCTGGAAAAATTCGATCCGCTCCGCGCAGCCATTCGCGACAGCAAGGTCCCGCGCGACCTGGATCGCATCCGACGGTTCCACGGCGAAAACGCGACGCGCGCCCAGCTTGCATGCGAGCAGCGCAAAGATGCCGGTGCCGGTGCCGATGTCCAGCACCACCGAATCGGGCTTCACGCAATCGCGCAGCGCCTGTGCATACGCATCCATCCGGACCTTGTCGGCCATCATCTCGCCGAACTGCGCGATGCTGTACATCCTGGTCGCCTATGTGCGCGAAGCCCGCACCATGCGGGCATGGTCCGCGAGGATCGCTTCGCACAGCTCGGGCAGGCGCCGCAGGTCGGCGGGCGCGCCGACGCGCCGCAGCGGCAGCTTGCGGACCATGTTCGCGGCAAGGTCGAACTCGCTCGCGCGCGCGTCCCGGTCCTGGTATTTGCTCGCGAAAGAATCCGTGATCAAGGCCATCATCGCCTCGCGCGCCGGCATGTCTTCGATCGCGACTTTGTCTGATGCTTCGCGTCGCGGACCGAGGAAATAGATCGCGGAGAGCGGCGCGCGCGGCGGCGCCGCCTTGCCCCCGAGCAACGCCAGATCCGCCATGCGCTTGTCCCATTCCGGCGCCGCGCGCGGCAGCGCTTCCGCCGCACCGAACAGCGCGCTTGCCGAATCCGGCCACAACCGAAGCCGGGGACGCGATGCGACCATCTCGAATGCGCCCTGCCTCGGCACGACCGGCACGAGGTCATCGGACATCACCGCATGACCGAGCCGGGAGAAGGCGGCGGCGGTCGTCGATTTGCCGGCCCCCGAAGCACCGACGAGCGCGATCGCGCCATCGCCGAGGGCAATCGCGCTCGCATGCAGGCACACGATGCCGCGCAGCCGAAGGACGACGCCCATCACCGGGCCGAGCAGGTAGCCCGCGACGTGTTCGGCCGTCAGGTCGGCGGGCCAATCCGCCCAGATGCGTCGCCCGCGCGCTTCGATCACGACCACGGCGCCGTCGTCGTAGTCGAGGCGCAGGTCATCGCTCTGCGGCAAGCGGGTCACGAATAACTCGAGGTGGCCGTCGGTAACCAGGGAGCTCACGTAGGGTTGGCGCGCCTGGGCTTCCGAGCGTGTGCCGCAGCCCGGCGGGAGTTCGCCCAGGAGGATGTCGACGTCGATGTAATTAGCGCTGGGCAGGCCGGCGAGACCAGCGAGCGGTCGATTGGCGCGCACGCCCAATCCGTACAGGCAGGCAGTGGCTGGCATGAAATGATCGGGCGCTTCACCCGCAATTCAGAATCAGGCCGTGGTGCCCGACATGTTGAAGCCGCCCATGCCATCGGCGTTGCCGGCGCCGGAAGACTGCGTCAACGTCCGAATGTTGCCGTACACCTGGAGTTGGGGAGCGTGGTAAGGCTTCTTCGCCGCGGGAGCGGCCGACTGTCTTTCGACTCGGGGTTCCATGGTGCGTCCTTTCACGTTCGTCATTGGCCGATTCCCGCGCTTTGCAGCCAGTAGTGCAGGCTCATCACGCGCAGATCCCGCCAGGCAACATGGGGGTCGGCATCGGCGGAGTTTAGCTGAAGCCTCCCGGCATCGACGAATCTTCGCAGTGCGGGGGACGCAGCGATAGACCCCGGCAATCGCGCCCGGTCGCGCTGCAGCATCACGGCCCACCACGGACCCAGCGGCGTCTTGGGCCGCTTCAGGACGGCTTCGGGCAACCTCCCCGCCATGGCCGTGCGCAGGATGTGCTTCTTCACGCACCACGGATAGGGCGGCAGCGCGAGGCAATACTCGACCAGGCGCACGTCCATGAGCGGGTGCCGGTACTCCATGGGCTGCAGCGTGATGCCTGCGTCATACCAATCGAAATGGTTGGACGCGCGGACGAGGTAGTCGTAGATGGCGAACGCGTTGGGCCGCAAGGGATGGTCCATCCTCGCGCGGGCCCGGTGGTTGTCCCAGCGCTCGCGCAACTTCCAGCGGCTCTCCAGCGCGGGCGAGATCCACGAGGGATAGGGCAACTCCTGCGGGCCGCCGGGCGCGCCGGGGCGGCGTCTCACCCAGTCGCGCCACGCGAGCGGCACGATCCGCCTCTGCATCGCCGCGTAGCCCAGCATGTCCCTGGCCGCCCGGCCCCACGCGCCGCGGCGCATCAAATCGCGGAAATAAGGCTTGGGCGTTTCATTGAGCATCGCATCGCCTTCCCATCCCGTGAGGAAGACGCGGCTCTCGGCCGCGGCGTCGCGGCAGATATCGCGGCGTTGCACGTGCACCGGGTCGTGGAAGGGTTCGGACTGGCGGACATACGGTGTGTCGAAGCGGTCGAACAGCTGGAAGTCGTCCGAGGGCAGGAGGCGCAGCGCAAAGCCCGCGCTTTGCGCGACCATGGACGCGTAGCGCCCTTCCTCGTCGGGAATCAGGTGCTCGAAGATGCCGGTGTACGCACTCAACTGGAACGGCCCGCCCTGCCTTCGCAGCAGCGCCTGCGCCGTGACGGCGACCGATGTGGAGTCCATGCCGCCCGTCATCTCGATGCCGACGCGGTTCGTGCGCAGGCGGTCGGACACGGCGGTGTCCAACAGCTCGCGGAATCGCTCCACGTAGTCCCCTGCGGCGCGATAGGTGACCTGGATATCGCGCGGGAGCGTCCAGTACGCGCGCACGTTGAGTCCCTCTGCCGACCACGTCATGCAGTGGCCCGGCGCCAGCCGCATGATGTCCGCGAAGACTGTCGTGTCCGGCTCGAGGTTTTCGCCGAACAGGAGGAAGTCGGCGATCGCGAGCTCGTTCAGGTCCGCAGCCACGCTCGGATGCAGGCGCACGCAGTCCAGCGTGTTGCTGAACACCAGGCAGCCGCCAGCGCGCGCATGGAAGAACGGCTTGATGCCGAAGTGGTCACGCGCGCAGAAGAGGCGGCGGCTGCGCGCATCCCAGATCCCGAAAGCGAAGTCCCCGAGAAGGTGGTGCACGCACGCTTCGCCCCACGCGTGGTAGGCATGCAAGATGAGCTCGACGTCCGGCGCGTCGCTGTTCGCATCGCGCCCCTCGCCGCGCAGCGCGGCGATCAGTTCGCCGCGCGCATCGATGCGCGCATCGGCGGTGATCCACACCTGCCCGTCGAAACTCAGGGGCTGCCGCTCGCCCCCGGATTCGAAGGTCGTGCGCAGCAGGGTGTGGCCCAACCCCACGCCGCCTCCAACCCACGTCTCCTGCGCATCGGGTCCGCGGAACGTCATGGACTGCGTCATACGCTCCAGCGCGCCCGCATCGACACTCGCGCCGTCGACGTGCGCGATGCCGCAGATGCCACTCACCGCGCCACCGGCGATTCCGAAGTCAGTGCCTCGTCGAAGGAGTGGAAGCGTCCGCGCACGTCCGGTCCATCGATCAAGGGCTGGCCCCGGTATTCGAGCCATGCATGCGCGTCAAGTTCGCCGCGGGCAGGAGCAACGCCGATCCGCAGATCGGTTGCGACGCCGCGCTGACCCAGCAGGCGCTTGAGCGCGAGCGCCATCGGCAGGCAGGAGGCGCAATACGGGCCGTGCCTCGCGGCCGCGGCCACGAGGCGGGCGGTGACGCTCACGACTGCGCGCGCATCGGCCGGGGGCCGCCCACGGGAGGCCTTGCTTTCAGCGAACGCGAGCATGCGCCGAACGCCCAGCACCCTCAGGCCGAGCGCCATCAAGGGAAGCATCACGAGGGCTTGGAGCAGCAGCAGGCGATGCGCGGCAGGCAGCGCACGCCACGCGGCCCATTTACTCGTCGGAGACACGGAGCAATCCAGCCTCGACCAGCTTCTGCGTGAAAGCGCGAAGATCGGCTTCCAGGCGTTCGCGGTCCACCTCATATTCGGCGGCGAGCAACTCGCACGCGGACTCGACGCTGGGCGTGGTGGTGAGCGCCACCCACATGCGGCTGCCGACGTCGTCGAGGCCGAAGTAGGTTTCGGTCGCGAGGTCGAGCAATACCGACTCGCCCTGCATCTCACGCACCAGGACGCCGTCGGGAATGGAAATGCGCGATTGCGCTGATGGCATGATTCAGAACTCGATGGACCTCGACAAATCTATCACGAGATTGCCCGCCGACACCCTCGGGGCGGACCTCATCTGGTGGCGCTCATCGCACGGCTGGTCGACGAACGTGACATTGTTCTGGAGCCGTTTCCAGCAATTCGCGGACACGATCCACCTGCAGGCGCTGCTGTTCGACCGTGCGGGCCAATGCGTCGCGACATGGCGGATCGGGTTGCCCGCCGCGCATCCCATCCTCATCGACAGCACGGCGCCCGGACCTTGGCAAGGGCACGGCGACGGTATGCTGGCCCTCTATGCGTGTACCGACGGGCCGCCCAGTGAAGCGGCCCGCAAGAAATTCCATCGCCTGTATCCCCTGGTCGGCTGGCATGGCCCGCTTGGGGAGATCGCATCGCTCCATTCAGACCAGGTGATCAGGCGGGGCCGCGACAAGGTGCAAGCCATTACCGAAATCGTTGCCATCGAGAACGACACCGAACGCAACGCGCTCGTGATCCTCAACGGCGAGGAGCACCAGGAGCCCGGCGCGCTGGCGCTGACTTTCACCAACGCCGACGGCGAACGCATGGACGGTAGCTACATGGAGGCCATGTCGCCGTTCGAGGTTCACCGCATCGCCCTGCGGGAGATCGCGCCCGGGCTGGGCGAGTTCGCGCGCGGCCAGCCCTTCACTGTCAGCGGGCGCTTCGAGTCGCACGGCCTTTTCACGCGCCCGTATGTCGAAACGACCGGCGCGCGATACGGCATCTACCACGCCGGGGATGTGTACGCCTGGGCGCCGCTGCCGCACTTCGTCCATGCGCTGGTCGATGGCGAAGTCAACCCGATGGCCGTGGTGCATGACGGCAGCACGCGCACCATCGTCAACCTGCTGCACTCGCATGGCGACCTCGAGGACGATGTCGCCGTCGATGCCCGCCTGTACGACCTGCAAGGCCGATGCATCGCCCAGCGGCCTTCCTGGCAACTGGCTCGACGGCACGGCTTGTCCCGCGCGGACGTCGCGGACTTGCTGCCCGACCCGAGTCAGCCGTTTCGCGGGCATATCGCACTGTCGTTCCGCCCGCTGCCCGGGCAGCCTGTGCCGCGCAGGCTGCAGGCGCTGCTCGAATACCGGGCCGATGCGAGCATCGCCCACGTCATGGCCTGGAGCGACGAATGGAATTCGGCCGTTCGCCTGGCGCGCCGCGACCGCCGCGACCACCCGGCGCTGCTCCAGTCGTATTTCCGCGTCGTGGAGCGCACCGATTGCGCGACCGGGATTTCCATCACGAACGCCGGTCACCCCGGCTATGCGCGCTCCGCGCAGATCGCGCTGGAACTGCACGGCCCCCAGGGCCTCATCGCGAAGACAAGTTTCGAGCTTGCGCCCTATGCGACGCGCATGGCCCCCGTGCTGGAGATCTTTCCGAATGCGCGCGAGCAACTCTCCCCCGGGGGCATCGGATTGCTGATCGCGTCCAGCGAGAGCGATCTCGCGAACGTGGCGTTCACACGCTCCAGCGCATCGGGCGCGCTGGCCGCCGAGCACTTTCTGCCTCTGCAGGCATTGGGCGAGGACGGGCGTTGGCTCGTTGCGGCAGGCCGCTGATGTAACAAAGGGCCGTGCGCCTGAAGGTTGTGCGGAGGAGTTCACGGTGCCCGCCACCCAGGGAAGTTGCGCTCGCGCTATTTGTAATAGAGTGCATACATCCTGTTACAACTCGATTCGCCGTGAACCTCGCCGCCTTCGCCATCGTCACCAGCGCCCTTGCCTCGTTCCTGCTGGCGGAGCTGTTGGTGTTGACGGCCGCACGGCATGGCCGCTTCTCCATGGACGTCCCCGGCGCGATCCAGAAATTCCATTCGCAACCGACGCCGCGCATCGGCGGCATCGGCATTTATCTGGCGCTGCTGGCCGCATCGCGGGTGCTGCCCGATGCGCAGGCCGGCGCCATTCTTGGCACCGTGCTGGTCGCGGGCATCCCGGCGCTGGGCGTGGGCTTGCTGGAAGACCTCACGAAACGGGTGAGCGTGACCGCGCGCCTCGCGGCGACCGTCGCCAGCGGCGCGCTCGCGTGCTGGATCAGCGGCGCAGGCGTCACTCGCATCGATGTGCCAGTGATCGATACGCTGCTGGCCATATCCCCGATCGCCATCCTCTTCACCGCCTTCGCCGTGGGCGGCGTGTCCAACGCGTTCAACATCATCGATGGGTTCAACGGTCTCGCAAGCGGCACCGCGACCTTGTGCCTGCTCGCCGTCGCCTGCATCGCCGCCCTTGCGGGCGACGCCCCCCTGGCGATGGCAGCGGCACTGGTCGCTGCCGCGGTGACCGGGTTCTGGCTCGTGAATTTTCCATGGGGACGGCTTTTTCTCGGCGACGGCGGCGCGTACTTCGCCGGCTTCGCGCTGGCCTGGCTCGCCGTCCTGCTGCCCGCACGCAACGCATCGGTGTCGCCCTGGGCGAGCCTGCTGGTGTGCGCCTACCCGATCATCGAAGTGATCTACAGCATCTTGCGCCGCGGGGCGAACCACAGCTCTCCTGGCGACGCGGACCGCGGCCACCTGCATAGCCTGGTCGCCACGCGCGTGGTGCAGCGCCGCTTCGCGAGCATCGATCCAACCTTGCAGAACGCATGCGTGTCCGTCATCATGTGGGCCTGCACGGCGGTCCCCGCCGTGGCCGCCATCCTGTTACACCAACGGTCGGGCCTGCTGGCGACGTGCATCCTCGGATGCGTCATGGCCTACCACTTCATCTACCGGCGCGTCGCCCGAACATGACTGCTTCACCCAAGATCTTCGTCGCCGGCCACAAGGGCATGGTCGGCAGCGCAATCGTGCGCACCCTGCGAAGCCGCGGACAAAACAACCTCGTGCTGCGCGCCCGCAGCGAGCTGGACTTGACGGACCAGCGCGCCGTGCAGGAGTTCTTCGCGGCCGAACGCCCGGAGCAGGTCTACCTCGCCGCCGCGCGCGTGGGCGGCATCCACGCCAACAACAGCTACCCGGCCGAATTCATCTACAGCAACCTGATGGTGCAGGCCAACGTGATCCACTCGGCGTATACGTACGGCGTCACGAAGTTGCTGTTCCTCGGATCCAGCTGCATCTATCCGCGCCTGGCGCCCCAGCCCATGAGCGAAGATGCGCTGCTCACCGGCCCGCTCGAGCCCACCAACGAGCCTTACGCGGTCGCGAAAATCGCCGGCATCAAGATGTGCGAGAGCTACAACCGGCAGTACGGCACCGACTACCGCAGCGTCATGCCCACCAACCTCTATGGCCCCGGCGACAACTACCACCCGGAGAACAGCCACGTGGTGCCGGCGATGCTCAGGCGCTTCCACGAGGCCAAGGTCTCCGGCGCGCCGAGCGTGGCCGTGTGGGGCACCGGCAGCCCGCGCCGCGAGTTCCTCTATGTCGACGACATGGCCGCGGCCAGCGTGCACGTGATGAACCTGAGCGTGGCCGACTGGCAGGCCAGCACGCATCCGATGCAGCGATTGCTGAACGTGGGCTTCGGCAGCGACATCAGCATCGCCGAACTGGCGCGCGCCGTGGCCAGCGCGGTCGGCTACACCGGCGAGATCACCTTCGACACGAGCCGCCCCGACGGATCGCCGCGCAAGCTGATCGATACCACGCGTCTGCTCGGCCTCGGCTGGAAACCCCACACCTCCCTTGAGCAGGGCCTGCCGCTCGCGTACGCCGATTTCCGCGCGAACGCCCACGCTGTCCACTGACCCCATGCGCATCTACAACCCCCAGAAAAGAATCCTCGTCACCGGCGGCGCCGGCTTCCTCGGCTCGCACCTGATCGACCGGCTGCTCGCGGACGGCAACGAGGTGGTATGCGCGGACAACCTCTTCACAGGCAACAAGCGCAACATCGCGCACCTGCACGGCAACCCCGCGTTCGAGTTCATGCGGCACGACGTGACGTTCCCGCTGTACCTCGAGGTCGACCAGATCTACAACCTGGCCTGCCCCGCGAGCCCGATCCACTACCAGCACGACCCGGTGCAGACCACCAAGACCAGCGTGCACGGCGCGATCAACATGCTGGGCCTGGCCAAGCGCCTGAAGTGCCGCATCTTCCAGGCCTCCACGAGCGAGGTGTATGGCGACCCGAGCGTGCATCCGCAAAAGGAAGACTACTGGGGCAACGTCAACCCGATCGGCATTCGCTCGTGCTACGACGAAGGCAAGCGCTGCGCCGAGACCCTGTTCTTCGACTACCACCGCCAGCACCAGCTCGATATCAAGGTCGCGCGCATCTTCAACACGTACGGGCCGCGCATGCACCCGAACGACGGGCGCGTGGTCTCGAACTTCATCGTGCAGGCGCTGAAGAACGAGCCGATCACGATCTTCGGCGACGGCAGCCAGACGCGCTCGTTCTGCTACGTCGACGACCTCGTCGACGCCTTCGTGCGCTTCATGGCGACGCCCGCCGGATTCCCCGGCCCGGTGAACCTGGGCAATCCGAACGAGTTCACGATCCTGCAACTCGCCACCAAGGTGATCGAGCTCACCGGCTCGCGCTCGACGATTGTTCGCATGCCCTTGCCGAGCGACGACCCGATGCAGCGCCAGCCCGATATTTCGCTGGCGAAAGAGCGCCTGGGCTGGACGCCGCAAGTGCAGCTGGACGAGGGGCTGGTCAAGACGATCGACTACTTCGATCAGTTGTTGAAGACGGGTTGACCGCATGTGCGGTGTCGTGGCGGCATTCGCCTATTCCGGGGGCGCGGGCGGCATCGATCGCGCCGAGCTTCGAGCGGTGCGCGACCACATGTCCGCGCGCGGGCCCGACGGTAGCGGCGAATGGTTTTCGCATGACAACCGCGTGGGGCTGGGGCATCGTCGCCTTGCCATCATTGACCTCTCGGACGCAGGAGCGCAGCCGATGGCGAGCGCAGACGGCAAGCTGGTGATCAGCTTCAACGGAGAGATTTACAACTACCGCGAATTGAGGCAGCAGTTGCAGGCGATGGGCCGCGTGTTTCGCAGCGAGTCCGACACCGAGGTGCTCCTGCAGCTCTACGAGGAATACGGCTGCGCGATGCTCTCTCGCTTGCGCGGCATGTTCGCGCTCGCGCTGTGGGACGGCCGCAAGCAGCGCATGCTTCTCGCGCGGGATGCATTCGGCATCAAGCCGCTGTACTACGCTAACGATGGAAAAACACTGCGTGCCGCGTCCCAGGTCAAAGCGCTGCTGCACGCCGACGTCGACAGGCGTCCCGAGCCGGCGGGGCATGCAGGCTTCTTCCTTTGGGGCAGCGTTCCTTCGCCATGGACGCTCTACCGCGGCATACGCGGCCTGGAGCCCGGGCACTTCATGTGGGCGAGCGAGGAAGGTGTCGGCACACCGCAGCCGTTCTGCCTCATCACCGACTTGCTGGCGCGGGCCGCGGCGCAGCCCGCGCGCGGCACCCGCGGCGAGGCCTGCGAACATATCGCCGCAGCGCTGGGTGCGTGCGTGAAAGCGCACATGGTCTCCGACGTGCCGGTAGGCGTATTCCTGTCGGCGGGTCTCGATTCGACCATGCTCGCCTCGCTCGCGAGCGGACAGCTGCGGACGCTGACCCTCGCCTTTTCCGAATTCGCCGGCACGGCCGACGACGAGGTCCCGTTGGCCGAGAAAGTGGCCGCCCAGTTGAAGTCGCGCCACTCCACCGTGCTCACCGACCGCAAGGACTTCGAGGCAGAAAGGGCCAGTCTGATGAACTCGATGGACCAACCCACCATCGACGGCGTCAACAGCTGGTTCGTGACGCGCGCTGCCGCGGCGCAAGGCATCAAGGTCGCTCTGTCGGGGCTGGGAGGCGACGAGCTTTTCGGCTCCTACCCCAGTTTTCGCGAAGTGCCGCAACTGGCCAGGCTCGCCGGTCCGTTGGCATCGATTCCGGGCCTGGGACTCGCGGCGCGCTGGATCAGCGAGCCCGTCCTCAAGCGATTCACGTCGCCCAAATATGCGGGCCTGCTGGAATACGGTGCGAACCTGGGCCAGGCCTACCTGCTGCGGCGCAGCCTGAACATGCCCTGGGAGCTGCCGCGGCTGATGGATGCGGACATGGCGCGCCAGGGGCTGCATGACCTGCAGACGCTTTCGCGCCTCTCGGGCACTTTCTCACCGATCCGGGGAAGCGCGCGTGACCGGCTGTCGGTCAGCGCGCTCGAGATGAACTGGTACATGCGAAACCAGCTGCTGGTGGACGCCGACTGGGCCAGCATGGCGCATTCGCTGGAGGTGCGCGTGCCGTTCGCCGACGTTCCGTTGCTCGAAGCCGTGGCCCCGTGGATCGCCGCTTTTCCGGATCTGTCCAAGTCGGAGGTCGCCCGCGCCACCGCGCCGCGTCTGCCCGCGCAACTGCTGGAAAAGCCGAAGACCGGCTTCCTGGTGCCGACGAGTTCCTGGCTGATGGCGTCGGACGGCCGCAAGGTGCCGCGGCGGGGCTTGCGCGCTTGGGCGCGGCACGTCCACGCAAGCTATACAGTTGCGGTGTCATGAAAATCCTCGCGCTCGTCACGGACGCCTATGGCGGACATGGAGGCATCGCCTACTACAACCGGTGCCTGTGCGAGGCGTTGGCCGCCATGCCGGAAGTCGAGGAAATCGTCGTGGTGCCGCGCGTCATGCGCTTCGCCGCCGGCGCGCTGCCACGCGGCGTGACGTTCATGGCGGAGGCGGCGGACGGCAAGGTGGCGTACCTGAAGGCGCTGGCGGGCCTGGCGCTCGACTCGTTCGACCTCGTGATCTGCGGCCACGTGCATCTGCTGCCGCTCGCCGCGCCCTACGCGTGGCTAAAGCGCATCCCACTCGTGCTGCAGGTGCACGGCATCGACGTGTGGACCGCCCCCGGTGCGACGGTGCGGCGCACGCTTTCCACCGTGGATGCGGTGTGGTCCGTCAGCGCCATCACGCGCGAACGGATGAACGAGTGGGCCCGCCTGCCCGGGGATCGCTACACGATCATTCCGAACACCATCCACCTCGATCATTACGAAATGGGTCCCCGCCGCGCCGACCTGGTGGAGCGCTACGGCCTCGCGGGCCGGCAGGTGATCATGACGCTCGCGCGCCTGGCCGGCCATGAGCGCTACAAGGGGATCGACGAAGTGCTGGAAATCATGCCGGAACTCACTCGCTCGTCGCCGTCGTTGACCTACCTCGTGGTGGGGGACGGAGACGACCGCGCGCGGCTCGAAGCCAAGGCCTCGTCGCTCGGTGTCGCGGACCGCGTGATCTTCACGGGGCTCGTTGACGAGGCGGACAAGGCCTCGTACCTGCGCCTGGCGGACGCATTCGTGCTGCCGGGACGGGGCGAGGGCTTCGGCATCGTGTACCTCGAGGCGCTGGCCTGCGGCGTGCCGGTGGTCGGCAGCCAGCTCGATGGCAGCCGCGAGGCACTGCGCGATGGCGAGCTGGGCGAGCTGGCGGACCCGACGGACCTGGGGAACGTGCGCAGCTGCGTCGAGCGGGCGCTGAAGAAGCCGCGCGGCATCCTGCCGGGTCTCAAGTATTACGAATGGCCGCGTTTCAAACAATGCGTCGCAGGTGCCGTGAAGGCGGTGCGCTCCCATCGTGCCCCACGGGCGCAGGGGCAGGTCCATCGATGAGCGCGCCGGAATCCGTCTTCGATCACCACCACATCACCGTGATCGAGCCGCCGAAAGGCTGGCACATGCTCGATTGGCGCGAGCTCTGGGCCTACCGGGAACTGCTGTGGGTGCTCGCGGCGCGCGACGTCAAGGTGCGCTACAAGCAGACCGTGCTCGGCGCCGCGTGGGCGGTGCTGCGGCCGCTCCTGACCATGCTGATCTTCAGCGTGGTTTTCGGGCAGTTCGCCAAAATGCCTTCCGACGGGCTGCCGTATCCGGTGTTCGTCTATGCGGGCCTGTTGCCATGGACGTTCTTCGCGGCGGCCATCACCGCTTCCGGCCACTCGCTGCTGGGCTCCTCGCACCTGATCAGCAAGGTGTACTTTCCGCGCCTCATCATTCCATTGGCGTCCGTCGGTACCAGTGCTGTCGACCTGCTGATCGCCACCGCCATCCTGATGCTCATGATGCTCTGGTACGGGCTGGGGTGGACACCCAACCTGCTGCTCGCACCGCTAGTCCTTGGCATCGTCGTATTCACCGCCCTGGGGATGGGAACGCTGCTTTCCGCCTTGACCGTGGAATACCGCGACGTGGCCCACGTCACCCCATTCCTGGTGCAGATCTGGATGTACGTCACGCCGGTGATATTCCCGATCTCGGTTGTGCCGAAGCAGTGGCAATGGCTGCTGTACCTGAACCCGATGACAGGAATCGTCGAAGGCTTTCGCTCCGCGTTCCTGGGAAGGCCGGTCGACGTCACCGGCCTGGCCGCCTCGCTGGGCGTCGCGCTGGTCATCTTCGCGGTCGGCATCTCGTATTTCGAGAAAGTGGAGCGTCGGTTCGCCGACATCATCTGATGGGCGCGGCGGCGATCAGGATCCAGGGGCTCTGGAAGTCTTATGAAATCGGCGCGGTCCAGCGGCCCCGCTCGCAGACCCTGTACGACGTGCTGGCGGCCGCGCTGAGAGCGCCATGCTCGAAGTCACGCGGCGACGACGCGCCCGCGCAGACCGATACCTTCTGGGCGCTGCGGGACGTCGAGTTCGAGATTCCGCACGGACAGGTGGTGGGCGTCATCGGGCGCAATGGCGCGGGCAAGAGCACCTTGCTGAAAATCCTGAGCCGCATCACGGCACCGACTCGCGGCCGGGTCGAAGTGCAAGGCCGGATCGCCAGCCTGCTGGAAGTCGGAACCGGTTTTCATCCGGAGTTGAGCGGGCGCGAGAACATCTTCGTCAATGGCGCCATCCTGGGCATGACGCGCGGCGAAGTCAGCCGCAAGTTCGATGAGATCGTGGACTTCGCGGAGATCGAGAAATTCCTCGACACGCCGGTGAAGCGCTACTCCAGCGGCATGTACGTGCGCCTGGCCTTCGCGGTGGCCGCGCACCTGGAGCCGGACATCATGGTCGTCGACGAGGTCCTGGCCGTCGGCGATGCGCAATTCCAGAAGAAGTGCCTGGCCAAGATCGAGAACGTCGCGGGCCACGGCCGCACGGTTCTGTTCGTGAGCCACAACATGGCGGCGATCCAGGCCCTGTGCCCCACCGCGATCCTGCTCGAGAAGGGAAGCGTCGACCACTACGGACCCACCGCGCAAACCGTCGCGCGCTACGCCGCCTACGGACAAGGCCCCGCAACCCAGGTGTGGGAGGCTGCGTCGACTAAGACCAGGACAGCGCTCGCGATCACGCGCGTGCAATGCCGGCTGTCCGGCCACCAACCCGACCTGAGGCTGCAGTTGCGGATCGGCATGGAGTCCACGGCCGGGCACAAGCCCGCGTTTGTCGCCATCGACATCCTCGACTCGCTCGGCGTGTCTTTCATGCAGGCGCTGCCCCGGCTCGAAGGCTTCGTGCGAGCCGAGCAGAAGACGCACGACGTGGAAGTGGAAGTGCAACTTCCCGGTCTCATTCCGGGCACCTATTACCTCACGGTCTGGACCGGCTCGCACAACACGGAAACGCTGGACATCGTCCCCGGCGCGGTGTGTTTCGACGTGACCGAATCGCCTTCGGCCGGCCGTGTCTATCCGCACTCCCCGGACCATGGCTACATCGTCCCCGCGTCGGTGGTGCTCGAAGACTCATCGCAGCCGTGACAATCCCCGACATGCCCGCTTCCCTGAAAACGAAGATCCTGCGCCGGCTGGAGCGGTATGCGGGGCAGTGTTCGGCCGCAGCCTCCAGCCGCCTTGTCGACGGGGCCGTCGACAAGGCGGGCTTCGTACGGGCGCGCGACATTCCCACGCACATGACGCGCGGCGAACTCGACGCGCTGTACACGCTCGCGACACAACTCGGCCCCACCCCCCGCATCCTGGAAATCGGTTCGTACCTGGGGGCATCGAGCCGCTTCCTGGCCGCGGCCCTTCCGGCCGGGGGGAAACTCTTCTGCGTCGATACGTGGAACAACGAAACCATGCCCGAAGGCACGCGCGAAACCTTGCCGGAGTTCGAGCGCAACGTGGCTGCTTTCGCCGGCCGCATCGTCAAGGTGCGCAAGGACAGCAAGGACCTGGCCGCGAGTGATATTGAATTGCCGCTGGATCTCGTTTTCATCGACGGCGACCACTCCTTCGCGGCGGTCAGGCGGGACTTCGACGCGGTCGCGCCGTGGGTGGCGGACGCGAAGTTCGTCGCGTTCCACGACACCACCTACTTTCGTGGCGTGTCACGCGTGTTGGGTCAGGCATTGGACAGCGGGCAGTGGCAGATGGGCGGTCACATCGACAGCCTGGTCTGGCTGCGCAAGGCCGCGGGCCAGGCCCACGACTTTCCGAACGAATAGGCATGCCCGAACTGGCGATCATCATCTGCGCCTACGCTCCGATGGAGGAGGTGTTCTCCAGGACCCTGGCCGCGGTGCGCGCGCTGACAATACCCGAGGGTGTGGAGATCGAATGCGTGATCGTGGACAACAACAACGATCCGCCGCTGGAGTCCCGCGCTTATGTGCGGGAGTTCCTGGGCGCGGTGAATTGGGCGCGGGTCATTTGCGAATCGAGGCAGGGCTTGAGCCACGCGCGCATGTCCGGCATCGGCGCCACGCGCGCGCCCGCCGTCATCTTCTTCGATGACGACAATGAACCTGCTGTCGACTACCTCGTTCAGGCGGCACGGTGCCTTGCCGACTATCGGGATGTCTACGCATGGGGGCCGGGACGGATCGACGTGGCGTTCGATCCGCAGGTGCCGCACCGCCTGCGCGATGGTTTCCTTGCGCTGTTCCAGCATCGCGACTGCGAAGAGGTGCGTTACGGATGCGTGCCGGGCCGCTGGGAAGACTACTACCCCTACGGCACCGGGCTGGTGGTGCGGCGCGAGGTGCTGGACCGTTATGCGCAGCGGGTCCTGCGCAAGGAACTGGGCGCGATCGGACGCACGGGGAAAAAACTCGGCAGCGCCGAAGACCTGCAAATCGTCTGGGAGGCGGTGCTCCTGCACAAGGCGGCAGGGATCAGCCCCACCCTGAAAATGACACACATCGTCCCCGCGCATCGCGCCACCCCAGCGTATGCCGCCCGCCTGCTCTACGGCACAGGAGCGAGTTACCTTCCGGCCCTGGTCGAATCCTTTCCCGACGCACGATCGCGCCTCTCCCGCATGCGGCTCAGCGGCGCCCATGTCGCGATCAGGCTGCTGAAGATCGCGTTGAGATCGGTGGCGACGGGCCGTCTCCCCATGTTGCGCGTCGAATTGGCCCGCTTCATGGGGCCGTCGGTCGGCCTGATCGATGCGACGTCGGCACCCGGCGAGCTGGCATGGGTCCGCCGATTGGCCTTGCGCCTGGGTCTGGAATGACTTCACCCATCGTGCGAGGCATCAAAGTGGCGCTCGGGTGGATGCCCGCGGGGGCGACGCGTCCGCTGTTCGCGGCATGGCGCAGGCATTTCTGGTCTCGCAGGGCGGTGGCGATACGGCGAAAGAACCAGGAAGTCGCGCATACGCTGGTAGCGTCCGGCCGTCCCATCCAGCTCGAACTCGCGTCCTCGACAAGGCCGGGTCGAACCGACTGGACGTTCAGCGACATCCACGGAAACGGTGACCTGCAACTGGACCTCACGGAAGCGTTGCCGTTTCCGGACGACTCGGTCGAGCGCATCTACTCCTCGCACCTGCTCGAGCATTTCTCCTATCCGCATCCCATGCTCGATCTGCTCGGCGAATGCCACCGCGTTCTGCGCAAAGGCGGGGAATTCAGTATCGCTGTTCCGAACGCGCGCATCTTCCTGGAGGCCTACGCATTGCGCAAGGAGCTTCCCGCGAACACCTACTTCGGCTGCGAAGTAGGGCTGACATTCGAGACGAAGATCGACTACGTGAATTTCATCGCCTACCTCGGGGATGAGCACAAGCACATGTTCGACGAAGAGAACATGGTGGCGATCCTCGCGCGCGCGGGCTTTCGCGAAGCGCGCATCCGCCCGTTCGACGCGCAGCTCGATCTCGAGTCCCGGCGCCACGAGTCGCTGTACGCGAGTTGCATCAAGTAGTTGCCGGCACCGCCAATTCGCGCGACATGGAAACCCCTGTCCTCCTCATCATCTTCAAGCGCCCGGAACTCACGCGCCGGGCGCTGCACGCCATTGCGCAGGCGCGACCGAAAGTCCTGCTGGTCGCGGCGGATGGCCCGCGAACCCCGGAGGAAAAAATCCTCTGCGAACAAACTCGCCAGGTCATCGGCACCGTGGATTGGCCGTGCGAGGTCCGCACCGATTATTCCGACACCAACCTCGGCTGCGGCATCCGCGTCCACACCGCAGTCGACTGGGCGCTGGCACAGTTCGAGGAAGTGATGATCCTCGAGGACGACTGCGTGCCGCATCGCTCGTTTTTCCGCTTCTGCGAGACGCTGCTTCGCCATTACCGGTCGGACACGCGTGTGATGCATATCAGCGGCAACAACTTCCAGCCCACCGCAGCAGCCACGCAACATTCAGACAGCTATTACTTCTCCAAGTACGCGCATGCATGGGGATGGGCCACCTGGCGGCGCGCGTGGCGGCACTTCGACTGGCGCTTGCGGCAATGGCCGCAAGCGAAGGCGCAAGGCCTGCTGGAGCAGTGGTGCGAAACACCCTGGGAAAAGGATTATTGGCGAGCGACCTTCGATGCCATGTCCATGGGGGCGCCGGATGTCTGGGACTATCAATGGAACTTCGCGGTGTGGTCGCAAAACGGTCTTGTCATTCTTCCGCGCGTCAACCTGGTCTCGAACCATGGATGGGGTCCGGACGCAACCCATACGCGGGGCCACAACCCGTTCATGGATCTGGAAACCTTCGACATCGGGAACATCGTGCATCCGCCACTCTTCATACGCAACGTCGCGGCGGATCGGTTGACGTTCGAGCGCAACTACGGCGGCGCGGAGATGCGGGCCGAGCGCGGCTGGGGCCAGCGCATGAAGCGATTCGCGAAGCCGCTCTTGCGTCCGGCGCGCGCCTTGAAGCGATGGCTGTCAACCCGATGAGCCGTCCGCTCTCCATCCTGCAGGTCTCGCCATCCGACACAGGCGGCGGCGCGGAACGATCCGCGCTCACCTTGTGCGAGATGTACCGGCAGATGGGCCATGAGAGCTGGCTGGCGGTCGGCGCGAAATCGGACGACTCCGCGCACGTGTTCGAAGTCCCCAACGACGGCTCGCGCAATGCGTGGGTGCGCTGGTGGAGCGAGTCGCTGGCTCGCCACGATGCGGGCGCAAAGAAGGTCAGAGGCGCCGGGCGCGCGATGCGTGCATTGCGTGACCTGGGTCAGCTGCACCGCGTCGTGCGCGGGGAACTCGGTATCGACGACTTCGACTACCCCGCCACCCGCGACCTCTTGCAACTGCCGCCTTCGCCGCCCGACGTCGTGCATGTCCACAACCTCCACGGCGGGTACTTCGATCTGCGGGAACTCGCCACGCTCAGCCACCAAGTGCCCACGATCCTGAGCTTGCACGACGCATGGCTTGCCAGCGGCCACTGCGCCTTCTCGCTGGACTGCGAACGCTGGACCATTGGTTGCGGACAGTGCCCGGACTTGAGTCTGTACCCGGCCGTCAAGCGCGACGCGACCGCGCACAACCACAGGGTCAAGCGCGACATCATGCGCAAGAGCCGCCTGTGCGTAACGACGCCGTCGCAATGGCTGATGGACCGGATCGAGCGGTCGCTTGTCGCACCGGCGATCCACGAGAGCCGCGTCATTCCCAACGGCATCGACACCACTGTCTTTTCACCGGGAGACCGCGACGCGGCGCGCGCGACGCTTGGCATCCCGGGCAACGCACGGGTCCTGCTGACCGTCGCGCGCGACATCGCGACCAATCCCTGGAAGGATTTCGCCACCTTGCGCGCGACCGTCGCGAAGGTCACGCAAGAAGCATTGCTGCTGGTGATCGGCGACGATCGCCCGCCGGAGCAGATCGGCCGCGTGCAAGTGAAATACATAGCCTTCGAACACGACCCGCAAGCGCTTGTGCGGTACTACCGCGCGGCAGACATCTACGTGCACGCGGCAAAGGTGGAGTCCTTCGGGAACGTGATGCTGGAAGCGCGCGCATGCGCGACGCCGGTTGTCGCAACCTCCACCGGCGGTATTCCCGAACACGTGCGAGGCTTGGCATGGCCCGGCGCGCCTCAGGACCAGCACTCGTTCGAGCCCGCTGAAGCCACGGGCGTGCTGACCCCAGTCGCGGACAGCGACGCCATGGCGGCCGCCATCGACCTGTTGCTGCGCACGCCGGACCTGCGCGCCCAGCTTGGCGACACCGGAATGCACGACGTCCGTTCGCGGTTCAGCCTGCAACTCCAGGCCACACGCTTCCTCGATTGGTACCGTGAGCTGTGCCCGGAATCCAGGAAGCCCTGACGTGACCTCGACCGATCCGACCTGCGTCCCGCACTGGCCGAAAATCACCGTGGTGACGCCTTCCTACAACCAGGGCCGCTTCCTCGAGGCGACCTTGCGCAGCGTCCTGGAGCAGGACTATCCCAACCTCGAGTACATCGTCGTCGATGGCGGGAGCACCGACGAGTCGGTGGACATCATCCGCCGCTACGAGGACCGGTTGAACTATTGGCACTCGCGAAAGGACAACGGGCAGGCGGACGCCATCGCGTCCGGCTTCGAAATGGCGACGGGGGAGATTCTCTGCTGGCTGAACTCCGACGACGTATTCCTGCCCGGGACTTTGCGCCATGTAGCCGGCTTGTTCCTGCGGCATCCCGACAGCCGATTCGTCTACGGCAACCGGCGGGTGATCGACGAAAGCGGGGTGGTGACGGACAGCCATCACTGGCCGTATTTCATACATCGATACCACTGGGCGCTGGGCCAATACCTGGCGCAGGAATGCACGTTCTGGAAGGCCGACCTCTACCGTCAGGTCGGCGGCATCGACCGGTCCCGGTTCTTCATCATGGACTACGACCTCTTTTTCAGGATGTGGCGGGTCACGCGTTTTCGCAAGACGTCACGATTCCTGGGATCCATCCGCGTTCATGGCGAGACGAAGAACAGCCTGCATCAGCCGGTGCGCGAACGCGAGTTGGAAGAAGCGCTCGCCCGATACGGCATCAGGAAACCCGGCCCGCTGCTGCTGCGCGCGATCAACCGATTCGACCACTGGCAGACGAAATTCGAACGCTGGCTGATCCGGACGGGCCATGTTTAACCGGGCGGTCCGCGCCGTTGGGCGACGCCTCGCCGCCGCTATCGGACCGAGCCCCTCGGATGCGCACCTGTTCGCTCCGCGCGTCGCACTGGAAACTTCCCGGCCCGCGATTCGCGGACAGCAGGCCTCCGACTGGATCGAGTCGCAGATACGAGAGGGTGGTCCTTGCATGATCGCGCGCCTGGGTTCGGTCGAACTCGACGTCGTCGCGGATTACCTGTACGTGCGTGACGCCGCTCCGCGAAGCAAGCTTCATGGCTTGCTGTGCGGAAGGGGCTGGGCGGGGTGGGATGCGCAGCATGCGCGGCTGCTGCACAACAACGCTGGCTTTTTCCCTCCCACGCCGCCGGCGATGGAATCTTTCGCGCAACTCATGCTGCGCAGCATGGAGGACGTGGACCTGCTCGGCTCATGGGTGCCGGGTGAAAACCTGCTGGAGCCATCCCTTCGCAACGCGCGCATCTGCGGCCTGGCCGACCTGGAGCCGTACTACCATGCGAGCCCCTGGTCACGGGCGCTGTCGCACAGGAGGGTGCTGGTCGTCCATCCATTCGCATCGTCTATCCAGAGCCAGTACCGCAACAACAGGAACCTTCTCTTCGCCAATCCGGATGTCTTGCCCGAGTTCGACCTGCTCACCTTCGAATCGGTGCAATCGAGCGCGGGAAATCCCACGCGCTTTCGCACCTGGTTCGACGCGCTGGACTGGATGACCGATCGGATCGCGCGCCTGGAATTCGACGTCGCGTTGATCGGCTGCGGCGCGTACGGTTTTCCCCTGGCTTCCCGGATCAGGAACATGGGCAGGCAAGCCATCCACCTGGGAGGCGCGGTCCAGATCCTCTTCGGGATCAAGGGTGGGCGATGGGATCGCCACCCGGCCATTTCCGCCTTGTTCAACGAACACTGGATTCGCCCCGGCGCCGCCGAGAGGCCCATCAACTTCATGGCGGTCGAGGACGGCTGCTACTGGTAGCGCGCTCGCCCCAACCATGCCGCCCACCGGTCGGCCACCCAGGCCCGGACCCACCTTCGGCCCGGAAACTCGACCCAGCGAAACGTCAAGGCGCTCATCGCGAAGGTCAACGCCATGAACGCGACCAGATGAAGATTGCCTTCCAGTGCGCCGCGCCCGAGCAGGCCCGTGACAGGATCGGGCTGGAAGGCATCTCCCGGGACGAAGCCGAAACGTTTGTGAAGCCAGTAGCCCAGCGAAGGCACGAGCGTCACCATGAGGACGTAGTGATTCAGGTAGATGGAATAGGAAACCTGCCCGAGCCACTGCGCGGGACGCTGGCGCAGCACGCGACTGACGACGCCAGCATCGTGCGCATACACCGCCACGACGACGCCGAAGACGAGCGGAGCGGCGAGCGACCAGGCCGATTTGCCGACGGCCGCGACAAACCACAGGGCAGCGGCCGCGGTCACGATTTCGAGCAACGACGCCAGGTACCCCACAGGCGGCCGGTCTACCTGCACGCGCGGCCACCGCGCGCAAATCACCCCGGCACTGAAGCCGAACATCGACCGGACGAGGCCGTAGTCATAGGAAACGTCCATGCCGCTGGACGACACCAGATAAATCCACGCCGGCGCAATCGAGACAACCGCCCAGAGCATCCACGTGCGAAGACCGAAGCGCGCAACCACCAGGGCGGCGAGCACGCATGTCCAGAATTCGGTGCTGATCGACCAGCTGGGAATGTTCCAGGTCAGCCGGTCATGGATGCCGAGGCTTTGCACCAGGAGCAGGTTGCTCAGGATCGCGGCCGGCTGGAACTGGCCTTCGAAAGTGGGCATCGGCGTCGGGTGACCGCGACCGTTGAGGAACTGGGCCAATTGATACGACACCAGGCACGCCAAGGTGAACAGGTGCAACGGATAAAGCCGGCCGATGCGCAACGCGACAAAAGGAAGAAACCCCGGCCAGTCGCGCCTGTCGTTCAGGTACTTCGATGCGAGCACAAAACCGCTCAAAACGAAGAAGAAATCCACGAACAGGTAAGCGTTCTGGATCAGGGTCCAGGAGGACACCGGCGTATTTGCACGAAAATGGAACAGGGCAACCAGGCATGCGCAGATGCCTCGCCAGCCGTCCAGTGCCTCGAAGCGAGCGCCCTTCTCCATGCAGGTAATGTAGTTGACAATCGTGACCTTCCGACCCGCATGAACACCAGCACCCGCAGCCGGCGCCACTCGAATCCATTTGGAGAAAGTCAGGCATGTGCGCCATAGCCGGATGGCAATTGCATCCCGGCAAATCCATGCCGCAGGATGTTGCCGAACGCATGGCGTTGTCCATGCGGCATCGCGGACCGGACGACAGCGGCCGGTACAGCGACGCGGCCGGCGGCATCGTGTTCGCGCACCGCCGCCTGAGCATCATCGACCTCAGCCCCGCGAGCCATCAGCCGATGGTGGATGAGCCCACCGGCATCGCGCTCACGTACAACGGCGAGCTCTACAACTTCCGCGAATTGCGCAGCGAGTTGCAGGCGCTCGGGCATGTGTTTCTTTCGTCCGGCGACACCGAGATCGTCCTGAGGTCCTACATCGCCTGGGGAACGGCCTGCTTCGACAGGTTTTCCGGCATGTTCGCCCTGGCGATCTGGGACGCCCGGACCAGGACGCTGCACCTGGCACGCGACGCCACGGGCATGAAACCGCTTTACTTCATGCAAGGCGATGAAGGTTTCGTCTTCGCATCCGAGCTGAAGGCCTTTTCGCAGTGGCCGTCCTTCCAGCCCGCGTTGAACCCGCACGCGGTGCAGCAGTACCTCGAGTTCGGCTATGTCTTCGACACGGCGCAAACGATGCTGCAAGGCATCCAAAAGCTGGAGCCGGGGCAGCGCCTGGAAGTGCGCGAGGGCGAAATCCGCGCGACCGCGTCCTGGTACGTCCCGCCCGTCGCCCCGCGCGAAGGTCAGGACGAGCAATGCCGGGTCGGCGAACTGGGCGAGCTGCTGAACGAGGTCGTCACGCAGCACCTGATCGCGGACGTGCCGGTCGGCCTGCTTCTCTCAGGCGGGCTCGACTCCAGCGTCATCGCCGCGCTCGCCGCGAAGCGGGGGCCGCTGCAGACGGTGAGCATGGGTTTCACCGGCGGCGGCGTGGACGAGCGCGTTCATGCCCGCCAGGTCAGCCGGCATATCGGCTCCGAACACGTCGACGTGCTCATCTCCCCGGAAGAAGTCATGGCCGAAATATCGGGCGGCGCCTGGGTGTTCGACGACCTGTTCGCGGATTGGGGAACCGTCACCACGCGCCTGCTGTACCGGCGTTGCCGGGAAAAGGGACTGAAGGTCGTGCTGGTGGGTGAAGGCGCCGACGAACTGTTCGGCGGCTACGAGGTGTTCGACGCGCCCGCTCGCATGGGCTTCTGGAACACGTTCAAGCTGTACCAGCGCTACTCGGGCCGCAGGCACGGGCGCTTGTTCGGGGAGTTCCGCGCCATCATGCACGAGTATCTGGACCGCAGCGGCGGCGATGCCTTCTCGGCCATCCGGCTGTTCGAGGCGCGACGGCAATTGCCCAACCAGTACGTCATGAAAGTCGACAAGGCCAGCATGGCCGAGAGTGTGGAGGCCCGCACCCCCTACCTGGACCGCCGGGTCGCCGACTTCGCGTTCGGCACCCCGCGCGAATGGTTGTCGAGGAACGGCGAGAACAAGTACCTGTTGCGCGCGCTGGCGCGCCGCGAGAACCTGTTGCCGCCGCATGTCTGCTCCAGACCGAAGTTCGGCGCTCCGCTCGATGCCGGATGGATGGACAACAATGCAGCGCTTCGAACATTCGCCCGCGCTCGAATTCTCGATTCAGGAAGCCAGACAAGCCGCCTCGGCCTGCGGTCCGCGATGCAGGCTTACTTCGATGAAGGGCGCGGCGGATATGCGTTCCCTGCGGCACTCTCGATCTTTCGAAATATCGCCTGGAGGCTATTGCTCCTGGAGATGTGGTCGACCTCATATCTCACGCCGACCGCCAATCGGGCAGGCACCGGCCCATGAAAGCCACGAGCGGAGAGCACTTTGTCGCACTCGACCACGTGCGGGCCTTTGCGGCCTACCTGGTGATCGTCTGGCACTTCAACCACGGGCCGATCCC
Organism: Pseudomonadota bacterium; assembly: GCA_040385005.1. Lineage (GTDB taxonomy): Bacteria > Pseudomonadota > Gammaproteobacteria > Burkholderiales > Burkholderiaceae_C > Ramlibacter. The sequence goes on from JAZKIF010000081.1 coordinate 63,501, forward strand.
GTTCGACTACACCCCCTCGTTGATCCCTTTTGCGCTACTGGATGAAGGTCACACGGGGGTGGCGCTCTTCATGACGCTCAGCGGATACCTTTTCTCAAAATTGCTATTCAGGAAATCCTTCGATTACGCACAGTTCCTGAAAAATCGCGCGTTGCGACTCTTGCCGTTACTCGTTCTCGCTATCGTTGCAGGTGCCATGAACCTTGGTTCAGCTCGGCGTCTGCTGACTTATGGATATTCGGTGGTGAAAGGCGCGCTTCTGCCTACGCTGCCGAATGGAGGTTGGTCCGTAACGGTCGAAGCGCATTTTTATCTGCTCTTGCCGATTCTGCTGGCATTGATGAAGCGTTCTCGCCTGTTGCTTGTCGCGGTATTGCTGATCGCCATCGCAACCAGGTGCGCAATCTATTGGTACCGGGGCGAGGTACAACTGATGGCCTATTGGACAATTGTCGGCAGGATAGACCAGTTCATTTTGGGCATGCTGGCCTTCAGTTTTCGTACACGACTCGCCGCGCGTCACGCCGCGGTATTCGCCACGGGATGTGCATTCCTGACTCTGTATTGGGTGTTCGATCTCCACGGCGGCTTCTTCGCCAACGGCGGGGACCCCTCGCCGGGCGCGGCCTGGATCGTCCTGCCGACCCTGGAGGGCCTCGCCTATGCTATTTTTATCGCCTGGTACGACACTTCGTTCTCTCCGCGCTCGACAGGCACCTCCGGGATCCTGGCAAAAGCAGGTCAGTACTCCTACTCGATCTATCTTCTGCACTTCTTTTTCGTATTCGACGCCGCGAAGTTCATCAACGAGCATGTTTCCGACCTGTCGAATTTCTATTGGGCCAGTGTCTGGGCTCTGTTGTTCATGTTTGCCATGATGCCGGTCGGTTACCTGAGCTATCGCTTTGTCGAGGCTCCATTCCTGAGACTTCGACGGCCTTATGTAACCGCAGATCGGCATCAATTCGTGTCGCCAATCAGTTCATGATGAGCCATGCCTGACATCAGCATCGTCATCCCTGCGCACAATCGTGCCGATCTGCTGACGCAGGCAATCCTCTCGATTGGGGAAGCCGCGCCCGGACTGGACATCCAGGTGATCGTTATCGACGACGCTTCGACGCAAGACATCCGCGGTGCACTTGCAGGGTCTGACGTTCTGCTTCAACGCCTGGAGAAAAATAGTGGCTCGAGCGTCGCGCGCAACATCGGTCTGGGTTTGGTCGCCGGCCGCTTCGTGAAATTTCTGGATTCGGACGACGTGTTGGTCCCCGGCGCGTTATGCGCGGAGTTCGAATTGGCGGTCGCAACCCGTGCAGATATCGTCGTTGCGGGCTGGCTGGAGACTGCGATGGCCGAGGACCAGGAAGAATCGGAAATCGCTCGGCACGCGCCCCCCGTGTTCGGCAGCATCATCGATGACCTGCTCGCGGGCCGGGCGGTCCCGACAAGTTCCGCACTCTACGAATCCACGCTGGCCAAATCCGTGGCTTGGGATGCGGGCCTCGCCAAGCTGAACGATTGGGACTACTTCATCGGCGCCGCGCTGCGGGCGCGCAAGATCGAGTCGTTGCCCACCCCCGCTTATCGCTGGCGGCAACATGCCGGCGCCAGGATCACTTCTTCGACGAGTTTCAGCGGCAACGCGCGCGAGTTCTACCTGATCCTGGGCAAACTGGAAGCGGCGCTGAAAGCCGCCGGGGCCTATACGCAGCCCCGGCGTTTGCGCATGGCGCAATATCTCTACAAAGAGCTGCGCGGAATGTACAGGTTCGAGAAAGACGAGGGCAGGAAAATCCTGAAATGGATCGAGGCACTGGACCCGCAGTTTGTTCCTCGCGACGAAGAACATTCCGACTTGCTGCGATTGCTGTACCGTTTTTTCCCGCATGAATGGGTCTTGTCGGCGTACGGTTTTCTTCGCCGATGGAGGTCTGTGTGACGCCATCGATGTGCGGCAATCCGGCATGAGCGCACTCAACGAGGCGCTTCTTCGTCTGGTGAAGCTCTACCCGCTCTACCGGGGCCGGGGCAGGCTGGCTCTGTCGTCGCTGTTCCGCGCCGACATCACAGGCCCGGACGGCACCATAGAAGTCAGGTTATCGAGCGGCGAGAAAATCCGTGTGGTGGAGCAGGACTACATCGGCCGCATGGTCCGCCTGTTTGGCGATCTCGACCCCGCGCTGAGCAGCGTGATGCGCGGCATCGTCGGGCCGGGCGATTGGGTCATCGATGTCGGCGCGAATGTCGGTGTCATGACATTGCGGGCAGCATCGCTCGTGGGACCCGCCGGACAGGTCTTTGCCTTCGAGCCGGTGCAGCAGCTGTGCGATCTGATGCGCAGGTCCATCCTCGACAACGGATTCGGGAACGTCACGGTGCTGCAGGTCGCCCTGTCGGACCACGCGGGCACGGGCACCATGGAAGTCCCCGACACTTACTTGGGGTGCTCGAGGCTGCAGGAAGCCGGCCAAGGCAACGGCCAGCGCTGCGAAGTCAAGCGTCTGGACGACATCGATTTCGGCGATGCATTCGCCCGCCCCAGGCTGCTCAAGATCGACGTCGAGGGTCACGAAGGGCAAGTCCTCGCCGGAGGACACCACTTCTTCCGGGCGCACCGTCCGGACTACGTGCTCTTCGAGTCGCACGACGATCGCGGCGAATTCTGGAAGCGACCGGAAATCCGGCTCCTTCGGGACGCGGACTATGAGTTCTCGGTCGTGCGACGCACCGCGTTCGGAAACCCGGTCCTGACGAAAATACGGCCACAAGACACGAGGTTTCCGGCCGCGTACGACTTCCTGGCGTCGAGCCTGCCCAGAAAGAAGAGGACTACCCCATGAGCACGGCCCATGCCGACCGTGTTCCGACATTGCGCGAAATCTGCTTGCATGCGGTGATCGTCGCGCATCGGGAAGACACGCGGCAACTGCAAGCGAGCCTGCGGGCGGAAGGCTTTGCAGTCACAGAGGTGCGAGGGCCTTACTCGGAAGCCGAATTGCTGTACTCGGCCGACGCCCGCTGTCTTGTGAACCACGCCAATGCATGGCGTATCGCCGCCGCGCTCGAGCAACCGACTCTGATCGTGGAGGCCGATTTCGTTCCCGTAAGAAGCATGGGCGCGTTGCCCGCGCCCGTTCCGGCCGGGAACCCCGCAATGAGCATCGGATATCTCTATGGCGTCGGCCCCCAAGTCTGGGATCTCGCCAGAAGCGATCTCGCTCGCGGTCACGCGGGGGGCATGGTCGCGCTCCTCGTGCCGCCGCGGGTCGCCTCCATGCTCCTCGATTTCTTCCAGGAGGAACGAATCCGAAATCCCACGGGCGTGTACTCGGCGTTCGACACGCGCGTCGGCTACTGGCTCAACGCGCGGGGCGTGGAGTGCTTCCTGCCCTACCGGCACTATGGCGAGCACGGCGGCATCGGCAACCCGGAACACGCATTGGCAGGCCTGGGCCGGCCACACCAGGCGGATTGCCTTCATGGGTCCCTGGCGTTTCTTCCTCCATATGCCCAAGGCAGCCAGCTTCGCTTCTTGTGCGTACGCCTTCGTGCCCGTCTGTGGGGAGTGCTTCGACTCGTCAGCGGCAGGCTGCTGGCCTGGCGGGACCTCTCGCGCGTCCACTCGCTGGCTATCCTGCGGTTTGCCGCGGGCCGCCTTGTCTTTCGCAAACCCGCTCCCGCATGCCAAGAGCACTAGTCAGCACGGTCATCCCCGTCTTCAACCGGCCAGCATTCCTGCGCGAGGCGGTGGCGAGCGTACTCGCCCAGCAAGGCTGCGAGCTCGAAGTGCTCATCGTCGATGACGGCTCGACCGACGACACGCGCGCCGCCGCATTGGAACTGGCCGAACAGCATCCGGACATCGTCAAGGTGCTCTCGCAGGCCAATGCGGGCCCGGGCGCGGCCCGGCAAGCGGGAGTCGAGAAATGCAGGGGCGAGTACATCCAGTTCCTGGACAGCGACGATCTCCTGGAACGCACGAAATTCGCGGAACAGCTCGCCGCGCTCGCCGACGATCCGCAGGCCGGCATCGCCTATGGCAAGACATACACCCGCATCGACGGCATCCGTCAAGCCACGCCAGCGCAAAAAAGCGGAGAGCGATTTCGCGATATCTTCCCGACGCTGCTGACCGGGCGGATATGGGAAACCTCGACACCTCTTTACCGCCGCGACGCGCTGCGGCGAATCGGGGCGTGGCCTGACAAGCGGCAACTGGAAGACCTCGAATTCGACGCCCAGGCCGGAGCAGCCGGAATCAAATTAGCGTATTGCGACAGCTTCGTTTCCGAATATCGGGTTCACGCCGGGCCCCGGCTGGCGCACGCCTGGCAAACGGATCCGGGCGCCATGCGCGACCGCCTGCACGCGCACGTCGCGGTTCTCACACACGCGCGCCTTGCGGGCATGAGGAACGACCAGCCGGAGATGCAGACGTATGCCCGAACGCTGTTCTGGCTCGCACGCAACGCCGGCGAGGCGGGTTACCCGGAAGAAGCCCGCCATCTTCTCGCGCTGGCAAGCGAGCTGTGTTCGACTCGTGCCATGAGAAGTCTGGGGATATCGGCATACCGGCGCCTCGCATCCGTCCTCGGCTGGAAAGCACTGGGTCGGATGAGCCACGCGGTGGAGAGCATTCGCGATGCCCGCGCGGGACTGCGTCGTATATTTTTGCGATGAACATCTCTCGCGCCCGGACCGACAACCAGAGCAGGCGGCAATCCCCGGACGTCTCCGTGGTGATGGGTGTTTTCAACGGCGGCCAGCGGCTGAGGGCCACGCTCGAAAGCGTGCTCGGCCAGCAGGGCTGCGACTTCGAGTTCATCGTCGTGGACGACGGGTCGACAGACGCCAGCCGGGACCTGCTTGATCGGTGTCGCGCGAAGGATTCAAGACTGCGCGTCATCCATCAGGAAAACGCGGGCCTCACACAGGCCTTGGTCCGCGGGTGCGCGGACGCACGTGGCGAATTCATTGCCCGCCAGGACTGCGGCGACGTCTCGCTACCGGGGCGGCTGCGGCGGCAGGTCGAAATCCTGCGCGGCCATCCGGGCGCGGTGATGACGGCCGGCGCCGTTCGCACTGTCGGCCCCGCAAGAGAATTTCTCTTCGATGTCGCCTGCGATGGCAAATCCCTACACGACGGCCTCGATCCCGCGGCGTCCGCACCGGTCGCCGGGCCGCCTCATCACGGCGCGACCATGTTCCTGCGCAGCGCTTATGAAGCCGCAGGTGGCTACCGCCCATTCTTCACCGTGGCCCAGGACATCGATCTCTGGCTGCGCCTGCGCGAGTTGGGCTTGTGCCTGGGCGATGTGCAGGTCGGGTATGAAGCGCAGCTGGATATCGCAAGCATCAGCGCGGTTCGGCGCGAGGAGCAGTTGCGCTACGCAGCCATTGCCCAGGCATGCGCGCGGCATCGCGCGTCGGGCCTGCAAGAGGACGACCTGTTGATCGAACCACGTGGACGGCGTCCGCAGCCGCGGACGTCCCCCGGGCTGACCCGTGCGCGGTTCCTGTACTTCGTGGGGCGCTGCCTCGCACAGAGAGATCCGGGCACCGCAAGACGGTACTATCTGCGGGCACTTCGCGAATACCCCTTCCATTTCAAGAGCCTCGCCCGTTTGCTGTGTCCCTGATGGAAGCAATCGCCCCCCTCTCCATCGTCATCCCCACGTACCGTCGTGGTCCGGTACTCGTGCAGACTGTCGAATACCTGCTCGAGCAGCAGCCGCGAGCGGCGCAGATCCTCCTGCTGGATCAAACCGAACTTCACGCACACGCCGACGAGTCGCGCCTGCAGGCCATGGCGGCTCGCGGCCTCATCGACTGGATTCGCCTGGAACAGCCATCGATCCCGCGGGCGATGAATGCGGGCCTCATGCGGGCCACCAGCGACCTCGTCCTGTTCCTCGACGACGATATCCGGCCCGACCCCGAGCTGGTCCTGGCCCACTGGCGCGCGCACCAGCGCCTGACGGGGCTCACCCTGGTGGCCGGCCGTGTCCTTCAGCCCTGGCACGAAGGTGTCGACCAATCTGGGGGCACCGACTTTCATTTCGCGAGCGAGCAGCCCCGCTGGATCGGTGAATTCATGGGCGGAAACTTTTCCATGCGGCGCGAACACGCCGTCGCGCTCGGCGGCTTCGACGAGAACTTCGTGCGCGTGGCCTACCGGTTCGAGGCGGAGTTCGCGCACCGGTTTCTCGCGAGCGGGGGGCGAATCCACTTCGAACCCGGCGCCTGCCTGCATCACCTCAAAGCGGGCGACGGCGGAACCAGGACTTACGGTGAGCACCTGACGACCTGGCGGCCAGATCACGCCGTCGGCGCGTACTACTACGGCCTGCGGACTGGTCATTTCGCGGAGTTCTTCTCGCGGCCCTGGAAATCTGTCGCCACCCGGCATCACTTGCGGCATCCGTGGCAGATCCCGCGCACCTTGCTCGCGGAAATCCGCGGCATGGTCTGGGCCTGGTCGCTGTTCCTGCGCGGGCCAGCGCTTGTGCCCTTACCACCCCGGAACGAGCGCCGATGACCCAGATCACCATGGCGCTGCTGACAGTCGCCGGCATGCTGACCCTGCTCGACTGGCGCAAGGGGCTGGCGATGTGCGTGCTCGTCGGCATCGCCCAGGACCCGTTGCGCAAGCTCGCTCCCGGCCAGCCCGTGTTCTATATCGCGCTGGTGGGCGTGATCTTCGGATTGACCTGGGTTCGCGCCGCCTTGATGCGCGTGCCGCTCGGCCCTTCGGTGATTCATGGATGGAAGAAGAATCTCAAGGTCCCGTTCTCGCTGTTCATCGTGCTCGTAATCGCGCAGGCCCTTCATACGTTCCTGCGCTACGGCAGCGCCTTCATGGCCGGCGTGGGCCTGCTCGTCTGGCTGGCGCCGATCCCCGCAGTGGTACTCGCCTATCAATTCGCCGCACGCCGCGGCGTGCGCGGCGTGCGGCAATGGCTGCTGCTCTACGTGGTACTGGCGCTGTTGTCGCTGTCGGGCGTGTACTTCGAATACTCCGGGTTCACCTGGCCCACGCTCGGCGAGATAGGTGAGGGCCAGATCATCTACGACGTCGGCACGGTGCTCAAGGCGCATTCGGGTTTCTTCCGCGCTTCGGAAATCGCCGCATGGCATGCGGCTGCCATCGCGTGCTTCATCTTCATCCTGTCTCTCGGCAAGCGGCCCACGCTGCTCAGGATCGCTTTCGCGCTCGGAATGCTCGCGCTGCTCGTCAGTCTGGGCATCCTGACCGGGCGCAGGAAGATGCTGGTGGAGATCACCATCTTCCTCAGCAGCTACGCCTTCCTGGTGGCCTGGCTGCAGCGCGGCATGGCGCGGCTCGCGATGGTTCTGCTGGTGATGGGCTTCGTCGGCTATGTGGGCATTGTGGGATTCGTTTCGCCGGACCTGGTGCAGAGTTCGTACTCCAAGTCGATCTCCATGGAGAATGCGCAGCGGATCGAAGGTTATGCGGCGCGCGGACAGTCGGTTTTCGCGGACCTCCCCAAGCGCGTCAACGACGTGGGCATCCGGCCGCTGCTCTGGGCCATCGACACGTTCGGCTGGCTCGGCGCGGGGCTGGGCACCGGCAGCCAAGGGACCAACGATATCGCCCAGTCCCACAACATCGACCGGTGGGCGGCCGAAGGCGGCTTGGGCAAAGTCGCCATGGAACTGGGCGCACCAGGCCTGCTGCTCGCCATGTGGCTGCTGATCGCCCTTGCCCGGCACCTACGGCAGGAGCTGGCCGATGTCGCGCGAATCTCGCCGCAGCACATGCGCATCGCCTATGGCCTTGTCGCCTTCCTCGTCGCCAACGCGGCGACCTTTACCGTGGCGACGCAGGCTTACAGCGACCTCTTCATCCTGCTGATCCTCGGTTGGTGCTTGGGGTTCCTGCTGGCGATGCCGGCACTGGCGGCCCGAGGTGACGGCGCCAAGCGCAAATCGACGCCTTCGCCCTGGCTGCACGCGGCGCCGGCGCCGCACCATTTCCCGACGCAGCCGGGTTCCCTGCCACAACCGGCGGGGTCGCAACGGCAGTGAGCGCGCAACCTGCCAGCGCGACGGCCACCCGGCAGAGGCCCCGTGTGCTCGCCGTCGCGTCCCACCCCATCCAGTACCAGGCCCCGTGGTTCCGCGCACTCGCCGCGGAACCGTCGATCGACTTCTCCGTGCTCTTCGTGCAGCTGCCCGATCCGGCGCAGCAGGGCCGCGGCTTCGGCGTCGCGTTCACGTGGGACGTCCCCCTGCTCGAAGGCTACCGTTGGCGCAAAGCGCCCCACCTGCGAGGACGCGGCGGGTTGCACGGCTTCCTCGCCGCACGCATCGCCCATCCGCTTGCGTTGCTGCGCGAGCTCGATCCGGACGTGCTGATGCTCACGGGGTGGCACATCTGGCCTCTGGTGCAAATGCTGATCTCGGCGCGGCGGCTGGGCATCCCCGTCGTCATGCGCGGTGAATCGAACGCGTTGCGAAAGCGGCCCTGGCATGCTCGCGCGCTGCACCGGATGATCCTGGGCGCATGCGCCGCCTTCCTGCCGATCGGCCGCGCAAGCCGCGCGTTCTACCGCGGCTACGGTATCGCCGGGGAGCAGCTCTTCGACACGCCGTACTTCGTCGACAACGCACGATTCGCGGTGGCGGCCGCCGCGGCGCGTCCCCAGCGCACGGCGCTGCGAGAACGCTGGGCGATACCGCCGCAAGCGACCTGCTTTTGCTATGCCGGAAAACTCGAGCCCAAGAAACGCATCCTCGACCTGCTGGAGGCGCTGCGCATCGCGGCCGGTGAGAACGCCGCGCTGCACCTGCTGGTGGTCGGCACCGGCGAACTGATGGCGCAAGCGCAGGACATGGTGTCGCGCCACGGCCTGCCCGTCACGTTCGCGGGCTTCCTCAACCAGACCGAAATTCCTGCGGCGTACGTCGCCGCGGATTGCCTGGTGCTGCCTTCCGACTTCGGCGAAACCTGGGGCTTGGTCGTGAACGAAGCGATGGCGTGCGGGCGGCCGGCGATCGTCAGCGATCGCGTGGGCTGCGCATCCGACCTCGTCACCGATGGCGTGACGGGCTTCGTGTTCCCATTCGGCGACACCACCGCACTCGCGCAGCGCCTCCTGTCAATCGCGGCGGACACGCCAACCGCGACCGCGATGGGCGAAGAGGCGCGCCGACGCGTGGAGGCGGGCTACACCATCGGCCACTCGGTACGCGGTACGTTGCAAGCCGTGGAATGGACCTTGGCCCGGTGATGAAGGTGTTGCACGTCATTCCGTCGCTCTCCCGCGCCGACGGCGGCCCCACCGAAGCGCTGCTCCTGATGGAGCGCGCCTTGTCCGCGCGGGGCATCGCCGTGGAAACAGCAACGACCGACGACGACGGGCCGGGCCTGCGCAACGGCAAGGCTCTCGCGCAACCGCTCGCCGAGAACGGCGCCACGCATTGGTACTTCGCCAAGCGCATGGACTTCTACAAGCCCGCGCCGGACTTCGCACGATGGATCGCCCGCGAGGCAGGGCGCTTCGACCTCCTGCACATCCATGCGCTCTTCTCGTTCACGACCGGCGCCGCGGCGCGGGCGGCGCGGCGCGCGAACGTGCCGTACGTGGTGCGGCCCATGGGATCGCTGAACGAGTACGGCATGACCCAGCGCCGGCCGTGGCTGAAGCAGATGTCGATGCGCCTCATCGACGGACCCGTACTGCGGCATGCGGCGGCCGTGCATTTCACGAGCGAGGCGGAAGCACGGGAAGCGAGCCGCTGGGGCGTCCGGATGCGGCCCATCGTGATCCCGCTGGGCGTGGAAACGCCACCCGCGCCGTCGCTGCGCCGGACCATCGCGTCCGCGCAAGACAAGGTGCACGCGCTGTTCCTCTCGCGCCTCGATCCCAAGAAGAACGTCGAGTCCCTGTTGCAGGCCGCAGCGCTATTGCGCGGTGAATTTCCCGGCCTGCACTGGACCATCGCGGGCAGCGGCGCGCCGGACTATGTCGCCAGTCTCCATGCGCTCGCGCGGGAACTCGCTTTGGAGAAGCACGTCACCTGGCTCGGGCACATCGGCGGCGAAACCAAGGCGCGCGCGTTCGCCGCTGCGGACTTATTCGTGCTGCCTTCCTACTCCGAGAACTTCGGCATCGCCGCCGCGGAAGCGCTCGCCCACGGCCTGCCTTGCCTGTTGGGCGAGGGAGTCGCCATCGCACAGGATGTCGCGCAAGCCGGTGCGGGCGTCACCGTCACACCGGATGCGGCCAGCGTCGCGGATGGCGTGCGCCGTATCATCGGCGACGCCCTCGGCGACCAGGCGATGGCGCGATGCGCGCAGCGGCTGGCGGTCGAGCGCTTTTCCGCACACGCCATGGGCGCCGCGCTGCAGCGGCTGTACAGCGGCTGTACAGCGGCATCCTGAACGACACGCATGGACTTCCTCAATCGCGTTGAAGTGTTGATCCTCACGTGGAACGAGGAGGCGAATCTCGCCCGCACGCTCGACGCGTTGCGCCGTTTCCCGCGCGTGGTCGTCCTGGACAGCGGCAGCACCGACGCCACGCAGGCCATCGCGGCCGCTCATCCCAACGTGCGAATAGCGATGCGCGCTTTCGACAGCCACTCGGCCCAGTGGAACCATGGCCTGCAGGGTTGCGCGATCGCGGCCGAGTGGGTGCTGGCCCTGGATGCGGACTACGTGCTGTCCGGCGCGCTCGTCGATGAGATCGCCGCGCTTGCGCCCCCCGATGACGTATCGGCGTACCAGGCATCGTTTCGCTATTGCGTGAACGGCGAGCCGCTCGCGGGCTCGCTCTATCCGCCGGTGAGAGTCCTCTTTCGCCGCGAGGGCGCGAGCTACATCCAGGACGGCCACACGCAACGCCTCGTGTGCCAAGGGCGCACTGCGCCATTGCGCGAGCCGGTACTGCACGACGACCGCAAGCCCTTCTCGGCATGGCTCGCCTCGCAGGACCGCTATGCGCGCCTGGAATGCGAGCTGCTGCGCGCCACGCCCTGGTCCCGCCTCGGCTGGCGCGACCGGCTGCGCCGCATGGTCGTCGTGACGCCGTGGCTGGTGCCGCTGTACTGCCTCACCATCGGCAAGGGATTCATGGACGGGCGGCGCGGCCTCTTCTATGCATTGCAGCGCGGCATCGCGGAGGCGCTGCTGAGCGCACGCCTGGTGGAAGCGCGCTGGTTCCACGGCGGTCCTCCATGACGATCATCCTGGGTCTCAACGCTTTCCACGGCGACGCCGCCGCGTGCCTGGTGCGCGACGGCGAGATGGTCGCCGCCGCCGAAGAAGAACGGTTTCGGCGCGTCAAGCACTGGGCGGGGTTTCCTTCGGAAGCCATCCGCTACTGCCTTGCCGAAGCCGGTGTCGGCCTCGCCGACGTGGACCACGTCGCGTTGAACCAGGACCGCCGCGCGCACCTGGGCCGCAAGATCGCATTCGCGCTGCGACAGCGCCCCGATCCCTCGCTGGTGATGGACCGCCTGCGCAACAAGGCGCGCCGGGCGGGCGCGTCGCAGCAGCTCGCGCAGGCGTTTCCGGGGGACAAGTTCAACGGGCAGTTGCACGCCATCGAACACCATCGCGCGCACCTCTCGTCCGCGTTCCACGTGTCGCCGTTCGATGAGGCCGTGGTAGTGTCGGTCGACGGGTTCGGCGATTTCGCGAGCGCGGCGTGGGGCGTCGGGCGCGGCGCCGGCATCCACGTCGATGCACAGGTGTTCTTCCCGCATTCGCTCGGCATCTTCTACCAGTCGCTCACGCAGCTGATCGGCTTTCCGAACTACGGCGACGAATACAAGATGATGGGCCTCGCGCCCTACGGCGAGCCGCTGTACCTGGAGGCGATGCGCAAGATCGTCCTGCTGCAGCCGGACGGCGGCTTCCGGCTCAATCTCGACTGCTTTCGTCATCACCGCGAGAAGGTCGACTACCAGTGGGAAGGTGGCAGCCCGAGTGTCGGCACGCTCTTCAGCGAGGGCCTCGTGCGGCTGCTCGGCCCCGCGCGCGCGACCGATGAGCCACTCACGCAGCGCCACAAAGATCTCGCCCGCTCGGCGCAGGCGATGTACGAAGAGGCTTTTTTCCACCTGCTCAACGCGCTGCATGCGCGGCACGGGCTGGATACCCTCGCCCTCTCGGGCGGCTGTGCGATGAATTCGGTCGCCAATGGCAAGGTGACCTTGCGCACGCCCTTCAAGCAGGTCTACGTGCAGTCGGCGGCGGGAGACGCGGGCGGCGCGGTGGGCGCGGCGTTCTCCGTGTGGCATGCGCTCGGCGGCGAGCGCGGGCCGGTGCACGATCACGCTTATTGGGGACCGGGCTTCAGCGACGAAGCCGTGGACCGGGTCTTGTCGGACAACGCGGTCGAGATCGCGTCCCAGGACTGCACGGTCGCGCACGCCGAAAGCGAATCGCAGCTCGCGCAGGACACCGCGGCAGCAATCGCGCGCGGCGAGGTCGTGGGCTGGTTCCAGGGGCGCATGGAGTGGGGGCCGCGCGCATTGGGCAACCGCTCGATCCTCGGCGACCCGCGGCGCGCCGACATGAAGGACATCCTCAACCTCAAGATCAAGCGGCGCGAATCGTTCCGGCCGTTCGCGCCTTCGGTGTTGCGCGAAGCCGTTGGCGAATGGTTCGAGCTCGACGGCGACGTGCCTTTCATGATGCAGGTCTACCCGATCCGCGAGGACAAGCGCGCGCGAATTCCGGCCGTGACCCACGTCGACGGCTCGGGCCGGCTCCAGACGGTGAGCATGGCAACGAACCCGCGCTACCACCGGCTGATTTCCGCCTTCCAGGAACTGACCGGCGTGCCGATGGTGCTCAACACCTCGTTCAACGAGAACGAACCGGTGGTCTGCACGCCGCGGGAAGCGCTCGACTGCTTCCTGCGCACGAGGATGGACGTGCTCGTGCTGGGCACGCGCGTCGTTCGCCGTGAGCGCCGGGCGGCGTGATGTTCGAGATCGCGAAGATCGGCGGTTACTTCCTCTCGCCGCTGACGCTCGTCCTCGCGCTCGGCCTGCTCGCGATACTGTTCCTCGCCCGCCGCAAGCCGCGCCACGCGGCGGTTGCCGGGGTCGCCGCGTTCGCGCTGCTATGGGTCGCGTCGCTGCCGGTGCTCGCGGAGTACCTGATCGCATCGATCGAGGAGCAGTACCCGGCGCGCACCTCGCAAGCCGCGCCGAAGGCCGATGCCATCCTGGTCCTGGGCGGAGCGCTCTCGGGCGCGTCGCCGCCCCGACGCCCGGTGTTCAGCATCGGCCCCTCCGCGGGACGCGTCTGGCAGGCCGCCGCGTTGTACCGCGCGGGCAAGGCGCCCTGGGTGGTGATCTCGGGCGGGAACCAGCCGGGCAACGAAGGGGAGCAGGCGGAGGGTGACGCCATCGCGGAGATGCTGGTCGTCCTGGGCGTGCCGGAACAAGCCATCCGCCGCGAAACCACCAGCCGCAACACCCGGGAGAACGCGGCCAACGTGCGCGGCGTGCTGCGCGACGTGGGGGCCAAACGCGTGCTTCTCGTGACTTCCGCGCTCCACATGCCCCGAGCCATGAAATCGTTGCAAGTGGTGTGGGCTGCGGAACCCCTGGAAATCGTCCCGCAACCCACCGATGTCCAGATAGCGCACCCCACGAAGTCGACAAAAGTGTGGCTTCCGTCACTGGATGGCCTCCAAGGTGTAACCAAAGCGCTGAAAGAGTTTGCAGGAATGATGGCGCTGGCTATCATTCAATGACACACCCTGATGTGAATGTCACATGTCCTTACAAATATCCGTCGTCACAGCCGTCATGAACCGGGCCGAAACGCTTGGGGATGCGCTGCGGTCCGTGCAGGGACAGAAGTGGCGGAACATCGAGCACATCGTGATCGACGGCGGGTCCACCGACGGGAGCCGGGACATCCTGCAGGCAAACCGCGACCAGATCGCCAAGCTGGTTTCCGAGCCGGACCACGGCCTCTACGACGCATTGAACAAGGGCATCGCCGCCGCCACCGGCGACGTGATCGGCTTCATGCACGCCGACGACGAATACGCCTCCCCCTACACCCTGGACCGCGTCGCTTCGGCGTTCGAGGACCCTTCCGTGGAGGCCGTCTACGGGGACCTGGTTTATGTGAGCAAGAAAGACCCGTCCCGTGTCGTGCGTTACTGGCAGGCCGGTCGCTACCGCCGCGAACACCTGGAGCAAGGCTGGATGCCTCCGCACCCTACTTTCTACGTGCGCCGCGAGGTGTATGCCCGCCTGGGCGCGTTCGACACGCGGTTTCGCATCGCGGCGGATTACGAGCACATGCTGCGCCTCCTGTGGCGCGGACGGGTCCACGCCGCCTACGTTCCCGAGGTCCTGGTTCGCATGCGTACCGGCGGCGCGAGCAATATGTCGCTGTTTAACATCCTCACCAAATCGCGTGAGGATTACGCTGCCATGCGTCAAAATGGCATCGGTGGCTTGCAGACCCTGCTGCTGAAAAATGTCACGAAGCTTCCTCAGTTCGTGGTCCGGGTCGCGGCGGCCCATTGAGCCGCCGATGACCCGGCCTTAAGCTCACATGTCCAAGGGGGTTATGGTGTTGCCCGTCAGATTGAGTGCCTGTGTCGTGGGATTCGCGATGGCCTTCCATGGCCTGTGCGCAGCCCAGACGCCGCGCGCTAGCGCCGATGTCACACGCATGGGCGCGGGCCAGCCTCTGGACTTGCGCATCGGAGCGGTCCGCTCCACCGACTTCTCCGACGCGGTGACCGATGGCGGGCTGCGTACGGCACCGACCCCCATCCCCTCGGCGACGCCTGCACAAAGTTTGCCGATCTTCAGCCTCGCGAAGGATTACCGCATCGGGACCGACAACCTGATCGACATCGAAATCGCCGAGCTCGACAACCTCAAACGCACCGTGCGCGTGAACGCCGCGGGCGCCATTTCTATGCCGCTGATCGGCCAGGTCACGGTTGCAGGGCTCACATCCCAGGAGGCGGAGGAGCGGATTGCGGACCGTTACCGCGAGAAGTACCTGCAAAACCCCCAGGTATCGGTGTTCATCAAGGAATTCACGACCGAGCGAATCACGATCGAAGGCGCGGTCAACCGACCAGGCATGTTCCCGCTAACCGGCCCGCTCACGTTGCTGCGGGCACTCGCGCTTGCGGGGGGCTTCGGCTCCATCGCCAATACAACGCAGGTCATGGTCTACCGGATCAACGAGCAACGGGTGCGCGAATCCGCGGTATACGATGTCGAAAAAATCCGCGCAGGAACCAGCGACGATCCGCCCATCAAGGGCGACGACCTGATCGTGGTGCAGCGGGACAGCACCCGCGTCCTGCTGAAGGATTCCCTGTTCCGGGACATCGTGGATTCGATCAACCCCTTCTCCGTCCTGGCGCCACGTTAGCGACAACGCCGGGGCACGGAACGAAGCCGCGGCCGCCTCCTCCAACGATCCACTCATGGCACCCGATACCCTCCCCGCCCAGCTGTCACATCGACAGAGCGAGCTCGCGCTGCGCCAGCCCTACATGCTCCAGACGACTCTGGAGCGGCAGTCGGAGGACGACAACGACGCCAGCGCATTGACACTGAGCGACCTTCTCGGCATGGTCCTCAAGCACAAGTGGACCCTGTTGCTGGTGATACTGGTATCCACGGGAATCGCGGGAATCAACACTTTTCTGTTGCGCCCGACCTACCGCGCTACCACCGTCGTGCAGATCGAGAGAGCACCCGCCCGGGTCGTCGATTTCAACCGGGGACAGGTCGATGTCGACCAGGCCTCAGTCGATGAATTCCTGGGGCTGAAGACCCAGTACGAACTGCTCCGCAGCCGCTCGTTGGCCGAACGCGTCATCGACGAACTCCAGCTCGATCGCTCCAAAGGCGCGGCATCCGCGATTTCGGCGGACGCCAAGGCGCCCCCGTCCATCGCAGCCTCGGCCAACGCGAGCGAAGGCTACATGGGCCGGATCATCTCCGGCTATCGCAAGCTATCGACACCATCCACCAACGATCCGGAGGTGCTCGGCCGAGAAGCCGTGGTTGGCGCATTCCTGGGCGCTTTGGCAGTTGATCCGGTGCCGAACTCGCGGCTGGTGCGCCTTTCCGTCGACAACGTCGATCCAGCCCTCGCCGCGAAAATCGCGAACACGACAGCCCAGATCTACGTGTCCCTCGGCCAGGAGCGCCGAATCGAATCTTCCGGCTACGCGAAGACGTTCCTCGAGGACCAGATCAAGCAGATGAAAAGCCGGCTCGAGGAGTCGGAGCGCAAGCTGAATCAGTACGCACAGCGAAAGGAAATCCTGACACTGGACGACAAGACCAGCGCGATCAACCAGACGTACGTGGATTACGCCGCGGCCCTCGCGAAGGCCGAACAGGACCGCATCCGCGCCGAGGCGCTTTACAACGAAGTCAAGGGCAATCCGGAACGCGCCTCCCAGTCCATGGACAGCAAATCGATTCAAGCCTACAAGGAGCAAAGGGCAAAACTCGAGCAGGAATACCAGCAGGGTCTACGCATCTACAAGCCCGAATATCCGAAGATGCTGCAAATCCGCGCCCAGATCACGGAGGTCGACACGCAGATCAAGACGGAGATGGTCGCCATCGGCGACGTGATCAAGGCCCAGTACGATACAGCCAAGGCGCAGGAAGCGCTGCTGCGCGAACGTCTCGGTTCCACGCGCAAACAGGTTCTCGCCACGCAGGACAACAGCATCGACCTCAACCTGCTCAAGCGCGAGGTCGACACCAACCGGCAGCTGTACGACAGCCTGCTCGAGCGCCTGAAGCAAGTGGGTATCTCGAGCAACCTCACGACCAACAACCTGTCCATCGTCGACGCTGCCGCGACCCCGCTGTTTCCCTACAAGCCCAACCTGCAGTCCAACTTGCTCGCGGGTCTGGGTATCGGTTTGTTCCTGGGCCTGTGCCTGGTGTTCCTGCTCGAATACCTCGACGATTCAATCCGCTTCCCGGACATGGTGGAACGCGTGCTCGGCGTGCCGCTCATGGGTGTCGTGCCGGTCGGCGACAAAAAAAGCAGCGACTCCGGGTCGATTGCCATCGACGTGCATGCCGATCCGCGCTCGAGTATGGCGGAAGCCTACCGGTCGGTGCGCACGGCGCTGCAGTTCTCCACTTCGCACGGCGCGCCCAAGCGCCTGCTGGTCACCAGCACGACGCGCGACGAGGGCAAGAGCACGACTGCGCTGGCACTGTCCATCAACTTCGCGCAGATGGGGCACCACGTCCTGCTGGTGGACGGCGACATGCGCAATCCGTCGATCCACAAGATGCTCGGCATCCCCAACGAGCTCGGCTTGTCGAACCTGCTGTCCGACGACGCCCGCGGCGAAACCCTGATCCAACCCACCGTCGTGCCGAATCTGTCGGTACTGACCGCCGGCCCGTCGCCGCCGAACCCGGTCGACCTGCTGATGGGACCCAAATTGATTGCGCTGCTGGACAAGGCCTCCGCCGTCGGCATCAGCCACGTGATCGTGGACGGCCCGCCGATCCTGGGCATCGCCGATTCGATCGTGCTGGGCAACCAGATCCAGGACATGCTCTTCATCGTTCGCGCGGGCAGCACGCGCAAGGCCAACATCCGCGATGCGCTTCGCCGCCTGCGGCTCTCGGGCCTGTCGCCACGCGGCGCCGTGCTCACGTTCGCCCCGGCGCGCGCGCTGCAAGGCTACGGCGCCTACTACGGCTACGGCCCGGAGCCGCACTCGGCCAACGCCGCGCTCTCGAGCCGCCGCTCCTGAGGGCGGGCCCAGGCGCGATGCAGTCCGACCCAGCGTCCCGGCGCGGCGCCGTCGAGAAAGC
Source organism: Pseudomonadota bacterium (assembly GCA_040385005.1). Lineage (GTDB taxonomy): Bacteria > Pseudomonadota > Gammaproteobacteria > Burkholderiales > Burkholderiaceae_C > Ramlibacter. The sequence continues at coordinate 81,336 of JAZKIF010000081.1, forward strand.
CCTCCTCGACTACCACCAGTCCCCGGGCCGGTTCACGCTCGCGCGCCGCCAGCCTTCGCTGCTCTACGCCGCCATCAAGGACGTCCTGCAGCTCGCCTCGGGCCGCTCGCCCGATGGCAGCGGCGCACCACCTTCTCCAACGGTGCGGCAGGCGGCGTGCTTCTTCATCCGCTCCGCGCTGCTGTATCCGGACGCTGACCCCTACGCGGTGCTCGGCCTCGAGCGGGACGCCCCCGCGCCGTCGGTGAAGGACCACTACCGCCTGATGATGCGGCTGATGCATCCGGACTTCGCCGCAGCAATGGCCTCGGCCCCGTGGCCGGCCGACGCCGCGACGCGCGTGAACCGCGCGTACGAAATCCTGTCGTCGCCGGAACGGCGCGCCGCGTACGACGAGGAGATGGCGCCATCCGCGCCCGCGCCCGCAGCGCAGGCGGAGAAACACACGTCTCCCGGGCGTCTCAGCGCCGCCCGGGGCAACGCGCCGGCCCGGCGCCGGCCCGAGGACAATCGCCGCGACCTGAAGCGCCTGTCCACCGTATTCGGTACCGTGGGCGGAATCGCCCTCATCGCGGCCGGCGTCGCCAGCCTGCAGTCCGGCGACGAGAGCCTGGTCCAGCGCCGGGACACCGCGGCCCGCCAGGACGAGACGGCGGCTCGCGCCAAGGCAAGCCCGATCGTGGCGGCACGCGTTGCCGATGCGCCTGCCAGTCCCGCATCGCAACCCGAGGCAGCGCAAGATCTCGTCGCCGCCGTGGAGAAGCTTCCCGGGCCACCCGCGGCCGCGCCCCGAACGGCCCTGGTTCATACGCCCACCACCCTCAATGCCGCGGCCCCTGCGCACGCGCCCGCGCCTGCCTACACACCGACGCCATCGGCACTCATGAACGCGATGCTGGCCGCCCCGCCCGCCACCCCGCAAGCCGCGCAGGCCGCGCCAGTGGCAGCAGCCCCAGTGCCCGCAGCGCAAGTGCCAGCCGCCCCGCCCAGTCCCACGCTCGCGGATGTGCACCCCATCCTCTCGCGGTTGCTGCAGGAGATCGAAAGCGGCTGGGGCGACCGCGTGATGGCCCTCGTGGACCGCGAGGCCCGCAGCGCACCGGCCGGGCAGGCGCTCCTGCTGCACTACAACAATCTCGTGGGCGGCACACGCCCGGTAAAGGTCTCGAACGTGCAGTTCAACGCCCAGCCGCAGGGCGGCCGCCTGCTCGTGACCGGCCACCTCACGATGCAGCCCTACGACCGCGCGGGTCCTCCACGCGAGTTCGCGGTGCAGGCGGAATTCGCCGCGCGCGACGGCGTCGTCTTCATGACGCGCCTGACGCGCGCTCCCGACTAGCCGATGCCGTCCCTCCCGTCCCTCCCGTCCCGGGCCCCCGCCGCCACCCTCCTTGCCCTCGCGGGGTTCCTCGCCGCGGCGCTCGTGGGCTGGCTGTGCGTGCGCGTGAATATCGAACGCGCCTGCACCACCCAGGACACGCCGTATCTCCCGCTCTGTCCCGCCATCGCGCCAGGCAGCGCGGCCGATGTGGCCGGGCTGCGCGCGCGCATCGCGGCCAATCCGGGCGATGCGAATGCCTACGTGCGGCTCGCGCTGGCCACGCGCACACCGGAA
>JAZKIF010000081.1:82960-107632 GCA_040385005.1 Pseudomonadota bacterium
AAGCGGCGCTCGCCGCATCGCAAGCCGCGCCCAACCAGCCGAGCGTGCAAATGCTGCACGCGATCTCGGCGCTGGAGCGCGAAGACTGGCCGCGTGCCGTCGGCCCGCTCGTGCAGCTCGTCGAGTACCGCGAGACGCCGCAGGCCGAGCAAGTCCTGGCGCGGCTCGTCGCCGGTGGACAGGGCGCGCTGCTCGCGCCCTATCTCAGGCCCGGCACCCACTGGCTGCCGCGCGTGCTCGCGCGTATGCCGCAGGACCAGCCCTCCATCGCCCGCGCGCTTCCGCTCATCGTGCAGGCCTTGCAGGCGGGCCTCCTGGAGCAGGAGGCCATCCGGACCTACATGCGGCAGTTCAAGGCGACCGGCGCCTGGGCCGATGCGTACAGCCTGTGGCTCGCGCTGCAGGGAGGCACTTTGCCGATCCTCTTCAACGCGGGCTTCGACAATGCTTTCCAGCAAGGGGGATTCGACTGGGAGGTGCCGTCTTCCGGTCCTCCGAGCCGCATTGGGGCCATCGTCGAACGCAAGGGCGCGGAGGCGCGGGGCGCCGTGCTGGACGTCCGCTTCACGGGCCGGGCCATCGCCCTGCCCATGGCGCGCCAGCACCTGTTCCTCGGCGAGGGCCGCTGGCGGATGAAGGGTGAATACACGGCCCGGCAACTGCGCGCCGAGGAAGGCCTCGCGTGGACCGTGCGCTGCCCCGCCTCCAGCGCCCAAGCGGGCCAGTCGCCGGCGCTGGGAGACACGGCCGGGGCCTGGCGCGCATTCGAATTCGAATTCACCGTGCAGCCCGGCTGCGGCCTGGCCGTGGCGCTGCAACTGGAAACCTTCGTGCCCTCCGAAGCGGCACTGGGCGCCCGCGGACGCGTGGCATTCGACGCGTTTTCGCTGGAGAAGTTGGCGAATTGACACCCTCCGTTCAATTGACCCCCGGCACCCCTTCACCTATAGTCAGAAAGCCTCATTTGGCACACCCTGCCCACACTCCCATGTCCACCAAGACCCTGCCGCTCATCGGCGCCGTCCTCATCGCGGGCGCAGCCTGGGCGCAGGCGCCCGCCACCACCCCGCCACCGGCCAAGGTGGTCGGCAAAGTCGGGCTGGTTCAGGGCCTCGTCACCGTGAGCCTCGGCACGTCCGTCGCGAGCGTCGTCGCGAACGGCCCCGTCCTGGAAGGCAGCCGCTTCGTCACGGGATCGGCCGGCTCGCTGGACCTTGACTTCAATGAAGGCTGCGTCGTCAAGCTGGCCCCCAACCAGAGCCTGACGGTCGAGCCGGGAAAGAGTTGCAACGACCGCAAGGGCGCCGTGGCCTGGCTCACCGGCGGCGGCCCTGTCGTCGCGGCCGGCGCGGGCAACAGCCTATCGCCCCTCGTAGGCCTGGGCTACGTCGCGGGCATCGCTCTGATCGACAGCACCACGAGCAACACGCCGGCTCCCACCGGCGGCGGCGGCACCCCCCCGGGTGGCGGCGGCGGCATTCCCAATCCCCCGCCCAGCGGCCAATGACGCCAGCCGTTCGCGCCTTCTCCACGACGGGGCTTTGGGGCCCCGTTTCTATTTTCGGGGGCGCGCTGTTGCTTTTCGCCGCGCCATTGATGCGTGGCGGAAACCGCTACGCCGCGCTGATCCCCCTGGAATTCCTCGGACTGTTCATCCTCGCCGTGCTGTGGGCCGGCTGGCTGCTCGCACCGCGCCCGGCCGATGCGACGCCTCGCCCGCCACCCTTGCTCGCGGCACTGCTGCTCAGTCCCTTGCTGTTCGCGGTGTTACAGCTCACGCCGCTGCCGTTCGCACTCTGGAAGCACCTGCCCGGGCACGCGGTCTACGAGCAGACGCTGCAACTGACCGGCGCACTGGCGGGCGGCTGGCGAGCGCTCTCGGTCAGCCCCGATGCAACCGCCGCATCGCTACTCGCGGCGTTGCCAATCCTCGCGGCATTCCTGCTGGCGTACCTGGGCACGCGCGACCAGTTGCGCACGCTGTTGCGCGTGGTGGTGGCAGTGGCATTCGGCGAGGTCGCGCTCGGGCTGTTGCAAGTCTCCGGCGGCGTGCATTCACCGCTTTTCTTCGGCGTGATGACTTACGGCCCTCCAGTGGGAACGTTCGCCAACCGCAACCACTACGCCAACTACATCGCGATGGCGCTCGCCGCCTACACCTGGCTCGGCTACGAGTCCTTGCACCATGCCAGGCGAGGCGCGCGCGCGCCTCGCGGCTCGAGCACGTTCGGCACAGGCCACGCGACCGCGTTGTGGGTCGCCGGCGGACTCGTCCTGGTCGTGGGCATCCTCATGTCGCGCTCGCGCGGCGCCACGCTCTTTGGCCTGACCATGGCCGTTGCCGCGCTGGCGTGCGCGGCGTTTCGGATCAACGGCCGCTCGCGCGGATGGCGCTTTGCCGTCCCCGTCGCGCTCCTGCTCATCGCCGCGGCCGCCGGCATGGTCGGATTCGACGCCGTCGTGTCGCGCATCTCGGGCGCGCAGCTCGCGGGGTCCGCAAGTTTCCGCGGTGAACTGGCCGGAAGCAGCTTCGAGGGCGCGCTCGCCTTCTGGCCCTGGGGCTCGGGCTGGGGCACCTACGACCTCGCCTTCCAGCGGTTCCTGCCCGCCTCCATCCCGGTGTACCCCAACCATGCGCACCAGGACTACATCGAGATGCTGTTCGAAGGCGGCGTCCTCTTCGTTCTGCTCGCGGCCGCTTTCCTGTGGATCGCGGGACGACGCGCCACGCTTCTGCTGCGACGGGCGCGGCGCGACCGCACGCTCGACGACGACGCCATGGCATCCCTGCTGTGCGGGCTGGGGCTGGCGGGCCTTCTGCTGCACTCGTTGGTGGAATTCAACCTGCGCATCCCGGCCAACGCCATCCTGGGCGCCTTGCTGGCCGGCGTGTACTTGCGGCCTCTGTCCGTCACGCGTCGAGCTCGCGCCGGAGCGCCCGCATGATCGACCTTCACAGCCACATCCTTCCCGCCATCGACGACGGATCGAAGAGCCTCGCGATGTCGCTCGAGATGGCGCGGATCGCGGTCGATGACGGCATCCGCGTCATGGCGTGCACGCCGCACATCTATCCCGGCCTGTACATGAACACCGCGGCGGGCATCACCGCCGCGCGCGATGCGCTCCAGTCCGAACTCGACGAGCGCGGTATCGCATTGCAACTCACGACCGGAGCGGACGTGCATCTCGTGCCGGGCATCCTCGAAGGCCTGCGCGCGGGCGAGATCCCCAGCCTGCACAACACGCGCTACGTGCTGCTCGAGCCTTCGCACCACGTCGCGCCGCCGCGCTTCGCCGAGTCGGTGTTCCAGCTCGTGGCCGCCGGCTACGTCCCCGTCATCACCCACCCGGAGCGCCTCACGTGGATAGAGGACAACTTCGACGTGATGGCGGCGCTCACCGCGCAAGGCGCGTGGCTGCAGGTGACTGCCGGAGCGCTCACCGGGCACTTCGGGCCACGGCCGAAGTACTGGGCCGAGCGCCTGCTCGGCGAAGGCCTCGTGCATATCCTCGCGACCGATGCGCATGCCTCGACGCGGCGCATCCCCGTGCTGTCCGAAGGACGCGCTGCCGCCGAGAAGATCGTCGGCGCGCAAGAGGCCGCGCAGCTCGTCGAAGGACGGCCCGCGGCCCTGATGGCGAACCTCGCGCCCGGCCGCGTCGCGCCGTTGCCCGAACGCAGGAAGCGCGGCTGGCGCGGATGGCGCGCGCTGCTTCGGCTGTGATGCGGCTGTGATGCAATAGCCCAATGAAACTCCTTATCTTCGCTGGCAGCACCCGCCAGAACTCCTGGAATCGCAAGCTGGCGAAAGTGACCGCGGCCATGGCCACGGCCAGCGGCGCGGAAGTCACGCATATCGAGCTCGGCGACTTCGACGTTCCCATGTACAACGCCGACCTCGAAGCGCGGGGCACGCCGCCCGACGTGATGCGGCTCAAGCAGATCGGCTTCGACCATCCCGCGTGGATCATCTGCACGCCCGAATACAACGCGAGCTACCCGGCGTTGCTGAAGAACACGCTCGACTGGATTTCCAGCCCGCCCAAGGGCGATGCGGTGTGGAGCGACGGCTTTCGCTCCACGCGCGGCAAGGTGGTCGGGGTGCTGAGCGCATCGCCCGGCGCTTTGGGCGGACTGCGCTCGCAAAGCCATCTCGTGCCGCTGCTGCTCAACCTGCAGTTCTGGGTCGCGCCGAAGAACTTCGCGCTGTCCAGGGCGGCCGATGCGTTCGACGAGAACGGGCAACTGGTCACCGAGGCCGCCAGGAAGAACGTGCAATCGGTGATCGACCAGGTGATGTGGGCAGCCGGCCGATTCGAATGATCGGAGCCGGCGCGAAACTCGTGGGGAAGCTGATCCGCCTGCCCCTGAAGCTCGTGCCGGCCTTGAAGCCGATGCGCATCCTGTCCGGCCCGCTCGCGGGCAAGCGCTGGCTCTCCACGTCGGGCACGCACGGCTGCTGGCTCGGGACGTACGAGATCGGACTGCAGAGGGAACTTGCGAAGGTGCTGGGCCAGGGCGATGTGTTCTACGACATCGGCGCCAACGTGGGATTCTTCTCGCTGCTGGCCGCGACGCGCGGCGCGCGCGTCGTGGCCTTCGAGCCGCTTGAGAGAAACGTCGAGCTCCTTGGCCGCAACATGGCGTTGAACCACTTGGGCGACGTCGTGATGCTGGTGCAAAGCGCGGTGGCCCGGGAATCGGGAAAAGCGCTCTTCGCGAGCGAGCGATCGGCCTCGATGGGCCAGCTCTCCTCCACCCATGGCGTCGAGGTCAGTGTCCTCGCGCTGGATGATTTCATCGCGGCGGAAAATGCGCGAGCGCCGACGGTCATCAAGATGGACATCGAAGGCGCGGAATCCGAAGCGCTCGTCGGCGCGCAGGAATTGCTACGCACGCACCGCCCCGCCATCTACCTCTCGACCCACGGCTGGCAACAGAACCATGCATGCTGGTCGTTGCTCGAATCGCTGGGCTACCGCATGGAACTGCGCAAGGACGGCGCGCGAGATGGCCAATACGAAGTTGTCGCGCGGGCGACGCCGCTCGCCTAGCCAGCCTGCGCGATGGCGGCGGACAATGGCCCGGCACCGCACCCAAGGAGACACCATGGAAATCGCATCGCTTCGCAACGCCGTAAGCAACGAAGAGTGGGAGCTGCGCGTGCAACTCGCCGCGTGCTACCGGCTGGTGGCCCTGTACGGCTGGAGCGACCTGGTGTTCACGCACATCAGCGCGCGGATCCCGGGGCCGGAGCACCACTTCCTCATCAATCCGTACGGGCTGATGTTCGACGAGATCACGGCCTCGTCGCTGGTGAAGGTGGACCAGCAATGCAACAAGTTGATCGATTCGCCATTCCCGGTGAACCCCGCCGGCTTCGTGATCCACAGCTGCATCCACCAGCTGCGCGAGGACGCCGCGTGCGTGCTGCACACGCACAGCCGCGCGGGCGTGGCGGTGAGCGCGCAGAAGCAGGGCATTCTTCCGATCAGCCAGCAAAGCAGCTTCGTGCTCTCCTCGCTCGCGTATCACGATTACGAAGGCGTCGCGCTGCGCGACGACGAGCGCGCTCGCCTGCAGGCTGACCTCGGCGACAAGAGCTTCCTCGTGCTGCGCAACCATGGCCTGCTCGTCACGGGCAGGACCGTGCCCGATGCGTTCCTGAACATGTACACGTTCGAGAACACGTGCCGCATCCAGGTCGATGCGCTCGCGGGCGGCGGCGAACTCACCACCGTGAACCCGAAGGTGCTGGAGGGACTCGCGCAGGTGCTGAAGACCGTCACCGCCGGCCAGGGCGCGAACATCGCGTGGCCCGCGCTGCTGCGCAAACTGGATCGCGCCGATCCGACCTACAAAGAATAGCGCGGCGCCTTCAGGCCGCGCCGACGGCCGCCAATTCCACGATCTCGCGCCCGCTGTCCGCCGTCTTGCGCGGCTCGTGCTCGGTGACGATGATCTCCTTGCGCTTCATCTCGACATCGCCGAAGTAGGTGCTGAACGCCACGTCCTTCGCATCGCGGCCGGTGCCGATGCGCACCAGGCGGTCCACCGGCGCCATGCCGGTCGGATCGAACAGCACCCAGCGCCCGTCGATCCACGCCTCGAAGATGGCATGGAAGTCCTGCGGCGGCTCGTCGAACCATACATAGCCCACGACGATGCGCGCGGGAATGTTGATCGCGCGGCACATCGTGATGCCCAGGTGCGCGAAGTCGCGGCACACGCCCGCGCGCTGCACGAAGACCTCCTGCGCGGTGGTGGTGGAGTTGGTGCTGCCCGGCCGGTAGGTGATCGAGTCGTGGATCCACTTCACGATGTTGCGCACGCGGCCGATGCCGGGCGTGTCGTTGCCGAACAGCTGCTGCGCGGCGCACGCTAGCACGTCGGATTCGCAATAGCGCGTCGGCATGAGGTAGTGGAAGATCGAATCCGGCACTTCGCTCACGGGCGTTTCGGGCAGGTCCTCGGCGACGTGCTCGGAGAACACCTGCACGTCGGCCTTGTAGTCGACCACCAGGGTGCCAGGCGAGGCGTCGAAGCGGAAGAAGCGGTTGCCGCTGCCGTCGTCGGAGAAGCGGTGGACGGAAACGCCGGACGAAACGGCGAGCCGCTCGCTCAGGATTTTCTGGGTGGGCCAGTGCGCCGCTTCGAGGTTGAAGCAGAAATGCGTCGGCGCCTTGACTTCGTATTCGAGGACGGTTTCTACCGTGGAGACATGCATGGGAAAACGCCGGTTGATGCGCAGGCACATGCCTGCCTGTCCATGCTATTGAGCGAGCAAATCCGCACGATCAGCAGCCGCCGACCTCAGGTGTAGGACGGGCGCTATTTGCCGAACAGGCCCTTGAGCCCGGAGCCGAGTTTGTCGCCGAGCGTCGCGCCCGCGCCCGTGCCCACGCCAGGTGCGAGCACGGTGCCGATGGCCGCGCCGACCAGCGCGCTGCGCGACAGCGTGACGCTGGGCGAGTCGAGCGTGCCGCCCACGACGAGCGGCACGCCGAGCGCCCCGCCCACAGCGGCCGACGTGAGATCCACCGTCACGCGGCCACTCAGGTTGCGCTCGGGGGTCATGGTCACGTTCCCGTTCGCGGACAACGCGCCCGACGTCGCGACGAGATTCGTGACGTGCACCGTGCGGCCCTGCGTGTTGACGTTGCCGGCGAGCGTGTCCAGGTGCGTCTCGCCGCCGCGGTTCATGCCCACCGTCTTCACCGCTTGCGCGAGGTCGATGCCATGCACCACCGCGTTGCGCACGGTGAACTTCGTCTGCGTCTGCAAGGCATCCGCGATGGCGCCCGCGTCGCGGAATTCGGCGCTGAGCGTGGTGCGCGCTTCGAGGCGGCCGGTGAGCGTCTTGCTGGGCGCGGTGAGCTGGGAGATTTCCACGTTGGCCGTATCGAGCTGTCCCTTCAACATCGAGCCGCCCTTCGCGCCCGGCTTCAACCCCACCTTTCCCGCGATCGTGCCGCCGGCGATGTCCACCTTCAGCGCCCACTGGTCGCCCTCGCGATCCATCGTGCCCTTCGCGCCGGTGAACTTGCCTTCCACCACTTCGGCGCGCACGGAAGCGGGCAGGCCGTCGTCGTCCAGCTGCGCCTCGGCATTCACCGTCTGGCGTCCGCCCTTGGCCTGCACCCAGGTCACATGGTCGAGCAGCGTGCGCTTGGGGATGAACGCCATCGACCCTTTGCCGTCCGCAGGTTTCGGCGCCGCGCCGCGCTTTTTCTGGAAGGCAGCGGCGATGGCGGTCACTGCAAGCTCGGGCACCACCGCGTTGCGCACGATCAATGTCGAAATCTCCAGGCGGCCGCGCAGCAGGCCCGCCCACACGGGCCGCGCCTCGACGCGCTCCAGCGTCAACGCAGGCTTGCTTTGCACTTGCACCTGCTCGAGCGCGACAGCAGGCAAAGGCCACACCGAGACGGAGATACCGCCGAGCTTCACGGGGACACCGGCGGCTTCGGAAATCTGCTGAGCCACGCGCTCGCGAAAGTCGTCGCTGCCCACCCAGCGCTGCAGCGCGAACACCACGCAGGCAAGGACGAGCACGACCACGCCGACTGCGATGAGCAACCACTTCACGATTCGATTCATGGAGGCATTGTCGCGCCGTGCAGGAAATCCGCGGTGCCGCTAGCATCGTGCGTCCGCCTTTTTTCCACATCGAGAACAACACATGAAGCTCTACTATTCGCCCGGCGCCTGCTCGCTGTCGGCCCACATCACCTTGCGCGAAGCCGGCCTCGCCTTCGAGCCCGTGCTGGCGCCCACCAAGACGCACAAGCTGGAAGACGGCACCGACTACTACACGATCAATCCGCTGGGCTACGTGCCACTGCTGGAGCTCGACGACGGCACGCGCCTGCACGAAGTGCCGGTGATCCTGCAGTACATCGCCGACCTCGTGCCCACGCGCAACCTCGCGCCGGCCAACGGCACCTTGCCGCGCTATCGCCTGCAGGAATGGCTGGCGTTCATCGGCACCGAGATCCACAAATCGTTCGGCCCCCTCTTCATCGCCGCCATGCCGGACGAAGGCAAGCAGATCTTCCGCGACAAGCTCGCCAAGCGCTTCCAGTGGATCAACGGCGAACTCGCGGGCAAGGACTACGTGATGGGCGAGCACTTCTCGGTGCCGGACGCGTACCTCTTCGCTGTCACGCGCTGGGCCAAGGGAATGAACATCGACACGACCCCGTACCCGAACCTCATGGCGCAGCACGCCCGCATGGCCGAGCGTCCCGCGGTGCAGGAGGCGTTGAAGGTCGAAGGCCTGCAGGGCAAGTGACGCGATGACCAGTCTCTTCGACCCCCTCAACGCGGGCGGCCTGCGGCTGCCCAATCGCATCGTCATGGCGCCGCTCACGCGCAACCGCGCGCCCGGCGCCGTGCCCACGCCGCTCATGGCCGAGTACTACGCGCAGCGCGCGAGCGCCGGCCTGCTCATCTCCGAAGCCACCGCGATCAGCGCGCAGGGCCAGGGCTATGCCGACGTGCCCGGCCTGTACGGCACCGAGCAGCTCGAGGGCTGGAAGCGCGTGACCGATGCGGTGCATGCGCGCAAGGGCCGCATCGTCGTGCAGCTGTGGCACGTGGGCCGCGTGTCGCACACCGCGCTGCAGCCGGATGGCCAGAAGCCGGTCGCGCCATCGGCCATCACCGCGAAGACCAAGACCTATCTGATCCAGGACGGCGTGGGCTCGTTCGCGCCGACCTCCGAGCCGCGCGCGCTCGACGCGTCGGAGCTTCCGGGCATCGTCCACGATTTCCGCCACGCCGCACGGCATGCGGTGACCACCGCCGGATTCGACGGCGTGGAGATCCACGGCGCGAACGGCTACCTGCTGGACCAGTTCCTGAAGACCGGCAGCAACCACCGGCGCGATGACTACGGCGGCTCCATCGAGAACCGCGCGCGCCTGCTGCTCGAAGTGGTGCGCGCCGTCGCCGGCGAAGTGGGCGGCGGGCGCACCGGCTTGCGCCCGTCACACCGGCGAACGACGTGGTCGACGACGACCCGCAGGCGCTCTTCGACTACGTGGCCCGCGAACTCGGTCCCCTGGGCCTCGCCTACATCCACGTGATCGAAGGCGCGACCGGCGGGCCGCGCGTGATCGAGGAGCGGCCGTTCGACTATGCGAAGTTGCGCGCGACGTACCGCGCGGCGGGCGGCAAGGGCGCCTGGATGGTGAACAACGGCTACGACAAATCGCTGGCCGAGCAGGCGCTGCGCGATGGCGCCGACCTCGTCGCGTTCGGCAAGCCCTACATCGCGAATCCGGATTTTGTCGAGCGCCTGCACCGCAACGCGCCCTTGAACACGCCGGACAAGGCCACGTTCTACGGCGGCGACGCCCGGGGCTACACGGACTATCCGGCCCTCGCGGCCTGAGACGGCGCGGGCGGAAAGCGCACCGTCGCGCACAGGCCCACGCCTTGCGGCCCGGAGCCGAGCGTGAAGGTCGCGCCGAGCAGCTGTACGTAGCGCTGCACGATCGCGAGGCCCAGCCCCGTCCCGGCGCCCAGCTTCTGCCCGCTCGGGCCTTGCGCCCAGCGGCGCAGCAACATGTCGGTCTCCTGGCCGTCCATGCCCGGGCCGTTGTCCGAGACATGCAGGAGCGTGTCCGCTCCTTCGCGCGCGATCGACACCGTGATGCGCGGCTGCGCGCCGCGCCCGTAACGCAGCGCGTTGTCCAGCAAGTTGCCCAGGATGCCTTCGATCAGCGCCGCATCCGCGCGCACATGCGCGGGCTCGTCCAGCCCTTCCGCGCCCAGGTCGACGCCCGCGGCATCGGCTTGCGGCAGGAAGCGCAGCAACACGTTCCGCGCCACTTCGTGCAGGGGCACGTCTTCCAGCGCGAGGCTCGCGCTCGCCTCGTCGGCGCGCGCAAGCGCGAGTAGCTGGTCGACCAGGTGGCTTGCGCGCTGTTCGCCCTGCGCGATCCCCTGCAGCTGCTCGCGCCACACCGCCGGGTCTTCCTGGCGCAGGGCATACGCCGCCTGCGCGCGGATACCCGCGAGCGGCGTGCGCAGCTCGTGCGCCACGTTGCCCGCGAACTCGCGTTGCGCTTCGATGCTGCGCGCGAGCCGAGCCAGCATCGAGTTCAGCGCCGTGCCCAGGCGCTCGACGTCGCGCGTGGTCGCGCCTTCGGTCACCTCTTCGGGCACCGGCGCCAGGTCGCTCGCGCCGCGCGCATCGACCGCCTGCTGCAGTTGCGCGAGCGGCTGCAAATCGCGCCGGATCACGCGGCGCAGCCACAGCGCGAGGAACACCAGCAACAGCGCCTGCGGGATCGCGGAATACGCGAGCATGCGGTGCAGCAGGCGCGTGCGGCTCGCGGAGGTCTGCGCCATCACGATCACGAACGGCGCGGGGTCGGTGCGGTGCAGGCTGACGCTGCGCAGGTCCCGCCCGTGCAGCACGAAATCGGCGTATTGCCAGGGCGTGTCTTCCGGCAAGGGCGGCGGGCGCAGGTCGGGCTGGCCCGCGATGACACGGCCGGCGGGATCGAACACCGCGTAGTAGACCGATTCGGTCTGGTCGAACAGGAGGGTGCGCATCTCGCCCGGCGAGAGCGCGAGCTCCAGGCCGGCCTCGCCCTGCTTTACGTGCGCCGCGACGGCGTGGGCGTCATCGAGCAGCGCGCGGTCGAACGCCTCGCCCGCGAAGTGGTTCGCCACCGCCAGCGCGATGCCCGACCCGAGCGCCCACGTGACCACCAGCGGCACGACGACCCGCCGCGCGAGCCGGCTGCGCAGCGACGGCTTGCCGCCGGCCGGCAGGCTCATCCATGAGCCCCGCTCTTGCCGTCGCCCTTGTCCTCGCCTTTTTCCTCGCGCTTTTCTTCGATGACGTAGCCGAGGCCGCGCAAGGTGCGGATGCCCACGGCGCTGTCCGCGAGCTTCTTGCGCAGGCGCGAGACGAACGCTTCCAGCGCGTTGTCGCCCAGCGCGGCATCGGATTGCGAGAGCTTGTCCGAAAGCACCTTCTTGCTCACCACGTGGCCGGGCGGCGTCATCAGCTCCCACAGCACCTCGAATTCGCGCGCAGGCAGGTCCCAGGGCTGGCCGGAGAGGAAGAAGCGGCGCGCCTTGCGGTCCAGCCTGAGCTGGCCCAGTTCGACGCGGTCTTCCGTGCCTTGCGTGCGCCGCACGAGAGCACGCAGCCGCGCTTCCACTTCCGCGAGGTCGAAAGGTTTGCCGAGGTAATCGTCTGCCCCGGCGTCGAGGCCGGCGATGCGCTCCTCGGTGCGGTCGCGCGCGGTGAGCACCAGCACCGGCGTGCGGTCGCCGCGCGCGCGGGCTTCCCGCAGGACCACCAGGCCGTTGCCCAGGCCGCTGCGCGGGTTGGCCGAGAGGGGCAGGTTCAAGTCGAGCAGCACGGCATCGAAAGGTTGCACGCGCCACCAGTGCGCGGCCTCTTCGACCGAGCCGGCCACGTCGACACGATGGCCCGCATCGGCCAGGCTGCGCAGCATCACGTCACGCAGGACGGCGTCGTCTTCTACCAGCAGGATTCGCATCGGCCGAAGCATACGCCAGAGTTGGTTTGCCCTCTCGGAGCCCGCTGGACTTCGTGGGATGAGTTCAGCGTGCTTCGTCCTCGGCTGCCCATCGACGCAACAGCAGCGCGTTCGCCATGACGCTGACGCTGGAGAGCGCCATCGCGGCGCCGGCCACCACGGGGTTCAGGTAGCCGAGCGCGGCGAGTGGGATGCCGGCGACGTTGTACGCGAACGCCCAGAACAGGTTCTGGCGGATCTTGCGCACCGTGCGGTGCGAGATGTCCAGCGCCGCGGCGACGAGGTTCACGTCGCCGCGCATGAGGGTGATGCCTGCTGCATGCATCGCGACGTCGGTGCCGGTGCCCATCGCCATGCCCACGTCGGCTGCCGCCAGGGCCGGTGCGTCGTTGACGCCATCGCCGACCATCGCGACGACGTGACCTCCGGCATGCAGATGTGCGATGCGCGAGGCCTTTTCGCCGGGCAGCACTTCGGCCATCACTTCGTCGTCATGCAGGCCGAGGCGGTGCGCCATCGCGAGCGCGGCGGCTGCGTTGTCGCCGGAGATCATGACGATCCGCAAGCCGCTTTCCCGCAACGCGGCGAGCGCTTGCGCGGCTTGCGGTTTGGGCTCGTCGGCGAACGCCATCAAGGCTTGCAGGGATACGTCCGACCCTTGGCGAACCAACAGCGCGGAGAGTGTCGCGCCCTCCCCGCGCAGGCGTTGCGCCTCGCCTCCGAGTTCGCCGATGCCAACACCGAGCTCCTCCATCCAGCGCAGGCTCGCGACGATGCAATGACGCCCATCGACCTCGCCTTCGCTGCCACGGCCCGGGACGGAGCGCACGTCCAGCGGCGGCGAAAAGACCACGCCCCGCTCGCGCGCGGCCGCAACCACCGCGCGCGCAAGAGGATGTTCGCTGCCGCTCTGCAAGCTCGCCGCCGCGGCCATCGCGATCGTTTCATCGACGCCCGGCGCGGCAGCGAACGCCACCAGCCGTGGCTGCCCAACGGTGAGCGTCCCGGTCTTGTCGAACGCGACAGTGTCCACGCGGTGCGCGATTTCCAGCGCCTGCGCATCCTTGATAAGGATGCCGTGCTTCGCGGCCACACCGGTGCCCGCCATGATCGCGGCCGGCGTCGCGAGGCCGAGCGCGCAGGGGCACGCAATCACCAGCACGGCCACCGCGCGGATGAGCGATGTCTCCAGCGGAGCGCCCGTGGCCAGCAAGCCCAGCAACGTGACCAGCGCGATCGCCGACACCACCGGTACGAACACCGCCGACACCTGGTCGACCAGTCGCTGGATCGGCGCCTTGGCGGCCTGCGCGTCTTCGACCAGGCGGATGATGTGCGCGAGCACGGTCTCGCTGCCCACGGCCGTCACCTGCATCACGATGCGGCCATCGCCGTTGATGGTGCCGCCGGTGAGCTTCGCGCCCACGGCTTTGGCGAGCGGCAGCGGCTCGCCGGTGAGCATGGATTCATCGACCTGCGTCTGGCCTTGTTCCACGACGCCGTCCGCCGGAATGCGCTCGCCCGGTCGAACGGCCAGCCGATCGCCGGCCAGCACCTCGGCGACGGGAAGGTCGCGTTCGGTGCCGTCGCTTGCCACCACATGCGCGGTTTCAGGACGCAGCGCGTGCAGCGCGCGGATGGCGGCCGTCGTCTGCCGCTTGACGCGCGTTTCCAGCCATTTGCCGAGCAGCACCAGCGTGACCACCACGGCGGATGCCTCGAAGTAGAGATGCTCGCCGCTCTGCGTCAGCCACAGCCACACGGAGAGCGCCCAGCCCGCCGTCGTGCCCAGCGCGACCAGCAGGTCCATGTTGCCGGTCAGCGCCTTCAGCGCATGCCAGCCGGCGCGGTAGAAGCGCGCGCCGAGGATGAACTGCACGGGCGTCGCGAGCGCGAACTGGATCCACGCGGGCAGCATCCAGTGCAGGCCGAAGAGGCCCGCCGCCATCGGCGCCACGAGCGGCAGCGACAGGGCAAGACCGATCGCCACCGGCGCAAATCCGGTCCAGGGCGAGACGTCATCGTCGAATTGCGCCGAGGCTTCGCGTGGCTCGTAGCCCGCATCGCGCACGGCCCGTCGCAGGCGCGCCTCGGTCGTGTCGCCGGCCGTGTCACCCGAAAACGTGACGTGGGCCGATTCGGTCGCGAGGTTGACGCTGGCGTCCCGCACGCCGGGGACCTTCTTCAAGGCGCGTTCGACGCGGCCGACGCAGCTGGCACAAGTCATGCCGCCGACACCCAGGTCGAGCGTGGCGGTGTTGTTCGATGTTTCCATGCCCCGAGGATGCACCTTGCCACGATGTCAAGGTCAAGCGCAGGGATTGCCGCTTGACTCTCCCATGATGGCAAGGTTCAGGCTATCCTTGTTTTTCAACGGATTGGAGATACGCATGAATCAGGTTTTCCAGGTGCAAGGCATGAGTTGCGGCCATTGCGAACGGGCCGTCACGCAGGCCGTGAAGACGCTCGATGCGCAAGCGCAGGTGAAGGTGGACTTGCCGACCGGCAAGGTCGAGGTGGAGAGTTCGCAGCCGCGCGAGGCGCTGGCGCGGGCGATCAGCGAAGAGGGCTACACGGTGGCGGCCGCATGACAACCACCGGGCTCGTGGCGGTCGCCTCCTGGCCGGTGAATATCGGCACGGCGTCGAAGCTGTCCGGCATTTCCGCCAAGATGGTGCGGCACTACGAGTCGCTGGGGCTCTTGCCGCCGGTGACGCGCACCGACGCGGGCTACCGGCAGTACGGCGAGGCAGATGTGCATACGCTGCGTTTCATCCGCCGCGCGCGCGAACTCGGTTTTTCGATGCACGACATCGGCGAACTCGCGAGCCTGTGGCACAACCGACGTCGCACCAGCGGGAGCGTGAAGCGCGTCGCGCAGCGCCACGCCCAGGAGCTCACGCAGAAGATCGAGGCCATGCAGGCGATGCAGCGCACGCTGCAACACCTCATCCATTGCTGTCATGGGGACGAGCGCCCGGATTGCCCGATCCTGGACGATCTCGCCGGGCTCGGGCACGCTTGAAGAAAGACGATCAGTCCGGAGTTCCAGCGCCGGCGCCGCGTTGATAGAACTCGATCGCCGCGGCCTCCCGCGCCTTCGCACGCTCGGCTTTCGACTGTTCGCGGATCGTGGCGCGCATGATCCCCTTGCCCACCGACTTCTTGCTGGCGCGGGGTTCGGACGGATCGAAGTCGCGATCACGCTGGGCGCGCACCGGCGAGTTGTCCAACAGAATCGCGCCCGTGCTGTTGCGGTCTTCCGCCGGCAGCGGAGCAGTGTCGGTCATCACCAGGGGCGCGCTTTGTTGGGCGAAGGCGGCGCCCACGCCGAGGGCCGCGGTCAGGACCGCGATGCGCAGGGTCATCGGGTATTTCATGAGTTGCTCCTTGCCGAATGTCTGGAAGCATCCTCGCGCACGCAAAACCGGCGGCTTGTGGCCGGGCAAGCGTACTTTCGGTAGGAGTCATCCCACACTGCCGGGCAAGTCAGCCCTGACCTTTACACAGCCGTGACCCGTAGTCCACGGAAGCGATACAAGGCCGAGCCACACTCGAATCCAACCTGACGCCCAAACCCGGGACAAGGCCCTCCACAGGAAGGAAGCAATTCATGAAGACCTCCCACAAGCATTTCATCGCCGCCGGCCTGCTGGCGCTAGGCTTCGCCGCCACCGCGCAGACGCCCACTCCGGCGCCAGGCGCGGCCCCCGCCGCCTCCCAGGCGCAAGGCGAGCATCGCGGCCGTCATATGGACTCCGCGAAGATGCACAAGCGCATGGAAGAGCGCATGGCGCGCCGCCACGCAGCCCTGAAGCAGAAGCTGCAGCTCACGCCCGCGCAAGAAAGCGCCTGGACCACGTTTACCGGTGCGATGAAGCCGACCGGCAACATGATGCAGCGTCCGCAGCGCGGCGAGTTCGAGAAGCTCTCCACGCCCGAGCGCATCGACAAGATGCGCGCGATGCGCACCGCACGGATGGCTGAAATGGATAAGCGCGCCGAAGCGACGAAGACGTTCTACGCGACGCTGTCGCCGGAACAAAAGAAGGTGTTCGACGCTGAAACCGCTCGCGGGCACCGCGGCGGCATGCGCCATCACCATCGGGGCTAAGTTAGCAGGGCGCTCGCCCTTTCGCCGCAACGGCAAAGCCTGCACCGCTCACGCGGCGCAGGCTTTTTTCATGGGCGCATCAACTGCGCCGCTGGGTGATTACTTCGTGCCGGACGACGTGCCCGCGCCGCCGCCGCCGGTCGATGCGGCCCCGCCGGTCGCGCCGGCGCCCATGGCGGCATCGCCCGACGCACCGCCCGTGCCACCGGTCGAGCCGGTGGCGCCGACGGTGGCGCTGGTGGTGCCCGAGCCCGACGCACCCATCACGCCCAGGCGCTGCTCGGGGTTGCGCTTGGCGCGCAGGTTGTCCTGGTAGTTCTTGCGGCTGGAGAGCAGCTCGGCGCGCACTTCCTCGCGCGTCTTGCCCGCGACCTGCTTGCTGGCGTTCGGCTTGCCTTGCACCGTAGTGCTCGCTTCACCGGCCTTCATCGGAACGCTGCTTGTGCCGCTCGCGGTGTTGCGGCCCTGCGCGTCCTGGCGGACCTGGTCCTTGGACATGGCGGGCGTTTCGCTCGCTGTCGAGTTGGTGGTCTGCGCGTTCGGCGCACCCATGGTTTGCGTGCTTGCCTCGCCGGCCTTGGGCGGCAAGTCCGAGCTGCCCGAGGCGCTCGTGCTCTGTGCATGCGCGCCGGCGGCCAGCAGGGCGGCCATCAACACGGAAAGATAGGCGGGAGTCTTGTTGATTGTCATGAAATTTCCTTTCGAGAAATCACCTTATTCGCTGCGCACCCATGCCCTTATCGGACATGCGCCCCGATGCCTGTAGGACCGGGAAACTCATCGATTGCGCAACCCCACGGCTCGCGCGCAAAGCTCTAGACTGGCTCGCATGACAACGGTTCGCACAGGCCAGGCGCCGGCCCCCATAGCGCGCGATGAATTCCACGAACGCTTCATGCAGGCGTTTTTCGATCCCGTCTACCGCAAGGAAAACGACGCGATCGAGCGGCTCGAACAACTCGCGTGGGATTCCTACCAGGAGGGCCGCAAGGCGCCTGTAACGAACAAGGCCGGCCCGGAATTCGCCGACCCCGACTACGACATGTCCGTCGACTGGCGTGCGGCACGCGACAAACTGGTCGCGGCGCAGAAAGCGTGGTCACAACCGTCGACACCCTCGCGCGTGCTGCTGGTGTGCGGCTCATCGCGCAACGACGGCACCTGTCCCGGCGAGATGTCCAAGACCTATCGCCTGGTGAAGATCGCCCAGGAAATCCTGGAGGCCGAAAAGATCGAAGTGGAACTGCTGGACCTCAGCCGACTCACCTCGGACTACGACCGCCACATCCATCCGTGCAAGGGCTGCGTCTCCACTGCCATGCCGTTATGTCATTGGCCATGCAGCTGCTACCCGAACCATGCGACACGCCAGACCGGCGACTGGATGAACGACATCTACGAGATGTGGGTGAAGGCGCACGGCGTGATCCTCATGACACCCGTGTACTGGTACCAGGCCGCGAGCCCGCTCAAGCTGATGATCGATCGCCTGGTGTGCGCTGACGGCGGTAACCCCGACCCGACCACGACGCACGGCAAGAAAGCCGAAGAAGCGAAGGCGATCGAGTTAAAGGGCTGGGACTATCCCAAACACCTTGCGGGGCGTACGTATGGCGTGGTGGTGCATGGCGACGTGGCTGGTACCGATCCCGTGCGCCGCGCGATCTGCGACTGGCTCGACTGGATGGGGCTTATCGATGCCGGCTCTCTCGCGCGGCTGGACCGCTACATCGGCTACTACAAGCCGTATGCGACCAGCCACGATGAGCTGGATGCGGACGAAGGCGTGCAGGAAGAAGTGCGCAACGTCGCTCGCAGCGTGGCGCAAGCGGTGGGCGAGCTGCGCGCCGGCAAGCTCAGCCACCCGGGATCGCAGCTGAAGGCACCCCGCCCGAAGTGAGGCTCAGAAGCTGTGCGCGTAGCGCAGCTGCAGGAAGTTCTCGCCGGGATTCGGCCGCTTGATGCTCGCGTTGGAGAAATGGCTGACGCGAAGCCCGAGCTCCTGCTTGCGGTCCGCCCCGAAGCTACGGCCCACGCCCAGCGTGTCCTTGAAGTTGAACTTCGTGCTGAACGTCTTGGTAGCGGAGTGATAGACCTCATCGGTATAGGTCACCCCGATTCCCGCTTCGGCGAACCACGGCGACACACCGCCCGCGAAACGCAACCGCAGCAGCGGCTGGAAGCCGAGCTGCGTGAAGCTTTCGCGTCCCGTCACCTGCCGCGCTCGCCACTGGCTGATCCAGCCTTCGGAAATCGCCGTCAATTCGCCCACGGCGGTATCTCGCTTCCAGGCCCAGGGCCACACGCCGCCGAACGTCGCGCTGTACGCGCCATGCTCGGCGATGCCGGCTTCGGCGAAGACGCCCGCCGGGCGCCACTGCGCGTTAGCAACCATGCACACGCCGCAAAGAGCGGCCGCCACCATGAGGGATTTACTGCGGTTCATGCAGCCATCCTACAGCGCCTGCCCGACGCATGCCAACGCCTCGCAGGCGCATCAGCGCTGGGGGACCGAAGTTGGGCGCGCCGTCCTACACCTTGGTTTCCTGCCCGTCAGTACAACGAGGATTCACTCCCGCGAGACAAAGATCCCCACATGACAGACACAGCGGCCGCCGTGCCTCCATTGACCGTTATGACCGTCAACACACACAAGGGCTTCACCACCTTCAACCGGAAGTTCATCCTTCCGGAGTTGCGCGAAGCCGTGCGCAAGGTGGGGGCCGACGTCGTCTTCATGCAGGAGGTGCTGGGCGTCCACGAAGAGCACGGCGACCGCTTCGAGAACTGGCCCGACGCGCCGCAGTACGAATTCCTCGCGGACAGCATCTGGCCGCAGTATGCGTACGGCCGCAACATGGTGTATCCCAAGGGCCACCACGGCAACGCGATCATGTCGAAGTTCCCGATCGTGCATTACCAGAACCACGACATATCGATCATGGGGCCGGAAAAGCGCGGGCTATTGCATTGCGTGCTCGAGCTGCCGGGCCAGTCGATCAACGTCCACGCGATCTGCGTGCACCTGGGCTTGGCCGAATCGCATCGGCAGCAGCAGCTGCAACTGCTGTGCGAGATCATCAAGACCGAGATCCCGGACGATGCGCCGCTCATCGTCGCGGGCGACTTCAACGACTGGCGCCGACGCGCGCATGACCTGCTGTGGCGCGAAGCCGGGTTGAAGGAAGTGTTCGTGACCGCCTATGGCGAGCCGGCCAAGACCTTTCCCGCGCGGTTCCCCATTCTCGCGCTGGACCGTATCTACGTGCGCAACGCGTCCGTGCATTTGCCCGTGGTGCTCCCGCGCACGCCGTGGTCACACCTGTCGGACCACGCGCCCCTCGTCGCTGAAATTCATCTGTAAAGGCCGAAGTTCATGAGTCCGAAGTGGGTCCCGGGTAACGACATCCAGTTGCTGGAGAACGGCGAGGAATTCTTCCCGCGTGTCTTCGCGTGCATCGCGAACGCCCGCCAGGAAGTGGTGCTCGAGACGTTCATCCTCTTCGAGGACAAGGTCGGCCTGCTGTTGCATGAAGCGCTCGTCGCGGCGGCGAGCCGTGGCGTGCAGGTGGATGTGACGATCGACGGCTTCGGCTCGCCCGACCTGTCGGAACGGTTTCTCTCGACGCTCGCCGATGCCGGCGTGCGCATCCATGTGTTCGACCCGGGCAAGCGCCTGCTGGGCTGGCGCTGGAACATGCTGCGCCGGATGCACCGCAAGATCGTGGTGGTCGATGGCGCGGTGGCTTTTATCGGCGGCATCAACTACTCGGCGGACCACCTCGGCGATTTCGGGCCTGAAGCCAAACAGGACTATTCGGTGGAAATCCGCGGGCCCCTGGTGGCCGAGATCCATCGCTTCACGCACACGACACTCGCCCAGGGCCAGCGTTACCAGCGCATGCGTCACTGGTGGCGCTGGCGCAGGCACCTGCGCATCCGCCCCGACGCCGTGCCGCCCGAAGGCTCGGCGGCGGCGATGCTGGTGGTGCGCGACAACACCGACCACGTGAGCGACATCGAGCGCCATTACCGCATCGCGATCCGCGCGGCGAAGGAGCGCATCGTCATCGCCAACGCTTACTTCTTCCCGGGCTACCGGCTCATGCGCGAGCTGCGCCGCGCTGCGCGCAGGGGCGTGCAGGTCGACCTGATCCTGCAGGGCCAGCCCGACATGCCGATCGTCAAGACCGCCGCGACCATGCTATACCACCAGCTGCTCGGCGCGGGCGTACGCATCCACGAGTATTGCGACCGGCCGCTGCACGGCAAGGTCGCGCTGATGGACAACGAATGGGCGACTGTCGGCTCGAGCAACCTCGACCCGCTGAGCCTCGCGCTGAACCTGGAAGCCAATGTGATCATTCGCGATCGCAAGTTCAACGCAACGCTGCACGAGCGGCTGAGCCGATTGATGGCGAACAGCTGCAAGTGCATCAATCGCGAGGAGCTCGGGCCGCTCAAGGGGTGGGGCGCGTTGCACAGCTTCGTCGCCTATCACTTCACACGCCTGTACCCCGGCGTGGCGACGTGGCTGCCGCGCCACGTGCCGCGCCTGCTGCCGGCGCTCGCGGACCGATTGCGGCCCTCCTACGCCGGCGACGGTGTCAAGGAATAGAAGCGATGGCCTCCACGCGCACGCTGCCCCGCAACGCCCTGATCAAACCGAGGCGGCGCGCCGCCCCGCAATCCGGCGACAGCGGCAAAGCTCGCTCGGCGCACCCGTGGTGGCCCTGGGTCAAGCGCTTCCTGTCGCTGGCGTTCTTCGTCGCGGTCACGGTGCTCATCGTGCACTACGCGCGCAACATCGACTGGGACGACGTGCTCGACTCGGTGCGCAACACGCCGATGCCCGCGCTGCTCGCCGCGGCGGGCCTGGCCATCGCGAGCCACCTGCTCTACAGCTGCTTCGACCTCATCGGCAAACGCTACACCGGTCACGACCTGCCGACGCTCACCGTGATGGGCGTGAACTTCGTGAGCTACGCGTTCAATCTTTGCATCGGCTCGCTGGTGGGCGGCGTGGGATTTCGCTACCGGCTCTATTCGCGCCTTGGCCTGGCCAAGGGCGTCATCACACGCATCGTGTCGATGAGCATGCTGACGAACTGGCTGGGCTACAAGCTGCTCGCGGGCCTGCTCTTCCTGATCCATCCGATCGCGTTGCCGCCCGCGTGGCACATGGGCAACCACGGCTTGCAGTGGGCCGGCGCTGGACTGGTAGCGATCTCGATCGCGTACATCATCGCCTGCGTCCGTCTGGGCGACCACACCTGGACCGTGCGCGGGCATGAGCTCTACCTGCCGCCCTGGCGTATGGCGCTATTGCAGATGCTGGTCTCGTGCATCAACTGGAGCCTGATGGCCGCGATCATCTATGTATTGCTGCAACAGAGCGTCCCCTACACCGATGTGCTCACGGTGCTGCTGGTCGGCGCCATCGCGGGCGTGATCGCCCACGTGCCGGCCGGGCTGGGCGTGTTCGAGTTCGTGTTCCTCGCGCTGCTTTCGCACCGGGTGTCCGAAGGGCACCTGATCGCCGCGCTGCTGGGCTACCGCGCGATCTACTACATCGTGCCGCTCGTCATCGCCGCCGTGTTGTACCTGGCCATGGAGATCCATGCCAAGCACCATCCGCGCTACATCGCCGCGCGCGGGAAGGATTGACATGGAAGCATTGCTCGCCAGCGAAACCGACCTCGCGGGATTCCGCGAAGAGGCCCGGGTGTTGCTGGCCCAGCAGGTGCCGCCCGAAGCCGTGAACTGGCGAACGGCGCGCGCCGAGAACAGCGACTTGTTCGCCGACCCGATCCCCGCCTCCGACAGCCGGCCCCACGGCGTGCCGAAAGCCGCGTCGGCGATCGTGCCGGCATCGTTCCTGCGCTTGTGCGAAGTGGTGGTGCTGCATCACGACACGGACCGCTTCGCGCTGCTCTATCGCCTGCTTTGGCGCCTGGTGCACGAGCCGGGACTGCGTCACGACCCCGTCGACCCCGACATGCTGCATGCGCACCAGATGGCGCAGTCGGTGCGGCGCGACATCCACAAGATGAAGGCAACCGCGCGCTTCGTGGATGTGCTGGACGACGGGCCGCTGCAGCTCGCGTGGTACGAGCCGGCCCACCACATCCTGCAGGCCGTCGCGCCGTGGTTCGCCAAGCGCGCACCGCAACAGCGCTGGGCGATCTTCTCGCCCGAGCGCTCCGTCGAATGGGATGGCACGCACTTGCATTGCGCGCCGGGTGTCGCGCGTTCTGCCGCGCCTTCGTATGAAGCCGACCAGGATGCCTGGCTGGCGTGCTACCGCGAGACTTTCACCAACAGGAAGCAAGTGGCGTCGTGACCCACGCTGTCATTGCGGGCTCGACCCGCGATCCACCGTGGCGCGATGACACTCCACGATGGGTGCCGGATCAAGTCCGGCATGACGCCAGTTTCTAGCGTTCGGCGGTGGCGCCGATCTCGGGCGTGCCGTGATGCGCCTGCCGCAGCGTGCGCTTCGCGGACTTCGCAACCTTGCGCGCGCTGCGCTGTTCCTTCGCGACGCTCGTGTCCTTGGGCGGTGCGACTTCCCTGGATGGCTTGAGATCCTTCGAGGGCGCGACGTCCTTGCGCAGCGACGTGTCCTTGTCCGCTGCTTCAACCATGTCCAGCCCGTCGCGCTTGGCTTGGCGCATTTCATCGAGGCCCGTGGGCTTGCCCAGGCGCAAGCTGCGCTGCGCGGTGTCGCTGCCCTGCACGCCGATGCCGCCCTGCGGCATGCCGGCTTGCGCGCCCTGTCCGCCATTCGCGCCCGCCATCGCGGGGCGACCTTCGAAGACCGCCGCGGAGCCGCTCTGTCCATGCGCGTCGCGCAGCACGAACAGCAAGGCGGCGAGGATCAGGATGACCAACACCCAGTGGGGAAGCGTGTGATGGATCTTCATGGCAACTCCTTGATGTGCTGCTGGATCCAGTGTGGTCGGCCGTGCCGGCGCAGGGCAGGTGCATTTGGCAACAGAAACTGTAGGACGGCGCCTCGGGGTGGCTGTTAAGATGCGCCGCCCTTTTGTATTCGCCTGTTGCCCCTTTTTCTCCCCTGAGTATCCGTTTGCAGTTTCAATGACCGTTGCCCTCGCAGGACGCGCCCCTGCCACATTCGAGATCAAAAGCGCCAACCTGCCGCTGGTCGCGTTGCTGCTGAAGTCGCCCGACCTCGCGGCCCTGTCCACCGAGCTGGCCACGCGCTTTGGCGACATCCCCGATTTCTTCGAAGAAGATCCGCTGGTGATCGACCTGTCGCCGCTCGGCGGCGCGGGGGACGTGGACTTCCAGGAATTGGTGAAGCTGCTGCGCGGGTATCGCGTGATGCCGGTGGCGGTGAAGGGCGGGAGCGAGGGGCAGATGCGCGCGGCGCTGGCCGTGGGGCTGGCGGGGGCGAATGATGCGGTGGAGGCGGGGCGGGCGTGGATGCCGGATCAAGTCCGGCATGACGACTTGCCTGCCGTTCCCGCGCCCGCCCTCGTCAACGAACCTCCGTCCACTTCCGCCCTCGTCATCGACAAACCGCTTCGCTCCGGGCAGCAGGTGTACGCGCGCGGACGCGATGTCGTCGTGCTCAGCATGGTGAATGCGGGCGCGGAGATCATCGCGGACGGACACATCCATGTGTATGCGCCGCTGCGCGGCAAGGCCATCGCTGGCGCGCGCGGCAACACCGAGGCGCGGATTTTCTCGACCTGCCTCGAACCCGAACTCATCTCCATCGCGGGCGTCTACCGCACGAGCGAAGTGCCACTGCCCGCCAGCGTGCTGTCGAAGCCGACGCAAGTGCGGCTGGACGGCGGCAGCGAAGGCAAGCTGGTGATGACGCCGCTTTGACCACCGATCCGAACATCCACACGAGGACCCCTCACCAATGACCAGAATCATCGTCGTCACCTCCGGCAAGGGCGGGGTCGGCAAGACCACGACCAGCGCCAGTTTCGCCGCCGGCCTCGCGCTCGCGGGCCACAAGACCGCCGTCATCGACTTCGACGTGGGCCTGCGCAACCTGGACCTCATCATGGGCTGCGAGCGGCGCGTGGTGTACGACCTCATCAACGTGATCCAGGGCGAGGCCAACCTGAACCAGGCGCTCATCAAGGACAAGCAGTGCGACAACCTCTTCGTGCTCGCGGCCTCGCAGACGCGCGACAAGGAAGCGCTCTCCAAGGAAGGCGTGGAGAAGGTGCTCAAGGACCTCGGCGCGATGGGCTTCGAGTACATCGTATGCGACTCGCCGGCGGGCATCGAGACCGGCGCGCTGATGGCGATGCACTTCGCGGACGAGGCGCTGGTCGTCACCAACCCCGAAGTCTCTTCCGTGCGCGACTCCGACCGCATCCTGGGCATGCTCGCGAGCAAGACCCAGCGCGCGATCGAGGGGAAGGAGCCCGTGAAGGAGCACCTGCTCATCACGCGCTACAACCCCAACCGCGTGGACCAGGGGCAGATGCTGTCGCTGGAAGACATCCAGGACATCCTGCGCATCAAGCTGATCGGCG
>JAZKIF010000082.1:0-16648 GCA_040385005.1 Pseudomonadota bacterium
GCGAGCGGCGGATTCGAGGTACTTGCTGCCCATGATGCCGATGCCGATGCAGGCACCGATGGCGCCGAGACCGATGATCAGGCCGGCGGCCAGTGCGACAAAGCTGATAACTTCCATGATTGCTCCTAGAGGACTTGGGTTGACGTAAAAAAAGAAAAAGGGAAACCGGGGGAAAACGGGTTCAGTGCGCGTCGTGCGCCTGGCCGAGATACACGAGGGCCAGCATCATGAACACGAACGCCTGCAGCGTGATGATGATCAGGTGGAAAGCCGCCCACACGAAGCCGGCGATCACGTGGCCGACGGCCAGTGTGATGCCCGTCGCGGAGAGCGTCCACGCGCCGCCCATCATGGCGATCAGCAGGAAGATCAATTCGCCGGCGTACATGTTGCCGAACAACCGCATGCCGTGCGACACGGTCTTGGCGATGAACTCGATGATCTGCATCGCGAAGTTGAACGGCCACAGCAGCGGGTGCGCGCCGAAGGGGGCGGTGAAGAGCTCGTGGACCCAGCCGCCGATGCCCTTGATCTTGACGTTGTAGTAGAGGCAGATGAGCAGCACGCCGACCGACAGGCCCATCGTCATCGACAGGTCGGCCGTCGGGACCACGCGCAGGTAGGCGTGGTGCGGGTCATGGCCAGCGGCGCCGTAGATCTGGGCCCAGATTGCAGGCAGCAGGTCCACCGGCAGCAAATCCATGGCGTTCAGCAGGAAGATCCAGACGAACACGACAAGCGCCAGCGGCGCGATGAACTTGCGGCTCTGGGCGTTGTGCACGATGCCCTTGGCCTGCGAGTCGACCATCTCGACCAGGATTTCCACCGCGGCCTGGAATCTGCCGGGCACGCCCGAGGTCGCCTTGCGCGCGGCGAGCCACAGCAGCCAGCAGCCGAACGCGCCGACGACGACGGCGAAAAAGAGGGAGTCGAAGTTGATGACCGTGAAGTCGACGACGTTGCTTGCCTTGTGGTTCTGCAGGTGCGTCAAGTGGTGAATGATGTATTCACCCGAGGTCTGTGCATGCTCGCCAGCGACAGTTTCAGCAGCCATGTTTCTTCAGTTCAATGTTTGTCGTTTGCGGGGCGCGTACGCCAACGCGACCCAGTACACCTTCATCGCGAGGATCAAGCCCACCAGCAATGCCGGCCAGCTCAACTCCGCGACCAGCTTCGGCGCGGCCATCAACAGGCCGATCGACGAAGCTATCTTGACCATCTCCCACACCATGAACCCGAGAGCCGCGGTGCCTGCATTCAGGGAGGAAAACCGCCCGGTGAGTCCTCGCGCAAAAATGGCCGCGGGGATCACCACGGCCAGCGCGCCGTATCCGGCGGACCACCCAACGTTTTGCCTCCCGGTGATGCCCCACGCAGCCAATGCCACGACCAGGCCCACCACCACCTGCCCCGCAACAACCCACCAGGGGGAAACCGGGGGGTTGATTTCTCGCAACCGGCGCGCCTCTTCGGCGGTCAGTCGCTTGAACGGGAGATCTTCCTCCGACGAATCTTTCAGGGGGGCGACTGTTTTCATTGAATCTTGTCGCGCCTTTGGACCCTGATTTTTACAAAGCCCCTGATTATAAGTAGAAACCCCTGACGCCTGACCAATACCCGACCAAGCGCTCGGCTTTGGTGCGATGTCAAAGCACCTTTGCGCGAAACGAGGGAATGGACGAGGCGGCACAATCGTTGCGATGAACCCCTCCGAGTTGTCTGACCTGCCCTGCTATCTCAACGGTGACTTCACCCGTCTGCGAGAGGCAAAAGTCAGCGTGATGGACCGCGGCTTCATCTTCGGCGACGGCGTCTACGAGGTAGTGCCGGTCTACGCGGGCCGGCCGTTTCGCTTCGAACATCACATGGCCCGGCTGGACCGCAGCCTGTTGGAATTGCGCATCAACAACCCCAAGACCCACGCGCAGTGGCGCGCGTTGGTCGACGGGCTTATCGGGATGTATGCCAAAGAGCTCGGCAAGAGCCCGCGCGATACAGACCAGCTCGTCTATATCCAGCTGACACGCGGCGTCGCGATGCGCGACCACGCGATGGTCGAGGGCATAGAGCCGACGGTGTTCGCGATGACGAACCGCATCACGCCGCCTTCGGCCGCGGACCGCGTCAACGGCGTCGCCTGCGTGACGGCCGAGGATTTTCGCTGGAAAAAGGCCCACGTGAAGAGCGTCAGCCTCCTGGGCTCGGTGATGGCGCGGCAGATCAGCGCCGACGCCGGCGCCAGCGAAACCGTGATGTTCCGCGATGGCTTCCTGAGCGAGGGCGCGGCTGCCAACGTGTGGGTCGTGCAGAACGGGGCACTGCTGGGGGTGCCCAGGGACAACCTGGTGCTCGAAGGCATCCGCTATGGTCTGATCGAGCAGCTCTGCCGTGAAGCGGAGATTCCGTTCGGGTTGCGGCGCATCGGCCGCGAGGAAGTTTTCTCGGCCGACGAGTTGCTCCTTTCCAACGCATCCAAGGAGATCCTGCCCGTGACACGGCTGGATGAGCAAGCCGTTGGAAACGGGCGACCCGGCACTATCTACGAGAAGTTGTACGCCGGCTACCAGCGTGCCAAGCAGAACGCCTGACATGACCACTCCCACACCAGCCCCCACCACCCCCGCCAGCGAATCCCTCATCGAATACCCGTCCCAGTTTCCCATCAAGGTGATGGGCACGAAGGCGGACGGTTTCGTGCATGCCATCACGGCAATCGCGAAACAGTTCGACCCGGCTTTCGATGCATCCACCATCGAATTGCGCGACAGCAAGGCCGGCAACTACCTGGGCATCACCATCACCGTCACGGCCACGAGCCGCGAGCAGCTCGACGAGCTGTACCGCACGCTGTCGACCCACCCGATGGTGAAGGTCGTCCTCTAGGCATGGAAACCCGGGTGCGCGGCCGGGTGGAGTATCTGCCCACTTACGCCGAAATGCAGGCCTTCACGGCTGGGCGCACTGAAACGACGGGCGATGAGCTGTGGTTGTGCGAGCACCCTCCGGTTTTCACGCAGGGCCTGGCCGGGCGGGCCGAGCATGTGATGGACGCTGGAGACATCCCTGTCGTCCAGGCCAATCGGGGCGGGCAGGTGACCTATCACGGACCCGGGCAGGTGGTCGCCTATCCCCTCGTCGACATGCGCCGCGCCGGGTATTTCATCAAGGAATGCGTCTACCGGATCGAGGAGGCGGTGATCCGGACGCTGGCGCATTACGGGGTGACTGGACACAGAGTGAAAGGCGCGCCGGGGATCTATGTGCGGCTGGACGATCCGTTCGGACACCGGAGACTGGATGGCCAGGCTGTCATCCCGGACTCGATCCGGGATCCGTGGATTGCGGGTCAAGCCTGCAATGACGCCTTCCAGGGGCTCGGCAAGATCGCCGCCCTCGGCCTGAAAGTCAGCCGGCACTGTACGTACCACGGTGTCGCCCTGAACGTGGCGATGGACCTGGAGCCCTTCTCGCGTATCGACCCTTGCGGCTATCCCGGGCTGCAAACGGTGGACCTTTCTACAATCGGTGTCTCCACCCACTGGGACGACGCCGCGCGCGTGCTGGGCCAGAAGCTCCACACGCACCTGGCCGCCTGAAAGACCTCATGAGCTCCTCCGAAGTCGTGCGCGATGCACAGTCCGTCGAAAACTACCAGGCCGGCGCGAAGCAGAAGGCGGCGGCCAAGCTTTCGCGCATCCCCGTGAAGGTCGAACAGGCCGAGGTGCTCAAGAAGCCCGACTGGATCCGCGTTCGCGCCGGCTCGCCGACCACGCGGTTCTACGAGATCAAGCAGATCCTGCGCGAGAGCAACTTGCACACGGTCTGCGAAGAAGCGTCCTGCCCGAACATCGGCGAGTGTTTCGGCAAGGGCACGGCCACTTTCATGATCATGGGCGACAAGTGCACGCGCCGCTGCCCGTTCTGCGACGTGGGCCACGGCCGCCCCGACCCGCTCGATGCGAACGAGCCGGAGAACCTGGCGAAGACCATCGCGCGTCTCAAGCTGAAGTACGTCGTCATCACCTCCGTGGACCGCGACGACCTGCGCGACGGCGGCGCGGGGCATTTCGTCGAGTGCATCCGCAAGACGCGCGAGCTGTCGCCGGGCACGACCATCGAAGTGCTGGTGCCCGACTTCCGCGGCCGCGACGATCGCGCGCTCGAGATCCTGAAAGCCGCCCCGCCGGACGTGATGAACCACAACCTCGAGACGATCCCGCGCCTGTACAAGGAAGCGCGGCCCGGCTCGGACTACGCTTTCAGCCTGAACCTGCTCAAGAAGTTCAAGGCGCTGCATCCCGGCGTTCCGACAAAGAGCGGCATCATGGTCGGCCTCGGCGAGACCGACGAGGAGATCCTGCAGGTGATGCGCGACATGCGCGAGCACGACATCGACATGCTGACCATCGGCCAGTACCTCGCGCCTTCGTCGTCGCACCTGCCGGTGCGGCGCTACGTGCACCCCGACACGTTCAAGATGTTCGAGGCTCGTGCGATCGAGATGGGCTTCTCGCACGCCGCCGTCGGCGCGATGGTGCGATCCAGCTATCACGCGGACCAGCAGGCCCACGCCGCAGGCGTCGCGAACACCTGAGGCCGGCAGCCTGCACGCGAACCTGTATGCGCTCGGCGCGATCGCGTTGTGGGCGACCCTTGCAACGCTGGGCGTCTCGCTCTCTCACGTTCCGCCCTTCCTGCTGACCGGCATCGCGCTGGTGATCGGCAGCATCCCCGCATGGCCACTGGCGCGTCAGTGGAAGGTGCCGCCGTCGACTTTGGCGTTGGGCGTGTATGGGCTGTTCGGCTACCACTTCCTGCTGTTCATCGCCTTGCGCCACGCACCGGCCGTGGAAGCGAACCTCGTCAACTACCTGTGGCCGCTCCTGATCGTGGTGCTCGCGCCCTTGCTCCTCCGCGGCATGCGTTTGCGTATCGCGCACGCGGTCGCCGCTGTCGCCGGATTCGCCGGCGCGGCGATCGCGATCCTCGGCACGCGCGATGCATCCGGCGGTGGATGGGCCTGGGGCTTTCTGCCGGCGCTGGGCTCGGCATTCATCTGGTCGAGCTACTCGCTCCTGACGCGGCGGGTGCGGGCGTTTCCTACCGCGGCGATCGGACTTTTCGGGCTGGTGTCGGGCGTGCTTTCGCTCGTGTGTCACGCCCTGCTGGAAGCGCCGGCAACGTTGGTGACGAAAGACTGGGTGTTGCTGGCCGTGATGGGACTCGGCCCGCTGGGCGCGGCTTTCTTCCTCTGGGACAAGGCGCTCAAGCTGGGGGACCCGCGCCAGATCGGCATCCTGAGCTACATCACGCCACTTGCTTCCACCGCCCTGCTGATCGTGTTCACGGGACGCAGCTTCACCCTGAGCATCCTGGTTGCCGCCGCCCTCATCATCAGCGCCGCGATCGTCGGCACCCGCGTTCGCGACGAGGCTTCGAGCGGTTAGCCGCCAAGCATCGCCGCAGGGTCCTCGGATTCCAGCACTTGCTTCGCCCACGCTGCGACACGCGTGGTGTCCACGCGCAACACCTCCTGTTTCACCGCGAGGATTTGCGCCGGGTGCATCGAGAAGCTGCGCAGGCCCATGCCGAGCAACAGCCGCGTCAAGGTGGTGTCGCCCGCCATCTCGCCGCACACGCTCACGCCCTTGCCTTGCGCATTGCACTCCGCGATGGTTTCCGCGACGAGCCGCAAAACGGCAGGATGCAAGGGATCGTAGAGATGCGCCACCGACTCGTCCGCGCGGTCGATCGCGAGCGTGTACTGGATCAGGTCGTTGGTGCCGATGGACAGGAAGTCGAAGTACTTCAGGAAAATCTTGAGGGTCAGCGCCGCGGCCGGGATCTCGATCATCGCGCCCATCCGGATCGGCCCATAGGCCGTTCCGCGGTTGTCGAGTTCCGCGCGAGCGAAGTCGATGAGGGACAGCGTCTGGCGGATCTCGCTCGCGTGCGCGAGCATCGGGATCAGCATGTTGACCTGGCCATGCGATGCGGCACGCAAGATCGCGCGCAATTGCGTGAGGAACATCGCGGGGTCGGCCAGGCTCCAGCGGATTGCGCGCAATCCCAGCGCGGGGTTCAGGTGCGCTTCGTCGCGCACCGAATCGTCCAGCGGCTTGTCCGCGCCGACGTCCACCGTCCGGATCGTTACCGGCAAACCTTCCATGCCCTCGACGGCGCGCTTGTAAGCCTGGTACTGCTCTTCCTCATCGGGCAGGGAGCCGCGCCGCCCCATGAACAGGAATTCGCTGCGGAAAAGGCCGACCCCCACTGCGCCCGCCTTGACGGCAGCCGCGGTGTCTTCCGGCAATTCGATGTTGGCGAGCAGTTCGATCTTCTGGCCATCGAGCGTGATGGCCGGCGTGTGCCGCAGACGCGAGAGGCGGCCTCGCTCGAGCTCGCCCTGGCGCTGCTTGAAACCATACTCAGCCAGGATGATCGGCGAGGGATCGACGATCATCACGCCCGCGTCGCCGTCGATGATGACCCAGTCGTCCTGGCGCACCAGCTGGCTCGCGCTGCGCGCACCGACGACCGCCGGGATGTCCATGCTGCGCGCCACGATCGCGGTGTGCGAGTTGCGGCCACCCACGTCGGTCACGAACCCCGCGAAGATGCTCTGCTTGAACTGCAGCATGTCCGCCGGCGAAAGATCGTGCGCGATCATCACGAGCGGCACGTCCATGCCGTCTTCGAGCAGCAGATCCTGTTGCGTCTTGCGACGCGAGCTGACCGGCGCGACCGGGGAAGGCACGCCCTTCATGTAGCGCAGGATGCGCTCGGCCACCTGTTCGAGATCGGCTTTGCGCCCGCGCAGGTAGTCGTCCTCCATGTCGTCGAACTGGCGGGCGAGCACTTCCAGTTGCGTCGTCAGCGCCCACTCGGCGTTGTAGAGGCGTTCGCTGATCCAGTGCTTCACGCCGCTGATCAGCTCCTCGTCCTGCAGCAGCATCAGGTGCACGTCCAGCAGTGCCGCGAGTTCGTGCGGCGCTTCCTTCGGACCCATCTGCGCGATGGTCTGCTGCAGCCGGTGCAACTCGTCCACAACCGCGTTGCGGCCCACGCGAACGCGGCTGATTTCATCCTCGATCTGGCCGGCCTCGATGAAGTAGTGAGCGACATCCACGCGGCTCGACGCCATCAGCACGGCGCGCCCGATGGCGATGCCGCGCGCGACTGCGAGACCGTGGACGGAGAACGTCATGGCGTCATTCGCCTTCGCCGAACTTGTCGGCGATGAGTGCCAACAGCGAGTCCATCGCTTCCTGCTCCTTCTCGCCGTTCGTCTCGACCGTGACTTCGCTGCCGATGCCGGCGGCGAGCATCATGACGCCCATGATGCTCTTGGCGTTGACGCGCCGATCGCCGCGGCTCATCCAGACCTCGCACGGGTAGCTGCCGGCCAGCTTCGTGAGCTTGGCCGATGCGCGGGCGTGCAGGCCCAGCTTATTGTTGATGGTCGTTGTCGTCCGGATCATGTGTTCTGCGTGCCTGGTTTTGTGGCGCCGTGATGGCGACCTGCATGACGCCCTGCGTGCCGCCGATCACCGCGCGCGAGACGAGCGCCTCCAGCGGCTCGTTTCGGTAGCTCACGGCGCGCAGCAGCATCGGCAGGTTCACGCCGGTGATGAGCCGCGATTTCGCGCCGTCCACCAGCTTCTGCGCGACGTTGCTCGGCGTCGCGCCGAAGATGTCGGTGAGCACCAGCACGCCCTTCACCTGCGGCATGCGGGAAAGCTGGTCCATCGCGATGCGGGCGGTGGCCAGTGTTTCTTCCGGCGGCATGTTGGGTTGCACGTCGACCGCCGCCACGTGCGCGTCGCAGTCGGGGAAGACATGCAGCGCACAGCTGCGCAGCGCATGGGCGAGCGGCGCGTGGGCGATGAGCAGGATCGCGTTCATTGGCGGGAATTATCCTTTGCAAGCATGAAGTATCCGTAGGACATAACGCTGCAGGCCAGGAACACGGCCAATGCGGCCCGGAACGCGGCGGTTTCGCCCAGGCCGGCCGCCCCGAAGCCGTCGATCAGGAGACCGAGGCCCCACTGGATGACGAACACGCCCGAAAAGATCACCAGGTTGTACGCCGACAGCGCCCGGCCGGACAACGCCGCCGGAAACGCCATGGCCACGGAAGGCTGGGCCAGCGAGACGAACGTGGACGACATGCAGAACAAGGCCCAGCAGCCCGCGCCCGCCGCCGGGCCGGCAACGATGATGATCGTCAGCGTCACGAAGCTCAGCGGTACGCCGACGGCCATCATGCGTTGTGCGGTCCAGCCCCGGTGGGCAAGCCAAGGCGTGACCAGCCCCCAGGTCCAGAACGTGCACAGCATGCTCACGTTGATGACGAAGAGCCCGCCCGCCGCCTCCAGTGGCGGATATCCCGCCACTCGCACGAGCCACGGCCCCGCCCAGAGCGTCTGCATGGCCAGCAGGCCGCCGTAGACGAAGAATCCGATCGGACTCATTCGGCGGAAGTACGGGTTGCGCCAGACCTCGGCGTAGCCGCGGGCCGGGGCGTCCTTCGCCGCGGCAGCCGGCGTGGGGAGAGGGACTTTCCAGGCAATGGCGGCCATGGCCACAGCCAGGGCTGCGGCCAGCATCCAGAACAACGGGCGCCAGCCCGCGATCGGCACCAGCCACTGCACCGGCAAGGTCGACGCAACCATGCCGAGCGAGCCCGTCATCAGCATCCAGGAGTTCGCGCGCAATTGGGCGGCCGGGGTGAGCCAGACGCGGAAGCCCGTGAGCGGGGCCATCAGGCAGGCGCTGAGCCCGACACCGCACAGCACGCGCGCCGCGAGCAGCGCCGAAAAGTTCGTCGCCATCGAGAAGGCGACGCAGCCGGCCACCGCGACCAGCAGGAAAGCAAGAATGACATTCCTCGGCCCGTGCCGGTCCAGCCAGGTGCCCAGCGGCAATTGCGTCACCGCGAAGCCGAGAAAGTAGCCGCCCGCGAGCAGCCCCAGTTCCGTGGCGTTCAGCCCGAACTCCGCCGTGAACGCGGGCGCCAGCGTTGCCGTCACGCCGCGCAGCAGCGCCGAGAGGAAATAGGTGAATGCGAATGCGAGGAATACGGTGATCGCGGGCCGGCGCTGGAGCAAGCTCATTCGAATTGCAGCCCGGAGAAGAACGCGTCGGCGACTTCGGGCCTGAGCTTGTCGCTGTAGATGACCGCCTGGAACACGCGCGCGCCTTGCGCGAAGTAGGCGGCATGGCCTTCCACGGCGCTGCCGTCGGCACGCTGGCCGCTGGCGACGACCTGGACCGCCTCGCGCATGGGTTGGGCCCCGCGCGGCGCGAACGGGATTTCGCGCGATGCGGTGCTGCGCATGTTCGCGAGCGTGGCGGTCTTCCATTGCGCGAGTACTTCTCCGGCACGCGCCGCATCGCCGATGTCGGCCGTGAGCACCGCGAACGTTGCCCCGCCGGTGTCGCACCCGAGCACCTCGAGGCTGACCTGCCGGCCTGCCATCGGCACCTCGCGCGCGTTGTGCTCGGGCTTGCAGGGCAGCTGGGCCTTGAGCCCGGTCGGCTCCACGCGGACGTCGCGCCAGTTGAAGGTCGGGCTGCAGGCAGTGACGATGACGGTGCCGGCGATGGCCAGGAGTGCGCCGGTGATCGAACGAAGCATCACCTGATTATCGGCGGGCGCGGCACAATGGCGCGAACATGAACTCTCTCGACGGCATCCGTGTGCTGGACCTCTCGCGCGTGCTCGCGGGGCCGTGGTGCACGCAGACCCTGGCGGACCTCGGCGCGGACGTGATCAAGATCGAGCGCCCCGGCAGCGGCGACGACACGCGCGGATGGGGCCCGCCGTTCCTGCGGGATGCGCAGGGCGATGACACGGCCGAAGCCGCCTACTACCTCGGCACCAATCGCAACAAGCGAAGCATCACCTGCGACATCGCGCAGTCGGAAGGCCAGGCGCTGATCCGCGACCTCGTGGCGCATTGCGATGTGTTCGTCGAGAACTTCAAGGTCGGCGACATGGCGCGCTACGGGCTGGATTTTGAATCGCTGCGCGCGATCCATCCTCGCCTGGTCTATTGCAGCGTGACGGGCTTCGGCCAGACCGGGCCTTACCGGGAACGCGCCGGCTACGACTACGCGATCCAGGGCATGGGCGGGCTCATGAGCATCACGGGCGAGCGGGACGATCTCGGCGGCGGTCCGCAAAAAGTCGGCGTCGCGGTGGCCGATCTCTTCACCGGCATGTATGCGACGGTCGCGATCCTTGCGGCCTTGCGCCATGTGCAGCGCACGGGCTTGGGACAGCACGTCGACATGGCGCTGCTCGATGCGCAGGTGGCGATGCTTGCGAACCTTGGGGCCAACTACCTGGTCGATGGAACAGTCCCGGGCCGAGCGGGAAATGCGCACCGCAACATCGTGCCGTACCAGGTCTTCGAAGTGGCGCCGGCGGCCGACGGTCACAAGGACCACATCATCCTGGCGGTGGGAAATGACGGGCAGTTCGCGAAGTTCTGCCAGGTCGCGGGACAGCCCGGTCTCGCGCAGGATCCGCGCTACGCGAGAAACCAGGACCGCGTGCGCAATCGCGCCGTCCTCGTGCCCTTGCTGGAAAAGATTTTCAAGGAACGCACCAAGGCCGATTGGCTCGCCGCACTCGAAGCGGCGAAGGTGCCTTGCGGGGCGATCAACAACATCGCGGAAGTGTTCGCGGACCCTCACGTCCAGGATCGAGGCATGGTGACCTCCTGGACGCATCCCCTCCAGCCTGATCTGCGGCTAGTCTCCAGCCCGATGAAGTTGTCGGAAACGCCGGTGCGCACGGACCTGCCGCCGCCGCTCCTCGGACAACACACATCGCAGGTGCTGACCGAATTGCTCGGCTACCCGCCCGAGCGGCTCGCGGCATTGCGTGAAAGCAAGGTGATCTGAATGACCGATTTCGTCCTGGTGCATGGTGCGTGGCATGGCGGCTGGTGCTGGCGTCGCGTGGTCGACAGGTTGTACGCCTCCGGGCACCGCGCCCATGCCGTCACGCTCACCGGGGTGGGCGAACGCGCGCACCTCATGTCTCCCGCGATCACGCTGGAGACGCACA
Organism: Pseudomonadota bacterium; assembly: GCA_040385005.1. Classification (GTDB taxonomy): domain Bacteria; phylum Pseudomonadota; class Gammaproteobacteria; order Burkholderiales; family Burkholderiaceae_C; genus Ramlibacter. The sequence continues at coordinate 11,081 of JAZKIF010000082.1, forward strand.
TCGCCGACGTCGCACGCGCGATCGAAGCCGAAGAGATGAGTGATGTGGTGCTCGCCGCCCATTCCTACGCGGGGATGATCGGCACCGCGATCGCCGACCGGCACCCCGGACTGCTGCGGCACCTCGTCTACGTCGATGCCGTGGTGCCCGAGCCCGGCGAAAGCTGGAGCAGCACGCATGCGAGCGCAACGCGCGAGGCGCGCATCGCGGCGGCCGAAGCGTCCGGCAATCACAGCTTTCCGCCGCCCGATCCTTCGGTCTATGGCCTCGAAGGCGCCGACGCCGAATGGGTCAAGCGTCGCCAGACGGCGCATCCGGGCCACACTTACCAGGTGGCACTGCAGTTCGATCCGCGCAGGGTGGCGTTGGTGCCACGCACTTTCGTGAGCTGCGTGCGTCCCGCGCTCGCGACCATCGACCCGGTGCGTGCGCGCTTGTCGGGGGATCACCTATGGGCCGGTGCTTGGCCCACGGGTGGCGGCGCGCGGGTCGCTGAATTGCAGACGGGGCACGACCCGATGATCAGCGCGCCGGAGGAGCTGACGCGCATCCTGCTGGAATGCGCGGCTTGACGCGGCGGGTTACTTGATCGCGCCGAACACCTTGCGAAGGATCGTGCTGCCGGTGCCGACCGGGTCCTGGCGGATCTTCCTTTCCTCGTCGCCGATGATCGTGTAGAGGCCATCCAGCGACTTGCGCGTCACGTACTGCTCGATCGTCGCGTCGTCCTTTTTCACGAGGCCCATGCCCATGGCCTTGCCGGCGACCTGGTTGTACTTTTCGGCGAGCCCCACTTTCTGCGTCGCCTTCGTGACCACCGGCAGGAAGCGCCCGGTGAGCGGCTCCCGTGTCCTCGCGGCGAAAAACTGCGTGACCGAGGTGTCGCCGCCGGTGAGGATGCCCTTCGCATCGCTGACGCTCATGGTCTTCACCGCGTTCACCAGCAGGTCGCGCGCCAGGGGCACGGCCGATTCGGCGGCGCGGTTCATGGCCACTTCCAGCTCCTCCACCTGCTTGCCTCGGCCCAGGGTGCGCAGGAATTTCGCGGCATCCGCGAGGTAACCGGGCAAAGGAATCCGAACTTTCGGGTTGCCAAGGAATCCATCCGTCTTGCCGAGCAGGTTCACGGCCGCCACCGCACCCCGTTCGAGCGCGGCCTTGACCCCTTGCGATGCTTCGGTGTTGTTCAAGTCGCCAAGGCTCACGGCTTGCGCCTGATGCCACGCCGCGAGCATGGCCAGGCCCAGCAGGGACGTGGTGGAAGCATTAAAATCGCGACGGCGCATAGGAAGTCCTCGAATGAAACGAATGTTGTATGGTGCCGCAGCCGCGGCAGTGCTGGCAATGGGTGCCGCCCTTTATCTGGGCACGGCCAGGGCCGCCGCACCGCAGTCCACGTTCGTGCTGCTCGATGGCTCCAGCAAGTCCACGGCCGACCTGAAGGGGCGCGTCACGCTCGTGAACTTCTGGGCGACCAGCTGCGTTACCTGTGTGGGCGAGATGCCCAAGGTCATCGCCACCTACGACAAGTACCACGCCAAAGGGTATGACACGCTGGCCGTCGCCATGAGCTATGACCCGCCCAGCTATGTCGTCAACTTCACCGAAACGCGCAAGCTGCCGTTCAAGGTTGCGATCGACAACACGGGCGCCGTGGCCAAGGCCTGGGGCGACGTGCAGCTCACGCCCACCACCTATCTCGTGAACAAGCGCGGCGACATCGTGAAGCGCTATGTGGGCGAGCCTGACTTCGCGGAACTGCACCAGTTGATCGAGAAACTGCTGGTCGAAACCTGATCCTTGCGCTCGCCATTGAAAAAAGCCCGGTGTCGCCGGGCTTTTTTATTCTTGCCGCGTAGGTCAGTTATTTCTGAAGCTGTCGTGGCAGCCTTTGCAGGTATTGGCCGTGGAGCCGAATGCCGTCTTCAGGTTATCCAGGTTGTTGGTCTTCGCAGCGGCAAGCAGCTTGGCGGTTTCGCCCACGAGCTTTTCGTTGTGCTCCTTGAACTTGGCCTGCTCGGTCCAGACATCGGGCTTGGCCTTCGTCGGCGACGGCTTGTCCGTACCCGGGCCGAAGCCGGCCCACGGCAGCTTGGACATCTCGGCGACGATCTCCGCGTTGTCCACGGCGACCTTCGCGTCATAGGGGACGCGGCCATTGACCATCGCGCCGATCCGCCCGAAGTGCTGCGACATGATGAATAGCGCACTCTGTCGATACTTGATTGCATCTTCGGGCTTGGCGAATTGGGCCGAGGCAGGAGCGGCTACCGCGAAGGCGGCTGCGGCAAGGACTAGCGACGCGACAAATTTCATGGGTTGCTTCTCCGTGGTTGATAAAGAATTGGCATCGGACACTGTGGGATGAGTGAACTTTGTGCAATAAGTTCGCTCCGATTCTGCGGTACAGGGAATCTACCAGTCCAAATAGCAGAGGGAATTCTTATGTCGAACAAGGTCAGGGTCTGGGACTTGCCCACCCGCGTCTTTCACTGGGCGCTCGTCGCATGCATCGTGGGTTCGGTGATCTCGGGTTACCGCGGAGGAGCGGCGATGGAATGGCACGCCCGCATCGGGTATACCGTGCTCGCCCTGGTGCTTTTTCGCGTCTTGTGGGGGTTCATTGGCGGGCGCTGGTCGCGTTTCGTGTCGTTCATCTATTCACCGGGCAGTGTGGTCAACTACTTGCGCGGTGCGGCGCATCCGGACCATCTGGTGGGCCACAACCCACTCGGCGCGGGCGCGGTCTTCGCGATGCTTGCGGTGCTGCTGGCGCAGGTCGCGACAGGCCTCGTCGGAGACGACGAGATTTCGTTCACCGGCCCTCTCAACAAATTTGTCGAGACGAGCAAGGGCCTCGCGGCTACGTGGTATCACAAGCGCATTGGGCAATGGCTGCTCATTGGCCTGATCGTCGTGCACGTTGCGGCCGTGTTGTTCTATCTCTGGCGCAAGAACGACAACCTCATACGCCCGATGATCAGCGGCGACAAGGAGTTGCCGCAGGCCGTGGCCCCCTCCCGGGATGACGCCACGTCTCGCGTGTCGGCCCTGGTGCTGTTCGCCGCTTGCGTGGCCTTCGTCTGGTGGCTGGTCAAGCTCGGCGGTTGAGGAGGCGCTAAACTGGCGGGCCGCAAACAGCCCGTCCATCCGCGTGCAAACGCAACAGCTCCCCCAGGTGCGGCTCGCCGCGCCGTCCACTCCCGAAGCCCTGAATGCCCTGCGCGAGATCTTTCGCGAGTATGCGAGCGGGCTGGGCGTCGATCTCTGCTTCCAGAATTTCGAGGATGAACTGGCCGGCCTGCCGGGCGACTACGCGGCGCCACGAGGCGCTCTGCTCACGGCAGTGGTGGATGGACAGCTTGCGGGCTGCTGCGCACTTCGGCCGCTGGATAGCGCGGACTATCCCAACGCGGCGGAGATGAAGCGGCTGTATGTGAGGGAAGGGTTTCGCGGGCTCGGCCTGGGTCGGCAGCTCGCTGAAGCGACGCTCGACGCCGCACGCCAGGCGGGGTACACCTGCGTGCTGCTCGATACGCTGGATGACATGGAAGCGGCGCGCACCTTGTATGAGGAGCTGGGGTTCGAGGACATCCCGCCCTACTATCACAATCCCATTCCGGGCGCGCACTACCTGAAGGCGACGCTGAAGTAAGCATCCCGTGCGGGGCACGGGATCGCCGTATCAGCCCTTTGCCTGCGCGAGGATCGTGCCCGCGTCGCTGACCTCGAACTTGCCCGGTGCTTCGACGTTGAGCGTCGCGACCTTGCCATCCTTCACCAGCATCGAATAGCGCGCGCTGCGCACGCCCATGCCCTTGCCGGTGAGGTCCATCGTGAGGCCAGTTGCCTTCGCGAAATCGGCGCTGCCGTCGCCGAGCATCCGCACCTTGCCATCGGTCTTCTGGTCACGCGCCCAAGCGCCCATCACGAAGGCGTCGTTGACGCTCACGCACCAGATCTCGTCAACGCCGGCTTTCTTCAGCTCGTCGAACTTCTCGACGTAGCCCGGCACATGCTTGGCCGAGCAGGTGGGCGTGAATGCGCCCGGCAGCGCGAACACGGCGATCGTCTTGCCCGCGGCGGCTTCGCGCGTCTTCACCGCGTTCGGGCCGATGCTGCAGCCGTTGCCCTCGACCTCGGAATACTCCTGCAGGGTGGCTTCGGGAATGGGGTCTCCGACCTTGATCATGATGTGTGCTCTCCAAAAAAGAAACGACCCACATTGTGGGCCGTTTTCATGGGGTCTGCTGAATGCAGGATCAGACGACGATGGCCTTCTCGACCAGGCGGGTCGCAACCCAGTTCTTGGTCTTGGAAATCGGCCGGCTCTCGGTGATCTCGATCACGTCACCCGTGTGGAACTCGCCCTTTTCGTCATGGGCGTGGTACTTGCTGGACTTGGCAACGATCTTGCCGTACAGCTCGTGCTTGACGCGGCGCTCGACCAGGACCGTCACGGTCTTGGTGCGCTTGTCGCTCACCACTTTGCCGATCAGGGTGCGCTTGAGGGAAGTTTTGGCTTCGGTCATATCTGTGCTCCCTTACTTCGCTTGCGTCGACTCAGCTTGCTTCTGGGCAAGGATGGTCTTGGCGCGGGCGATGTCGCGGCGCGTGATGCGCAGCGTGCCGGTGTTGGTGAGTTGTTGCGTGGCTTTCTGCATCCGCAGGCCGAAGTGGGCCTTCTGCAGGTCCTTGACTTCAGTCTTGAGGCCGGCAACGTCTTTCTTGCGCAGTTCAGTCGTTTTCATTTGTTCATTACTCCTGAATTACGCACCGATCATGCGGGTGACGAATGTCGTGCGAAGCGGCAGCTTGGCGGCGGCCAGGCGGAACGCTTCGCGGGCGAGCTCTTCGGTCACGCCGACGATCTCGAACACGACCTTGCCCGGCTGGATTTCAGCCACGTAGTACTCGGGGTTGCCCTTGCCGTTACCCATCCGCACTTCAGCGGGCTTGTTGGAGATCGGCTTGTCGGGGAACACACGGATCCAGATGCGGCCACCACGCTTCACGTGGCGGGAAATCGCGCGGCGCGCGGCTTCGATCTGGCGGGCCGTCAGGCGGCCGCGGTCCGTGCACTTCAGGCCGAAGTCACCGAATGCCACCGAGTTGCCCCGGGTGGCGACGCCGGTGTTACGGCCCTTTTGCTCTTTGCGGTATTTGCGGCGAGCGGGTTGCAGCATAGTTACTCTCCTTTACCGTCGGCCGGGGTGGCCGGCGTGGCTGCTTTACGCACACGCTTAACGGTAGATTTCGGTGCCTCGGCACCTGGGGTTGCTTCGGCGGGCTTGTCGGTGCCGTCGACCGGCGCAACGTTGCCCGCACCGGCTGCGGTAGTACGGCGGGGAGCGGGGCCGCCACGGCGGTCACCACCGGGGCCACTCGGGCCACGACGGTCGCCATCACGGCGCGGACCACGCGGGCCACGGCGCTCTTCGCCTTCGGGGCGCGGCGTCGAGTCCAGCGAGGGCGCATCGTTGCGGCCCAGCGTATCGCCCTTGTAGACCCACACCTTGACGCCGATGACGCCGTAGGTGGTCTTGGCTTCGGAGAAGCCGTAGTCGA
>JAZKIF010000083.1:0-6920 GCA_040385005.1 Pseudomonadota bacterium
CGCCGGAGCCGGACGCCGTAGCCGCGCCGCGACCCGGCCATGCGCGGCGTTGCTGCCCGGATCAAGGAGCGCGAACGCCACATGCCGCCCACCCAATCACTTGGCATCCACAAATGTGAACACGCCCTAGTCCGCAGCGGCCGCGGTCGTCGCGAGCAGCGTGTATTCGCGCATGCCGTAGCCCGCGATCACCTGCACCTTCGCATCGAGGGCCGATTCGCAATGCGACTGCCATTGGCGCGGCGCGGGCCGGTAGAGCTCGGGTGCACCGCGCATGCCGGGCTCCAGGGGGAAGAGAAAGTTGACGGCGAAGCCGCGGCGGCTCGCGGCCCGCATCGCCTTCAGCGTTGCTGCGACGAACGAGTCCCAATCCGGATCGATGTGGTGCAGCTTCACGTTGAAGATGCCGCTGGCGACGCAGTAGTCCGCGACGCGAGGAATATCAGGACCACATTCGAACCGCGCGTCGCGGCGGTCCGACCACAGCGCGCGCGCCTGTGAAACCATCGCTTCGGACAGGTCGGTGCCGAGGTAATCCACCGGCCGGCCCGCAAAGCGCTGGTCGAGAAAGCCGCGCAGCGCACCGTAGCCGCAACCGATGTCGTTCAGCGAGAGGGGCGACGACAAGTCGCAGACCTTGAGGAGTTGAACGAAGCGCAGCGCCTGCGTGGGCTCGCTCGCCCAGTCGACCCCTTGCGGAGTCGGCCCGTGCGATTCGATCTTGCGCGTGTAGTACCGCGCGATGTCCTCGTGGATCGCATCCAGGGACATCGCGCGCGGCGGAGTTACTTCAACTCCGTCTTACTTCGACTTCTTCGGCTTGGCCTTGGTATCCCCGTCGGGGTCGAGCGCGAGCGGCAACGACACGATCAGGTAATCCTGCTTCATGTAGAACAGCGGCCGGCCCTTGGGCGTGATCAGCACGCGATTGCCGTCCTTGCCGGCGGCCAGGTCGTGCAGTTCGAAGTAGACGGGTAGCGGCTTCTTCGCCGCCAGGTTGGTCATGATCGCGTCGACGATCGCAGCGTCGCCGCTCTTGCCGGCCACATTCGACTTCACCTTGCGCAGGCTGCCCAGGTAGCGCAGGAACCGGTTCTTGGTCTCGGCGTTGGCGAACCCGGTGAGGTTCAGGCCGGAAATGCTGGTCTGGAACGTGCGGCCGGTCTTGAAGATGCCGAATTCCTTTTGCAGGGCGACCATCTCGTCGAGGCCCCCATGCAACTCGTCGGTGCCGAGCGACGGCGCGAAACGCAAGTTCAACATCTCTTGAAGAGTTCCGACGTAGATGTCGTGCTCTTTCATGAACATGCCCATGGGGTACTCCTACTTCTTACAGTTAATGCCACGCGTTGTAAAAATTGCAACGCACTGTACGGATGAGGAGTGTAGTCAGCTGGGGGGGTTCAGGCAACGCCCGGCGCGAACTCGGGTTGCGTTTTCACGTCTTCGTAGATCGGTGTGAAGTCCGGCGCTGTCTTGTCGAAGAGCTCCTGGAAGCTCTCGATCACGAAGTAGGTCTGCTGGTAACTGTCGATCTTGTAGCGCGTGCGCATCACACGCTCAACGTCGAGCGGCAGGCGTTGCGGCTCGCTGCTTTCCACCGCGTGCCGCAGCTCGCCCGGCGAGCTCAGGATGCCCGCGCCGTAGGCACGTAGCCCGTCCTTCTGGCGAATCAGGCCGAACTCGATCGTGTACCAGTACAGCCGGCTGAGGAGCTCGCAGGCATCGAGGCCATGCGCCTTCAAGCCCCCCTTGCCATACTCCTGCATGTGGTCGGCGAACACCGGGTCGAACAGCAGCGGCACGTGCCCGAACAGGTCATGGAACACGTCGGGCTCCACGATGTAGTCGAACTCCTCGGGCTTGCGAATCCAGTCCGTCACCGGGAATCTGCGGTTGGCCAGCAGCGTGAAGAACGGCACTTCGGGAATGAGCCCCGGCACCGTGACGATCTCCCAGCCCGTCGCTTTGCGCAGCCGCCCGTTGATCTCTTCGAAATGCGGGATGTGGTCGCTCGCACCGAGCGAAGGCAAGGCGCGGAGGAATTCGTCGCAGGCCCGTCCGGGCACGAGCGCCGCCTGGCGTTCATAGAGCCTGCGGTAGGTGTCGTGGTCCGCCGGCGTGTACGCGGCATAGTTCTGCTCGCACGTGTAATCGGCGCCGGCGCGCGTGTAGTCGCCGCGCGGCGGCCGCTCGCTCGCCCCATACACCGCAGGTTCGACCGCCATCTCAGGCCTTCTTCTCGAGCACGCCGCGGCGCATCTGGTCGAGCTCCATCGTCTCGAAAAGCGCCTTGAAGTTGCCCTCGCCGAAGCCTTCATTGCCCTTGCGCTGGATGAACTCGAAGAAGATCGGGCCGAGCTGGTTCTCGCTGAAGATCTGCAGCAGCAGGTCTCCCGGCTTGCCATCGACCAGGATGTTGCGGGACTGCAGCCCGCCCAAGTCCTCGCCGTGGTTCGGGATGCGCTTGGGCAGCAATTCGTAATACGTGTCGCTCGTCTCGAGCAGCTTCACGCCGTTCAACTGCAACGCGTCGACGGTGTCGTAGAGATTGGTCGAGCCCATCGCGATGTGCTGGATGCCTTCGCCGTGGTAGCGGTCCAGGTACTCCTGGATCTGGCCGGACTTCTCGTTGCCCTCTTCGTTGATGGGGATGCGGATCTTGCCGCAGGGGCTGGTCATGGCCTTGCTCTTCACGCCGGTCGCCTGGCCTTCGATGTCGAAGTAGCGCACTTCGCGGAAGTTGAAGAGGCGCTCGTAGAAGCCCGACCATTCGGCCATGCGGCCACGGTGCACGTTGTGCGTGAGGTGGTCGATGTAGGTGAGGCCGATGCCGGCCGGGTTCAGGTCGGCGCCCGAGTCCTTCGAAAGGGGCTCGAAGTCGACGTCGAAGAAACCGATGTTGCCGATGTCGCCTTCCTTCGCTCCATTCTTGCCGCGCCACTTGTCGATGAAATAGATGATCGAGTCGCCGATGCCCTTGATCGCGGGGATGTTCAACTCGCCCGGGCCGGCCTGGCCCGCGTAACCCCACGCGCCGAGCGAGATGGCGCGCTCGTACGCGGCCTTCGCATCCTTCACGCGGAACGCGATGGCGCACACGCTGGGCCCGTGCAGGCGCGCGAAGCGCTGCGCGAACGAATCGGGCTCCGCATTGATGATGAAGTTGATGCCGCCCTGGCGATACAGCGTCACCGCCTTGTGGCGGTGCTTCGCGATCGGCTTGAACCCCATACGCTCGAAGAGCTCGCCCATCGCCTTCGGATCGGGCGCGGCGTACTCGATGAATTCGAAACCGTCGGTGCCCATCGGGTTGTCCTGGGCGGCGGATTCGGCGACGGATTGGGGCAGGGCCTGGTTCATGGAGGTCTTTCGCGGGCGGGCAATGAGGATGCCGCCACTGTACGGCGCATGCAACTCAGTTTTCGAGCGAAATTGGGCGGTGTATGGATCGGCTGCGCAATAATCCGGCGTCATGACCGAAGTTCAAGCACTCGACAAGCTCGACAAGGCGATTCTGCGCGCCCTGCAGCAAAACGGCCGCGAAACCTACGACGTCATCGGCGAAGAAGTGGGCCTTTCCTCCAGCGCCGTGCTGCGCCGGGTGAAGCGCCTGGAAGAAAGCGGCGCGATCGACCGTTACGTCGCGCTGGTACGCCCCGAGGCCGTCGGCCTCGGCCTCACGGCTTACCTGAACGTCCGTCTGGAAAAGCACACCGAGAGCCACAAACGCAATCCCATGGATGTGTTCCGGGCGAGCGTGCAGACCTGGCCCGAAGTAGTGGAATGCGCATCGCTCACCGGCGACATGGATTACCTGTTGCGCGTCGTGGTGCAGGACATGCAGCACTACAGCCGGTTCATCATGGACACGCTGCTGAAGCACCCTTCGGTCCAGGATTGCAAGACCAGCTTCGTGCTCGACCGGGTCAAGGCCACCACGGCCATGCCGTTGTAAGCCGAAGGTGTGGCGCGTAGAACTACCTGCATGTTGTGGGAAAGCCCCGATTGGCTTGCCTCCCTAGTGAAAACCCCTAAATTGAGGGCATGACTGATTTACCTGAAGTCATCCACGCGCTTTCGGTGGTGGTCCCGATCCGATCGATCGGCCCCAGCCATCGCGAGCGCATCGCCATCCACCTCATGGCGCTGGATGCAAATGACCGATACCTGCGCTTCGGCTACCCCGCGAACGACGAGCACATCCGCCGCTACGTGGACGGGCTCGATTTCGAGCGCGACGACATCTTCGGCGTCTACAACCGCAAGCTCGAACTGATTGCCATGGCCCACCTGGCGTTCTCGAGCGACCCGGAGCACCTGGAGTGCGCGGAGTTCGGCGTCTCGGTGCTGCACAAGGCGCGCGGCCGGGGTTACGGGACGCGCCTGTTCGAACGCGCGGTCATCCACGCGCGCAACGAGGGCGTCGAGTTGCTCTTCATCCACGCCCTGTCCGAAAACACCGCGATGATCAAGATCGCGCGCAACGCCGGCGCGACGCTGGAGCGCGCGGGCTCCGAAACCGACGCGCACCTGCGCCTGCCACCGGCCACGCTGGACAGCCGCATGTCCGAGATGCTCGACGAGCAGATCGCCCGGACCGACTACCGCCTGAAGGCCCAGGCGAAGAGCTTCTGGGATTTCCTGGGCGGCATCCAGGAAGTGCGCCGGGGCGTGCGAGACGCGCGGGGCAAATCCGCCCGTTAACCGTCGCGCTGACCGAACCCCTTGCGCGGCGGGCGTTTCCGCTATCCTATTGGTCCCTCCACTACCGCACGTCCTGCATCCCAAGGCTGTGTCCGACCCCCACCCTGCGCGGCCTTCCGTCCTCAAGGAAGACAAGCGCACTTTCCTGCAGAAGATTGCCGAGTTCATCCATCCCGGGCCGGATTCCAAGGCCGAGCTGATCGAAACGCTGGCCGACGCCGAGGACAACGACATCATCGGACCCGAATCGCGGGTGATGCTCGAAGGCGTGATCCGCATGGCCGAGCTCACGGCGGCCGACGTGATGGTCGCCGCTCCGCGCATGGACCTGCTGAACATCGACTCGGCGCACGACGACATCCTGGGCGTCGTCATCGACACGGCGCACTCGCGCTTCCCCGTATACGAGGGCGACCGCGAGAACATCATCGGCATCCTCATGGCCAAGGACCTGTTGAAGCTGCAACGGGCGCCGGAGCTGAACATTCGCGCGCTGCTGCGACCGGCGGTATTCGTGCCGGAGAGCAAGGGCCTCAATGACCTGCTGCGCGAGTTCCGCGGCAACCGCAACCACCTGGCGATCGCGATCGACGAGTTCGGCCGGGTCTCCGGCCTCATCACCATCGAGGACGTCCTCGAGCAAATCGTCGGCGAGATCGAGGACGAGTTCGATATCGACGACAACGAAGGCGACATCTTCGGCCTGGCCGACCGCACTTATCGCGTCAGCGGCGACACGGCCATCGACCGCGTGGGCGAAGCCTTCGGCGTGAAGCTCGCGCCCACGGATGCCGAGCAGGATTTCGACACCATCGGCGGGCTGATCGCGCACGAGATGGGCCACGTGCCCAAGCGCGGCGAGATCCACACGCTCGCGGGCCTGAATTTCGTCGTGCTGCATACCAAGGGCGGTGCGGTGCGGTGGTTCAAGGTCTCGCCGGCCAAAGACGAAGACGCAACAGGTTGAGACGCGTGCCGTCCAGCCTGTGGCTTTTCGTGTGGGCGCTGGCGGCGGGGCTGGCGCAAGCTGCTTCCATCGCCGCGCCGTGGGACGGGCAACCCGTCTGGTGGCTGCAACTCTCTTCTCTCGCAATCCTGGCTGCAACCGTACAACGCGCGGCGTCGTGGAAGCTTGCGGCGCTGCTCGGATGGACCTTCGCCACCGCATGGTTGTGCGGCACGTTCTGGTGGCTGTTCATCTCCATGCATGTCTACGGCGGTCTCGCGTCGCCGCTCGCGGCGCTCGCGGTGCTGGGATTGGCCGCATTTTTGGCGAGTTACTACGCCGGCGCATGCGGCGTGTACCGTGCGCTGGATGGCTCGCATCCGGTGCTGCGCGCTTTCGTCTTCGCCGGCGCGTGGACGTTCGCGGAGCTCGCGCGCACCGTGTGGTTCACCGGCTTCCCGTGGGGCGCTGGCGGGTACGCGCACGTCGACGGTCCCCTGGCCGCGCTCGCGCCATTCGTTGGCGTACACGGCATCGGATTCGCGGCTGCGCTGCTGGCCTACGCGTTGTCGCTGATGCCGCGTCCCGGCGTGCTGCGTTCCTGGCGGTACTGGCTGGCAGTGGGCGCCGCCGCAGGCTTACTCGCCGCCTGCAACATGGCATCACTCCCCCGGGACGCCGTAGCGGGCGCGCAGCCGAAACTCTCCGTCGCGCTGCTCCAGGGCAACATCCCGCAGGACGAGAAGTTCGAGGCCGGAAGCGGCATCGCGATGGCGCTCGACTGGTACGGGCGGCATCTGAACGCCACGACGGCGTCGCTTGTCGTCACGCCCGAAACCGCCATCCCGATGCTGCCGTCGCAGTTGCCGGCCGGCTACTACGACGCGATGCGCGAGCGCTTCGCGTCGCGCGCGCAAGCGGCACTCATCGGCATTCCGCTCGGCGGATACCAGGAGGGCTACAGCAACTCGGTGATCGGCCTCGCGCCCGGCGCGCCGCCTTATCGCTTCGACAAGCACCATCTCGTGCCGTTCGGCGAGTTCACGCCGGCGCTGTTCAAGTGGTTCACCCGCATGATGAACATCCCGCTGGGCGACTTCGACCGCGGCCCGCTCGGCCAGAGCGCGTTCGAGTGGCAAGGCCAGCGGCTCGCTCCCAACATCTGCTACGAGGACCTGTTCGGCGAGGAGCTGGCGATCCAGTTCGCCGACGAGGCGAAGGCGCCGACGATCTTGCCCACGTCTATCTCCGGTCGAAATAATAGCTG
>JAZKIF010000084.1:0-27255 GCA_040385005.1 Pseudomonadota bacterium
CGGCATCGAGATCGGCGAGCGCGTGAACATTCCCGACGCGCTGATCCCGGCCGATGCGCGCGTCGAGATGGACGCGAAGGTGGCCGCCGGCTACTTCAGCACCGGGCCGGTGCCCAATGCCGACGAACTCAAGAAGGCCAAGGGCCGGGGGCTGTCATGAGTTCGCACCTGGGATCCCGCCACGAGGAAGCGCAAGCCGCGGCGAGCGCGCTGCGCACGACGCATGCGATCCGCGAGCGCGCGAAGCATCTTCTTTCCCGCGCGCGCCATGGCGAGTCGTCGTGGTTCGTCGTGGACGAGGGGTTCCTCGAAACCGCAGTGCACGAAGTCGTGCACCAGACGCGCGACCGCTATCCCCGGGGGCACATCCCGATCCACAGCCGCTGGCGGCATTTCGAGGCGGGGCGCGTGGACCGCAAGTCCGTGCTGGACATGCATGTGCAGCACCTGCCGCCGACGGCGCGAACGCACGCGATGATCGATCTCACCGTCATCAGCGTGCTGCTCGACGCCGGCGCGGGAGCTGAATGGAAATACACCGAGCCCGCGACCGGCAAGGTGTTCACGCGTTCGGAGGGGCTTGCCGTCGCGAGCTTCCACGCCTTCACCGCCGGCCTGTTTTCCAGCGACAAGGATCATCCCTGCCAGGCGGATGCGCAAGGGCTGCGCGCGCTCGTGCCCGACCAGCTGGCTTCGGCCTTCCAGGTGAGCGAGTCGAACCCGCTCGTGGGCACGCAGGAGCGCACCACCTTGCTGCGCAGGCTGGGCGAGGTGATGACCGAGCAGCCCGAAGTCTTCGGCGAGGACGGCCGGCCCAGCGGCATGTTCGACATGATGATCAGCCCCCAGGGCCCGGACGTGCCGCACACCGCGGACGTCATGGCGCACGACATCCTGTCGCAGTTGCTGATCTCGCTCTCCGGCATCTGGCCTTCGGACAACTCGATCAACGGCGTGCCGCTGGGCGATTGCTGGCGGCATTCCGCCGTTCGGGGCGATGGGCTCACCGCCGGCTGGATGCCTTTCCACAAGCTCTCGCAATGGCTCACCTACTCACTGATCGAGCCCTTCGAATGGGCCGGCGTGAAGGTGCGCGGACTCGACGCGCTCACCGCGTTGCCGGAATACCGCAACGGCGGACTCCTCATCGATAGCGGCCTCTTGCGGCTGCGCGATGAAGCGGCCGCGCAGCAGGTCTGGCGCACGGGCGACGAGATCATCGTCGAGTGGCGCGCGCTGACCATTTCGCTGATGGACGACCTCGCCCATGCGGTCCGCAAGCACATGCATATGACCGAAGCGCAAATGCCGCTCGCGTGCGTGCTGGAGGGCGGCACCTGGGCGGCCGGGCGCGAACTGGCGCTGCGCCATCGCGGCGGGCTGCCGCCATTGCAGGTCGCAACCGACGGCACGGTGTTTTAATTCCGATCATGAACAGCAACGTCCACCTCATCTCTCATCCGCTGGTCCAGCACAAGCTCACCTTGATGCGCAAGAAGGAGGCGAGTACCAACAGCTTCCGGCGCCTCCTGAACGAGCTCGCGATGCTGATGGCCTACGAAGTCACGCGCGACATGGCGATGCAGGACGTCGAGATCGAGACGCCGCTGGAGACCATGACGGCCAAGGTCATCGACGGCAAGAAGCTCGTCTTCGTCTCCATCCTGCGCGCCGGCACCGGTATCCTCGATGGGATGCTGAGCGTGGTGCCGGGCGCGCGCGTCGGCCACATCGGCCTGTACCGCGACCCGAAGACGCTCACGGCGGTGGAGTACTACTTCAAGATGCCGCAGAACATGCAGGACCGCGACGTGATCGTGGTCGACCCGATGCTGGCAACGGGCAACTCCGCCATTGCGGCCGTCGAGCGGCTGAAGGAGATGAACCCGAAGTCGATCAAGTACGTGTGCCTGCTGACCTGCCCCGAAGGCGTGAAGGCATTGCAGACCGCGCACCCGGACGTGCCGATCTACACCGCGGCGATCGACCGGCAATTGAACGACCACGGGTACATCTTGCCGGGGCTGGGGGATGCGGGGGACAGAATGTTCGGGACGAAGTGACGACCTCGGCTTCGGGCTAGACTCGCCGTCGTGCCAAGAATCCGAACCCTGATCGCAGCCGCGCTGTTCGGCGTCGCCTGCAGCCTCGCCGCCGCCGCCCCCTTCACGCCCAAATCCGACAGCGAAGTCGTCGAACGCCTGCCCTCCACGGCGAACGATCCGTCCATCCGCCGGGTCGACTCCCTTCGCAAGCAACTCGTCGCCAAGCCCGGCGACAACGCGTTGCGCATCGAAATCGCGCGACGGTATTTCGACCTCGCGATGGCGCAAGGCGATCCACGCTATGTCGGCTATGCGGCTGCGGCGCTCAACCCGGCCGAGAAGTCGTCCGCGAACGATGCGAACTTCTGGCTCGCGCGCGGCCTTATCCAGCAGTACAGCCACGACTTCGCGGGCGCCATGCAGAGCCTTTCAAAGTCGAGCGACCTCGATCCACAATCGCCCGACCCCATCGCCTGGCGCGCAGCCATCCACATGGTGCAGGCGCGCTACCCCGAGGCACTGGCCGAGTGCACGAAGCTCGTGCCGCTTACGCACCCGCTCTTTGCGCAAGGCTGCACCTCGTACGTGCAGGCGAGCACCGGGCACCTGCAAGATGCCTACACCGCGCTCGGCAAGGCCGTCTCGGACGCGGGAGGCGTCGCGCCCGAACTCCTTTTGTGGGCGCAGAACCGCCTCGCGGAAATGGCGATCCGGCTGCAAAAACCCGCGCAGGCCGAAGCGCACTTCAAGGAGGCGCTCAAGCAAGGCGTGACCGATCAATTCCTGCTCGGCGCCTGGTCCGACTTCCTCATCTCGCAGACCCGCAACACGGAGGCGATCAAGCTTCTCACCGACTGGGAGCGTTCGGACGTCCTGCTCCTGCGCCTCGCGCTTGCGGGCAAAGCCGCCAACGATCCAAGAGGCAAGGACTGGGCCGCGCAATTGCGCGATCGCTTCGAGGCTGCGGCGCTGCGTGGCGACCGGCTGCACGAGCAGGAAGCCGCACGCTTCGAACTCGACGTGGAAGGCCATCCCGACAAGGCCCTCGCGTATGCGACTCGCAACTACACCGAGCAGAAGGAGCCGCGCGACGCGGAGATCCTGCTGCGCAGCGCACTCGCGGCGAATCAGCCGAAGGCCGCGCAGCCCGCGCTCGACTGGCTGCGCAACTCGCGCTACCAGGACGCTTCTCTCGCGAAGATCGCCGACCAGCTGGCCGCGAAGGGAGCCACGCGATGAAGCGCTGGTTCCTTCTCCTCATCTTCCTGCTGCTGAACGCTTCGGCGTGGGCGCACAAGCCGAGCGACAGCTACCTCACCGTGCGCGCGGAAGAAGAGCGCGTCGTCATCCGATGGGACATCGCGTTGCGCGACCTGGACTATGTGCTGCAGCTCGATCGCGACGGTAACGGCGATCTCACCTGGGGCGAAGTGAAGCAGCGCGCGAACGACATCACGCGCTACGCGACGGAGCACCTGGTGCTGACGGGCGGCAATGCGGCTTGCGCGATCTCCTCCGGTGGCGACATGCAGCTGGACCATCACAGCGACGGCACGTATGCGGTGCTCACGCTCGCCGCGCCCTGCCCTGGCCTGCGCAACGGCCTGAAGATGCGTTACTCGCTGCTGTTCGACGTGGACCCGACGCACCGCGGGCTCGTGCAATGGATCGCGCCGGGGTCCGCCAGTGCGCAGCCGCTGGTGTTCAGCACGGACTCGGCCGAGCAATCGATGCAGTTGAAGGCGCCGAGCGCGATCGAGACGCTGAAGCAATACGTCGTTGAAGGCATCTGGCACATCTGGATGGGGTACGACCACATCCTTTTCCTGCTGTCCTTGTTGCTGCCCGCGGTGCTGATCCGCATGGCCGCGAAGTGGGCGCCGGCGCCGAGCCTGAAGAAGTCGCTGCTCGAAGTGCTGAAAGTGGTGACGGCGTTCACGCTAGCCCACTCGATCACGCTGAGTCTCGCGGTGCTGGGCTTCGTGAGCCTGCCGTCGCGCTTCGTGGAATCGACGATCGCCGCATCGGTGGTGTTCGCGGCGCTGAACAACCTGCGCGGCTCGATCGAGAAGAAGCGCTGGGTGATGGCGTTCGTCTTCGGGTTGATCCACGGCTTCGGCTTCGCGTCCGCGTTGGCGGACCTGGGCTTGCCGCAAGGGGCGCTCGCGCTTGCGCTGGTCGGGTTCAACCTCGGCGTGGAGATCGGCCAGATGGCGATCGTGGTCGCTTTCGTTCCCATCGCGTTTGCCTTGCGCGGAACCGCGTTCTATCGCAAGGGGCTGATGCCCATCGGCTCGATCCTCATCGCGATCGTGGCGATGTACTGGTTCATCCAGCGGGCGTTCGATTTCCAGGGACCGTTCTGACGACTTGCACCATGCTCGACCTTCTCATCACCAACGCCACGCTGCCCGACGGCCGGACGAACATGTCGGTCGCGGTGCAGGACGGCAAGATCCTTGAAGTCACCGAGGGCTTCACGGCGCCGGCCACCGAAATCCACGATGCGAGGGGCTACCTGCTCACACCGCCCTTTTGCGACCCGCACTTCCATATGGACTCCACGCTCACCTATGGCAATCCCCGGGTGAACGAGAGCGGCACGTTGCTGGAGGGCATCCAGCTCTGGGGCGAACTCAAGCCGACGCTGGTGCAGGAAGACATCATCCAGCGCGCGCTGAAGTACTGCGACATGGCTGTCGCGAAAGGCCTGCTGCACATTCGCACCCACGTCGATACCAGCGATGCGAGCCTGCTGGCGGTTGAAGCGTTGCTGGAGGTGAAGAAGCGCGTGGCGGGCTACATCGACCTGCAACTGGTCGCCTTCCCGCAGGACGGTGTTCTGCGCAGGAAGGGCGGCGTCGACAACCTGAAGCGCGCGCTCGATCTGGGCGTCGACATCGTCGGCGGCATCCCGCATTTCGAACGCACGATGAGCGAAGGCGCGGCCAGCGTGAAGCTGCTGTGCGAGATCGCCGCCGAGCGCGGCAAGCTGGTCGACATGCACTGCGACGAGACCGACGACCCGATGAGCCGCCACATCGAGACGCTGGCCTTCGAGGCGCAGCGCCTGGGCCTGCAAGGCCGTGTGACCGGTAGCCACTGCACGAGCATGCACAGCATGGACAACTACTACGTGAGCAAGCTGATCCCGCTGATCGCGGAAAGCGGCGTGAGCATCGTCGCGAACCCGCTGATCAACATCACGCTGCAGGGCCGGCACGACACGTACCCGAAGCGCCGCGGCATGACGCGCGTGCCCGAGCTGATGGCGGCGGGTGTGAACGTCGCGTTCGGGCAGGACTGCGTGATGGACCCGTGGTACCCGCTGGGGTCGGGTGACATGCTCGATGTCGCGCACATGGGATTGCACGTGGCGCAGATGACGAGCGTGAAAGGAATCAACGTCTGCTTCGACGCGGTGACGCAGAACGCGGCGAAGGTGATGCACCTGGCGGGGTATGGGATTGCTGCCGGGCGCGACGCGAGCTTCGTGTTGCTTCAGGCGCGGGATGTGGTGGAGGCGATCCGTCTTCGCTCCAATCGACTGAAGGTGTTCAGGCGCGGCAAATGCGTTGCGGAAACGGCCGCGTCGATCCCGACGCTTCATCCGCGCGATTGAGGTACCGAGTACCTGCCGTTCACCGCAACACCCGGCTCGCCTCCGCCTCCCTCACCAGCCGCTGCGCATCCTCCTGCAGCAAAAACTTCGCCGCAACCGCCCGCTCCGCAGCCTTGCTCACGGCCGCCACATATCCTTCGTGGCTCCCGTACCGCTCCTCCAGCGAAGCCCGCGGATCCCCGCTCGCCACCCGCTCCGCCCGCGTCTTCGCGAACGGGATCATCCCGCCGACGTAGTTGCAAATCTGCCCCTGGTGGAACGGCCGCGCGCCGCCGGCGGTCACGTTCCATCCCACGTATGTCCCTAACGGCGCATCCCTCAGCACCACGGGCACACCGCCCAACTCATTCCCATCCGCATCCACCTTGGGCGCGAACATCGGCAGCACCTGCCGGATCGGCGGCGGCGAATTGCCGGCCACGCCCGACCCATCGACGGCATTGAACTGCGAGCCCCAGTCGTAGTCGAGCACCGGCATGATGAAGTCGGGCTCGGGAATCGTCGGCCGCAACTGCGGCAACGTCGGGAACCCCATCGCCACCTTGTTCGCCGCCACCAGCGTCCCTGCACGCAACGTCGGCCACACGCTGGACGGTGGATCGATGCCCTTCATCACCCAGTTTCGGAAATGCACGCGCAACGCGTTCACCGTCTCCGTGTGCGGCATCGGGTTGGCGGGCAGCATGCCGGTGCCGTAGTTGTTGCCCGGGCACGCAGGGCCGGTGGTCGGCAACGCCGCTCCGGGCACGCTGGTGTCGAAGCCCCCTGCCCCGCCGCCGTGGTTGCTGGCCGCGATGTAGTAGCGGCGCACGTTGGACGGCAACGGCAAGTCCGCCTTCGCATCGGTGCCGATCCACTCGGGCGTGAGCTTCAGCGCCCAGACCTCGGCCGCGCCGAAGTGCTCGATGATCTTCGGGCACGTGCGCGTCGCGCTGCATCGGTCGAGCAGCCCCGCGGCCGCGCCGCCGCGCACCGGGTCCGCATGCGGCAGCCACCACTGCGGCCCTTCGCTGCCCGCCTGGTACAGCTCGAGCACGCCGTCCGGCTGCGCCCAGCGGAAGTTGAGCGCGATGCGCCTGCCGGCAATGATCGGCCAAAGCCCGTCATGCACCTGGCGCTGCGCCTCGTCGCGGTTGAAGCCCAGGTGCAGCCAGCCGCGCAGGAAGTTGCCGGATTGGGAAACACCGCGCCCGATGCTGTGCGTCACCACGCCAGCGATGGGGTTGGGCGTGCCCGTATCGTCGGCGCGCGCGGTCTTGAAGAACATGCCGACGTCGCGCCACGCCGCGAAGCCCACGCCCAAGGCATACGCATCCGCCGACTTGAAGACGACCTGGTACAGCTTGCCCGTGTCGAAGCCGTTCTTCAAACAGATCTGTGTCGCATCGGGCGTTCCTGGGAATGGATTGGCCGCATCACATTTCGCCCACGCCCAATCGGTCGGTGCGATGGCCGTTTCTCCGATCACCTCGCCGCGTGTCGATTCCGCGATGCGCGAAACAAGGCGCGACTCGCGCGTGTCCAGGCTCATGGGTTTGTACGGAACCGGGTTGGTCTGCACGATCAGCGCCTGCGAGTTTGGGCCCGCGCGATTCACGATGCGTCCGAACACATCGCCCGTCACCGGCGAGCCGTCCGCATTGCGCGCGATCGGCAGCTTCAGCCAGTGCGGCTGGTCCACGGCGGCCGTGGCGCGCACGGCGGTGGCGCCCGCGTTGTCTCCCTGCCATGCGCTCGTGAGGTCGATGTCGCCATTGGCGCGCTCCGCCGAAACGTTGGGCCGGCGCACGCCGCGGTTCGGCACTTCGTGCCACATGAGGCCGCTCGCGCGCGCGGGATCGACGGGCCGGGTGATGACGAACGTGGCGACGTATCGCACCTTGCCGTCGGGATCGCGAGCCAGCAGGACGTCGTTGATGACCGAGTTGGCCGGCGATGCCGCATCCAGCTCACCGAATGCGCGGCCCGCGATCTGCTCGGTGGGCACACCGCCGGAGTCCGCGGCGGCGAGCGGCCGGGTCTCGTCGATCACGATGCGCGTGACCCTTGCGTGCGCAGGCGGCGCGGCGATCGCGATGGCCAGCAGCGCGTAGAGCGGTAAATGTCGGACCATGGGAATGCCTCCTGGTGGTGCGGAGGCATGCTAACTGTCGGGGTTTCGATACACAAGCGCGAAAGCCCTCGGGCCGCCCGCCACCCCGTGCGATGATCCGCCTCCACCGGGGGGTTCCCTTGATCGCAGTACCAATCGCGCCCGACAGCCGCAAGCGCTCCATCCTGGGCGGACTCGACGCCGCCGCGGTCTCGGTACCGATGACGCTGGGCGGCACGGTGATCCTCTACTCGCAGATCGCGCCCGAGTGGCTTGGCTACGGCATCCTCGCCGGGTGCCTCGGCATGATCCTGGTGCACGCGATGACGGCGCACATCAGTCGCCCTGTCGTCTACGCGGCACGCTTCTTCGAGGCAGCGACGCTGGCCGCGATGGTGCAGCAACTCGCCGCGCAATCGGCGCACTGGGGCCTGGGCAACACGCCGGGTGTTCGCGTGGCGATGGCCTGCATCATCGTCGCGCTGGGCGGGCTGATTGTCGGCGCGCTGTGGCTGCTGCGCGCCGAGCGCTTCGCGCGCTTCGTGCCGGTGCCGGTCTACACCGGCTTCACCAACAGCGTGGCGATCGCCCTTTTCCTTTTGCAGGTGCGCAGCGTATGGCACCAGATGGAGGACGCCGCGCCGGGTTCGCCGGTGGTGCCGTTCATCGCCTTCATCGTCGTGGTCTCGGTGGCTCTGCGTCGCTGGCGCCCGCTGTGGCCGCCGGGCGCGACAGCCCTCCTGGTCGGTGCGCTCCTTGCGCTGCTGCTGGCGCAACTGGGTGCATCGCCCTTGCCCTTGTTGACGGTCGGAAACTCTTTCATGCTGCCGGTTCAACTCGCCGACTTCCATGCCATGACCGCACCAGGCGTCAACACGCCCGCCCTGGTACTGGCGCTGCTGCAGAACGGCGTCGTCCTGGGTGCGCTGATGTTCCTCAACACGGTGATCACCGGCCAGGCGCTCGCGCAGGTCGACGAGCGCCACGGCATGGGCAAACGCGATGCGCTGCTGCAGGCCGTGTCGATGTCGCTCGCCGGCGCCGCCGGCTGCGCGCCGGTGTCCGGTGGGCCGAACGTGGCGAACGTGGTCATGCGTCGGGGAACGGTCACGCCGCTGCTCGTCTGGACCGTGGCGATCGTCATCGCCCTGGTCTATGCCACGCACGCACTCGCGCTGCTGCCGCTGGCCGCGCTCACGGGGATCTTCTTCGCGGATGGCTGGGCGATGTGGGATCGTCCTTCGGCGCGAAACTTCTGGGCGTGGCTGCGTGGGCGGCCGGTGACCGCCAATGCCAAACAGGACCTCGTCGTCATCGTCGGCGTGATGGCCGCTTCGCTGCTCGTGAACATGGTCGCGGCGCTCGTGGTGGGGTTGCTGCTTGGCCTCGTGCTGCACGCGCACCGCAATACCCGCACGCCGGTACGGCAGATCTGGACGGGCCGCGAGATCAGCTCCAACTGCGCACGATCGAGCGTGGAGCTGGCGCTGCTGCGCGGACACGGCGACGAGATCAAGGTGCTGATGCTGGACAGCAACCAGTTCTTCGTGTCGGCGAACCAGTTGAGCGCGACGATCAAGGCGCAGCTGTCCGCCTCGCACACGGTCATCCTCGATTGGTCGGGCGTGCGCAACATCGACACCAGCCTCACGATGACGCTGGCGCGTCTTGAAGCGCACGCTTCGAAGCAAGGCGTGCTGCTCGTCCATGCCGGCACGGAGCTGGAGCAGGACAACCTGCACCGCGAGTTCGCCCAGCACCTGCCGCAGGCGCGGCTGGTGGCCGATCTCGACCGCGGGCTGGAGCTCGCGGAGAACCGTCTGATCGAGAAGTACCAGCAGGAGATGGATGCGCCCGGGGCGACGAGCGCGGAAGAATCGGGTTTCCTGCGCGGGTTGTCCGCGATCGAGCAGGAGCTGGTCACGCAGCGCATGCTGCGCAAGCACTACGCACCCGGCGACGCGATCGTGACGCGCGGCGAGCGCGCGGACGGCATCCACCTCGTGCTCGAGGGAACGGGCAGCGTCGTCATCGCCTTCGAGGACAAGCCATCGGTGAGGCTCGCGGGTGTGCGCAACGGCACGCTGATCGGCGAGATCGGCTTCCTCGACGGCGCGCTGCGCTCCGCCACCGTGGTGGCCGATTCATCCGTCGTGGCGATGCTGCTGGGGCGCGACGGGTTCGAGAAGCTGTCCGATGAACATCCTCGCATCGCGCAGCGCTTGTTGGTGAACATCTCGCTCGACCTGGCGACACGCCTGCGCAACACGACGATCCAGGCCGCGGCCCGGCACCGCAACACG
This sequence comes from Pseudomonadota bacterium, assembly GCA_040385005.1. Lineage (GTDB taxonomy): Bacteria > Pseudomonadota > Gammaproteobacteria > Burkholderiales > Burkholderiaceae_C > Ramlibacter. The sequence continues at coordinate 10,063 of JAZKIF010000084.1, forward strand.
GTGCCGAAGCTTTAGCTCGACGGCTTGGCCCCGCTCACGGGCATTTCGTCACCGACCAATACGACGGCGTCCATTCCGGCGGGCTGTTGACGTTCCACACCGAGTTGGATTGCGCCGTGGCGGTGTAGAGCGTGCCGTTGCGCGTCACCCTGTCGCCACCGAAGTAGCGCGTGGCGCTGTTCCAGGCAGGCGCGCTGCACGCAGGTGTGGGTGCGGGTGAAGGCGCCGGGGTTGGGGCCGGCGTGGGAGCCGGGGCCGGGGCCGGGGCCGGCGCGGGCGTGGGTGAAGGAGCAGGCGTGGGCGCAGGCGCCGGGGCCGGCGTGCCGCAACTCGTCACCGACCAGTAACTCGGCGTCCATTCCGGCGGGCTGTTCACGTTCCATGCGGTGGAGGGATTCGTCGCCACGTACATCGTGGTGTTGCGCATCACCGTGTCGCCGGGCATGTAGCGCGTCGAGCTGTTCCAAGCAGGCGGATTGCAACTGGGCGCGGGCGCGGGTGCGGGAGCCGGGGTTGGCGCGGGCGTGGGCGATGGCGCGGGAGTCGGTGCCGGGGTGGGAGCAGGTGACGGCGCGGGAGCAGGCGCAGTCCCGACACGCGTGTACAAAAGCCCGGTCGATTGCGTGTTGAAGCCGCCCGCTGCGACGGCCATGCGGTCTCCCGCGGATGACATCGCCATCGCGCGCCAGTTCGTATCGCTGCCGGGCATCGCCTGCGCCGTGAAGCTCGCTCCGCCATTGGACGACAGCAGAACGCGACCGGGCGTCGAGCCGGTGTTCGACACCGTGGCGCCTATCGTCTGCCCATCGCCGGACATCGCGAGGAAGGTGTAGTCCGCGACCAGGCTGAACCCCTTGTTCCAGCTGAAGCCGCTGTCGTGCGACACATAGATGCCGGTGCCCGGACCGCCACCGAAGCTGTTGGCCACCACCGCAATCGTTGCACCATCGGCCGACACCTTCACGCGGTACCAGTGCTCCGACACGGCGGCTGCAGGCGAGCCCACCGCGACCGTGATCGCTTTCCACGTCACGCCCGTATCGCGCGACAAATAGATCTCGCCATTGTGCGAAACGGCGACGAGCGTGCGCCCATCCGCGGAGCTGTCGATCCAGCGCCACCACCGCTCCTGCGGCGCATCCGGCAGCGTGGCCGCCTGCCAGGTCGCGCCGGCATCGTTGCTGAGCACGATGCGACCTTGCTGGATCACGGCGGCGATGTGCCTGCCGTCCTGCGACATGCTCACCGCCTCGAAGGCGATGCCGTTCGGGTCGTACACGAGCGGGCTGCTGGTGACCTGCTTCCACGTCCGGCCCTTGTCCGTGCTCGTGTGCATGCCGACGCCGTACTGCACGGCGAAGATGAGGTTGCCCGTGGCGGACATCGCGCTGGATATCCAGATGCCCGATGGGCTGTTGCCCGCGGTCCAGGTGGCGCCGCCGTCGGCGGAGACCATGATCGATCCGCCGGCGGTTCCGGCGGCCAGAACGTCACCGGCCGCGTTGGTGGACAGCGAATGCCAGATCTGCGGCGTCGGGTACGCAACGTTCCATGTCGGCGAGGCCTGTGCACGCAAGGGCGTGGTTGCGCTCGGCGCCAGCGGTATTTCGGCCGGCGGTGCGCCGTCCCCCCCACCGCCGCAAGCGCTCAACCACAAGACAGCGAGCGTGCTCGTGATTGCAAGACGGGGGCGGTGTTGCTTCTTCATGTTGTGCACATGTTTGTAGCGGCACCCCGGTCACGGCGACGTAAGCCGACGCCGCATCCGCACGCAGGTCTCAGGACCCCGGAAGCTGCGCGAAGAAATCCTTGAGGACGCTGCCAAGCCGCTCCAGCTCCTTGCGGTGCGCGGAGGCGAGCTTGCCGAGCACCTCGCGCCCGCGCGGCGTGAGGCGCAACTCCACCTTGCGGCGATCCGTCTCCGAACGCACGCGCTCCATCAGGCCTTCGTTTTCCAGCCGGTCAACCAGCCCCACGGCGCTGTTGTGCTTGAGAAGCAGCTGCTGCGCCAGGTCGGCGATCGTCACGATCGGCCCTTCCGCGGAGGCCCGCAGGATGAGCATCGCCTGGTAGTGCTGCGAGGTGAGTCCCACCTCTTCGGCCGCGGACTCGCTGAAGCGCAGGAAGCTGCGCAGCGCAAAGCGGAACTCCGCGAGCCGCGCGTAGTCGGGTGTCGTCAACTTGAACTTCTTCTCCGCCTGCTTCAGCTTCACCCGTTTGTCCTCCTGCCCGCTTGTGCGTGCGCCTGCCCGATTGTGGCGCGGCGGCGCTTAGGGGTTATCTCCAATGATGAAACGTATCGCGCCGCGATAGAGTTTATACATATCGCGCCGCGATATATCCAGCTTTCGACCCGTCCGGTTTCCACTCCAGGAGGCAACATGCCCAGTTCAAGGTCCCCGTCCGGCACGCAACGCCGCGAATTTCTCCGCACCGGCGCCGCCATCGCCGGCAGCTTCGCGCTCCCGGCGGGCTTCGTCCTGCCGGCGCATGCCGCGGACCAGAAGCCCATCGGCACCTGGCCGGCCGGCACCACCGGCGACTCGGTCTTCATCGGCATCTCGGTGCCCCGCACCGGCACGTACGCAGCCCAGGGCGAGGACGAGCTCAAGGGCTACCAGCTCGCGGTCGAGCACATCAACTCGGGCCATCCGCTCCTCAAGGCGATCTCGCCCAAGACCACCAAAGGCGTGCTGGGCAAGCAGGTCAAGTTCGGGGTTGCGGACTCCGCGGCCAAGCCGAACGATGCGGTGCAGGCGCAGCAGCGCTTCATCACCGAGAACAAGGCCATCGCCATCACCGGCGGAACCTCCAGCGCCGTGGCCGTGGCCCTGAACAAGCTGGCGCAGCGCGAGAAGGTGCTGTTCCTGTGCGGCATTTCCGGCTCGAACGACACCACCGGCAAGGACTGCGTGCGCTACGGCGTTCGCCAGAACTTCTACGGTGAGACCGCCGCCAACGCCATCGGCCCGGCGCTGGTCAAGGCCTACGGCAAGAACAAGAAGATGGCGTTCATGACGCCGGACTACACGTACGGCCACACCGTCACCAAGTCGGTCAGCGAATACCTGATCAAGAACGGCGGCTGGCAGATGGTGACCAACCAGGTCTCGCCGCTGGGCGCGCCCGACTTCAGCTCCTACATCACCAACGTCGCGAACTCCGGCGCCGAGTTCCTGATCAACGTGAACTGGGGCCACGACGCTGTTCTGTCCACGCAGCAGGCCAAGCAGTTCGGCCTGTTGCCGAAGATGAAGCTGGTGATTCCCTACCAGATCCCCTTCCTGGCGCGCGAGGTCGGCGCCGAGGTGACCGAGGGCGTCTACGCCGCCACCGAGTTCTGGTGGACGATGGAGGACAAGTACCCGCTGGCCAGGCAGTTCGTGCAGGAGTTCGAGAAGAAGTACGGCTACAAGCCCGAGTGGGGCGCGGAGAACGCCTACATGGAGTTCGCGCTCTGGGCCGAGGCCGTGGAGAACGCCGGCACCTTCTACCCGCCAGACGTGATCAAGTCGTACGAGTCGCCGCGCAAGCTCCAGTCGCTCACCGGCGAAGTGAGCTGGCGCGCCGCCGACCACCAGCTGGTGCGTCCCGTCGCCATCGTCAAGGGAAAGAAGCCCAGCGAGATGCGCAACAAGGAAGACTTCTGGGAGGTGGTGGAAATCATCCCGGGCGCCGGCCTGATGCAAAAGCCCGACGCGTTCGGCTGCAACCTCGGCTCCTACACCTGAAGCGTCCGCCCGCGGGATGATCACCTGGTCCAACTTCCTTTCGCAGCTTTTCAACGGAATCGTGCTGGGGGCGCTGCTGGCGCTCATCAGCTCGGGCCTGACGATCATCTACGGCACGCTGGGCGTGCTGAACCTGGCGCATGGCGCGATGTTCATGATGGGCGGCTACGCGGGCTACATGGCTTATCAGGCCACCGGCTCGTTCGTGCTCGCCGTGCTGGGCGGCACGCTCTTCCTGCTGCTGGTGGGCGTGCTGATGGAGCGGCTGATCATCCGGCACTTCTATGGCCGGCCGCATGAGGATCAGCTCCTCGTGACGTTCGGGCTGTCGATCTGCTTCGTCGAGATCATCCGGTACTTCTTCTCCAGCCTGTCCAAGACGGTGCCGGGTCCTTCGATGCTGTCCGGCATCACGAATCTCGGCGTGATGTTCTACCCGACGTACCGGCTCGCGCTGGTGGGCATCGTCGCCCTCGCCTTGCTCGCGCTCTACATCGTGCTGTACCGCACGCGGCTGGGCATGATCGTGCGCGCGGGCATCGAGGACCCGGTGATGGTCGATTCGCTCGGCATCGACGTGTACCGCGTCTTCATGGTGGTGTTCGGCATCGGCGCGATGGCGGCGGGCTTCGCGGGCATCGTGAACGCGCCCGTCGTCTCCCTCACCCCCGACATGGGCGAGGCCATCCTCGTGCAGACTTTCGTGGTCGTGGTGATCGGCGGCGTGGGCTCGTTCCCCGGCGCCATCATCGGCGGGCTGATCGCGGGCGAGATCATCAGCCTCACGTCGATGGTCAATCCGGGTTATGCGTATGTGATGCTGTTCGCCGCGATGACGCTGGTGCTGCTGGTGCGCCCTCACGGGCTGCTCGGCACGCGCGGCCGCGAGTGAAGGCCGTCCGCCGATGTTCAAGCAACGCAAGTTCCTCATCGAAGCGCTCACGGCCATCGTGCTGATCGCGATCCCCTTCGTTCTCCCCTATCTCGACGCAGCGCCCAACACCGTCAACCGAATCCTGGTCTGGGGGTTGTTCGGGATCGGCTTCGACATCCTGTTCGGCTATACCGGCCTGCTGTCGTTCGGCCAATCCGCGTTCTATGGCACGGGTGGTTTCGTCGCGGCTTACCTGCTGACGCGTGCCGGGTTTCCGTACGTGCTGCCCGCGCTCCTCATCGGCATGGTCGTCGCGGCCGTGGTCGGCTGGCTGATCGGCATGCTCGCGCTGCGACGCACGGGCATCTACTTCGCGATGATCACGGTGGCGATTGCGGAGATCTTCTTCTTCGTCGAATTCAACCCGTTATCGGAGTGGACCGGCGGCGAGAACGGCCTGCCCGGCGTCCCGACGCCCAGCATTCCGCTCGGCTTCACGACGCTGGATTTCACATCGGGCTGGTCGCTCTACCCTTTCCTGGCGTTCTGCTATTTCACCGGCATCGTCATCGCGCTGCGCATCGTGCGGTCGCCTGTCGGCGCGATCTTCACCGCCATCCGCGAGAACCCGCTGCGTGCCGTCGCCGTGGGCCACGACGTGCGGGCGTACAAGATCACGGCGTTCGTGATCGCCGCGGCGTATGCGGGCCTGGCCGGCGGCCTGCTCGGCGTGCTGCAGGGCTTCATGCCGCCGGACGCGTTCATGTTCGAGACCTCGGGACAGCTGATCATGCAGACTGCCATCGGCGGGCGCGGCACGCTCTTCGGTCCGCTGGTGGGCGCCGCCGTGTGGCTGTTCCTGCAGGATTTCCTGCAGGCGACACTCGGCCTGGGCGCGGCGTGGAAACTCGTGCTGGGCCTGATCTTCGTCGCGCTCGTGTGCTTCCTGCGGCAAGGCATCATCGGCGGCGTCGCGGACTTGTTCCGCTGGGTCACGGGCAGGGCGAGCGTGCAACCCGAAGCCGACGAAGCGCCGCCCGACTCGTTGCCGCCATCCATCCAGAGTTCATCGGTGACGCCACCGCCGGCGCAGCCGATGCCCGGCCGCCACGCGCCGAGCGCGACCGGCGAGCCCATCCTCCAGGCCCGGGGCCTGAGCAAACGGTACGGCGGCGTCGTCGCCAATTCGGAGATCGACTTCACGGTGAACGCCGGCGAACTGCGCGGCATCATCGGCCCGAACGGCGCGGGGAAATCCACGTTCTTCAAGATGCTCACCTGCGAGGTGCAGCCCTCCTCCGGCACCATCATGTTCGAGGGCCACGACATCACGGGCAGGAACGTCACCGAGGTCTGCCAGCTCGGGCTCACCAAAAGCTACCAGGTGAACCAGCTGTTCAACCGGCTCACCGTTCGGGACAACGTGACCATCGCGGCGCTCGCCGAGCTGCGCGGAAAGTTCCGGCTCGACCTGCTGCGCAGCCTGTCCGGCATCCGCGGCCTGCGCGAGCAGGTGGACCACACGCTCGCGCTCGTGAACCTCACCGCGCGCGCCGATGCACCGGTGTCGCAACTGGCCTACGGCGAGAAGCGCCGGCTCGAAGTGGGTCTGGCGCTCGCATCGTCGCCCACCCTTCTGCTGCTGGACGAGCCGCTGGCCGGCATGAGTCCGCGCGAACGCGCAGAGACGGTGAAGCTGCTCAAGTCCATCGCGCAAGGCCGCACGATGATCGTGATCGACCACGACATGGACGCACTCTTCGAGCTCGCGGGACGCATCACCGTGCTGCAGGAAGGCCGCGTGCTTGTCGAAGGCACGCCCGCCGAGATCAAGGGCAACGCGCTGGTGCAGGAAGCATACCTGGGCGGCGTGCACGAGGTGGAGGCGCCATGAGCCTGCTCGAGGTGAAGGGGCTGAACAGCTACTACGGGGATTCGCACATCCTCTTCGACGTGGGCATGCGCGTGGAGAAGAATGAAGTCGTCGCGCTGCTCGGGCGCAACGGCGCGGGCAAGAGCACCACGCTCAAGAGCCTGATGGGCGTGGTGACGCCGAAGACCGGCTCGGTGAAGCTGGACGGCGAGGAGCTGGCCGGTCGCAAGAGCCACGTCATCGCGCGGGCCGGCATTCAACTGGTTCACGAAGAGCGGCGCATCTTCGGCAGCCTCGACGTGGAAGAAAACCTCGTCCTCGCCGGCCTCACGGCGCCGACGCGCTGGCCGCTGGACCGCATCTACGAGATGTTCCCGCGCCTGAAGCAGCGGCGCGGCAGCCAGGGCACGGACCTTTCCGGCGGCGAGCAACAGATGCTGGCCATCGCGCGCGCCCTCATCCGCGACCCCAGGATCATCCTGCTGGACGAACCCTTCGAGGGCCTCGCGCCGGTGATCGTGCAGGACCTGATGCAAGCTTGCCGCGACCTCGCCGCGGCCGGCCAGACCATCGTGCTGGTCGAGCAGAACCTGGCGGCGACGCTGGCGCTGGCCCAGCGCGTCTACATCATCAACAACGGGCACATCGTGCATGAAGGGCCGGCGCGGGAGTTGCGCGGGCGGCCGGAGATATTGCACCGGTACCTGGGCGTCTGAGGGATCACGCGGGGCGAGGGACGGCTAGACTGCGCGGATGACCCAGGCCACCGTCTTCCACATCCCCGTCTGCCCTTTCAGCCAACGCCTCGAGATCCTGCTCGCGCTCAAGGGCGCGCGCGACCAGGTCGACTTCCAGGTCGTGGACATCACCCAGCCGCGCTCGGAGGAGCTGCTGCGCAAGTCGCGCGGCACGACGGCCCTGCCGATCATGGAGCTCGCAGACGGCCGCGTGCTGAAGGAAAGCATGGTGCTGCTCGAATACCTGGACGCGGCCTTGCCGGAGCGTCCCGTGGCGCAGCGCGATCCCTATCGCCGCGCCGTGGAGAACATGCTGTGCCGCTCCGAGGGCGAATTTGTCAATGCGGGCTACGGCTTCGTGATGAACCAGGATCCGGCGCGCCGGGACGCGATGCGCGCGAACCTGCTGAAACTCTACGAGCGCTTCGATGACTTCCTGCTGCAACATTCGACGGGCGGCCCGTTCCTGTTCGACGAGTTCGGCTGGGCGGAGACGGTGTTCACACCCATGTTCATGCGGTTCTGGTTCCTGGAGTACTACGAAGGCTTTGAGCTGCCGCTGGGTGACGCGAAATTCGCGCGCGTGCGCGAGTGGGTCGAAGCCTGCCGCGCGCACCCGGCCGCGCAACAGGTGAGCGAGCGCGAGATCGTCACGCTGTACTACGACTACGCCAAAGGCGCGGGCAACGGAGCGTTGCTGCCCGGTCGCACCAGATCGTCTTTCGCCTTCGCGCCCGACTGGAAGCAGCGGCCCTGGCCGCCGAAGGACAAGTGGGAGCGCAGCGCGACGGACGCCGAGTTGGGGCTGGTCTAGCCGGGCGCGATGGGTGACGGGTCCCGCACCGGGGCTCATGCTGCCGCCGCAAGGTGCGGGAGGTACTGCTGGACCAAGGCCTGCACCATGCTCGCCTGAGCGAGATCCTTGGACTTCTTGCGCGGATCCCGCTGCGTATCCCTGGCCAGTTGCCGCTTGATGCGCGCGAAGTGAAGCGGGTGCACGGTGCGCATGCGCGCCATGCCGCCGTTGACACCGATCACCACCTGGTTGAAGCGCGGCACGGACAACAACTTCTGCCCCATCGATGCGCGCACCGGCCACAGGTCGTCCTCATCGGGGGTCAGGCGCAACGGGTGCTCCTTCTTGTCCTCGGGATCGGGCGGGTACCGCCGGATCAGGTCGATCCCGAAACCCGACGCATTGCGCGCGGTGTGCTTTTCCATGTCGTCGCGCTCGAAGGTCTTGTCGGCTTTCTGCAGGATGCCGAGGAAGGAGATTTTGCGGTCTTCCATCACCTGCAGGAAGTCCGCCCTGCTTTCCGTGTTGAACAACAGGTCGGCATCCCGTGAACCGTTCGTACTTCAGCTCGTTGGCGGGCGATTCCGGGCCCAGGCAGCGCTGCTTCGAATGTGGCGAGAGCGAGATGAGATAGCGGCCGCCATCCTGCTCGCGCCAGAACATCGAGCCGCGATGGCGAAGCGCCTCGGCTTCCGCCTTTTCGAGGGCGTTGAACAGCATCTCGGCGTCAATCAGCTGGCGCTTCTGCTGCTCGTTGAGTTCATGGAATGCGGTCAAGACGGGTCTTCAAGGTAAAACTGCAATCTTCACAATTTACCTTGAAGATCGATCTTCAAGGTAAAAGTTAAGAATCCACTTTTACCTTGAAGACTCGCGGCTCGTCCTCACGGCAAATGGCTGAGCCACGGAATAAATCCCCTTCCCGCTTCATCCGATGTAGGGCCTCGCAGTAAACCCGTGGCGTCGCCTGTTTCGCCTGTTGTAATGGGCGGCAATGATTTTTCTGGAAACCCTCCGCCGTGGATGACAGCCCCGAAGCCATCGCGCACGACATCGCGGCCGTCGCGAGGATCAGCTCCGTTCCCTCGCTCCTGCGTATCGTGTGCGACAACACCGGCATGCGGTTCGCGGCCGTCGCGCGCGTCACCGACGGCACGTGGACGGCATGCGCGGTCGAGGACCGCATCGCGTTCGGCCTCGCGCCCGGCGGCCAGCTCGACATCCACACGACGCTGTGCAAGGAAGCACGCGCCGCACGCGCGCCGGTCGTCATCGACCACGCAAGCAAGGACCCGGTCTACGCGAGCCACCACACGCCGAAGATCTACGGCATCGAGAGCTACATCTCTGTCCCGATCGTGCTGCCGGACGGCCAGTACTTCGGCAACCTGTGCGCGATCGACCCCGCGCCGGCACAGGTCACCAACCCCAAATCCGTGGCGATGTTCGAGAGCTTCGCCGAGCTGATCGGGCGCCAGCTCGCGCTGGAACGCCGGCAGGAGGAAACCGAGATCGCGCTGCTCGACGCGCGTGCCACCGGCGAGTTGCGCGAGCAATTCATCGCCGTGCTCGGACACGACCTGCGCAACCCGCTCGCATCGGTCGGCGCGATCGGCGAGGTGCTGGTGCGCAATCATGAGGAGAATGTGTCGCGCCTGGGCCGGCGCCTGCGCGCGAGCACGAAGCGCATGTCGCTGCTCATCAACGACGTACTGGATTTCGCGCGAGGCCGCATGGGCTCGGGCATGCAGCTGCGCATCGAACGCATCGACGACCTGCAGGCGAGCCTGCGCGACGTGATCTCCGAATTGCGGGACTCGCATACCGACCGCGTGATCGACGAGGACTTGCGCATCGAAGGCGCCATCGCATGCGACCTGGGCCGCGTGCAGCAACTCTTCTCCAACCTGCTGGGCAACGCGCTGACGTATGGCGCGGCGGACCAGCCGGTGCTGGCGCGCGCGCAGCTCGACAACGAATGGCTCTGCCTCGAAGTGATCAATGGCGGTGAGCCGATCCTCGCGGGCAGCCTCGCGAAAATCTTCGAGCCGTATTGGCGGCCGCCTGAAAGCAAACCCGGCGGCGGCCTCGGCCTCGGCTTGCACATCTGCTCGCAGATCGTGCGTGCGCATGGCGGGACGCTGGAGGTGACGTCCACCGCGGAGCACGGCACGCGATTCACCGCGCGGCTTCCGGCAACGGCGCCGGCAGGTTTGGGCTAACGGCTGCGCATCTACTCGGCGGTGATGCCGTTCTTGCGGATCAACTCGCCGTACTTCGCCAGCTGTGCTTTGGTCGCGGTGCCCAGTTCTTCCGGCGTGGTGCCCTTCGGCGTCAGACCCTGCGCGTTCAACTTCTCGCGCACATCCGCATCTTCGAGCGCCTTCTTCACTTCATCCGCCATCCGGTGGACGATGGCCTTGGGCGTGCCGGCGGGCGCCATCATCGCGAACCAGGAGTTGAATTCGAATCCCGGCAGGCCCGAATCGCTCACGGTGGGCGCGTCGGGGAATTGCGGCATGCGCTTGGGCGTCGTTACGCCAACCAGCCGCACCTTGCCCGCCTTGATGAGGGACGTGACGGTCGCGATGCCCTGGAACGCCGCATCGACTTCCTTGCCGCCCACGCCCATCGCCGCCTGCGTCGCACCCTTGTAGGGCACGTGCGTCATCTGCACGCCGGACTGCGACGCGAAGAGCGCCATCGCGATGTGCTGCGGGCTGCCGTTGCCGCCCGATCCGTAGTTGATCTTGCCCGGCGCCTTCTTTGCAGCGGCGATCAGGTCGCCGGCATTCTTCACTGGTGAATCGCTGGGCACCACCAGGCCCCACTCGACCGTGGCGACGAGGGAGACGGGCTCGAAGTCCTTCACGATGTCCCATGGCATCTTCGCCGTGAGATTCGGCACCATGGTCATGATGCTGTCGTTGAAGCCGCCGAAGGTGTAGCCGTCCGGCGCCGCCTTCGCCACCGTGCCCGCGCCGATCAGGCCCGCCGCGCCGGGCTGGTTCTCGACGACGATGTTCTGCCCGATGTTGCGGGATATCTTGTCCGCGACGATGCGGGCGGCGGCATCCACGGCGCTGCCGGCCGCGAGCGGGACGATGAGGCGGATGGGTTTCGTGGGCCAGGCCTGGGCGTGTGCAAGGCCTGCCGCGAGAAGGGTCGAGAAAAAGATCGCCGTGTATTTCATGTTGTCTCCTGAATTCTTGCAAGCCCCAAGTCCTGGGCGAGTTTGTCCAATTGCGTGAGCAGCGAGGGCGGCAGCGCCAACCCATCGCGTTCGTTCGCGATGCGCTTCTCATGGCTCTGCTCGCCCGGCAGCCAGATGCGGTCCACGCCCGGCATGCGCTCGCTGGCGCGCAACTCGCGGATCAGCTTGTCCACACGCGCCTTGAACTCGCCGATCTCGCCGAACGCATCGGGGTCGATCGCGATGATCGCCTGGCCGGTGTTGGTGACCGTGACGTCGTCCTTGTTGAAGTCGATGGTCTCGCTGCCCATGGCCGCGCCGTTCAGCGTACCGGCCAGGATACCGACGACGAGCGCGAGGCCGTAGCCCTTGTACCCGCCGATAGGCATGAGGAAGCCCTCGTCCGCGCGCTTCGGGTCCGTGAGCGGTTTGCCGCTGCGATCGATCATCCAGCCTTCGGGCATTTGCTCGCCACGCTGCGCCTTGGCCTTCACCTTGCCGTACGCGGCGACCGTCGTCGCCATGTCGAGCACGATGGGCGGCTCTTCACCCGCCGGCACGGCCACCGCGATGGGGTTGGTGGAGAGCAGCATGTCCAGGCCGCCCCACGGCGGCAGGTGATTGGCGTTGCCCACGGCGTAGTACATGCCGATCATGTCCTGCTCCATCACCATGCGCGCGTAGAGCGACGCCGGCCCCGCGTGATTCGACAGCCGCGCTCCTACCCAGGCGATGCCGCACGTCTTCGCCTTCTCGATCGCGATCCGCGCCGCGCGCTGCATCACGAGATGGCCCATTCCGTTGTCGCCGTCGATGAGGGCCATCGCGGCCTTCTCCTTCACGACCCGGATGTTCGGCCGCAGGTTCATGCCGCCGGCCCGGATGCGCCGCGCATAGGGGATGAGGCGGATGACGCCGTGGCCGTCGGAGCCCTGCACCTCCGCCTGGGTCATCAGGTCGGCGACCGTCGCGCAGTCTTCCGGCGGGAGCCCCAGCTTTTCGAAGGCGGCGGAGAGGAAGCGCTGGACGCGCTGTGTTGGTATGCGTACATCGGACATGCGGCGATTCTGCCCATCCCCGGCAAACGTGTCATCCCCGGATTCTGAGAAACTCGGAGATTGTTCAGACGAGACAGGAATCCAACATGGGCGCGCAGTGGAAAGCGAAAGGCAAGGCACAGGCAGCCGACGCCAGGGGCAAGCTCTTCGGCCGGCTGGCCAAGGACATCATGGTCGCCGCGCGCAGCGGCGCGGACCCGGCGAGCAACTCGCGGCTTCGGCTCGTGGTCGAGCAGGCGCGCAAGGTGTCGATGCCGAAGGACACGCTGGACCGGGCGATCAAGAAAGGCGCGGGCCTGACCGGCGAGGTCGTGAACTTCGAGCACGTCATCTATGAAGGCTTCGCGCCTCACCAGGTGGCGGTGATGGTCGAGTGCCTCACCGACAACGTCAACCGCACCGCGCCCGAGATGCGCGTTCTGTTCCGCAAGGGGCAGCTCGGCACGTCCGGTTCGGTGTCGTGGGATTTCGACCACGTCGGCCTGATCGAAGCGGAGCCCGCGAAGCCGGATGCCGATGCGGAAGTCGCGGCCATCGAAGCCGGCGCGCAGGATTTTGAAGCGGGCGAAGGCGAAGGCACGACGCTTTTCATCACCGACGCGACCGATCTCGATCTGGTGAGCCGCGCCCTGCCCGCGCAGGGCTTCACGGTGCTCTCCGCCAAGCTCGGCTACCGCCCGAAGAACCCCGTCGATCCCGCGAACCTCAGCCCCGCGGCGCTGGAGGAAGTGGAGTCGTTCCTCGCTGCGATCGATGCGCACGACGATGTGCAGAACGTATTCGTGGGCCTGGCCGGCTGAAAAAATTAAAGGAGATATTCAATGCAACTACCGATTCGATTCCCCGTGCGCACCATTTGCGCGGCCGCGCTCTCCCTCGTCGCCTGCGCATCTTTCGCGCAGCAGCCCGCGCCCGTGAAGACCGCCTCCGGCCTCGTCTACCAGTCGCTCAAGGAAGGCTCGGGCGCCTCGCCCGCGGCCACCGACGTGGTGAAGGTGCACTACCGCGGCACCCTGCCCGACGGGAAGGAGTTCGACAGCTCTTACTCGCGCGGCGAGCCGACGGAGTTTCCGTTGAACCGCGTGATCAAGTGCTGGACCGAAGGCGTGCAGATGATGAAACCGGGCGGCAAGGCGCGCCTCACCTGCCCGCCGGCCATCGCCTACGGCGAGCGTGGTGCGGGCGGTGTGATTCCGCCGAACGCCACGCTGATCTTCGAAGTCGAGCTGATCTCGGTCAAACGCTAGCCATGCTCGCGCATGAGCATCGCCTTCACGGTTGAGCATCGCGCCGGGTACTCGGTTGTCCGCGTGGACGCCGCGGCGCCGGACCTGAACGCGTTTCTTTCGTTCGTCCAGACCTTGGGCAGCGAATCCGAGGCGTGGCCCACGCGGCACCTGCTGGTGGACATGCGCAGCGTCCGGTCGCTCACTTCGTTCACCGAGCACTATGCGATCGGCGAAGCGGTCGCGCGCAGCCTGGCGCACCTGCGCAAGGTTGCTTCGGTCGTCCCGGCAGATCGCGTGACCCGTGCCAGCGAAAAGACCGCCCAGCGCGCGGGCGTGAACCTCACCGTTTTCACCAACGAACGCGAAGCCATCGAATGGCTCAGTTCGACGCAAGCCTGAGCGAAGCGACACGCGACGCCATCCGACTCGGCGGTTGCGCCCCGTCCGACAAACCGGATCATTCTCGACAGTCACGCTGGTGCCTGAGCCTGCGGTGGTGAGTCCGCCGCGCTCTTCCCCCCAACGACCGAAGGAGATACACACATGTCAGACAAGAATCCCAAGAATGCAGACCCGATCACCGGCGCGCCCGGCGCGCATCCCGTGGGCACGGGCGTCGGGGCAGCGGGCGGCGCGGCCGCAGGTGCGGCCATCGGTTCGGTAGCCGGCCCTGTGGGCGCTGTTGTCGGCGGCGCAGTTGGCGCGATTGCCGGCGGACTCGCGGGCAAGGGTGCGGCCGAAGGCGTGAACCCCACGGCCGAGGACACGTACTGGCGCGACAACTACACGAAGACGCCCGGCTACAAGAAGGACTACACGTACGACGACTACGCCCCCGCTTACCGCGCGGGCTACACCGGTTGGGAGCGCGCCCGCGCATCCGGCGAGACGTTCGATTCCCAGGAGCCCAGCCTGCGCAGCGAATTCGAGCGCAACAAGGGCAAGTCGCGCCTGCAGTGGGAAGAAGCGAAGGACGCCTCACGCGCAGCCTGGCATCGCGTGGAACGTGCCATTCCGGGCGACGCCGACAAGGACGGCCGCTGAGTCAAGGCGACTGACTTGTGCGAGTGAATGACGGGCCTTCGGGCCCGTTTCCTTTTTCAGGTCATGAACCGCTGGCGAGCGTGATCGGGCCGAAGCCGCCCTCTTTCTGCGCGGCGAGCCACAACATCGCCGACCAGGCCGCCGCGTTCTGCGGCATCGTGGCGGGGTCCACGCGGTCCACCGTGTCGTTGACGGTGTGGTGGATGTCGAAATATTTGGTCGCGTCCTGCGAGAGCTCCAGCGCCGGCCAGTTGTTGGTTTCCATGAGGACGGACGCGTCGGGCTCGGGTGACGCGTCGTTTCCTTCCTGCGCGATGCCCAGGGGTTGCAGCACCTGGGCCATTGCCGCCACGGCGGGCAGCGCCGCCACGTTGACCATGCTGCGCATTCGCCAGATGCGCCCCGCACCCAGGTCGCTTTCGCCGATCAACTGGTGCGCCACGTCCTTGTACTTCGCGGCATAAGCCTTGGCGCCGTCGAAGCCGTTCTCCTCGTTCGCGAACAGTACGACGCGGATCGTGCGGCGGGGCTTGCGTCCGCCTTCCACGATCGACTTCGCCGCGGCGATCGCGATGCCGACTCCGGCCGCGTCGTCCTGCGCGCCGGGCGCGATGTCCCAGGAGTCGAGATGCGCGCCGATCAACACGATTTCGCCGGCGAGATCGGTGCCGGGCAGCTCGCCGATGACGTTGTTCGACAACGCCGGGACGTGCGCGGCGGGCGCCATGAGGATCCGCAGGCGAAGCTGCTCGCCACGCGCCGCGCGCTCACGAATCCAGTCCGCATCGGTGGTGGAGACGGCGATCGCGGGGACCTTCGCCACCGCCGGGTCGTAGCGCATCGAACCGGTGTGCGCGATGCGGTCCGTGTCCGTGCCGAGCGACCGGATCGCGACGGCCAATGCGCCGCGGCGCGCCGCCTCGATCGCACCGCGCACCCGGCCGAGGATCGCGTTTCCGTAGCTGCTCGTATCTCGCACGCGCTCGAGCTTCTGGTCGATGAAGACAATGCGGCCGCGTGCGCGCTGTGTCTGGTCGCCCAGCAGGGCCGCGTAGTCCGGGTAATAGGCAATCTCTGCTTCGATGCCGCCTTCCGGCGTGCCGACGGTGTTGCCGAGGCCTGTCGCAATGAGGTCGCGCGCCGCCGGTGAAACGATGCGCGCCGCCGTCGCGCCGCGTTGCCAGGCCAGCAGCGATACCGGCTCGGCGCGCACGTTCGAAAAGCCGAGCTGTCCGAGGCGCGCCAGCGCCCACTGCACGGCCTTCGCATCGCCGGCGGAACCCGCGGCACGAGGCCCCACTTCGCTCACCAGGGAAGCCATCAGGTTGAACGCGAGGTTGCTGCGCAGCGCCTGGTCGCGCAATGCGGCGGCGTGCGCGAGATCGGCCGGCGCGAATGGAGGAGCTGCCTGGGCGAAACCGCGCAATGGAAGAGCAGCAAAAGTTGGCGCGGCCAGCATTGCCTGCACGAAACGGCGGCGGCTCGCGGAGTAGAGTGATCGCATCGCGCAATTGTGCCCACGGAGTTCATGCATGGAGTTCAAGGATTACTACAAGGTGTTGGGCGTGGAGAAGTCCGCCACCGAGGCGGACATCAAGAAGGCTTACCGCAAGCTCGCCCGCAAGTTCCATCCCGACGTGAGCAAGGAAGCCGATGCGGCGGCTCGAATGTCCGAAGTGAACGAGGCGAACGCGGTGCTCTCCGATCCGGAGAAGCGCGCCGCCTACGACGAGCTCGGCGCGCAGCCTCAGGCGCACGCGGGTCGGGACTTCCACCCTCCTCCCAACTGGGACGCCGGCTTCGAGTTCACGGGCGGCGGCGGCGGCGAAGGCGGGCAGTTCAGCGATTTCTTCGAGGAGTTGTTCGGCCGCACGGCGCGCGCGCATCGCGCGCAGCCGCATGCCGCTGGCCGTGCTTCCGCGCGCGGCGAAGACCATCACGCGAAGATCGAACTCGACCTGCTCGACTCCTACAACGGGGCGGAGCGCACGATCTCGCTGCGCCGGCCGCGCATCGACGAGACCGGGCACGTCGTCACCGAAGACCAGCATTTGCAGGTCAAGATTCCCAAGGGCGTTCGCGAAGGCCAGCACATCCGCCTCGCGGGCCGCGGCGAGCCGGGCTACGCCGGCGGGCCGTCCGGCGACCTCTTGCTCGAAGTGGCATTCCGGCCGGACGCGCGCCGGCGTGCCGAGGGCCGCGACGTCTACCAGCGCGTGTCGCTCGCGCCGTGGGAAGCGGCGCTGGGCGGCGCCGTGGTGATCGACACACCCACGGGCGAGGCGGAAGTGACCGTGCCCGCGGGCTGGAGGCGCGGCCGCAAGCTGCGCCTGAAAGGGCGCGGCATTCCGGGCAACGAGCCGGGCGACCTCTACCTTGAGCTCGACATCGCCCTGCCGCCCGCCGTCACGCAAGCGCAGATGGATGCGTACGCGGCCCTCTCGCAGGCATTCCCGGGTTACGATGCGCGCCGCGCCGAAGGAGCATGAAGATGGCGAACGAGATCCATATTTGCGAAGTGATGGGTGAAGCGGCGTTCACCGATGAAGAGCTCGCGCGCGCGTGCGGCGTGGGCATCACGTGGGTGCATGAGCATGTCGAGGCCGGCGTGCTGCAAGTCGACATGGACAGCGGCGAGTGGCGCTTCGCCAGCACGAC
>JAZKIF010000084.1:27265-40230 GCA_040385005.1 Pseudomonadota bacterium
AGTCGGACTTCGAGGCCGATCCGCAGCTGGCCGCGCTGGCGGCGGACCTGATGGAGGAAGTCGCCGTGCTGCGCCGCAAGTTGCGGGTGCTCGAAGGGCAGTGAGCATGCCCGGGTGCTGACTTCATAATCCGCGCCATGGCAAAAAATTACTGGCTGATGAAGTCCGAGCCCGAAGAGGTTTCGGTGGACGATGCGCTCGCGGCGCCCAAATCCACGGTCGCATGGACCGGTGTGCGCAACTACCAGGCACGCAATTACATGCGCGACCTGATGCGCGTGGATGACGGCGTTTTCTTTTATCACTCCAGCTGCGCGGA
Organism: Pseudomonadota bacterium; assembly: GCA_040385005.1. Lineage (GTDB taxonomy): Bacteria > Pseudomonadota > Gammaproteobacteria > Burkholderiales > Burkholderiaceae_C > Ramlibacter. Next base: position 27,585 of record JAZKIF010000084.1, read on the forward strand.
ACCCGGCATCGTCGGCATCGGGCGCGTGGCTTCGACCCCTTACCCGGACCCGACGCAGTTCGAGAAGAAGTCCAAGTACTACGATGCGACAGCGAAGAAGGAAGAGCCGCGCTGGCAGCTCGTCGATGTGCAGGTCTTGAAGAAGATCCCGAACGTCACCCTGCCCGAGCTTCGCGGCCGTCCCGAACTCGCCGACATGGTGGTGCTCAAGAAAGGCAACCGGCTTTCGATCACGCCGGTGGAGGCGAAGCACTGGAAGGCCATCGTGGCCAGGCTGCCGAAGTCCTGATAAGCGACGGCCCGGTCGCGGGCACAGCCCTTGCATCGTTGCTCCCACCTGGTTTCACCGAAGGAGCAACAGCATGAACCGCAACGACGTCACCGAAAAAATCATCGCCGCCAAGGTCTCGAGCGGCATCACCTGGCAATCCGTCGCCGGGAAGCTCGGCCGATCCAAGGAATGGACGACCGCCTTGTGCCTGGGCCAGATGACGGCCGATGCCGAACAGGCCGCGGCCCTCGGCGAGATCTTCGGCCTGACCGCGGACGAGCAGAAGTGGCTGAAAGTCGTGCCTTACAAGGGCTCGCTGCCTACGGCGGTGCCGACCGATCCGCTCATCTACCGCTGGTACGAGATCGTCAGCGTGTACGGCGCGACGATCAAGGAATTGATCCACGAGGAATTCGGCGACGGCATCATGAGCGCCATCGATTTTTCGATGGACATCACCCGCGAAGCCGATCCCAAGGGTGACCGCGTCAACGTCGTGCTGTCGGGCAAATTCCTGCCCTACAAGACCTATTGAGTCCTGCAAGGGCGCATGCGTCGGCCCCGTCCTACAGGCGAAGCTCAACTGCAAACCTAGAATGGTCCGGCGCCTTTTTTCCGGCGCCTACGACTATTCCAGCAGCAGCACGGAGCCCCCAGCATGACCAAAGAAGCCGACGCCATCCTCAACCTCATCGGCCAGGACGGGCCTCGAATCAGCGCCTCGTGGCTGCAGGACTCGGGGGTGGGCGCGACGGATGCGGGACGCCGGGCCATGCAGGGCGAGATCGACGATCTCCTGAAGGCACTCGTCACGGGCCTGAAGGCCGGCGGCGAATCGGGCTCGTTCCAGGCGCCGGCGTGGGCGCCGCTGCGCGAATCGCTCACCGCCCTCTCCCGCTCGCGCGTGGCGCAAGGCCAGACCGCCGGCGACACCAGCGGCTTCGTGCTGTCGGTGAAGAACGCTCTCTTCGGCGCCATGCAGAACCGGATCGGCTCGGATTCGAAGGAACAGTTCGAAACGATTTCCGCGATCTCCGCGGTGGTGGACAAGATGGCCCAGTGGACTGTCACCACCTACCAGCAGACGCGCGAGGACGTGATCAAGCGGCAGCAGCAGGAGCTGCTCGAGCTCTCGACGCCCGTCATCAAGTTGTGGGAAGGCATCCTGGCCGTTCCCATGATCGGCACGCTGGATTCGGCGCGCACGCAGCTGGTCATGGAAGCCCTGCTCGAGCGCATCGTGGAGACCGGCTCGCAACTGGCGATCATCGATATCACGGGTGTGCCTACGGTGGACACGCTGGTCGCGCAGCATCTGCTCAAGACGGTGAGCGCGATCCGCCTCATGGGCGCGGATTGCATCATCAGCGGCATCCGTCCGCAGATCGCGCAGACCATCGTGCATCTGGGCATCGACCTGCAGGGCATCGCCACCAAGGCGACCCTGGCCGACGCGCTGCTGCTTGCGCTGCAACAAGGCGGATACCGGATCACACGCGACGACAGCGCGAAGTAAGGCGCCCGCATGTATCGCATCCCCATTCTCCAGATGGGCAGTTTCCTGCTCGTCACCATTCAAGTCGACATGCAGGACCAGACCGCGCTGGCCTTGCAGGACGACCTCGCCAACAAGATTTCCAAATCGGGCGCGGGTGGCGTGCTGATCGACATCTCCGCGCTGGAGATCGTGGACTCCTTCGTCGGCCGCATGCTTGCCAGCATTTCGGGCATCGCCCGCATCATGGACGCCACCACCGTGGTCGTCGGGATGCAGCCGGCAGTCGCGATCACTCTGGTTGAACTGGGTTTGTCGCTCCAGGGCGTGCGAACCGCGCTCAATGTCGAAAAGGGCATGGACCTGCTTCGGCAGTCGCGCGGGGAGAAAACCGTTGGGCGCCGTTGAGCCGACGGGCACGCTGCCCCTGCGCAACGAGGAAAACATCGTCGCCAGCCGGCAGATGGTGCGCCAGCTCACGCAGCACCTGAAATTCTCGCTGGTCGACCAGACCAAGATGATCACCGCGGCGAGCGAGCTGTCGCGCAACACGCTGGTACACGGCGGCGGCGGCCAGATGCGCTGGGAGTTGCTGGACGAGGGCATCAGGCGCGGCCTGCGCCTTTATTTCGAAGACGAGGGCAAGGGCATCGCGGACCTGAATCTTGCTTTGAAAGACGGCTGGACCTCGGGCGGCGGCATGGGCCTCGGGCTGCCGGGCAGCAAGCGCCTGGTCAATGAATTCGACATTCGCACCGCGCCGGGTGAAGGCACTTGCGTGACGATCACGCGCTGGAAATGAGCGCCGTGGAGCTGGTGCACGGCGCGTTGCACACCGCGTTTCCGATGGACGACGCGACGCGAGTCGGCGAAGCACGCCGCCATGCCGCGCGCCTGTCCGAATCCGCGGAACTGGATGAAACGGCTGCCGGCCGCGTGGCCCTCATCGTCAACGAATTGGGCAACAACCTGGTGCGCTACGCCAAGAACGGGCAGTTGCTGCTGGCCGCGCGGCCGGGCTCGGGCATGGTGGAGATGATCTCCATCGATCACGGCCCCGGCATCCCGGACATCGCGCGCAGCATGGGCGACGGCTTCTCCACGGGCGGCACGCCGGGCACCGGCCTGGGCGCGGTGCGGCGCCTCGCGCAGGATTTCGACATCCACTCGGCCATGGGCGAAGGCACGGTGATCGTGGCGCGCGTTCGCGGGACCATAGCGCCGCTGCAAGGCCGCGAGGCACATGCGGTGGAATGCGCGGGAATCGCTATCGCGGCCCCGGGGGAAACGGTTTGCGGCGATTCCTGGGCCGCGGGCCTGAACGGCACGCGTGGCGCCCTGATGGTCGCCGATGGACTCGGGCACGGCCCGGACGCCGCCGAAGCATCGCTTGCCGCGCTGGAGGTGTTCGGCGTCGATCCGATGGGGGCGCTGGATCAAATGATGGAGCGCACGCATGCGCACCTGCGCCACACGCGCGGCGCGGCCGTGACCATGATGCGCCTGGACACGGGCGAGAGCAGCGTCCGCTCGTGCGGCGCGGGTAACGTCATGGGACGCATCGTCTCCGGGGCATCGGACCGTTCGGTACTCACCCAGCACGGAACGGCAGGCGTGCAGATCCGCAGGCCCGAAGAGGCGCAGACGGCATGGCCTCCGCACGCGCTCCTGGTGGTCCACAGCGACGGTATCGAGTCCCGCTGGCCGGCCACACGGCTGATGCCGGTGCTGGGGCGGGACCCGACGCTGGCGGCGGCGATCATCCTGCGCGATCACTGCAGGGGCCGCGACGACGCCACGGTGGTGGTGATGCGGCGCAAGGAATGATGCGATGAGCGACACCGACTCCGAATTGGCCGCCGCGCGCAAGGACCTCATGGAATTGCGCTCGGAACTGGAGGAAACCAACCGGGGCGTCCTGGCGCTCTATGCCGAGCTGGAAGCGCAAGCCGACCAGTTGCGCCAGGCGACAGACCTCAAGAGCCGCTTCCTGGCCTACATGAGCCACGAGTTCCGCACCCCGATCGGCTCGATCCGCAGCATCGCGCGCCTTCTGCTGGACCGGGTGGATGGGCCGCTGACGAGCGAGCAGGAAAAGCAGGTCAAGTTCATCCAGCAGAACGCGGTGGAGTTCGCGGAGATGGTCGACGACCTGCTCGACCTCGCGAAGGTGGAGGCCGGACGGGTGGAGATTTCCCCGGCGTGGTTCGAGATGGTGGACCTGTTCTCCGCGCTGCGCGGCATGTTCAAGCCGGTGCTGACGAATCCCGACGTGCACCTCGTTTTCGAGGAGCCCGAACCAGGCATGGCGCGCCTGTACACGGACGACCGGAAGCTCTCGCAGATCCTGCGCAACTTCATCTCGAATGCGCTCAAGTTCACGCAAAAAGGCGAAGTGCGGGTGACCACGCACCTGGTGGACAACGAGAGCATCATGTTCCGCGTGAGCGACACCGGCATCGGCATCGCGCCCGAATTCCACCGGACCATTTTCGAAGACTATTCGCAGGTCGATTCGTCGCTGCAAAGGCGCCTGAAGGGCACGGGCCTCGGGCTATCCCTCAGCAAACGTCTCGCCGAGCTGCTCGGGGGTTCGGTGGAGTTGAAAAGCGATCTGGGCAAGGGATCGGTTTTTTCTGTCACCATTCCGCTCCAGGTAGCCCCAACGCCGCAGAAATGATAGACACCGACGTCATCAACGTCACCATCGACCGCAGCCTGCACACGTTGCTGGTGGTCGACGACAACGCAACGACCCGCTACTCGACGGGCCGCGTGCTGAAGGCTGCCGGTTTCCAGATCGTCGAGGCTGCGAACGGCACGGAGGCCATCGAGCGATCCGGCGAAGGCGTCTCCGGCGTCGTGCTCGACGTGCATCTTCCCGACATAGACGGCTTCGACGTGTGCCGCGCCATCCGCGCCCGCCCCTCGACCGAACACCTGCCGGTGGTGCACCTGTCCGCGACGCACGTCGCCGACGAGGACCGGGTCACCGGCCTGAACGCCGGCGCCGACGCATACCTCGTGCATCCGGCCGAGCCCGCGGTTCTGGTGGCCACCATGCAGGCGTTGATCCGCGCGCGGACAGCTGAAGAACGGTTGCGCCGCAGCGAGCAGCGCTACCGCGCCATCCACGACCATGCGCAAAGCGGCATCGCCGTGCTGGATGCGCAGGGCCGCTTCGCCGATGCGAACCCGGCGATGCAGCGTCTGCTGGGGCGCTCGCGCGAAGACATGATCGGCAAGTCGCTTGGCGACCTCGCGTCGCCCGATTGGGCCCGCCTCGTGACCGACCGCGCCTCCAGGCTGGTCGCGCCCGGCAACGTGTCGTCATGGCACGGCGAATTCCCGCTGATGGCGTCCGACGGCCGCGACGTATACCTCGACTGGAGCATCTCCGCGCCCGTCGATGAAGGTTTGCGCGTGGCCATCGCCAACGACGCGTCGGAGCGCCACGACCTCGAGCAGCGCCGGCGCGACGTGCTGGAGCGAGAGCAGGCCGCCCGAACGGTGGCCGAGCAGCACAGCCGTACGAAGGACGATTTCATCGCCGTGCTTTCGCACGAGTTGCGCACGCCGCTCAATTCGATCGTGGGCTGGGTGGCGATCCTGATGCGGCGCAACCCGACGCCCGACCAGGTGAAGGGGCTGGAGGCGATCGAGCGCAACGTGAAGACGCAGGCCCGCATCATCTCGGACATCCTGGACGTCTCGCGCATCAACTCGGGAAAGCTCAGGCTCGAGCCGGAGACCGCCTCGCCCGCGGAAGTGATCGGCAATGCCATCGCGTCGCTGCGCGGCTCCATCGACGAGAAGAAACTCGTCGTGGAGCAGGATATCGAGCAGGCGACTCAACCCGCGTGGCTCGACCCGAGCCGCTACCAGCAAATTTTCTGGAACCTGATGACCAACGCCATCAAGTTCTCGCAAAAAGGCGGCACGGTGCGCGTCGCGTTGCGGCGCGAAGGCGACCGGCTCAAGCTGTCCGTGCAGGATTTCGGGCACGGCATCAAGCCGGACTTCCTGCCGCAGCTCTTCGACCGATTCACCCAGAGCGATTCGCCCGGCAACCGCACGCACGGCGGCCTGGGACTGGGCCTGTCGATCGTGAAGCACCTGGTGGACCTGCACGGCGGCACGGTGGAAGCGCGAAGCGCCGGCGCCGGGCAAGGCGCGACGATGATCGTGGATATCCCCGTCGCCGCGCCCGCGGGAGCGGACGCGGCGCAGGACTTCCGCATTTCCGCCTCGAGCGAAGAGGACGAGAGCGATGGCCTCGGCAACCCTTTGCAGGACCTCGACATCCTGGTGGTGGAAGACGATGCGGGCGCGGCGGAGATGCTCTCGGTCGTGCTCTCCGACCGAGGAGCGAAGGTCCGCACCGCGGCCGACTACGATTCCGCGGTCGCGGCCGTGAGCGCATCGTGGCCCGACGTGCTGATCAGCGACATCGGCCTGCCCGGGCGGGACGGCTATGAGCTGATCCGCAGGATTCGCGAGATGCCGCAGCCCGTGGGCGTGTACAAGCGCCTGCCTGCCGTGGCCCTCACGGCGTTCGCGAGACCCGAGGACAAGGCGCGGGCGCTCGAAGCGGGATTCGATGCGCACATCACGAAGCCGCTCAAGCCGCACGCACTGGTGACGACGGTGCTGGGCGTCTCGCCCGCGAAGCCGCGCGCGAAAAGCTGAGCGCGACCGGCGCCGTCGCTACTCCTGTTGCGCGAGCTCGAAGAGCAGCGCGGGGATCAATTCCTTCTCGACATCGCCCTTGCCCACGCGCACGAAGTCGTGGCCGTGAAAGCCGCTCGCCTGGAACGTGGGCCGCGCCGGCGTCACCTGGATCATCGCGCAGCGCGAGCTGTCGAGCTCGAGGCCGTCGCGAATGAACTGCGGGCCGATCGATTCATGGCACGACACGATGGCCCGGGGCCGGTCCTTCGCGCAGAGCTGGCTGGCCTGCTCCATGCTGTCGGCGATGTTGACCTGGAGGCCGTTCGCCATCAGCAGGCGCAGCACTTTCTGCCGCAGGATCTTGTTGCGGATCATGAGCAACACGCGCGCGTCGTTCAATTGGGATTGCGAGCTGGCGCCGGGCAGCAACTCCACCGTGGCAACGCCGTCCATGGTCGCGTATGTCCTGGGGAATTCGACGAAAGCGATCTCCCTGGTGCCCTGGGTAAGACGGAACACCTTCAGCCGCGTGACCACGGCGAGCTGCCGCAAGAGGAGCCAATGGAGGTTGTCGTTCATCCGCCGGCCGCGGCCGGCCGATGGACGCGTGTGTCCACGTGCGGGCGCCGCGCGGTCGCCCTTGACGATAAGCCGGACCGGTCCGGCATCCTGCGCGGGTTCGATGCATACCTCCACCTCGTCGCTGAAACCGAGGGCCCAATCCATCGCGGCGTTCATGACTTCGAGCGCGACGGCGGCATCGACATAGACGTCCGCAGGCTCCGCCTCCAGCCGGATCGCTGCGCGGCGCCTCGCCAGCACCGCCTTGCGATCCTGCACCAGCTGGCGCGCCATCTTCGGCAAGTCCACGAGTTCCGCCTTGGGCTGCACGGTGCCCCCGGCAAGGCGCACGATCTGCTGCACCGTGATGCCGGCGCGGCGAATCGATTGCGCAAGCGTGTCCGCGGCAGCCAGCTCCGCGGGGCGCACTCCGCCTTCGGAATGCAGCCGCTTGAGTTCGCGTCGCAATGCGTTGGCCTCGCCCGCCACCTGCTCACTCAACGCGGCGCACAACTGCGGCCAGTGCGCGCCGAGCGACCACTCCTCCTCGGTGTGCGTCGACCAGGGATAGTTGGGCCCGTCCCACCAGCGGCGGCGCGGCTTCGTGGCGTTGGCTGCGGCCTGCGTCACGGCGACGGACGCCGGTGTCGTGATTCTTTCCATGTCGCAGATCACAACAAATGTGAGACGGGCACAAGCTAGGTGAAAGCTGCAACCGAACGTAGGAGGCCGCCGACCTTCGAGACAGCATGCGCCACCCATGAAAAAAGCCGCCCGGAGGCGGCTTTGTCGTGGGGGAGTCAAGCTCAGGGATTGTCGGTCGAAATCTCTTCCGGCTCCGGCCTGGCACGCCCTTCCTTCTTCGCCAGCGGCTGGATGTCCAGCATGACTTCCGAAATGTCGGCGCCCTTCTCGTCCTTCTTCTCCTCGATGTCCACCGTGAGGCGGCCACCATCGGTGAGCCGGCCGAACAGCAACTCGTCGGCAAGCGCGCGGCGGATCGTGTCCTGGATCAGGCGCTGCATCGGTCGCGCGCCCATCAACGGATCGAAGCCCTTCTTGGCCAGATGCTTGCGCAGGGCGTCGGTGAAGGTGACTTCCACCTTCTTCTCGGCCAGCTGCTGCTCGAGCACCAGCAGGAATTTGTCCACCACCCGCAGGATGATGTTCTCGTCCAGCGCCTTGAAGCTCACCGTCGCATCCAGCCGGTTGCGGAACTCCGGCGTGAAGAGGCGCTTGATGTCCGCCATCTCGTCGCCGGCTTCCTTCACCTGCGTGAAGCCCATCACCGACTTGTTCAGCGACTCGGCGCCCGCGTTCGTCGTCATCACGATGATGATGTTGCGGAAGTCGGCCTTGCGCCCGTTGTTGTCCGTCAGCGTGCCATGGTCCATGACCTGCAGCAGCACGTTGAAGATGTCCGGGTGCGCCTTCTCGATTTCGTCGAGGAGCAGCACGGCGTGCGGCTTCTTGGTGACCGCTTCGGTCAGGAGGCCGCCCTGGTCGAAACCGACGTAGCCCGGAGGCGCGCCGATCAAGCGACTCACGGCGTGGCGCTCCATGTATTCGGACATGTCGAAGCGCATCAGCTCGATGCCCATGATGTAGGCGAGCTGCTTGGCGGCTTCGGTCTTGCCGACACCGGTGGGGCCGCTGAAGAGGAACGAGCCGATCGGCTTGTCGCCCTTGCCGAGACCCGAACGCGCCATCTTCACGGAGGCCGCGAGCACTTCCAGCGCCTTGTCCTGGCCGAACACGACACTCTTCAGGTCGCGCTCCAGCGTCTGCAGCTTGCCGCGGTCGTCGTTGGACACGTTCGCGGGCGGGATGCGCGCGATCTTGGCCACGATCTCCTCGACCTCCGTCTTGGAGATCGTCTTCTTGCGCTTGTTCGGCGGCAGGATGCGCTGGGCCGCGCCGGCCTCGTCGATGACGTCGATCGCCTTGTCGGGCAAGTGACGGTCGTTGATGTACTTCGCGCTCAATTCGGCGGCCGCCTGCAGGGCGCCGGCGGCGTACTTGACGCTGTGGTGCTCCTCGAAGCGCGACTTCAGGCCCTTGAGGATCTCGATCGTCTCGGCCACGCTCGGCTCGACCACGTCCACCTTCTGGAAGCGGCGTGAGAGCGCCGCATCTTTCTCGAAGATGCCGCGATATTCGGTGAACGTCGTCGCGCCGATGCACTTCAGCTGGCCCGAAGACAGTGCGGGCTTGAGCAGGTTGGACGCGTCGAGCGTGCCACCCGATGCGGCGCCCGCGCCGATCAGCGTGTGGATCTCGTCGATGAACAGGATCGCGTTCGGCTTGTCCTTCAGCGACTTGAGCACGCCTTTGAGGCGCTGCTCGAAATCGCCGCGGTACTTGGTGCCCGCCAGCAACGCGCCCATGTCCAGCGAATAAACGTTGGAGTCGGCCAGGATGTCCGGCACTTCCTTCTGGACGATGCGCCAGGCGAGGCCCTCGGCGATCGCGGTCTTGCCGACGCCGGCTTCACCGACCAGCAGCGGGTTGTTCTTGCGACGCCGGCACAGGATCTGGATCACGCGCTCGACCTCGTACTCGCGGCCGATCAGCGGATCGATCTTGCCGTCCTTGGCCGCCTGGTTCAGGTTTTGCGTGAACTGCTCCAGCGGCGACGCCTTCTCGTTCTTCTCGCCGCCCTCGCCCTCGCTCTCGTTGGACGCGGCTTCGCCGCCCTTGGCGGGCTCCGGCGGGTCGCTCTTCTTGATGCCGTGGGCGATGAAGTTCACCACGTCCAGGCGCGTCACGCCCTGCTGGTGGAGGTAATAGACGGCGTGCGAATCCTTCTCGCCGAAGATCGCGACCAGCACGTTCGCGCCGGTGACTTCCTTCTTGCCGTTGCCGGTGGACTGCACGTGCATGATGGCGCGCTGGATCACGCGCTGGAAGCCCAGCGTGGGTTGCGTGTCCACGTCGTCGGTGCCCGCCACCTGGGGCGTGTTGTCCTTGATGAAGTTGGACAGGGACTTGCGCAAGTCGTCGATGTTCGCCGAGCATGCGCGCAGCACTTCGGCCGCGCTGGGATTGTCCAGCAGGGCCAGCAGCAAGTGCTCCACGGTGATGAACTCGTGGCGTTGCTGCCGCGCCTCCACAAATGCCATGTGGAGGCTGACTTCCAATTCCTGGGCAATCATGAAAATTCCTTCTGCCTTGCTGTATTCAACACTTTAAATCTTCGACCCGGTTTTACTCAACCGGTTCACTCACACATTGCAGGGGATGCCCCGCCTGCCTGGCGGCTTCCTGCACCTGATCGACCTTCGTCGCCGCCACATCCCTCGAGTACACACCGCAGATGCCTTTCCCATCCAGGTGGATCTTGAGCATGATCTGGGTGGCGGTCTCGCGGTCCTTGTTGAAAAACTCCTGGATGCACACGACCACGAACTCCATGGGCGTGTAATCGTCATTCAACATGACAACCTGGTACATCTGGGGGGGTTTGGTCTTCTGGGTCCTGCGCTCGAGCACCACCGACCCGCCATCGTCCTCCTTCGGTCGCGTTTTTGGCGCTACCGGAGCAGGCGTGGGTGTTTTACTGGCCATGAATTTCATTCTATCGAGCGGGGTTGGCGAGTGCAGCCTGTAGGTGAATTGGTGGCGGAATTCCTACATTCAAGCAGGCTGTCGGCGAAGTAAAAGTCACGAAGCGACCGCGCAGCCCTTCATCGGGCCGGGTTGTCAGCCTGAACGACGACTTTCAAAATATTCATCTTCTGGCGTACTTTAGTACTTGAAAACGTTGACAACTGTACCCCGAATGCAGGACACTGACCGCCAGTTTTAAGGGAAACAGGGGTCATCAAAATGGCAGCAGGCACAGTGAAATGGTTCAACGACGCAAAGGGCTTCGGTTTCATCGAGCCCGACGGCGGGGGCGCGGATGTGTTCGCGCATTTCTCCGCGATCGAAATGGAGGGATTCAAGACGCTCAAGCAGGGGTCTCGCGTCACCTTCGAACTCACCGAGGGTCCCAAGGGGCAGCTGGCACACAACATCCAGGCCGAGCCCGGGTCGGCCCGCATCGAGACAATCGCGGCTCCGCCGAGCGAGCGTCCGCAACGGCATTCGAAGGTTCGCGCGCCGCAGTTTCATGCTGCCGGGCACGCGGACATGATGTCGAAGTAGCGAACAGCGAAACATTCCCCAAAAAGCTGCCCGAGGGCAGCTTTTTTCATGCGGCCAGGCGCCGCCGCCTGTTTTTCACGGCAGCCATCTCCAGATCGCCCAGCAGCAATCCCGACACCATCAGGTCCGACCGTCCCCCGTCGGCATCGCGGATATAGCCACGAAGCACCCCCTCGGGTTCAAAACCGAACTTCCGGGCCACCTTCGACGCATACGCGTTTTCCTTGTAGAAATAGGCGGTTAGCCGCTCGACTCCCGCGCGCTCACGCAGGAAATCGCACGCGAGGTGCGTGGCCTCCACGGGGACGGGGCTCGCGCCCTGACCCAACAACCCGATGAGAAATTCGCAGCGCCGATGCCCGGGCGTGTAGTCCGTCGCACTGATGAAACCGATCGGCCCGTCCTTCGCATGCAGCGTCCAGTGCAAGGCCTTCGCTTCGCTCCACAGGCCGACGTGTTCGCGCGCGAGGACCTCTTTGAGCACGTCATCATCCTGCGGCAGCTGCCGCGCCACGCGGTTGAATTTGCGCATGAACTCGGCATCGCTCCAGCAGCGCCGCACGAACGAGAGATCGTCCGCGCCTCGGCGGCGCAGCGTCACGCGCTTGCCGACGATGGGCGCCCACCAGAAGTCCTCGTGCTCGTGCAGAAACCTCTGCAACGCGCCCGAATTGTCGAAGCCCGGCTGGGCGCGGATCAGTGCGCGCGCCTGCGCCAATTCGCCGAGCAGGCGAAGGCCGCGCAATTGCTCGCCCAAACCGGGACCGGCACTCACATATTGTCGATCATCACCTGGCCGAAGCCGGAGCAGCTCACCTGCGTCGCACCGTCCATCAAGCGCGCGAAGTCGTACGTGACCTTCTTGGACTTGATCGACTTTTCCATCGAGCTGATGATCAGGTCGGCGGCTTCGGTCCAGCCCATGTGGCGCAGCATCATCTCGGCCGAAAGGATTTCCGAACCGGGGTTCACGTAATCCTTGCCGGCGTACTTGGGCGCCGTGCCGTGCGTGGCTTCGAACATCGCGACCGTGTCGGAGAGGTTCGCGCCAGGCGCGATGCCGATGCCGCCCACTTGCGCAGCCAGTGCGTCGGACACGTAGTCGCCGTTCAGGTTCAACGTGGCGATCACGCTGTATTCGGCGGGACGCAGCAGGATCTGCTGCAGGAACGCGTCGGCGATCGAATCCTTGACGACGATGTCCTTGCCGGTCCTGGGATTCTTGAACTTCATCCACGGGCCGCCGTCGATCTCCACCGCACCGAATTCCTTCTTGGCCAGAGCGTAGGCCCAGTCCCGGAAGCCGCCTTCGGTGAACTTCATGATGTTGCCCTTGTGCACGATCGTGACGCTGGGCTTGTCGTTGTCGATGGCGTACTGGATCGCCTTGCGCACCAGGCGCTCGGTGCCTTCGCTGGAGACCGGCTTGATGCCGATGCCCGAGGTGTTCGGGAAGCGGATCTTCTTGACGCCCATCTCGTCCTGCAGGAACTTGATCA
>JAZKIF010000085.1:0-16926 GCA_040385005.1 Pseudomonadota bacterium
GGCTTGCACAGGTCGCCGCAGCGCGCGTCGAGCGTGCAGCACAGCGAGCAGATCGCGCCCTGGTACGCGGGGCAATGCGCCATGTCCGGGCCTTCGTATTCGCGTTCGCAGATCACGCAGCGCTGCACCTGGTTGTCATTGCGGGCTCGAGGCGCAATCCATGGATCCCGGGTCAAGCCCGGGATGACAGGGGCTGCATCACGCGCAATGTAGTACTTGCCTTTGGTCGCCCAAGCGATCAAGGGTGACGTGACGAAAGCAACACCCAGCGCGATCAGCGCCGAGAACGCTTGCGGCCCAGGCCCGAAGAAACCCAGGTGCGCGGCGATGGAAAGCGTGGAGGCCAACGCCATCGCGCCGACGCCCACGGGGTTGATGTCGTACAGATAAGCGCGCTTGAATTCGATGCCGGGCGGCGACAGGCCGAGCGGCTTGTTGACGACGAGATCGGCGACGACGGCCATCATCCACGCGATCGCAATGTTCGAGTAGAGCCCGAGCACGTCGCCCAGCGCCTGGAAGACGTTCATCTCCATCAGCATGAACGCGATGAGCGTGTTGAACACGACCCACACGACGCGGCCGGGATGGCTGTGCGTCACGCGCGAGAAGAAGTTGGACCACGCGAGCGACCCCGCGTACGCGTTGGTCACGTTGATCTTCAACTGCGAGATCACGACGAACAGCGCCGTGGCCGCCACCGCCCAACCGTACCTCGGAAACACGTATTCATACGCCGCGAGGTACATCTGGTTCGGGTCCACGGCACGGTCCGGCGGCACCATGTGCGTGATCGCGAGGTATGCCAGCAATGCGCCACCCAGCATCTTGAGGACACCCAGGATCACCCAGCCCGGCCCGCCGCCGAGGACGCCCAACCACCAGCTGGTGCGGCTCACCGACTCGCGCGCGGGCATGAAACGCAGGTAGTCGGCCTGTTCGCCCATCTGCGTGATCAATGCGATGCCCACGGTCAGCGCGGCACCAAACATGTGCATGTCGAATTCGGCGCTCTGGCCTTTCTCACCAGCGTAGTGCGTGATGCCGGCGAAGGCACCAGGGTCGCGCACCAGCACGTACACAAAAGGAACTACCAGCATCACCAGCCACAGCGGCTGTGTCCACATCTGCAATCGGCTGATCGCGGAGACCCCGTGCGTCACCAGCGGGATCACGACCAGTGCGCACACGAGATAGCCCCAGACCGGCGGAATGCCCAGCGCGAGGTCGAGCGCGTACGCCATCACGGCCGCCTCCAGCGCGAAGAAGATGAACGTGAAGGACGCGTAGATGAGGGAGGTGAGCGTCGAGCCGATGTAGCCGAAGCCCGCGCCGCGCGTGAGCAGGTCCATGTCCACGCCGTAACGGGCGGCGTAGATACTGATCGGCAGGCCCGTCAGGAAGATGATCAACCCGGTGGCGAGGATTGCCCAGAAGGCGTTGAGGAAACCGTATTGCACGAGCAGCGTCGCGCCCACGGCCTCGAGGATCAGGAAAGATGCCGCGCCGAACGCGGTGTTGGCGACGCGGAACGTCGACCATTTGCGAAAGCGCTGGGGCGTGTAGCGCAGCGCGTAGTCCTCCATCGTCTCGCTGGCCACCCAGGAGTTGTAGTCCCGCCGGACCTTGACCACGCGTTGGGGCGCGTCGATCGGGACGGGAATGATGGGAATGGTTTCGTTCACAGGATGAATGTGCAGTTTCCGTGCCCGCAATCCGCCTTCCGGCGTATATGCCCCAAATCGCCTTGCACTAAGATGGTTCGCCATGGAGCTGACCCCCCGCGAAAAAGACAAGCTGCTGATCTTCACCGCCGGCCTTCTCGCCGAGCGCCGCCGCGCGCGCGGGCTGAAACTCAATTACCCCGAGGCGATGGCGCTGATCTCCGCTGCCGTGATGGAAGGCGCCCGCGACGGCAAATCCGTCGCGCAGCTCATGAGCGAGGGCCGAACCATCCTCACCCGCGCCGACGTGATGGAAGGCGTCGCCGAAATGATCCCCGACATCCAGGTCGAAGCGACCTTCCCCGATGGCACGAAGCTGGTCACGGTGCACCAGCCCATCGTCTGAGTTTTATCGATTCACGAGGTGCAAGAAGATGAAGAACAAATTCGGCAAATGGATCGCGGCCGTTGCGGCCCTGGCATCGACGGGCACGGCGATGGCCCATGGCGGCCACGGCGTCCCGCAAGCACACTGGCACGCAACCGACGTGTATGGTTTCGCCGTGGTGGTCGTGCTCGCCACGGCCGCCGTCTGGTTCTCGCGCAGCGAGTGAGCGCCATGACACCGGGCGAGCTCTTCACCGACGCGGGCGACCATGCGCTGAACCCCGGGCGCCGCACCGCCACCGTCGTGGTGAAGAACACCGCCGACCGGCCGATCCAGGTCGGCTCGCACTATCACTTCGCGGAAACGAATGGCGCGCTCGACTTCGATCGCGCGGCGGCGCGCGGCATGCGCTTGAACATCGCATCGGGCACGGCGGTTCGCTTCGAGCCCGGGCAACAACGCACGGTGGAATTGGTGGATTTGTCCGGAGGCCGCGAGGTCTACGGATTCCGCGGCCTGGTACAAGGAAAGCTCTGAGATGGCAACCATCGGCCGCCGCGCCTACGCGGAAATGTTCGGCCCGACCAAGGGCGACCGCGTGCGGCTCGCGGACACGGAGATCGTCATCGAGGTCGAGGACGACTACACCTTGCGCGCGGGCGGCTACGGCGAGGAAGTGAAGTTCGGCGGCGGCAAGACCATCCGCGACGGCATGGCGCAATCGCAGCGCACACGAGCTGAAGGTGCGATGGACTTGGTGATCACCAACGCGCTCATCATCGACCACTGGGGCATCGTGAAGGCCGACATCGGCGTGAAGGGCGGGCGCATCGCCGCCATCGGCAAGGCGGGCAACCCCGACACGCAGCCCGGTATCGACATCATCATCGGCCCCGGCACGGAGATCATTTCCGCGGAAGGCAACATCGTCACCGCAGGCGGCATCGACAGCCACATCCACTTCATCTGCCCACAGCAGATCGAAGAGGCACTCGCCGCCGGCGTGACGACGATGCTCGGCGGCGGCACGGGCCCCGCGACGGGAACATTCGCCACGACCTGCACGCCCGGTCCGTGGAATCTCGAGCGCATGCTGCAGGCCGCCGATGGATTCCCGATGAACCTGGGATTTCTCGGCAAGGGAAATGCGAGCCTCCCGGCCGCGCTGCACGAACAGATCGACGCGGGCGCGATCGGGTTGAAGCTCCACGAGGACTGGGGCACAACACCCGCCGCGATCAGCAACTGCCTGGATGTCGCGGAAGCAACCGACACGCAGGTCGCGATCCACAGCGACACGCTGAACGAATCGGGCTTCGTCGAGAACACCATCGCCGCGACGAAGGGCCGCGCGCTGTGCGCGTTCCACACCGAAGGCGCCGGCGGCGGACATGCGCCGGACATCCTGCGCGTGGTGGGCGAGTCGAACTTCCTGCCGTCGTCGACCAATCCGACGATGCCGTATACGGTGAACACACTGGACGAGCACGTCGACATGCTGATGGTGTGCCACCACCTCGACCCCGCCATCGCGGAAGACCTTGCCTTCGCGGAGAGCCGCATCCGCAAGGAGACGATCGCCGCCGAAGACATCCTGCATGACCTGGGAGCGATCAGCATGATGAGCTCCGACAGCCAGGCGATGGGACGCGTCGGCGAAGTCATCCTGCGCACCTGGCAGACGGCCCACAAGATGAAGGTGCAGCGCGGCAAGCTGGGCGAGGACAACGAGCGCCATGACAATTTCCGCGCCAAACGCTACATCGCGAAATACACGATCAACCCCGCGATCTCGCACGGCATCGCGCATGAAGTCGGCAGCATCGAGCCCGGCAAATGGGCGGACCTGGTGGTGTGGAAGCCGGCGTTCTTCGGCATCAAGCCCGCGCTGATCCTCAAGGGCGGCTTCATCGCCATGGCGGCGATGGGCGACCCGAATGCTTCCATTCCTACTCCGCAGCCGGTGCATTACCGGCCGATGTTCGGCGCGTTCGGCGGCGCGATCGCCAAGGGGTCGCTGACATTCGTTTCGCAGGCGGGTCTCGCGGCGGGCGTGGGCGACAGGTTCGGGTTGAAGAAGAATCTGGCGGCGGTGAAGAACATTCGCCAGGTCCGCAAGAAGGACCTCATCCACAACGGCTACACGCCGAAGATGGAGATCGATCCGCAGACTTACGCCGTACGGGCCGACGGTGTGCTGCTCACCTGCGAGCCGGCCTCGGTTCTACCGATGGCGCAACGGTACTTCCTGTTTTAGCATCGAGGGATGCTCCAGGTTTCCAAATTGCTCGCGGGCGGCCACGGCCTCGCACCTGTCCTCCTCAAACGCGCTGCCACCGTCGAACTCGACTGGGACGTGCGCCAGAAATCCCGCTTCGACTGCACCGACTCGCAAGGCCGGCACCTCGGCGTGTTCCTTCCGCGCGGAACGGTGGTGCGCGGCGGCGATGTTCTGGTCGCCGAAGACGGCTCGATGGTGAAGGTGATTGCCGCACCGCAGCCGGTGCTGGTCATCACGCATTGCACACAGCACGGCACGGCGTTCGACCTGACGCGCGCGGCGTATCACCTTGGAAACCGCCACGTGCCGATCGAGCTGAAGCCCGATCACCTGAAGATCGAGCCCGATCACGTGCTCGCGGACATGCTGCGCTCCATGCACCTGATAGTCAACGAGACGCAAGGCGCGTTCGAGCCCGAGGGCGGGGCTTACGCATCGGGCGGCTCGCACGGTCATGGGCATTCGCATGATCACGATGATCATGCGGGTCACGACCACGCGCATGGTCACGATCACGGCGGCCATGACCACGGCCACTGACAGCGCGCTGCTGCAGCTGATCTGGCTCGCCTCCCCGGCTTTGCCCATCGGCGGGTTTTCCTACTCCGAAGGAATGGAGGCCGCGGTGGACCGCGAACTGGTGCGAGACGAAACCACGGCGTGCGAATGGCTTGCCGCGCAATTGCAGATGACTCTGGCGCGCTGCGACCTCGCAGTCGTTGCGAAGGCGATCGCGGCATGGCGCGCCGACGACGAAGCGGCCATCGCACGCCTCGACGCGTGGGTTCTGCAAACGCGCGAAACCGCGGAATTGCGACAGCAAACCGAACAGATGGGCCGCTCGATGGTCGAGTGGCTGAAGTCGGTGCGACCGCAAGTTGCAGCGCGCGCGAAATTCCAGCTCACCTATCCCGTGGCATTCGCGCTTGCGGTATCGGATGGCGCCGCGAGCGCCCGCGACGCCGCGATGGCTTTCGCGTTCGGCTGGGCCGAGAACATGATGCAGGCCGCGATCAAGTCCGTGCCGCTCGGGCAAAGCGCGGGCCAGCGCATCCTCTCGCGGCTCGCTGGTGAAATCCCCGCCGCCGTTGACCAGGCGCTCGCTTTGGACGAGGATTCCCGGCAGGCTTTTTCGCCGATGCTCGCGATCCTTTCAGCGCGCCACGAAACCCAGTATTCACGCCTCTTCCGTTCCTGATCGAGTCCTCATGGCCCTCCACCACATCGCGCACCGCACCAAGAAACTTCCGCCGCTTCGCGTGGGCATCGGCGGGCCGGTCGGCTCGGGCAAGACCACCTTGCTCGAGATGCTGTGCAAGGCCATGCGCGACAAATGGGACCTGGTCGCGATCACCAACGACATCTACACCAAGGAAGACCAGCGCATCCTCACCGTGAGCGGCGCGCTGGCCGCCGAACGCATCATGGGCGTGGAGACGGGGGGCTGCCCGCACACGGCGATCCGCGAGGATGCGTCGATCAATCTCGAAGCGATCGACCGCATGCTGGTGGACTTCCCCGAAGCGGACATCGTGTTCGTCGAAAGCGGCGGAGACAACCTCGCCGCGACCTTCAGCCCCGAGCTGTCCGACCTCACGATCTATGTCATCGACGTCGCCGCCGGCGAGAAGATTCCGCGAAAGGGCGGGCCCGGCATCACGAAGAGCGATCTCTTCGTCATCAACAAGACCGACCTCGCGCCGTACGTCGGCGCGGACCTGGGTGTGATGGAAGCGGACACGAAACGCATGCGGCGGGACAAGCCGTATGTGATGACGAACCTCAAGACGCGCGACGGCCTCGCGGCGGTGGTGAGTTTCATCGAGAAGAAAGGCATGCTGGAGAGCGTATGACGTTGAAGAATTCGTTGACCCGTTTCGTTGCGGTGATCGCGGCTGCGATCGGTCTTGCCTCGTGCGGCGGCGGCGCACAGGATGCGCAACTCGACTCCTCCAGTGCGACCGCGACCGCGAGCGCATCCGCAATGCACGCGCGCATCGCGGCCGCCCCGGCTGTCGGCATGACGGCCATCGACGCGTTGGCGGCGCTCGACTGGGCGCCGACGGCCTTTCCGCAATTCTTCGCGGGCACTTCGTCCGACGGGTACGCCGGCGTGGCGGGCTACGGAACGTTCTACTACCGTCAATGGCCATCGACCGGCAACATCGTTGGCATCCTGGGCGATTCGGTCTACGTGCGTGGGCCGATGAACAACTTCGCCGTGCAACGGGTCGGCGCACTCGCCGATTTCTCGTGTCAGGTGTATGACTGCGTGGCATCGCCTCCGCCGCCGGCCTGGTCGGGGTTCGGTCGCGATGCACGGCACAGCGCCCTGGGCGGCGTGGCGATGCAGGACCTGAACCGCATCACGTGGTCCACGCCGGTGGACCTGGCGCCGCAATACACGCAGTCGGGCGCGCTGCTGATCCACTATGGCTCGCCGGTGGTGACGAGCCACAACACCGTCATCCTGCCGGTCAAGACGGGCGCCACGGATGGCTACCGGATCGAAGCGCGCGTGGGCGCGGACGGCGCCCTGATCTGGTCCGCCGACACCGACTATGTGATGCCCGCGCACCGCTGGATGCCCAGCTACAACCTCGCGCTCGCGCCCAACGGCACGCTTGCCGCGCCGGCGGCCGGCGGCCGGCTGCTCGTGCGCACCCAACCCGACAGTGAACTGGGCAGCTTGAGCACCTTTGCGTTCTACGGCAACGACGTGTATGCCGCGGATCCGGCCGCCTTCAACCAGACCGTCTTCATCAACACGCCGCTGACCACCGATGCGAAAGGCAACGTGTTCTTCGGGTTCATCGCGACGGGCGCGAACCCCGCCGGATTGGTGAGCGGACTCGCGCGCATCGGCGCGAACGGCGTGGGCAGCTGGGTGTCGGCAACAGCGGCTGCCGGCGATGCGGGCATCGTGAAGGTCGCGATGAACAGCGCGCCCGCCGTTTCACCCGACCTGTCGACGGTGTATGTCGCGGTGAACGCCGCAGCCGTGACGGGCACGACGCAGCGCGGCTACCTGCTCGCGCTCGACAGCACGACGCTGGCCGTGAAGGCCAAGGTGGCGTTGATCGATCCGGCGCTCGGCACGAACGCGCGCGTGTCGGACGACAGCACCGCCTCTCCCTCCGTCGCGCCGGACGGCACGGTGTTTTTCGGCGTGCTCGAGGCCGTGTTCGCGAGCCACAACGCGCGGGGCTGGCTGCTTCAGTTCACGCCGCAACTGGCATCCGCCGGCGCGCCGGGCGGCTTCGGCTGGGACATCACGCCGACCGTGATCCCCGCTTCGATGGTGCCGTCGTATACGGGAACGTCCAGCCACTTGCTGGCCGTGAAGTACAACAACTACGCGGGCGTGGGCACAGGCGACGGCGCGAACCGCGTGGCTGTGATCGACCCGGGCGCGAGCCAGACCGATCCGATCTCGGGCCTGCCCATCATGAAAGAGGTGCTCACTATCCTTGGCCCGACGTACGAGAGCGGGACGAGCGGGCCGGTGAAGGAGTGGTGCATCAACACCATGGCCGCGGACCCGCTGACCCGCTCGATCGTCGTCAACAGCGAGGACGGCGTGCTGTACCGCTGGGACCTGGCGACCAACACACTCAGCCAGAGCATCCGGCTCACCAGTGGGCTTGGCGAGGCGTATACGCCCACGGCCATGGGCGCCGACGGCAAGGTCTACGCGATCAGCGACGCGAAGCTGTTCTCGGTGGGCCGATAGAATCGGGGGTTCGGAGAGTTGGCAGAGCGGTTGAATGCACCGGTCTTGAAAACCGGCGATGTTGAAAGACATCCGTGAGTTCGAATCTCACACTCTCCGCCGAAGCCGCCAAGTCCTTGATTTAGCTCATAAGCTGTTGATTTCTGTAGGTTTTCTCTTGTTTGCTACAGAGAGTTGCTACGGCGATCATGTCTCGACCACCTTACTTGCAGCGCCGTGGTGGTGTGCTGCACTTCCGAATCGCCGTTCCTCCCAACCTGCGCGAAATGCGGGGCAAGGCGGAGAGAATGAAATGCCGACTACGGCAGATGGACCGGCTTTATCCGCCAGGCGGGTACCGTGGTGGAGTAAGGCAATCAGGATCGTGCGGGCGAAGTCCTTCGTCGGTGCCGATGCGCCCTAGCATCACGGGGGATCGAATTCAGGGGAGTTGCCAGCTCGGCCCGGATCCGACAGTGGAAGCGAAGCATTCGCAATGTTCTCCTCGGCCCTGCGAGCACACCACGAAATGTGCATGACAAGTGCGGAGAAACCATCACCGTAGCCAACGGCTAGTCGCTCATCGCGACCGGCGCGGCCATGTCAGTCGAACCCGAGTTGGTCATCCGTCTCCCATATCAGTGAGATTGCCGGGCCAGGCCCGGCGTCCAGCTCGCCCGCATCGTCACGATGACGGCGCCGTTTCAGACTCCAGCGCGCGACGAATTTCAGTCCGCGACCACAGCCGGTCATGGTGTGCGCGGCATTGGGGACCCAGCGAACCGATGCCATTGACGACCGACCAGTGCTCGAGATAGAAAAGCGCGAAGTCCGCGATGCTCATCCTGTCGAACAGCCAGGCCTTGCCATTGATCTGCTGTTCCGCGCGATCAAGTCCGGCCTGGAACACACCGAAGCCGAACGCCTGCACCGCCGCATGGTCCGATTCGCTCGGCGTGAATTTTTCGGGCCGGCGAACGCGCGTGTAGCCCTGCATGTGCACGGTCGAGACGAGGTGCTCGGTCATCTCCATCACGCGAATCTCGCCTTCGATGTCGATCGGAATCAACTTCATGTCGGGATTCGTGCGCGCGAGATAGAGCGCGATCACCGGGAACTCGGTCAGGAGCGAGCCGTCGTCGCGGATCAGCGCAGGCACCTTGCCCTTGGGATTGATGCGCTTGTAGGCCTCGAACTCGGGCGATACGGCGCGGGCCGCCATCTCGATCTCGAAAGGCTTGCCGATCACCGCGAGCAAGGCATGGATTCCGATCGAGCAGGCGCCAGGCAGGAAATAGAGTTTCATAGGCCAATCCGTATTTCTTAAACGATGAAGGTTTCCAGCACACCGATGCCGTCCACGCCGGCCTCCACACGATCGCCGGGCTTGAGGTACCACTCGCGCGGATCGGGCTTGTGGTGCAGGGCCACGCCTTCCGGCGTGCCCGTACTGATCATGTCGCCCGGGACCAGCCCGCAGCGCGACCAGAAAGCCACCATCTCCTCGAAGCCGAAGATCAGGTCGCGGCAGTCCGAGTGCTGGCGCAATTCGCCATTGACCTTCAGCCACAGCACGAGGCCCTTCGGGTCCGGCACTTCGTCCGCGGTGAGAATGTAGGGACCGAGCGGGCCGAACCCGGGAAAGTTTTTTCCCAGCATGATCATGCCGTTGTTCATCTCGCGCAGCTGCCACTCGCGCGCCGACAGGTCATTGAAGATTGTGTAGCCAAAAATGGCGCTGGCTGGGTCGATCCCACTGTCCGAATCGATGGCCTTGGCCAGCACCAGCACGATCTCGACCTCGTAGTCGAAATCCAGCACGTCTTTCGGTCGCGACACCCGGCTCTTGTGCGGGACCATCGTGCGTGCGAGTTTGACGAAGCCGGTGGGAAATTCGCTGTGGATCTTGCTGGCACCGGCCGCATTGCCCTTCATCGACTCCAGCTTGTGCCGACCGAAGTTGCGACCCGCGCTGATCATCGATCTGGGCGGCACCGGTGTCAGCCACTGCACTTGCTCCGGGTCATCGAGCCATGCCGGTTCCTGGCGATGCGTCGCCCACGCGAGCAACTCGCACGTGGCGTCCATCGCCGGCGCGCCTCCTTCGATCAACTCCATCACCGAGCCCGGCGTGCGGGGGCCACTGCGCACAGCGGCAGCCTTGGCAATATCGACCAGTTGCTCACGCCCGGACGCGGAGGTGACGACGCCGAGCCGCTCTGGTCCGGCGGCCGATTGGTAGCGTGCGATCTTCATTCGTCGAACCTTGCGATCACGCGGCCAAAGCAACCTGCGGAATGAGCCGGGCCAGGAGATGCTTGAGCAGTTGCACCTCGCTGGGGTCCAGGTTGCCCTGGACATCGGCCTCACTCGACTTGCGTATCGCGACGAGTTCCATCACCGAGAGCCGCCCTTCAGGAGTGAGCCGCACGTGTTCCTTTCCGCCGGTTGCATCGACACGAAGCAGCCCACGCGCGATGAGCTTTTCCATGATTGCGGCGGAGATCGCCTGGCCGCGGAATTTCTCACTGCGCGCCACGATCTCGGGCATTGCCAGGCCGTCCTCGCGGCCGACGATGCTGAGCACTGCGTACTCCTCAGCCGTCCAGCCATCGTGCTCGAGTTGGTCGATCACGGCCTGACGCGTGCGGAAGTAGGCGTTCGACACCTGGTAGAGCAGATCGTCCGACGACAGGTTGCCAGGCGCATCCGGCAACTGCGTCGCCGCAGCCGATTGCTTCGGAAGTAACATGCCATAGCGCCCGCCATGAAACACCAGGGGCTTGCTTGCGGAATGCCTGAAATCAAGAATCTCCCCGACGAAGATCACGTGATCGCCGCCTTCGTATTGATAGGCCAGCTTGCAGGTGAAGCGGGCCATGCAGTCCGGCAGCATCGGCACACCACCCGGCCCGCGATCGAGCTCGAGGCCGCCAAACCGGTCGATGCCCTTGGTCGCGAAACGTGCCGACAGCGCTTCCTGGTCCGCTGACAAAATATGCACCGCGAAATGCGCGTTGCTGCGGAACGCATCGGCACTGGTGGATGTTTTCGCGAGGCTCCACAGAACCATCGGCGGATCGAGCGAGACGGACGAGAAGCTGTTCGCCGTCAAGCCAATATCGCCTTGCGGCCCGGAGGTGGTGACGATCGTCACGCCGGTGGCGAACGAACCGAATGCGTCGCGCAGGGCACGGCCTTCGACGGAGGTGCTCGGGGGCGTTGATGCGGATGTCGTCATGCTGAACCCCTCAGGTACGGGACCGGGCGGCCGCCTTTTCCGCGAGATAGCGTTCGAGCGACATCATCGGCCCGCGCTTGCCTTCGAGCTCCGCGACCGGAACGCCGCTGAAATGCGTCGCCTCGGTGAACCAGCACTCCTGGGGCGGCAAACCCCAACGCAACGACAGCCCGGGCTTTCTGACATCCCAACCGATCGGTTCCACCTCGATGTCCACCAGCATGTAGTGGTCGCAGAACAGTTCCACCCGATGGCCGTCAGGATCGCGGAAGTAGACGAACAGCACGCCGCACGGGCCGTGACGGCCGGGGCCTCGCTCCACGCAGTCGCCCAATCCCAAGTTGCCCGCAATGTCGCACGCACGCAGGATGCTGTGCGAGTCGGTGACGGAATAGGCAAAGTGGTGCAGGCGCGGCCCCGGGTTTTCGAGGAAGACAATGTCTTGCGTGCCCTGCTTCCTGAACATGAAGGTTGCGATCAGCTTCTCGTCGAGCGCCATGTACTCGGAGATCCGAAAGCCCATCTCGGCATAGAAATCGGTCTGCGCCTGCACATCGGTCACGGGCACCTGGTAGTGATCGAAGCGCATCGCCGCGCCGCCCTTGAAGTTCGCGAACTGCGTGTATTGCCGCGGCCGCGTCGTCATCGTCGCGCAGAACTGAACCGGCGTGCCTGCGGGATCATTGACGAGAAGCGTGCGGCCCTGGTGCGGCACCTCTATCCAGCGCGCGGGCAGGCCCTTGGACTTGAAGAAGTGAGCGGCCTTGTCGAGTTCCTCTTCCGTCAGCACGCGGAAACCGATGGCTTCGCTCTCCACTTTGTCAGCGCGCTTGATCACCAGGCTGTGGTGGCACATCTCTTCAAGGCCGCGGAAGTACAGCGTGTCGGCATCGCTGTCGCTCAAGACCAGGCCGATGACCTGTTCGTAGAAGTCACGGCTCTTTGCCAGGTCGCGCGACGTCAGGACGACGTGGCTCGCCCGGGTGATGTTGAAGGGCGGGTAATAGACGGGTTTCGGCAGCGGCATGCTTTTGTCTCCTCGGGTGTGTTCAGGTTCGGGCAAACGCGGATTCATCACGAAGGTCAAGCGGACCGGTCAATCGACCCGTCATGTTGTACCAACCGATATTGAAAAGGAGCGCTACGCTTTGCTGGCTGCCCAATTCGCGGTGGACGGCATCCCAGACTTCGGCGCTGACCTGCGCCGGCGCGCGGGTCGCCTCGCGTGCGAGGCGAAGGACGGCCCTTTCAAGATCGGAGAAAAGATCGCTCTTCTCGAAATCCCAGAGCATGAGCATTTTTTCTTTCGCGACGCCCTCTTTGATCGCGCGATTCCAGTGCGGGTTGTGCTCGTAGCTGGTGCCCAGGGTCTGGCATGTCATCACGATGGCCATCTCGCGCAATTTCGGATCGATGCCGCAGCCCTTACGGACCGCGTCGGCCATGGGGATGAAGGCTTCGAGAATCTCCGGGCAGGTGGCAATGGCCCGGAAGATTTCCGCATTCGGCGCGTGGCTGCGCTTGGCCTGGATGAGCGCGAATGCTTCGGGCTCGTCGGCCGGCGTGGGAAGAGTGATGCGAGCCATGGTGGTCGGGCTATGCAGCCTGGCCGACAGTTTGGGACTGGCCGCCGTTGATCTTCTTGTCCCACTCGCTGTTGCGGTCGATGAAGGCCCAGACGCGGTCTTGTGCTTCGCGCGCGCCCGGATAACGCTCAGCCCGGATCTGTGCATTGCGAAACGGGTCGCCCGAGAAGAACTTTTCGTACAGGTTCTGCCGCCCGGCGAAAGAAGAGCAGGACGCGTCCCAAGCCAGGCGCATCAACTGCATCTTGCGTTCGGCCGGAATGTCGGCGCCTGCGCAATATCGTTCGATGGCGGAGCGCGATTCGCTGTGCAGGTCCTCGAACGATGGCGCCACGACCACGTTGCCGGCACCGAGGAACTGAAGGATTTCCAGGGCGCGCGAATGCATCGCCGGATATTGCGCGCGCACGACATTGAGCGGCTGCTCGTACGGCACAACAGTACCGCCAGGTCCCGGGATGCAATCAATTTCGGCCACGCGAACCATGCCGCGCAGGATCTCGACGAAGGCCACGAGTTCGGACAGCATGCCCATCACTTGCGGGAACCGGCTGTGGTTCACGTCTGTGAGGTTGTAGGCGATGCCCAGCAGGAACTCCATCTTCGCCAGCGAGCGGGTCGCCGACTGGTGCGAACCATGCGGGCCGGAGGGCGACTTCATCGCGGACTCCACGGCCTTGATGCTGCGGTACATGAAGACGCGTTCCCACGGAATGAACGCGTTGTCGAACCAGATCACCGCGTCCATCTCGTCCATGCGAGCCGACAGCGGGTCGTTGGAGAAGTGACCCTTCGCAGGCAGGGAGGGACGGCAGATCAGCTTCATGCCGGGCGTATCCATGCGCGCTGCGAATCCCACCGCATAGGCTTCGGCGTCTTCCACCAGCGGGAACTTCGCTGCGGCCGGCATGATGAGCACTTCATTGGCCAGCGGGCCGAGCGTCGCCACCGAACGCGCCCCCGAGACGAAGATGCCGGCATCGGATTCACGCACGACGCGCATCACCATGTCGCCGGGCTGCTCGAACATCTGCTTGCGCTTGTCGATGTCCGGCGACACCAGCGAGTGGGTCAGCGCGAGGTCGTTCTCCCGGATGAACTCGTGGTAGCTGACGATGTTCTTGCCGAACTTTTCGCCGCCGACGGCAAACAGCTCGTGCGCCGACGCGTGCGCGCTGACCATCACGTTCAGGAAGTCGGGCGTGCGGCCCATCATGCCGCCCACCGCATCCATCCAGGTCTTCATCATGTCGCGCCGGCGCCTCAGGTCATCCGCGGAACGCGGCTGAATGAACGACAGGCCGACACGCGCACCTGAAGTAGGCGATGCGAACGTCATCTTTTCCGACAGCGCGGGATCGCATTGCATGTCGTACAGATCAGCGATGGATTGAATCGCGCCGCGGAAGCGATGGTCCACCGTCACGTCCTTGATACGCTCTCCATCGATCCACACGGAGCGGTCGTCCCGCAGCGACGCGATGTAGGCGGCTCCGTTGCGCACGCCATTCCGCTCGCCGCTCACGGCGTCTGCCTCGGGCTTGAAATTCAGGTTGGTTTTCATGGGGTTTCCAGGTTCAGTCGGCGCTCGCGCCGGTGCGCTTGACCAGGGCCGTATAGGCCACGGTGTCTGTATCGATGAGGGTTGCGAGCGCCGCAGGTGTCGTCGGATAGGGGACGAAGCCGACCGCCATGAATCTGTCGGCAATTTCAGGCTGCCTGAGCACGTCGTTCAGGTTCTGGTTCAAGGTGCTGACCACGGCTGCGGGCGTGCCCCGTGGTGCCACCAGGGCAACCCAACTGCGCGCCAGCACGCCCTTGGGGCCGCCCGACTCTTCCACTGTCGGGACGTTGGGCAGGCTCGGCGACCGGATGTCATCCGCGATGGCGATGAAGCGAACTTTGCCAGCCTTGACCAGCGGGCCCGCCGTGGCCAGCGTGCTCATGGCCCAGTCGATGTCGCCGTTGGCCACGGCGATGTTGAGCTGCGTGACCTCCTTGTAGGGCACGTGCGTCATCTGCGTTCCGCTGACCGATGCCAACAGCGCCGCGCCCAGGTGCGGCGGACCGCCAACGGCGGTGGAGCCATAAGTGACCTTGCCCGGCGCGGCCGAAGCGGCGGCAACCAGATCCTTCACCGTGCGGATCGGGCTGTTGGCCCCGACCATCACGAAGAAGGCCGTGCGGAACATGCCGCCCACGGGAACGAAGTCGATCTTCGGGTCGTAAGGCAACTTCTTGAATAGCGATGGGTTGATGGCCAGGTGACCGACATCGGCCAGGAACAGGTCATAGCCCGTGGGCGTTGCCTGTTTCACTGCTGTTGCTGCTATGAATCCGCTGGCCCCCGGCCGCGGATCGATCAGGACAGGCTCCTTCCATGTGGCCGTGAGCTTTTCCGCGACGATGCGCGTCAATGCATCGGGGCCACTGCCTGCGGAAAATGGGGAAATGATTCGCACTGGCTGCGCCGGGAACGACTGCGCACGGGACAGGGGTGCGGACAGGCCGAAGCCCATGCCGGCGGCCAGGATGGCAAGGGATCTTCTTTTCATCGTTGTCTCCGGAAATTCATTGATCTGTCGGGCTCCAGTGCCAGATTGTGGAAGTCCGGGCGCTATCTGTGAAATACTGTTTGAACCTACACGCTAGACGTCAAAGAGCTACCCAATGGAACTCCGGCAACTTCGCTACTTTCTGGGTGTCTGCGAGGCAGGCAGTTTTCTCAAGGCGTCCGCGCGCCTTCACGTCGCGCAGCCGGCGCTGGGGCAGCAGATGTCCGCGCTCGAAGACGAGCTCGGCGCGCGCCTGCTCTTTCGATCCAGCAAGGGCGTGACCCCGACCTCCGCGGGCAAGACCTTCCTCGAGCACGCGCGGCTGGTGCTGGCGGATGTGGAGCGCGCGTCCCTGGCCGTGCGCGAAGCGGGCGCCGTGCCGAGCGGCAGCGTGGCGCTGGGACTGCCCACTACCGTGGCGCCCGGCGCCACCCTGCCGATACTTCGCGCCTGCCGCGAGCGCCTGCCGCAGGTTCGCCTGAAGATCGTCGAGGCCTACAGCGACTTCCTGAAGGAATGGCTGCAGTCCGGACGCCTCGATGTCGCGATCCTCTTCGGCGACAAGCCCGAGAGTGGGCTGAGCAAACGCACACTGCTCGACGAGCAACTGGTCTTCGTGACCAGCGCCAACGCGGCCGAACTGCCCAGGAAACTTTCGCTCCAGAAAATCGCGCAGTGCCCCCTGGTCTTGCCCAGCAGCGAGCACGGCTTGCGGCGGATCATCGAAGACGCCTGCGCGCCACTGGGTCTGGTGCTCGATGTTGTGGCGGAAATCGATTCGCTGTCGAGCGTGAAGAAGGCGACGGAAGCGGGAATCGGCAGCACGATTCTTCCGCTGGTGGCGGTTGCAGAAGAGATCGCGGCAGGAAAACTGCAGGCTTCGCGCATCGCGAGTGACCGGATGTCCGACCGTCTGGTCTGCGCCACCAACGTCACGCGGCCATCGACCGCCGCCAGTAGCGCGGTCTTTGCGCTGATCCACGAGGTTGTCCGGGAGATGGTGGCTTCGAAGTCCTGGCCGGGCCATCTGACCTTGAAGCGCGGGACCCGGTCTTAAGCGACCTTCATCATGCCGCCATCGACGGCGAGCACCTGGCCCGTCATGAATTGCGCATCCTCGCTCGTCAGGAACAGGATCGGCCCGACGATGTCGTGCGGCACCGCTATCCGCTTGAAAGCCTGACGATTCACGATGGCATCGCGTGCCGCGTCGGGCAAGTGGCTGGTGCCCGGCGTGGCGGTCAGTGCGGGCGCGACGGCATTCACGGTGATGAAGTCCTTGCCAAGGTCGTTGGCCAGCCCACGCGTGAAGCCGATGATGCCCATCTTGGTCGCCATGTAGTGGCTGACGCCGGTGGCATTCGTGACGATGGAGGTCGACGAGAGATTGACCAAAGCCTGCTCGGCCGCGGCCCAACCACCATCCGAATACACCGCCGCTATCAGAGAGCGGAAAAGCCCCCGTCTGATCTCCGACTCCGTAAAGTCGGTGCGGGGGA
>JAZKIF010000085.1:16936-53575 GCA_040385005.1 Pseudomonadota bacterium
ACGAGAGATTGACGATGCGGCCCCACTTATTCCTGCGCATCATCGGCACGAACACCTTGGCGCCCAGGAACATGCTGTCCAGGTTGATGGCGAATGTGCGTTGCCATGTTTTGAATTCGAGGTCGTCGATATACACATTGGGGTAGATGCCGGCGTTGTTGACCAGGATGTCGCAGCGGCCGTACTCCTTGTCGACTGTTTCGCCGGCGGCGCTCCAGTCAGCCTCGTTGCTGACATCGCAATGGATCGCAATGGCCTTGCCTCCGGCCTGTTCAACCAGGGCGCAGGTCTCGGACAGGTCGGCGATGTCGAGCAGCGCCAGCGCCGCACCGCGCTGCGCAAGTTGAACCGCCAACTCCATACCGATGCCCTTTGCGGCGCCGGAGACAACCGCCACGCGATCCTTGTGAGTCTGCACGGTCAACCGCCGAAGCGATGCTCGGGCAAGCCCTTGATGCCCAGGCCATGGATCGCGAAAAGACTGCCGCGCAACACGCCGTCACCCGGCAGATGAGGCGCGGGCGGCTTGGTCATGGACGTGACGTACAAAATGTCCAGGTCGGGTCCGCCGAACATGACGCTCGTCACTTTCCTCACCGGCATCTCGATGACGCGATCGAGGCTGCCGTCGGGTGCGTAGCGCGCCAGCTTGCCCGCGAAGACCTGGGCATTCCAGACGAACCCTTCGGCATCGACCGTCGACCCGTCGTTCGCCATGCCGGCCGCGATGCCGGCCTTCGTGAAGGTGCGCCGGTTGGCGACGGCACCAGTCTCCTGGTCATATTCGTACGCCCAGATCTCACCGGAGAAAGAATCGGAAAAATAGAACGTCGCGCCGTCCGGGCTCCAGCACGGCCCGTTGGAGATCATGAATCCCCCGTCGAGACGATGCACCTGAAGGTCCGGGTCGAGCCGGAACAGCGAGCCGTCCTTGCCGCCCTCTCGCGTATCCATGCTGCCCACGATGAAGCGCCCGTGCGCATCCACCTTGCCATCGTTCAGACGGGTGTGCGGCTTGTCGCCCGCTGGATTCGCGATGAGCTGCGTGTCGCCCGTGTTGAAGTCCAGGAAGTGAAACCCCGAGGCCAGCGCAACGACCGCGCCACCACCGCGACGCAGCGCCATGGAGCCGATCGCCTCGGGCAGGTCCCACGCACGAAGCTCGCGTCCAGCGGCAGTGCAGCGAAAGACGCGGGCGCCGGCAACGTCGATCCAGTACAGCCGCTGCTCCTGCACATCCCAGACGGGACCTTCACCAATCGTCGGCTTCACATCCACCAGAACTTCGATCTTCATTGTTTTGTCTCCTCGGCCCCGTTGAACTGTGCAGAACCCTGTTTATGGTTTTGGCGGTTCCGTGATGGTGATGAAGACGCCGTAAGGGTCCTTGAAACTGAACCAGGTCATCGTGAAGCTCATGTCCGGCTTGCGGATCACGATGTCCTTGGGCTCGCACACGATCTCGACACCTTCATACACCCGGATCTTCTCGTAGGCGTGCCGCGTGTTTTCCACCAGGAGCGCCAGGCGCGTGATCCCGACATGGTTCATCGCGCTGTACGGACCATTGCCGGTGATGGTTTTCGGATTGGTGTACTCGATCAGGTTGATCTCGGTAGCTTGCCTGTGGTCGGCGCCGGCCGTGAGGACGTGGTGCGCATAGAGGCCGATTTCCTCCTGCTCGAAACCCAGAAGCAGGCCGTCCGCCTGGTCTGTCTTCGTCTGGAACGTCGAGACGAATCCGAGCACGCCGCTGTAGAACTCGAGCGCTTGGTCCAGGTTCGGCACCGTGATGCAAACGTGCAGGAATTTTTTGATGAGTGCGGTCATGAAAGTTCGTTCGCCTTCGGTTTCAGTTCCAGGTCCTGGTCAAGTCGTACCGCGTCGCCCATTTGACTTCGTACGGGTTCTCGGACCAGGTCTTCGTCTTGTCGTCTCCGGCTTCGGAACGCGCCGGACTGTTCATCCATGCATCGAACTGATCCGGGCTGTCGAATTCATAGATCGTCAGGTAGTTGGGACATACCTCGGTCGTAGGCCCCACGTGATACTCCTGCGCCGCCAGCTTGAAGCGGGACACTTTGCTGGCATGACCACCCTGCAACAACATCGGCACATGCACGTCGTCGTACCAGGTGTTGAACTTGGGTTCGTCCTCGGCCCTGCACTGGATGCCCACCATCCAGATCAATGGTTTTGTGGCCATGCTCAGCTTCCCGCCTTTTTGGCGATCGCCTTGAAGAACCGGACATTACCTTCTTCGCGATGGCTGCGCAGCGTATGGGTGGTCATCACCGGCCGCTGCTCGTAAGCGGGCTCGGGAACGAGGGGGTTGCCCGTCCACGAGATGAGCCTGCACACGCGGCTGCTGATGCGCCAGCCCTTGTCGGTGCGAACCAGTTCATCGTCATACCAGCCGCGGCCGACCCAGTCCGCGCCGCCGACTGCCGAATCGCGCGAGAGCAGCCAGTCCCCGTACGTCAATGCGTTGGCTTTGTCGCCGTCGACATGCACGCAGGAGCCCGTCATCGTGTGCATGTGGTTGGTCAGCGTTTCGTGGAAGTCCTTGAAGGCGAACTTCAGCGCCGCGACGGATTTCCAGACCGCACCCGCGGGGCCGAAGTCGGCATGCGCATCGGTGGTGAAGATGTCGTCCAGCAAATCCCAGGCGTGCGCGTCTAGCGCGACGCCGTAGAGATTGATGATGTCGATGATTTCGGATTTGTCTTGCGTCACGCTCATTGCCGCTGCTCCAGGTTAGGCCTTCATGTATTCGATCACTTCGAGCACGTTGCCGAAAGGGTCCTTGAAGGTCAGGATCTTGAATTTGCCACCGGTGGGGGCGATGACCACCTGGGGCTCGCACAGGAAGACGATGTCACCGCGCTGTTTTAGCTTCTCGTGGATCGCATCGGTGCTGTCGACTGAAAAGGCCATGCGGTTGATGCCCGCATGGTTCAGCGGCGCCGAAGCACCCGGCGTGACAACGGTCTTGGGAGAAACGAACTCGATCAAGTCGATGACCGTGGCGTTTTCGGCGTTCTTGCCGACAAGATGGTCGGCGTGGATTTCGATCGTCTGCCCCGGGAATCCGAGGACGGCACCCGGGGCCCTCTCATTCCTCAGCGCACCGATGGATTTGAGCTCCAGCACGCCGCAGTAGAACTTCAGCGCTTCTTCGATATCGGCCACGGTGATGCATACGTGGAACAGGCGGTTGATCATGATTTTCCTTGAGGTGTTGGGTGGGCTGGAGGTAATGTATGCAGCTCACGCCTCGAAGGGAAATGACGAATCCTGCTGCGCCGTAGCCGGGTACTTGATCGATCAGGCGCCGGTGGGCTTGCCGTGGAAGCCGGCCACTTTTCGCAGAACCGGATCGGTCCCTTTTCCGCGATGCGAGACCGACGCATCAGGATGGTCGTCGAACCAGCCCGTTGCGGGATAGCGGTACATCCAGTCGGTCATGAGCCGGCGCTCGGCAATGAGCCAGACCCCGTCGCGGCGCTCGAAGCGATCGAAGTACCGCGCCCACAGCTTGACGTACTCGCCCTTCCAGTGATGCAGCTCGGACCCCTGGTGGTCCGCCTCGAGATAGGTCTCCACGAAGGCGGTCTCCGGGCCGTCGAACTCGATCAGGCTGTTTCCCAGGAAGTGCATGGTGCGCACGAACCGCGGCATTTCGCCTGCGAGGAATTTGACGAAGCCATCGGCCGAGCCCTTGTGGAGGCTCTCCGGAAAGTGGATGCGCGCATCCTTGTGAAAGGCGCCGCTGACCAGCGACATGTCCACGCGGTCAAGTCCGCGGCAATACCGCAGCAGGACATCGTGGATTTCCGTGCGAGCACTCAATTCTTCGAGAGTCATTGCTGTTTCCTGTTCGGGGAATATTTGTCGTCTTGTGAACGCCGCGACGGAACGATGGGCAGCTGGATGAACCCCTCGTGATGCCGCCCGGTGTAGATCGTGTTACGCGCGCCATCGTGGTAGGTGGCGTCGTAGCCGTGCCGGGGCCCGTGGTCGACACCGTCGAATGGCTGGATGTCGACGCGTATGCGCCAGCCCTTGCGGATCAGCGCCGTGTTGGGAATGATCTCGATTTCAACCGGCACCACTTCGCCGGGCCGGAGCGGCGCGAAGTCGGATTTGCGGTGCGTGTGCTTGACCGTGTAACTCGTCGAACGCGCTTCGTCGACCTTGCGGTGCGACACCTTCAACCAGCCCTTGGCAAGTGGGTAGTTAGGCACGTTCATCCCCATAGTGATCGGGCCGGCGTAGTCAACCTCCCTGCCCTCGTCATCGAGGATCCGCAGGCCCACGTAGATGTCCATGTCTTCGCTGGTCGAGGACACCCAAAGCTTCGCCTTGCCATAGCCGGCGAAGACCATGTCTTCCTTCACGGGCTCGCTGATGAAAGAGATGCCCGTCTTCCAGATCTCCAGCACGGATGGCGGCTTGACCGGCAGGAAACATGGAGGCATGCCCGTGCGCCACTCCAGTGGAATCTCGGCTGAATAGTCCACTTGTCTTTCGGTAACCGGCGGCACAAGCGACAGACGCCGGAAATCATCGCGGTGCGCGTCGCCGATCCAGTCAGCGGGTGTGGCGTCGAAGAACCATCGCGGGTAAGTCGTCCGGGCAACCGGCCACTCATTTTCTTCCTGCAGGAAGGAAGCGCCATTGCCGCTGCGAATCTCCAGGCGCACGGGCGCCTTGTCCATGATGCCGTTGTCGACGCCCTTCAACCAGTGGTCGAAGAACGCGCGGTGATCGGCGATGGCCGTGCGCGAATAGGGCTTGGTGAACCAGTCTTCCAGGAAGTCGATCTTCTTGTGGGCTGTGTTCGTGGCGAGATAAGCCTCGCTGCTGCCCAACTGGTGGAAATGCGCCATGTGCGTGGTGCAGGCGATAGCCCAGAGCGGCACCTTCACCTTGCTCATGTCCGGATTCATCATGATCGTGGAGCGAGGCCCGAAGGCGGCTTGGGTATCGGAGTCCCTGAACGAAGCTCCCTTCAGCATCCCGACAAAATCGACCGCGTTGGGTTCACCACACACGGCGGCCAGCACGCCAGCCCGATACCAGTGAGTGAAAAATTCCTCATTGAGGATGCCGCCGGTGTAGGCGACCTCGTCGTACAGATCGACATCGGTGCCGATGGCGATCATCGCCTTCAGATGCTTCGGCTCCAGGCTGGCCGCCGCGTGCTGGCTCATGGCGTAGTACGACATGCCCCACAGGCCGACGTTGCCGTTGCACCAATGTTGCTCGCCCGCCCAGTCGATTGCGTCGCGGAATGCCTCGGCCGTCTCGATGCCCCATGGCGCCAGTGTTCCGGGGTTCTTTCCCGAGCCGGGGCCATCGACACGCATCACCACATAGTCGTGCGGAACCCAATCGACCGTGTTGGCGGTCTCGTGGTTCTCGAACACCTGCCCATCCACGTTGCCATGGAAATAGCGCTCTTCCATTTCCTCATGGGCGTCGAAGTCGGCGTCGTTCGCGATTGAGTGGTGGTAGAACGCCCGCCCATAAGGGCCGCAGTTCATGATCACGGGGAACTTGCCTTCGCGCGCGGGGCGGAAAACATCGGCGTACACGAACAGGCCGTTCGCGAGCGGAACCTTGACGTCCTTGCAACGCTGGATGCCCAGGATGTTGCGGCGGACTTCATTGCGGGCCGTCGCCGCCTTGCACAGCTCGCGCCGCGTGCGGGCGGTGAAAACGTCACCAGCACTGAGCTCCTCCAGCAGCGCGGCGATCAGGGGATCCTGCTCGAATTCGAGAACCGGGTCGCGCGCCAGTCCCGCAAAGGAAATGTCGTGCCGGAAGTTAATGCGCCGCCCGCCGATGATGTCGTGCACCCTCGGATCGATCCAGATGCCTCCGTCCAGGTTGCCGTCGCGGTCAAGAGAACACACGAACCTCGCGATGTTCGTCAGGCCCGCATCGAGCAATTTGTTGATGTTGCCGTCCACACGGCTGACGATGTCCGCCAGGTTGATGCGCGGTGCGCCCTTCGCGGAGCCGATCGGGGTGCTTCCCACCAGGAACGCAATGCGTTCACCTTGGGCGTACTGGAATTCGCCCCGCTCGTTCGTGAGGCCGCTGGCCGTTGGCGTCTGGTACTTGAGGCCGGCGATAGGCCCGGAAAAAATGCCGGTTTGGAACATGTCGATTCCCTCGTCTGGACTGCTACACGCGTACGGGGTCGGCGATGGGTGCAGTTGCCTGCCGCGGAAGGGCTTGCGCACCGGTCTCTTTCACCAGCAGAAAAGCCACCAGGGCCACGAGCGCCGGGACCGCCATGCAAAGCAATATGAGCGGGACACTCAATCCAGCGGCAAGCATGAAGCCCGCGATCGCCGGCCCGATGATCGGCCCGATGCGGCCAATGGCGTAAATGACGCCCATGGCGCTCGAGCGAAAACTCATCGGATACAGCGATCCCGCGTATGGAAGCAAAAGACAAGTAGCGCCGATGCCCGCGAATCCGGCAAAGAACATGCAGGCCAACGCGGCAACCACGTTCGGCACGATGCCTATCAATGCGATGGATAAGAACAGAAGAGGCATGTAAATCGCGAACACCTTCTTGTAGCCCATCCTGTCCGACATCCATCCAGCCAGTGGCGTGGAGATGAAATTGCTGATGGAGAACACCAGGATGAAAGTGATGCCGGTGGTCATCGTGAATCCACGCTGAACCATCAATTGCGCTATCCATGTGGACAGTGTCACCGTGATCAGCATGAGGCAAAACAGCGCCGTGCCCAGCAAGATCGTGTTGCGCGCGTACTCGCGCTGGAACATGTGGCCGAGGGGTACGCGCGCGGTGGGCGGCTCGTTCAGGACGTATTCGTCGCTGGCTGCGAAGACAAACTTCGGATCGGCGCGCTTCAATATTTTCCGGATGCTGTCTTTGCTGCCTTTCTTGACGAGGAGCGACATGGACTCGGGAAGCCACACGAGCGCTACAGGGACCAGCACGATGCAAAGGAAGGTTCCGATCAATATGCCTCTCCAACCCACAGTGGAGAGAAAGGCAATGGAGACCACCGCGGACAGCAGCACACCGACACCGATGCCCATGTAGGACGCGCTGGAAACCACGGCTTTTCTCTTGCCCGGCGTGTATTCCAGGACAAGCGCCACCGCGATGGGAACGATGCCCGCCAGGCCGACGCCGGCGATGAACCGGTAGATCGCGAAATCGAGGAAGCCCTGCGACAAGCCGCAGGCGGCACTGAACACGGTGAAGACGGTGATGCCGATGAGCAACATCCGCTTGCGCCCGATCGCGTCGGCCGCCACGCCGAAAAGGATGGCCCCGCCCACGGCGCCGACGTGGCCGATGCTCGCAAGGATCCCCGCCTCGGCCGGACCCATCTTCATGTCCTTCATGATCGCCGGCAGGAGCGTGCCGAAGAGCGCGGCGTCGAGACCGTCGAACACGATCGCAAGGAAACAGAGCACCGCGACGGTGATGGGAAGCGTCCTGCGTGTGCTGCTGTCGATCAACCGGGTGACATCGATCCGACGTGCGCTACTTTGCATACGCATCCCCGCTGATTGGCGCGCCGACCGAAGGCGCAGCCACCGAGCCCGCGCGGGCGCCTGGCAGGAGAAAGCGTGCCAGCGCCGGCACCAGGACCAGTGCCCCCAGCATGTTCCACAGGAACATGAACGCCAGCAACAGGCCCATGTCGGCCTGGAACTTGATGCTGGAGAAATGCCAGGTCACGACCGCCGCAGCCAGGGTCACGCCGGTCAGCAAGACGACCTTGCCGGTGAATTGCATCGCGCTGGCATAGGCCTGCGTCAACGTGGCACCCTCCCGCATGCGCGCCAGGGTGACGCTCAGCACATACAGCGCGTAGTCCACCCCGATGCCCACGCCGAGCGCGATCACCGGCAAAGTGGCAACCTTCACGCCGATGCCCAGGCCCACCATCAGTGCCTCGGCCAGGAGCGTGGTGAGCATCAGCGGCAGCATGGCCACCAGCACCGCGCGCCACGAGCGGAAGGTGATGAAGCACAGCAGCGCCACCGCCCCATAGACCATGAAGAGCATCTGGTACCAGGCCCTGCGCACGACGATATTGGTGGTGGCGTCGATGCCGGCCGAGCCCGCCGCCAACATGAACGTGGTGTCCTTGTCGTTGTTCTTCGCGGCGAAGCCCTCGACGTGGTCCACCACCCGCTGCAACGTCTCCGCGCGATGGTCGCGCAGGTATGCGTACATCGTCAGCAGGTTGCATTCCTCGTTGTACAGCTCGCGTGGCGCCTGTGCGGTGATGGAGTTGAGCATGTTCTGGTTGGGCAGCAACTCGTACCACAGCGGGCTGCCCTCGTTCATGCCCACCAGCACGCGCCGCTGCAGCCGCGCCATCGACTGCGTTGATTCCACGCCGGGCAGGTCCAGCATTTCCCATTCGAGCTGATCGACCCGGCGCAGTACCTCGTACTTGCTGCAGCTGCCGTCCGGTGTCTTGACCATGACCGCGAAGACGTCATTGCTGGCGCCGTAGTTCTTCGTGAGGAAGGCGACGTCGCGGTTGTAGCGCGAGTCCGCGCGCAGTTCGGGCGCGCCGGGATCGAGGTCGCCGATCCGCAGCTGCGTGCTGACGGCAAAGCCGACAACAGCCAGGACCGCGGCCGCGGCAACGGCGAACGTGGCGCGTCGCCCTTCCGTGAAGCTCACCAGTGCACGCCAGAAGGCGCTGGTCCGCCCCGCTGCGGTGGCTGCTTCCTGCCGCACGGCGCGTTCGGCCGCCTTGCGGCTCACTCCCACGTAACTCAGGAGCACGGGTAGCAGGATCAGGTTGGAAAACACCAGCACGAGCACGCCCAGGCTGGCGGCAATCGCCAGTTCGCGGATGACGGGAATGTCGATCACCAGCAGCACCGCAAAGCCCACGGCGTCGGCCAGTAGCGCGGTGAGGCCGGCCAGGAACAGGCGCCTGAAGGTGTAGCGCGCCGCGACGTAGCGGTGCGTGCCGCGCCCGATGTCCTGCAGGATGCCGTTCATCTTTTGCGCGCCATGGCTCATGCCGATGGCGAAAATGAGAAAAGGCACCAGCATCGAATAAGGGTCCAGCGAATACCCCAGCAGCGGCAGCAGGCCCAGTTGCCAGAGCACGCCGATCACCGAGGTGGTCACCACCAGCGCCGTGCTGATCACGTCGCGGTTGTACAGGTACACCATGCCGGCGCAGATCGCCAGCGCGATGAAGAAGAACCCGATCACTTCGCGCAGGCCCTCCATCAGGTCGCCGGCCACTTTCGCGAAGCCGGTGATGTGGATTGACACCTCGTTGCTGCTGTACTTCGCGCGCACCTGTTCCAGCTGTTCGGACAGGCCCGCGTAGTCCAGCGGCTTGCCGGCGGCATCGCGGTCCAGCAGGGGCACCAGGATCACGGTGGAGCCACCGTTGACGGCCACGAGCTGTCCGATCTCGCCCGAGCGCTGCACGTTCACGCGCAGCTCCTCGAGCTTCGCGGGCGAGGCGTCGAAGTGCGGGGGAATGACCTGGCCGCCGTCGAGGCCGTCTTGCGTCACGGCGGTCCAGCGGGTGTTCGGCGTCCACAGCGACTTCATGAATGGCCGGTCCACGCCCGGCAGCAGGAGCACCTCGTCGTTGATCTTGCGCAGCGTGTCCAGATAGCGCGCGTCGTAGATGTTGCCCTTGTTGGCTTCCACGGCGATCCGCACCGAGTTGCCCAGGCCGGAAAGCGCTTTCTTGTTCGTCAGGTAGTTCGTGATGTATGGGTGGCCGGCCGGGATGGTCTTCTCGAAGCTCGCGTTGAGCTTCAGGCGCAGCGCGCTTGCGCCGAGCACGAGCGTGGCCAGCAGGCATAGCACCAGCACCAGGACGCGGTGGTTGAACACCGCGCGTTCGAGTCGCGAGCCCGAGCTCGGGTCGAAATCCTCGATCCGGCCGGAAGCAGTTTCGTTGGCATTCACAGGAGTCATGTCGTGGGGCTCGTTGGGCGCCGTCAGCCGAGCCGGGCAACGCCGCCCAGGCTGGTGGCGACGAGGCCACCATCGGCTGCTTCGGCCAGGGACGTCAGCAGTTGGCGACGCGGTGGTTGCTGCTCGGTGAACTGGGCGCCGCCATCGCTGCTGACCAGGAGACGCCCGCCTTGCGCCAGCAGCATCACCCGCCCATCGCGCAGTTCGGTGCAGGACAGGATGGTCAAGGGCGCCGGCAGCGTGATCGGTGCGGCCACTGCGCCATCCGGCTCGATGCGGCAGGCACTGCCCAGCAAACCGGCGAACACAAACCCGCCATTGCGCGTTGCCGCACCAGCGAAGAACGTGCGCTTGAATGGCGAAGCCAGCGGCTCGTAGCTGGCGCCATCGTCGCTGGAGCGCATCAGCACGCCCTGCTCTCCGGCGACAGTCCAGGTCTTGCCATGGCGTGCAATCGCGTACAGGTGCAAGCCTTGCGGATTCGGCATGCGGCCGATGCAGGGGATCCAACTCTTGCCGCCATCGCCTGTGGTGGCGGCCAGTCCGTAAGCACCGACAGCCAGTCCGCGCTGGGCGTCGGCGAAGCAGATCGAAAGCAAGGGCTTGTCCGCGCCGTCGTCCACCAGCCGCTGGGCCTGCCTGATGAGGCTCTCGCGGGCGGGAGCGGTGGCGACCAGGCCTTGCGCTTGTGCCAGGGCGGCCTTGGCGAGTGCCACGCCATCGGCCTGGATGGCCCAGTTCTCGCCGCCGTCGGCGGTATTCAGGATCACGCCGCCATGGCCGGTCATCCAGCCTTGACGGGCGTCGGCGAAACTGGCGGAAGTCAGGGTCACGCTGACGGGAACGCGGGCCTGGCGCCACTGCCGTCCGCCGTCATCAGATAGCACGACCAGGCCGCGCTCGCCCATCGCCACCAGCCGGTCGCCGGCCCGCACCACCCGCGTCAGCACGCCGCGCGCTGCACGGGCAGTCGTGCCGGCCGGCTGGCCCAGCGGCCCGGGCATGACCGCCGCTGCGCGGGAAGCCGCGGGAGCCAGCACTGCCTGCAGGCCCAGGCCCGCGCCTGCGAGCAGCACGCGGCGGCGGTGCAGCCCTTCGACGTCTTGTTGTTTGATACGGCTCATCGAGGGCTCACAGTTCACGTGAGGTGCAGGATCAACGCACGCCTTCGCCGGACAGCGCTTCGGGGGTGAATATCCGGTCAGGTAACGAGGCCTTGAGGTTGACCTGCTTGTCGCGCGGAAGATAGGTAGAACCGAAATAGCCGCCGCCGATCATGTCGTAGGAAACGTAGCCTGCGACGATGGTGCCGGGCGCGGATGGCATCACCGTGGGCATGTTGAAGGTCACCTTCCACAGCTGCCCTTGCGCGTCCCAACGCTCACCCGCGGCGGCGATCCAGGTGTCCTCGTCCATGTACACACGAACCTTCGGTGCCACATGGCGCTGGCCCGCCTTGAGCGTTCCTTCGACCACCCACACGCGATGCTGCTCGAAGCGCACGAAGTCGGGGTTCAAGGTCGATGGCGTCATGACCTGGTCGAGCGCGGTCGCCTGGTGGTAGCTGTTCGTGTTGTACGGCACGTACATCTCTTTCTTGCCCACGATCTTCCAGTCGTAGCGGCCGATGGAGCTGGCGTACACCTCGGTCTCGTCGAAGTTCAGGATGCCGCCGGCGACCGGGCTGGGCACGTCGCAGCACGTCAGCGGCAAGCGGCGCACGCGGCGCTGACCGGTGAGGTACACCCAGGTCTGGGACTTGGCGTCGTCGATCTTGTTGCGCTGGACGATTTTCTCTCCGGCGCGCAGCGGGGGGCCGGACGTGTCGAGCCGGCGCAGCACCACTTCGGAGCCGGCGGCCTCCCACTTTTCCAGGGTCCCGCTCGGGTCGTAATACGGGAACTTGCTGTTGGCTTCGACTTGCGAAACCATGATCGCCTTGCCCTCGGGCGTCATGCGAACCAGGATGGGCGCCGTCTGGTAGCCCGGGCTCGTCCACCGCAGCAGGTGGTTCCAGATCGCCTCTTCGCCGGTCTTGGGAATCGGGAACGGGGTGCCGCCGAAAGCGCCCTTCGGAAAGGGACCGAGTTCGCCGGGGACCAGCGTCGCGCGGGTCGCGTTCTTCAAGGTGTTGTCATATACCCATTGCGGCGCTGCCGCGGTGCGCCGGGTGGGATAGACGGTGATCTTGAAGTTCGGATACTTTTTCAGGAGGCCCATGCTGCCGTCGGTCAGCTTGTCCGCATACTGCGCCGCGTTTTGCGGCGTGATGGTGAACAGCGGTTTGTCATTCGCGAACAGGTTCGCAATCGACGCGGAAGTGGCCGAAGCATCGGCCGGATAGCCGCCTTCCCAGGGCGGAATGGATCCATCCTTGTTGCCGGCACGCTCGCCGCCCAGCGGCGTCAGCGTGGTCCTGAGTTTGGCCGCTTCGTCGGCCGAAGCCGCGGCATGAGCCAGCGGCGCCGCCAGCGTGGCGCACGCCAGGGCCAGCAGGGTCAGTTGGGTGAGTTTGATCATGTGATTCCCGATTAGAAGGTGCGCTTCACGGACAGCGAAACAAAGTTGCGGTCCTTGTACGTCTGGCCAAACGTGAACGTGCCGTTGAGGAGCGGGTTGGTGGACGAATACGTTCCGGTATTTTCCTTGCCGTAGAAGTAGGTGTAGGCGAGCGAGAAGTCCCACACGGTGAGGTAGTTGCCGGCCAACGTCAAGGTGACGTCGCCGCCCTTGTCCGGCCCGAACACCACCACCGGCGACTTGCCGCTGTTGTAGCCCACCGAGATGGTTGGCGTGAGGTCCAGGCCGTCCATCACATTGCGCTGCGGCGCCGCGAAGGCTGCGCGCACAGCGGCCGCCCGCCGGTCCGTGCCAGGATCCAGGGCCCCATTGGCGCGGCCTGACGCTGCCGGCGTGGCCGTGCAGTTGCGGGTGCAACTGGTCAACTGGTTGTAGGCAACCTCCATGGTGAGGGTGGGCTCGGCGGACAGGAAGTTGCGCGGCATGGCCCAGATCATCGACACATTGGCGTGGGCCGAGTTGCCGATGGCATAGAGCGGGTTGCTGTTGTTGTTCGCCACCGTCGGCCCGAGCACGAGCTGCGGGTCGTTGGTGAGCGGCGTGCCGCGGCGCACCGACACTTCCGTGGCGATGTTGACCGAGCCCATGGTCGTGGTGGCGCTGGCGCCGAACGCCCGGATGCCTTCCGGAAAGACTTGCTGGTAGGAGCCTGTCGCCGCAACACCAGGGATGCCGCCCACGCCGGGCCGCGAATAAAAGACGGGCGTCTTGGCGTGGAAGCGTGTCGCATAGAGACCCACGTCGTATTCACCCAGGTGGGAGCGCAGGCCCAGCCCGAACTGGCCACTGTCCTTGGCGTTGATGTCGGGTCCGCGCGCGAAGCCGATGGGCGCGGGACCGGGCGCGAGCCGGATCCGCTCGCTTCCGGTGAACAGCAAATCTCCCACCGAGAAGTAGCTGCCGGCGGCGGGCAGCCGCGTCGGCTTCCACTCGTATTGGTAGTACCCCATCAAGGTCAGCGCCGACGGCAGCTGGACCTGGCCGGAGACCTGCCCGACCGGCATGAGGATTTCCTTGGTGGTCGATCCCGGTACCGACAAGGCCTTGATCGCATCCACCGGCGACTGGGTTCCGGCGATTGCATTGGAGCCGAAGAACAGGCTCTCGCCCCACAGCACGGTGTGCCGGCCGAGGCGTCCGCTCACGCGTGCCGCGCCGACGTCGGTGGCGCCGAAGATGAATGCATCGAGCACTTCGGCCTTGGCCCCGTGCAGCTTGCGCGTGGCATCGGTAAATTCGTTGAACGGAACCGACAGCGAATTGTTGGTGGCTGCGGAGTCGTTGGCATTGGTCTTGTTGTAGACCGTGTCGTACCATCCTGCGCCGCTGATGCGCAGGCCGAAATCTTTCTTGTAGACCAGATCGAACTCGGAGAGCAGGTCGATGCGGTTGGAGATGAGGCCGTGGCGCCTGAAATTCCGGTCGCCGTCGTCGCCGTTGAGCGCGCCCGGGACAGTGGCGCCGCTCGCGGGGTTGGGGACGAACGTGGTGAGCGTGGACGAGGGACTGTCGGTGCGGACGCCGACAGAGTACTTGACCGTATTGTCCCAACGCACTTCGAGGTCGGGGTTGCCGGTGTCGAACGGCGCGGCCAGCGAGCTGCCGGTCGCGGCAACCAGGCTAGCGGCAACTGCCACGGACCGAAGCCGGTGACGGGACATATCGCCCCGCCTCATGAAAGTTTGTTTAACGCGCATTCGTGTCTCCTCGATTCAATGGTTTGGAGCAGGAGCTCCGATGACTGATCTGCACAACTACCTGAAGCTGGACCTAATGTATGCAGCTCTTCTCCGCAAGGGAAATGACGAATCCTGCTGCGCCATATCCGGGTACTTGATTGATGGATGACCGCAGTGCGGGTTATCCAGTAGGGAACGCCGTGAGCAGCTCACGACAATCGATCCATGCTTCCCAAGTTGATGTACGTCCGGCTGTTCGTCGCCGTGTACGAAGAAGGCTCGTTCACGGCCGCCGCCAGCCGCGAGGGGCTGGGGCAATCCGGCGTGTCGGCGCACGTGCGACAACTGGAAACACAGCTGGGCGTGCAGCTGTTCGCGCGCGACCGCGTGATCGTTCCCACACCGGCAGGGCATGCCTACTACCGCCATTGCGTGGAGCTCTTGCGTACGCACGCCGCTGCTTGCCAGGCAGTTGGCCGTCGCGCGGAGCAGCCCGCGAACGCACTGCGCATCGGCATGATTCCGACCATGACACGTTCGGTGTTCAGCCGCGCGCTGCGCGCATTCGAGGCGGCTCATCCCGCGGTGTCCGTCCAATTGACGGAAGGCGCGGGCAGCGTGATCGCGACAGCGGTGCGGCGCGGCATGCTGGACTTCGGCGTCGTGCAGCGCATGCCGGACGACGCCAGCGGAACCAGCGGATTGCGCACGTCGCTGTTCACAAGGACACCGGCCTTCCTGCTTTCGTCGCCGGACTCCGGCCTTCCGCATTGCGAGCCGGTGCGCCTGAGCGAC
This sequence comes from Pseudomonadota bacterium, assembly GCA_040385005.1. GTDB lineage: Bacteria > Pseudomonadota > Gammaproteobacteria > Burkholderiales > Burkholderiaceae_C > Ramlibacter. Next base: position 31,967 of record JAZKIF010000085.1, read on the forward strand.
ATCAAGGACCTGCACCTCGTGCTGCCCGTCGGGCGCCGCCCGCTGCTCGAGCAATACCTGGTCGACCACAAGGTCCAGGTCGTGAAGCGCCTCAGCTGGTTCGAGTCGATGCTTGGCGCCATGGACCTGGTGCGTTCCAGCCACTGGATGGCGGTCATCTCGGGACTCTTCATCGCCGACGACCTGCGCAGGCGGCGGTTCACGCTCAACCCGCTGGGCGATCCCGTGCTCTGGGACGACCTCTTGCTGGTCGAGCCGGAGCGCAATCCATTGCCTGCGGTGGCCCACGACTTCATCGCGCTGTTGAGCAAGGCGACCGAGGAGATCAACGCGATCACGATCCGTATCGCCCATGGCGAGAAGGTTTCCGGCTTCGGTGTGCCATTGAGCGCTGCACCCCATGGATGAATCCCTGCCCGACCTGCGGGAGATGCGGATGTTCGTGGCGGTGTACGAGAAACGGTCCTTCACCGCGGCGGCCGCGCGCGAATTCGCGACCCAGTCGGGTGTGTCCCAGCATGTCAAGCAACTTGAAGAATCGCTGGGAGTGCAGTTGTTCGACAGGCAGAAGAAGACCGTCGAGCCCACAGCGGCGGGCGACCTGTTCTATCAGCATTGCCGAGAAGTGCTGGCCGCCAATTCCAGGGCCATGCTGGCGCTGGAGAACTTTGGGTCCGGCCTCTCCGGCGAGGTGCGCTTCGGCCTGACGCCGACACTGGCGACCTGCCAGCTCGCCCCGGCCTATCTGCGCATGACCACCCAGCACCCCAATGCTTCCATCGCGGTCATCGACGCACCGAGCAACATGCTGATCGACATGGTGCGGGCGAAGGAACTCGACTTTGCAATCATTCCTTCGATCTCGCAGCCGCCCCCGGACCTGGTCACGACAGTAGTTGCCGCCGCGCCGGCGTTTCTTGTTTCCTCCATGGCCCACGCCTGCGGCTTCGGGCATGGAGAGCCGATCGGACTCGACAAGCTGGGGGGCCTCAAGCTGCTGGCGCCCGACAGCCGCGAGCATGCGCAATGGATCGGTTCGCACCTGGCCGTGAAGTCCGGACCAGGCCCTCATTACCAGCTCGACGCCGTGCTGGCCACGCTCGACCTGATCCGGCAAAGCGACTGGATGGCGATCCTTCCCGGCCTGCTGTTCGTCCACGACATCGGCGCTGATCCTTCGCAGCGGGAATTCCGGCTCAACCCCTTCCGCGGCGATGGCCTGACGCTCGAACTGCTGCTGGTGCGTCCTTCGCAGCAAACGCCCTCGCCTCTTACGCTGGCGGCCTTCGGCGCGATTGTTCAGGTCATCGAAGAGCATGACTTCCTGCTGCGCACGTTCTCAACGGCGAAAGCGACCGTCTGATGTGATGATCGTCATCTCGACGAATCCTGAACCTCGCCGCTCGCCGGACTTGAAGCGCACGCGGTAACCGCCGATATCGACTGGCTTGGCCTCCAGTTTCGCAATCATGCAAGTGCGGGTCAGTTGCGCCCCGCAGCTTCGAGAGGCCGCGGCGATCACACGCGCGTAGATGAACCCTTCGAGACCGGCGTAACTTGCAGATTCGCCGGCCAGTTGCTGGTATTCCGTCACGACCGGAACCGAAGCCGACCAGGGGTAGGGCAACACCTGGGAGGCAATGATTCCCGCGAGTTCCTTCGGGGTCGCGCCGCTGCGAAGAAGCTCGCCACCCGCCTCGCTCATCACGTAGAACTGCGGCAGGCATTTGATCTTGCGCGCTTCGCGAATGACCGTCAGGGCCATCGTCCCGTTGAGCCCCAGCACCAGAGCTTGTGGCTGACCCTTGCACGCGGTACGTACGGCCTCGCTCACACGAGCCGCGGAAGAAGCGCCCGGCTCGAACTTGACGAGAGCCAGCGGCCGGATCGCAAGCCGCATCAACTGGAATTGAACCCCGTCGATCGCGGCATTGCCCAACGCGTCGTCCTGCGCGATCGCGGCAATCTCCGTCAAACCGATCGTGTCGAATTGCAGCACGATGGCGGCGGCCTCGTCTCTCGCCCCCGCGCGAAGGTTGAAAACATTCCTGAGAGCCGGCTCACGCAGCACCTCCGCGCCGCTCGCAACACCAATCAGTGGAATGCCCGCGCTTTCGATCAAGGGCAGCGCCGCTTCGACCGCCGCCGAGCCGTGATAGCCCGTCAGCACGAACGCGGATGCGGCAAGCGCCTTCGTGTTGGCCGCGGCCTGGCCCGCCTGGCTCGCATCGTCTTTCACGAGCAACTCGAATTCGCGTCCGGCAAGCCCACCTTCGGCATTGGCGCGGGCGAGGCCGAGCCGCACCCCTTGTTCGAGTTCAGTGCCGAATCGGGCGTTGACTCCCGTGATCGGGACCGACATGCCCACCACGATCCTGTGCTCGGTCACGCCGGTCTCGGCATGGATGCTGCCCACACCCATCATCAGTCCGAGCACGATGGCGCCGCCGCAGACCCGCTCACGAAACCTCCCCAACCGAAAGGGGTGCCACGTGTTCAGCGGGATATGCATTGATTTGCCTCTGTGGATTTCATGTGTTCGGCAGCTTCCTTGCGCACGAATGCCTCGAAGGTGGTCGGGGGACGACCGAGCAGCCAGGTCAGGACGTTCGGATTGCCGATGAAGTCGTGGTTGCTGTAGCGCTTCTCGATGGCGCGGATCATTCGCAGCTGGTACGCGAGGGCCTGCGGGTCGGCATCGCCCATTCGCGCGCGCAGGAAGGCTTCCGAATCGATGCGTTCGACACGGATGTCGCGACCCAGCACCGCGGAAAGTACCCGGCCGATGTCATGGCCGGTGAAGCGGCCAGGTCCGGCCAGCTCATAGGTCGCCGCAGCATGGAGTTGCGCATTGGCCAGCACCAGCGCGACGACGTCAGTGACGTCGTCAAGATCCACCATGGACTGGTATCGGGCCAGCGACCATGACAGGCGGAAAACGTTTTCCTCGAACACCGGCTTCAAACGGTGCGGCAACATGTAGTTGGCCGGCTGCAGGATGGTGAACGCCATCCCGGAGGACAGCAGATGCTCTTCCAGGTCGCGCTTGATCTCGTGCTGAATCAAGTCGGTGGTGATGGCGTGGAGCACCGAACTGAAAACGAAGTGGCCGACACCGGCACTGCGAGCCGCATCGATCATGGCGAAGCCCATTTCCCGTTCGGCCTCATGCAGGGTCGGGCCGATGTGGTACAGGCTCTCGACGCCATGCACTGCCTTGGCGATGAAGGCGGTGTCGGCGAGATCGCCCACCAACACCTCTTGCACACCCTCCTCCCGGAGCCTTCGAGCCGAGCCTTCGGTCCTCACGCAAGCGCGCACGTGATGCCCCGCCCCCAGCAGCTTGGGGATGAGCCGCTTGCCCTGGTTACCGTTGGCGGAAGTGATGAGGATCATGGAGTGCGCTCAAAAAGCATCCAGGTCCTGCGCGGCCACCACCGCACCCTTGAAATGCCGCCTGACGCCAGCCACGAATCCGCTGGTATCCGGGCTTTGCGAGCCGGCGAAATGGGTGAGGACGACCATCTTCACCCCTGCCCTGGTTGCGAGCTTTCCAACCTCTTCAGGCGTCAGGTGCTCCTTGTGCATATGCTCGACGAGCGCCCCGGCCTCATCGGCCTTCATCATGCCGCTGATGGTCGCAAGGATCGCCGGAATATCGATGACTTCGCTCACCAGGATGTCGGCGCCGGTCGCCAGCTTCTCGACGCTCGCACTGGGGCCGGTATCGCCGGTAAACACGATCGTCCGGTCCTGCATTTCGAAGCGCAGCGCGTAGGATCGATCCGTTCCATGGTCACGCTTTCGCACAGCCTCCGTGGAATAGTGGCTGTTCTCGACCGCGATCACTTTGACATTGTCATCACGGTAGATTTCCGCCGGTGCAGTCAGGTCGATGTCATGCGCCACGAAGAGAGAGCCGAGCTTCGGATAGTTCTGCAACATCGAAGAGAACAGCTGCTCGCCCACCCCGAAATGGGCCGTCGCGGTGCGCACCAGCTCCGTGGTTCCAGGTGGGCCGTAGATCGAAACGGGATTCTGGCGTCTGCCTATCCAGTCGAATGCCATGAACGTTCCGATCCCGGCCGTATGGTCAAGATGCAAGTGCGTCAGGAATACCGCGTCGACCTGTTTGAGCTGAAAGCCTGCGGACACGATCTGGCGAACGACGCCATCGCCAGCGTCGATCACGTAGCCTTTGCCGTTCACCACCAGAAGGTTCGCCGGCTGGGACCTGAACCGGTGCGGAGCGGGGCCACCGGCAGTGCCCAGTATGACGAGGCGCGATCCGGTGACTGAAGTCGGTGATGACCTGGCTGGAAAATCGTCGGCCTTTGCCGCCGTGCCAGCAGCGAACAGGAGCAACAGCGGCAAAATAAAACGCAATGTCATCGCTTGATTCCTTTCCCTCCGACCGCTACCTATTCGCAGCGGCCGTTCTTTGGCAGGTCCGTCGAGATTTCCTGGGTACTGTCTTGCGATCCGCGCACGACTTCCGCGACCAGGCGTTGCTTGCCAAAGCAGAACGCCAAGGCACAGCTGGGCTCCAGCGTCGAGGCCACGATCAGTGCGATCTCGGCTGCCCAATCGTCGGGATGTTCCGGCTCCTGTGGCGATGGGACGACGGGTTGCATCAAGCGCCTCCCTGGGGAATGATCGGCAACTGCAGGTAGCTGGGGTGTTGCGGGCCCGTGTAGATGCGGTTCACCGCGCCGGTGTGATAGCTCTTGTCGTATGCGCGAACTGGAACGCCCGCCGGGGAATAAGGCTGCACATCGACGCGCAGGCGGTATCCCTTGCGGATGAATGCGGTGCTCGGGTTGAGCCCCACTTCGATCGGCACGATCTCGCCCGTCTTCAATGGCGCGCAATCCTGTTCACGGTGCGTATGCACCGGCCAATACTCGGTGGACCGCCCGGCATCGAGCCTGCGGCGCGACACCTTCAACAGGCCATGCCCCACCGGATGGATGTGGATCGGGTCCACCGGCAGCACCACCGACTCGTAGCGGATCTCGCGGTCTTGCGCATCGAGGACGCGAAACGACACAAAGACATCCATGTCCGCGCTGCTCGATTCGACCCATAGACCGACCTTCATGTAGCCGGCGAGCGTCATGTCTTCGGTGACCGGCTCGCTCACGAATGAGATGCCGGTGGACCAGCGCGGAGTGCCGTCGGCGGAGCCACCGGGCGCGAGCGTCGGCGTGCCCAGCTCGAGGTGCGCGTCGTATTCGCCGCGACCTTCCAACGCAGGCAACGTTTCGGTGATGCGAAGCATGTCACCGCGCCTGCCGTCCTTTTGCCAGTCCGAGGGCCGGGCATCCAGGTACCAGCGGCGGTACTCGGTGCGCGCGATCGGCCACTCGTTTTCCTTCAGGAGGAAGTGGGCGCCGTTGCCGGTTCGCACCTGCACCCGCACCGGGGCCTCGAGCGCGCAGTTAAGCTCGACGCCCTTGAGCCAGTGGTCGAAGTACCGCATGTGCTCGGCGACCGACTTGTCGCTGTAGCAACCCGGAAACCAGGCATCGGTGAAATCGAATCGCCTGCATTTCGCGGCGGTGGAATGGATGTAGGTTTCGCTGCTTCCCAGCTGGTGGATGATGGCGCCCACCTGCGGTCCCACGATCCAGACCGGCGCGGTGGCCTTGCTCATATCGGGGCGCATGAAGAGCGAGCCGCGCTCGCCATAGACCGCCGGGTCATTGAACGGGTTGGCGTGGACGCGGGCCATCCAGTCGGTTTCGGGGCGGGTGCCACAGTGGTTGTTGCCCGACCATATCTTCCACCACCAGTTCCAGAAGCCGGCGCCGAAGATGCCACCGCCGTACAGGGCCTCGTTGTAGATGTCGGCATCGGTGCCCTGGGCGATGATGGCCTTGAGGTGCGGAGGCTGCAGGCTGGCCACGTTGTGCGTGGACATGGCCAGATACGACATGCCCCACAGGCCGACGTTGCCATTCGACCAGGGCTGGACGCCGGCCCATTCGATGGCGTCGTAATAGTCCTGCGCTTCCTGAACGCTGAACGGGGCCTGCTGCCCCGGGCTCTTGCAGACACCGCGCGCGTCCACCCGGATGCAGACGTAGCCTTGCGGCACCCACACCGACGTGTCGACCGTCTCGTGGTTCTCGTACTGCGCGCCATCGGGATTGCCGGAGAAGTAGCGGTCCTCCATCTCCTCTTTGCGGACGACATCCGCCTCGTTGCAGATGCAGTCGTGATAGAAGCTCTTGCCGTAGAAGCCCTTGCTCATCACGACCGGATGACGGCCAGGAGAGGCTGGCCGGAAGACATCGGCGCACACATAGGAGCCATCTCGCAATGGAATGCGGACATCGGTCGACTTGACGATGCCGCGGATGTTGCGCCGCAGTTCGTTGCGCGTGGTCGCGGCATCGCACAGCTTGCGCGGGATGTTGGCCGTGAAGACACCCGGCGTGGCGTTCAGCGTTTCCAGGATACGCAGGACAGCGGGATCCTTTGCGAACTCGACGGGGGCTCCCGCTCCCATGGGCATGGGCGGCGGGCTGAAGTTGATCGGCTCCGATCCAATGAGTTCGTGTACGACGGGCGCGATCTTCACCCCTGCCTCGATGTTGCCGTCCCGATCGAGGGAATGGATGAATCGGCCCAGGTTGGTCACCGCTGGGTCGTGGAGCTTGTCGATCTTTCCGGCCACGCGATTGACGAGCTGGGCGAGGTTCAAGCGCGGGGCGGCCTCCACCGATCCCAACACCAGACCACCGATGAGGAATGCAATGGCTTCGCCCGCGCGGTACTGGAATTTGCCACTGTCGTCGGTGATGCCCGAAAGCGTGGGCGTCTGGAATTTCAGGCCGCACGTCGGCCCCGCAAAGAAGCCCGTCAGCACAGGACCGGCATCGCGCGCGAGAGACTTTTTCATGGATGCTCCTCAAACCGCCTTGATGGGCAACTGGAGATAGGAGGCATAGGCGCCCCCGGCGTGAATGACGTGCTGACCGCTGTTGGCCCCGCTGTATTCGGCAATGCCGGGCATGATCGTTCCCAGCAGGTTGCGGGCGCTGATGACGAAGCGCAATTGCTCCCCGGCGCGGAACGACCAGCCGATGGGAAGCAGGTCGATTTCGATGTCCACGATCTCGCCGGGCGAGAGCTTTTGCACGCGGTCGAAACTGTGCGCGGGAATCTCGGCCGTGGACAATTTGTCGTCGAGGTGACGCGCGGACACGCGCAAGCGGCCGTCCGAGCCTTTGTAGCGCAGCACGGTCGCGCCGTGATCGGTGACGTCGTGCACTCTCGCGTTGTGATTGGGTACGGTGAATTGCTGCAGCGGCGTGCCTTGCGCGTCGAGCTTCTGGATCAGCACGAACAGGTCCATGTCGTCGGCACCCTTCGCCTCGACCCACAGGTGTGCCTTGGGATAGCCGACCATCACCGCCTCCTTGTCGAAGCGGGCGATGAACGACACCGCGTTCGGGTTGGAAGCGACTTCGTACGCGGCGCTCGCATCGGCGGCGGGCGCTGTGGTTGTCAGCATGCGCGACATACCGTTCAGGTAGAACTTAGTCGATACGAAGTCCTTCGGCGGAAAGGCATCCGCGGCCACATTGACCTGGTCGCCTCCGTGAAAGTCATGCACGGCATAGCGGACGCGCGGCGTTGTTTCCCAACCGTTGTCGATGTCCATCAGGTAGCGATCGAAGAAGCGGCGCTGGTCTTCCACGTTCGCTTCGTCGTAGTAGTCGGGCCACTCCTGCGTGTTGTGGATGCGCAGCCATTTGTCCTGCGACGCCAGGCGTCGCCACGCGCGAAACGTGCCTGCGGTGTGCAGCGTGTTGGAGTAGCTGGCCACCACGAACGCCGGCACGTTGATACGTTCGAAGTCGGGGATCTTGTTCTCCCACAGCTCGCTCATGAGCGGGTCGCGCGCCGCTTCCGCCAGGATGTCTTCCTTCTGGTTCTTGCCGAAGAAGCTTCCGTTCTGCAGCAGCCCGGCGAAGCCCGTGTCCGGCATGCCGCCGCGCATCACCAAGTCCCGGTAGACGTCGCTCACGCCTTCCCAGGGATTGATGGCTGCGAGGTGCTTCGGCTGCTCCGCGGCGGCGAACCACTGCGAGACCGCAAGGTACGAGGTGCCACTCATCCCGACCTTGCCGGTGCACCATGACTGCTCGCCCAGCCATTCGATGAGGTCGTGACAGTCGCGGCCTTCCTGGCGGTCCCACAAGACGCTGTTGCCCTCCGAATCGACGCAACCACGGACGTCGGGGTTGCAGATCGCGTAGCCCTTTTCGCACCAGTAGGCGGGGTCCGGCCCCTCGAATTTCGCCAGGCCCGAGACGATGGAGTTGCTCAGGCCCACCAGGCCAAAGATGCCCATCACGCTCACGGATGTTCCCTGGCCCTTGCCGTAGGGACTCCACGCCAGGACCACCGGCACTTTGCCGGAGCCCGCGGGGCGGAAGACATCGACGTAGATGGTCACGCCGTCGCGCAGCTTCACCGCGACGTCTTTTTCGAAAACGATGTCGACGGGCAGCGGACGGAATGGCGGCGCGACCTGGAAGCCCGCCTGCAGGGTCCGGGTTCCGGCTTCGAAAGCGGTCAGCTGTCCGGACCTGGCCGGCGGAAGCGGGTGTGATTGCGTGAATAGCTTTTGACCATTGCTCATGCTTGTCTCCTGTCGTTTCGCTCCGGGTCGGCGCCCGGATGACCGCAATGTACGTCGAATCCGCAAGAAACTCAACACGTGTTGAGATTTACAGTGCTATCGCGATAATGCGGCGATGACGAAGAAAGAAAAACCAACCCCCACGGTTCGCCGGGGCCGGCGGCCGGGGCCCGGCAGCACGCGGCAAGCGGTACTCGACGCGGCGCGTGCGCGCTTCGCCAGCGACGGATTTGTCGCTACAACGATCCGGCTGATCGCCGCCGACGCGCAGGTCGACGTATCCCAGGTGATGCAGTTCTTCAAGTCGAAGGACGAGCTGTTCGCGGCGGTGATGGCCGTCCCGGCATCGGCCCTCCAGCGATTCAATACCCTCTACGAGGGCCCCGACGAGCACCTGGGCGAACGGGTCGTCCGTGCGTTCCTCACCGCATGGGAAGGTGTACCGGAGGAGTCGGAACCCTTGATGGCGACGCTTCGGGGCGCCATCGTCAACGACCAGGCACGCGGTCAGCTGCGCGACTTCATCCAGGCCAGGCTGCAGGCCGGCACGGTGGAACGTCACGCGTCCGATGCCGCGCTGCGGGCGGGTCTTGCCACATCCTTGCTCATGGGCATGGTGCTTTGCCGGCGCGTCATTGGCGTGCCCGTGCTCGTGGCCGTGGAACCGGAAGAACTTGTCGCGCTGATCAGCCCGGCCATCCAAACAATTCTGGTGCCGCAGCCTTCCAAGGCCTGGCCATAGCAATCAGGCGACGGCGGAATTTCTGCACGAGCTTAGACCGCTTTCCGCGACGATCTGCCCTTTCCTACCGACACCATCTCTGTAGACCTCTGCCCAGGGCCGTATGGTGCGATGAAGGTACGTGGCGCAGGAGCGGCGGACAAGTTGGCGGGAACCATGGCCGAGCACGCACCGCTTCCGGTGCTGGCGATGAGAAGAACCTCAACCGCATCGCCGCAGGGAAGCTCGACGTCGCCGAGCTGGAGCGCGACATCGCGCAGTCCCGGGCCTCCGAGGATCTGTAGGAAGACCGCGCCGCTTTCGCGGAGCGGCGCGCGCCGCGGTTCAAGGGGCGGTGACGCGCCTGGACCGCGGTTGTCAAAAACAGGATCTTCTTATACAGATGGCCACCAACATGCATAGAAAACTTCGTTTTCCTATACACGTCGCTCCCCATCCATCCTCACAATTGGCCGTATAAATTCCAAAATCGCGATTTATACGGCCATGGACAGCTCTCCCCCCGCACAACCCCGCAACCCCCTGCATGGCCTGACCCTGGAAGCCATCGTCACCGCGCTGGTGGCGCAATACGGCTGGGAAGGCCTCGGCGAGCGCATCCCCGTGCGTTGCTTCACCAGCGACCCAAGCGTGTCATCCAGCCTCAAGTTCCTGCGCAAGACGCCGTGGGCTCGCGAGAAAGTGGAGAGCCTGTACCTGTTCATGCTGCGGGAATCACGCCGGCGTGACTCATGACGCGCAACGCACCACGAGCCGGCCACTTGCGCATCCGCCTGGCCTCCTGCATGACCGGGATTTTCCTGGCAGCTTGCGGCGGCTCCTCAGGCCCTGAAACCTTGAGCGAATTCGTCGCCGCCGCGCAGGAAGCCGAAGCGACTGCATCCCGCTTCGCCGCCGCGGACCTGAGCTGCCGCGCGGACGCGGACTGCTCCACCATCCAATTCGCGAGTTTCTGTTCAGGCGCGGTCGCGCCGCTCTCCTCGCGGTCTCTCTTCCATTCAAATGCGCTGGCAGCCACCGACGAGCAGCAGCGACTCATGGCATCAGCGCGTCGCCTCGATACGCGGCCCCCGCATTCGTGCCCGCCTCCGCCTCCATGGGGAGCGGCGTGCGTGCAATCGCAATGCACGCTGATTCCCATGCAGTAGCTAAACCTAATCCTCCACCAGGTTGCGCAACTCGCGCAGCGCCACGGACAGCATCGCAAGATCCGGGTTCGGCGTCTCGGCCAAGTCCCCCACCAGCCTTCGCGCGCGCGCGAAGGCCATCGGGTTGCGCGCTTCCCAGGCGGAAAGTTTGTCCGCCGCAGCGCCGCCGTCGCCCTTGACCGCATCCAGCGCGATGGTGTGACGCAGTCCGCCGAGGTCGTCGGCGAGCGCCAGCTTGGCGAGCGCCTGCCAATGGTTGTCCGCCGCAAGAAGTTCGATCTGCTGGCGCAGGCGCTCCAGGCCCAGGCGTTCGCCGACACCGAAGTGAACGTCCGCGGTCGCATCCAGCGGGCTCTGCGCGGCTTCCGAAATCTCCGCGATGTCCAGCGCGCTGAACAAACGATCCGCCACGCCGACCTGCAACGCGAGGTCTTGCGGCACGCCCGCCGCGACCCATTCCGCGACGCGCGGCGATGCGGCGCCCTCCGGCTCGAGGCGCTGGCGCAGCGCGGCCACCGCGGGCTGCAGCTTTTGCGCGGCGCGCTCCATCGGCTCCTGCAAGCGGCGCGAGCGCAGGAACCAGCCGGTGGCGCGCGCGATGAGCCTTCGCCACTCGATGATCAACTCCGCCTGCACGGCATCCGCAACCTTGTTGTCCAGCGCCTCGATGCGCTGCCAGAGCGGCACGCTGGAGAACACCTCACGCGAGAGGAGATAGGCGCGCACCACCTGCGAAGGCGCGGCGCCCGTCACTTCGGACACCTGGTGTACGAAAGTGGGGCCGACGCGATTGATCATGCTGTTGAGAACGTGCGTCGCGATGATCTCGCGGCGCAGTGGATGCGCGGCGATCTCACCCGCGAAATCCTTCTTCAGCGCCGACGGGAAATAACGCTCCAGCGCCGTCTCGACCCACGGATCCTCCGGCAGGTCCGATGCGACCAGTTCGTCGGAGACCCACATCTTCGAGTACGCGAGAAGCACCGCCTGCTCGGGTGTCGTGAGCCCCAGCCCGCGCGTCTTGCGCTCCGCGATCACGTCGTCGGCGGGCAGGTACTCGATCGCCCGATCGAGCCTGCCGTTCTTCTCCAGGAAGCGCATGAAGCGCCCCTGCTCGTCGAGCTGCTGCGCCGCGAGCCGCTTGCCGATCGAGAGTGCCTGCGTCTGGAAATAGTTGTCCCGCAGCACGAGCGCCGCGACGTCGTCGGTCATCGTCGGCAGGAGCGCGTTGCGCTGCGCCTCGTCCAGCCGTCCCTTCGCCACCGCGAGGCCCAGCAGGATCTTGATGTTCACTTCGTGGTCGGAGGTGTCCACGCCCGCCGAGTTGTCGATCGCGTCGGTGTACAGGCGCACGCCGGAGAGCGCCGCCTCCACGCGACCGCGCTGCGTGAAGCCGAGGTTGCCGCCCTCGCCCACCACCTTGCAGCGCAATTCCTTGCCGTCGATGCGCAACGCATCGTTGGCACGGTCCCCGACATCCGCGTGGGTTTCGCTGGAGGCTTTGACGTACGTGCCGATGCCGCCGTTGTAGAGGAGGTCCACCGGCGCCTTGAGGATGGCCGACACCAAATCCGCAGGCGCGAGTTTGTCGGCGGCGATGCCGAGCACCTCGCGCGCTTGCGGAGAGATCGGAATCGATTTCTCCGAGCGTGCCCAGATGCCGCCGCCCACGGAAATCAGCTTCGCTTCGTAATCCGCCCACGACGAACGCGGCAACGCGAACAGCCGTTTGCGCTCCGCGAACGATGCCGCGGTGTCGGGCTGCGGGTCGATGAAGATGTGGCGATGATCGAACGCGGCCACCAGCTTGATGTGCGGCGACAGCAGCATGCCGTTTCCGAACACGTCGCCCGACATATCGCCGATGCCCGCGACGGTGAAGTCCTGAGATTGCGTATCGACACCCATCTCGCGGAAGTGCCGCTTCACGCTCTCCCATGCGCCGCGCGCCGTGATGCCCATCACCTTGTGGTCGTAGCCCACGCTGCCGCCCGATGCGAATGCGTCGCCGAGCCAATGGCCGTATTCCTTGCTCACCGCATTCGCGAAGTCGGAGAACGTGGCCGTGCCCTTGTCCGCGGCGACGACGAGGTAGGGGTCGTCGCCGTCAATGCGCACCACTTGCGGCGGCGCGGCGGGCTTGCCGACGACCAGGTTGTCCGTGATGTCGAGCAGCCCGCGCAGGTAGTCCTGGTAGCAGGCGATGCCTTCCTTCATGAAGGCATCCCGGTCCGACGAGGGCGGCGCTTTCTTGAGCACGAAGCCGCCCTTGGAGCCAACGGGCACGATCACCGTGTTCTTCACCATCTGCGCTTTGACCAGGCCCAGCACTTCGGTGCGGAAATCGTCCGGCCGGTCCGACCAGCGCAGGCCGCCGCGCGCGACTTTGCCGCCGCGCAGGTGGATGCCCTCGAAGCGAGGCGAGTACACGAAGATTTCGTAGAGTGGGCGCGGCTGCGGCAGCCCCGGAACTTTCGACGAGTCGAGCTTGAAACTCAGGAAAGCGCGGCGCGGTCCCGCCTCGCCGGTGTGCCCGATACCCGTGCGCCAGTAGTTCGTGCGCAAGGTCGCCATGACGAGGGCGAGCAACTGGCGCAGCACGCGGTCCTCGTTCAGGTTGCTGACTTTCTCCAGCGCCTTCTCGATGCCGTTCACCTGTGCGGTGGCCCCCTCGGCGTCGTTGCGCTCGGGGTCGAAGCGAAGCTTGAACAGGCCGACCAGCATGCGCGCGATCCGCGGGTTCGCGGCGAGCGTCGCGGCGATGGTCGCCTGCGACTGCGCGAAGCCGATCTGCTTGAGGTACTTCGCATAGGCGCGCAGCACCACCACCTCTTCGGCCGTGAGTCCCGCGAGCAGCACGAGTCGGTTGAAGTCGTCGCTCTCCACGTCGCCATGCAACACGCGGGCGAACGCATCCTCGAACAGGCGCGCGGAAGTTTCCACATCGGCTTCCACTTCCACGGGCGCCTGCAGTTCGAAATCGTGCAGGGAGATTGCCTCGTCGTCGCCGATGCGGTAGCTCGTCTCGCCGATCACGCGCACGCCCATGTGTTCGAGCATCGGCAGGCTGTCGGACAGCACGAGCGGCGGGCCTGTACAGGGACAGCTGCAACGGGGAATCCGGTGCGACGGCCGTGGCCTTGCGCACATCGGGCACAGCGTCTCGCGCGCGCACGCTGTCGCGATAGGCCGCCGGAAAGGCCGCGCTCCAGCGCTTGAAGAGCGCCAGGCCCGGGGCTTCCCCTTCGGATTCGACCAGCGCATCGCGCAGTTCATCGTCCCACCGCCGCGCGGCCGCGGCGAGTTGCCGCTCGATGTCCTTGCGCTCGTACGCGGGAATCGCGCCTGGCGTCGTGCGTACCGTGAAGTGGATGCGCGCCAGCACCGCGTCGCTCAAAAGCACGTCGAATTCCGTGTTCGCACCAGCCAGCGCCGTCATGAGGATGCGCTGGAACTTCACGCGCAGGTCGGTGGAGTAAGCCTCGCGCGGCACGTAGACCATGCACGAGATGTACCGGTCGAACGGGTCGCGCCACATGAACAGCCGCAGGCGCTGGCGTTCGCCCAGCGCGACGACGCCCATGGCGGTTTCGAACAGTTCTTCGTCGGGGATCTGGAACAGCTCGTCGCGTGGATACGTCTCCAGCACATGGTCCAGCGCCTTCGCGAGGTGGCCCCCAGGGGGCAATCCGGCCCTGGCTGCGATGGCGCCGACCTTGCCGCGCAAGAGCGGCGTTTCCGCGACGCGCGCGCTGTAGGCCGACGACGTGAAGAGCCCGATGAAACGATGTTCCCCGATGACTTCGCCTTGCGCGTCGTAGCGCTTCACGCCGATGTAGTCGGTGTAGCCCGCGCGGTGCACGGTGGAGCGCGTGTTCGCCTTGGTCACGACGAGCACGGGCAACGGCGCCTTCGCGAGCGCGCGCGCCGTCGGCGGCAAGGCCGCGAAGCTGGCGGACATCTCGCTGTCCTGCGCTTCGCGCAGCAGGCCCAGCCCGCTGCCTTTTACAAGGCGCAAACCTTGCGCTTCGCCTTCCCCGACGAGGTCGTGCCGGCGATAGCCGAGCAACGTGAGGTGGCCGTCGGCCAGCCATTGCAGAAACGCGCGGCTTTCGGCCACGGCGTCCTTCGCAACCGTTGCGGGTGCGCCGTCGAGTTCGGCAATTGCTTCGTTCAACCGTGCAAGCATCGAGCGCCAATCGGTGACCGCGGAGCGCACGTCGTCGAGCACGCGAGTGATCCCCGATGCGAGTGCTTCGCGCTGTTCCGCGTCGATGAGGCGATCCACCTCGATGTGCATCCACGATTCGCGTGGCGTGCCCGGGGACTGTGCGGCATTCGAGATCGACACGAGTTTGCCCATTGCGTCCCGCTGCACCGCGAAGATCGGGTGCACGATGAGGTGCAGCGTGAGTCCCTGGCGATTGATCTCCAGGCTGGTCGAGTCGACCAGGAACGGCATGTCGTCGTTGACGATCTGGATCACGGAGTGCTTCGTGGACCAGCCGTCCTGGCCTTGCGCGGCGTCGAAGATGCGCATCTTCGGCCGGCCGGGCTCGCGCGTTTCGCCGAGCTCGAGATGCGAGAGCAGGACGCCGAGCAGATCCTCGGGCGTGCGTTCGGCGAGATCGTCCGCGTCCATGCGGTTGAAATACTGGCGCGCGAATCCTTCGATGATGTTGCTGCGTCCAGCGTCCAGCCGGGTCGCGGCAAGGGCGAGGACAGCGTCGACACGGTTGTGAAGCACTGGGGTGGAGGCGTTCATGTGTTGTCCCGTTGTTCTTGAGCCTGCCGGGTAGGCAGGCAGACGGCTACTCTAGGCTTCGCGCGGCCCGCGCGCAAATGCCTGATGCGTGGGGCGGCATGCAAAGCCTGCATGCGCAGTGGATGCCGGGTCGAGCCCGGCATGACATCTCAAAGCGAGGTCGGAGGCGGCGTGGGCGCCAGGAACAGCGATTGCAGGTCGGAGAGGAAGTCGAAGCCGCGCTGCGTCGGGCGCACATGGGACATGTCGCGCGCGATGAGGCCCTTGCGGACGGCTTCTTCCAGCGGGGCCGCGATCGCCGTGGGCGCGAGGCCCGTGCGTTCGATGAACTGGTTCATCGCGAACCCGTCCTTCAGGCGCAGCGCATTCAGCATGAACTCGAAAGGCAACTCGGCGCGCGGCACCTCGTCGTCCTGCGCGAGCGGACGGCCGGCGAGCGCGTTGTCCATGTACAGGCGAGGCTCGCGATAGCGCACCTGCCGGATGATGCGATGCGGAAAACTCAGCTTGCTGTGCGCGCCCGCGCCGATGCCGAGGTAGTCGCCGAACTGCCAGTAGTTGAGGTTGTGCCAGCAGCGGTGCCCCGGCTTGGCGTAGGCGGAAACTTCGTAGCGGTCCATCCCCGCGCCCGCCGTGACCTCGGTGATGCGGTCGAGCATCGCGTAGGCGGTGTCGTCGTCCGGGATGCGCGGCGGGAACTTCGCGAAGTAGGTGTTGGGCTCGATGGTGAGGTGGTAGACGGAGAGGTGCGGGGGCATCAGCGACATCGCCTGCGCGAGGTCCTGCTCGAGCTGCTCCATCGACTGACCCGGCAGCGCATACATCAAATCGAGATTGAAGGTGTCGAAGGATTGCCGCGCCTCCTCCACCGCCGCGATCGCCTGCGCGCGGTCGTGCACGCGGCCCAGCGCCTTCAGGTGCTCGTCGTTGAAACTCTGCACGCCGACCGACAGGCGCGTCACGCCCGCCGACCTGAAAGCGCGGAAGCGGTCTTTCTCGAAGGTGCCGGGGTTGGCCTCCAGCGTGATCTCGCAATCGGGCTCGAGCTTCAGGCGTGCTCGGATGTCGCCCAGCAAGCGGTCGATGTTCTGCGGCGAGAACAGGCTGGGCGTGCCGCCGCCGATGAAGATGCTGTGGATCGTGCGGCCCCAGATCAGCGGCAACGCAGCTTCGAGATCGGCGACCAAAGCTTCAAGATAGCGTTGCTCGGGCATTTCGCTCGATTTCATCTCGTGTGAGTTGAAGTCGCAGTACGGGCACTTCTTCAGGCACCACGGGAGATGCACGTACAGCGAAAGCGGCGGCAGCGCGGGGAGTTGCAGCGTGCCAGGACGCAGGTAGTGCTGCACGTCGCGCGGCGGCGGGACCATCGTCACGTTCACAGCCAGCGCTCCCGGATCAGCGCCAGCATCTGCCGCGCCGCCTTGCCGCGATGGCTGTTGGCGTTCTTCACCTCGATGGGCAGTTGCGCGAACGTCTTGCCGAATTCGGGGATGAACATGACCGGGTCGAAGCCGAAGCCGCTGTCGCCGACCGGCTCGCGCGTGATCTCGCCTGCGACTCGGCCGGCCGCGATGAGCGGTTCAGGGTCTTGTGGCGTGCGCACGGCGACGAGTGTGCTGACCAGCGCGGCGCGGCGGTCGGGCTGGTTTTGCAATTGTTCGAGCAGCGCGCGGACGTTGTTCGCATCGCCCTTTTCATAGCCGAACTGCGTCGCGTAGAAAGCCGTGTCGACGCCGGGCAGGCCACCGAAGGCTTCGACGCACAGGCCCGCGTCATCGGCGATGGCGGGGAGTCCGCTGGCTTGCGACGCATGGCGCGCTTTCGCGAGCGCGTTCTCGACGAAAGTGCGGAAAGGCTCTTCGGCTTCGGGGATGTTCAGCGCGGATTGCGGGATGAGCTCGATGTTCAGCGGTGCGAACATCGCGCGCAGTTCGGCGAGCTTGCCGGGGTTGTTGGAGGCGAGGACGATGCGGGAGATCATTGAAAGGGGATTGTCGCTCGTGGCGCCGTTGCCCTCACCCCTGCCCTCTCCCCGAGGGGAGAGGGAGAAAGACACGTCAGGCGTCGAGGGCCTGCTGCTGGAGGACGACCAGCTCTGCGATGCCCTTCTCGGCCAGGCGCAGCAGCTCATCCATCTCGGCACGCGTGAACGCCGCGCCTTCCGCAGTGCCTTGCACCTCGACGTAATGTCCTGCGCCGGTCATGACCACGTTCATGTCCGTGTCGCAGCTCACGTCCTCCACGTATTCCAGGTCGAGCAACGGCGTGCCTTGCACGATGCCCACCGACACGGCGGCCACCGGGCCGATGATCGGCGAGGCAGCGAGCTTGCCTTGCGAGATGAGCTTGCTCACCGCGTCTTGCGCGGCCACGAACGCGCCGGTGATCGCGGCGGTGCGTGTGCCGCCATCGGCCTGCAGCACGTCGCAGTCGATCTGGATCGTGCGCTCGCCCAATGCCTTCAGGTCGAACACCGCGCGCATGGACCGACCGATGAGGCGCTGGATTTCCTGCGTGCGCCCGCTCTGCTTGCCGCGCGCGGCCTCGCGGTCGCTGCGCGTGTGCGTGGAGCGCGGCAGCATCCCGTATTCGGCGGTGACCCAGCCTTCGCCGCTGCCTCGCTTGTGCGGCGGCACTTTCTCTTCGACGGATGCGGTGCACAGCACGCGCGTGTCGCCGAACTCGATCAGCACCGAGCCCTCGGCGTGGATGGTGAAGCCGCGCGTGATGCGAATCGGGCGCAGCTGGTCTGCGGCGCGGCCGCGGGGTCTTGCAAATTGGGTCATGGGTTCAGGTTTTACGCGCAGCGGAGCGGCGGATGGCTTCGTTGATCTCGGCGATCGAACGCTCGATGGCGGCGTCGTCGAGGTCCTCGACCATGGTGTCGAGCACGCCCGCCTGGATGGTGGACGCGAACACGCCGTCGCTGATGCTGTCGGTGGAAATACCGCGCGTGGATTCGAAGGTATCGGGCGTTTCCCACTCCAGCGCGATCACGGTGACGTTGTCGGAGTGGTCGCCGCCCTTGCGAAGCGCGGCCTCGACCAGGTCGGGCACCGCTTCGGAGACGGACTTCATGCTCAGGTCGCGAACGATGTCGATGTCCGCCAGGCTGCCCCACAGGCCGTCGAAGATTGGCTTGGTCGGCGAGCCCAGGCAGGTGAAGAGGATGTTGCGGTTGATGCGGTCCATGCGCACCACGCCTGCGCCGCTTTGCTGCTCGAGGTACGAGTGATCCCGCGTGCGGGTGAGCAGCTCGTTGCCGCGAACGACGTACAGGCGGGAGTCGCCGCAATGCACCCAGGTGGCCGACGTGCCTTGCACGATCGCGGCGACGAGCGTCGTGCGCGGCGTGTCGAGCATGCCCTTCTCGCTGGCGTAGCGGATGATCTGGTGGTGCGCAGCCATGAGCGAGGCGGAAAGGAACTCGGTCACGTCCTTCACGAGCGGACGCGCTTCTTTCTGGTACAGCGCCGATACGGTTTGCAAAGCGAGCTGCGCGGCGACTTCGCCTTCCGGGTGGCCGCCCATGCCGTCGGCGAGGACGAACAGGCCCGACTCCCGCGTGTAGCAATAGCCCATGCGGTCTTCGTTCTTTTCGCGGCCGCCCTTGCGGCTGATCTGGAAGACGGAGAATTTCATGGCAGGCCTCGAGTCTTCTTCTTGTTGCTTACTTGGCCTTGACGCCGCCGAAGCCGGTGGCGCGCTTCACGTTTTTCTTTGTGTCCGACACCATGTTGTCGAACTGCAGACGCATCTTCTCGCCCACCGACAGCTTCGTGTAGCGTCGCTCGCCTTCGCGGCTCAATTCCTTTTGCAGCGCGAACACCGATTGCGGGCGCGATAGCGGATCGAGCGACATGCACCACTCCACCACTTCGATCAGGTTGTCCGAATAGACGCCGCGCAGGCGCGACAGCGCGAGCGCGAGACGGTCTTTCTCCAGGCGCTGCGGCGCGTCGTTGGGCGGGTAGCCCTGCATGCACGCGTAGATGCAGGCGCCGATCGCGTAGATGTCCGTCCACGGGCCCATCGACGAATCGCGCCGATACATCTCGGGCGCCGCGAAGCCGGGCGTGTACATCGGGCGGATGAAGTTGCCTTCCTTGGACAGCACTTCGCGCGCGGCGCCGAAGTCGATCATCACGGCCTTGTTGTCGTCGGTGATGAAGATGTTGGCCGGCTTGATGTCCAGGTGCAGCATCTTGTGCTGGTGCACGATGCGCAGGCCGCGCAGGATCTCGTCGAACAGCGAGCGGATGGTGGATTCGCGGAACACCTTCTGCTTTTTCAGCTCGCGCGCGGTGATGATGAAGTCCTGCAGGGTCGCGCCCTCCAGGTAGTTCATCACCATGTAGACGGTTTCGTTCTCGCGGAAGAAGTTGAGCACGCTCACCACGGAGGCGTGCGAGATCTGCGCTAGGGACCGGCCCTCTTCGAAAAAGCTCTTGAGACCGAGCCGGTACAGCGAGAGTTTTTCGGGCTGCACCTGCGGCAGCAATTCGCCGGGCGCGCGCGAGGCGAGCGATGCCGGAAGGTATTCCTTGACGGCAACCTGCTGGCCTTCGTTGTCGACGGCGAGGTACACCACGCCAAAGCCGCCTGCCGACAGCTTGCGCACCACGCGATAGCCGCCTATGACGGTATCGGGTGGCAAGGGAGCAGGTTTGACCTTTGACATAAATTAAGAATTAGGGAACGCGGACGCGACCCGGTTATCCTCGCAATCCCGCAACGATCCGCCCAACAGAAGAGTCTCCATGGCAGTTTACAGTATGACCGGCTACGCCAGCGGCCAGCAATCAGCACCGCAAACGCAGCAAGGCATGGAGTCGAAGGGCACGCCCGCCGGGCGTCTCGGCCTCGAAATCCGTTCGGTCAACAGCCGCTTTCTCGACCTCACCTTCCGCCTCTCCGAGGAGTTGCGCCAGCACGAGCCCGCGCTGCGCGAGATGATCGCGGGCAAGCTCAAACGCGGCAAGGTCGAAGTACGCGCGGGACTCGAGACCGGCGCCGGCGACAACCTGCGCGAACCCACCGCGCGCCTGCTGCAACGCCTCAATACATTGCAGGACACCGTCCGCAGCTGGCTGCCCGATGCGCGCGCGTTGAGCGTGGCCGACGTGGTGCGCCTGTCCGCCGCCGAATCGACCGCGGATGTGGACTGGACCGAGTCCCTTACCGACCTCGCGCAGCGAATCATCGCCGAACTCGTGTCCGCGCGCGAACGCGAAGGGGCACGCATCGCCACCATGATGCTGGGGCACCTGAAGCAGTTGGGTGAACTCGCGCAACGGGCCACCCCGCTCGTGCCGAAACTGGTCGAGCAGCAACGCGCCCGTTTCCTTGAACGCTGGAAGGAAGCGATGTCCCTGGCCGACGGCCAGACGTTGCCCGAAGCGGCTCAGGACCGCGCCCTCACCGAAGCGACGGCCTTCGCGATCCGCATCGACGTCGCCGAGGAACTGATGCGCCTGGGCTCGCACATCGAGGAGATCGGGCGCCTGGTGAAAAAAGGTGGCGAGATCGGCAAGCGCCTGGACTTCCTGATCCAGGAGCTGCACCGCGAGGCCAACACGCTCGGGTCCAAGTCTGCGGCGCTCGAGCTCACTCACATTTCCGTCGACATGAAAGTACTCATCGAGCAAATGCGCGAGCAGGTACAAAACATAGAATAAGTCGCAGAAAAAGGTTCTCTGACACTCTTGTTCAGGTGTAACTCGTGCGTTACGATTCCGGCCTTACACCGGAGGTCTTATCTTGATCGCACGTCATTTTTTCCTGGCGCTCGCAACGGCGGCGCTGATTGCAGGTTGTGGCGGAGGAGAGCAGTCCGCCTCCGTTACCCCTCAAGCCGCGGTTGCAGCGTTGCACGCGCTCAAGGGTGCGCAAGGCGCAAGACTTTCTCAGGCCGTCTCACCCGACGCCGCGGCTGACCAGCTCATGGATTTCGCCGAGGCGAATCTGCCGGGCTACTTCCCCAGCCACCAGCCGTCGATTTCGTTTCCGCCTTTCCGCGCCCGCTACTACCCCGAGACAGGCATTTATCTCGGCGTGGTGGTGACCGCGGGCTCGAGCTACACCCTCAACGGCGTGTACGTCGCGGGCGGCGGCTTGGGCACCCTGGCCAACCCTTACTTCGCCGGACTGCTGACGCAGTTCATCACGCCGACCGGCGGCGGCACGGGCGGTGGAACCGCGAGCGCCTGCTACGACCTCGCGCTGGCAGATACGCAAGGCACGAAGATCGAGATCGTCTACAACTACTCGGGCACCATCACCGGCACGGAAAACG
>JAZKIF010000085.1:53585-77806 GCA_040385005.1 Pseudomonadota bacterium
GTGACCAGCACGGTGGGTGGAATCGTGAACTTCGAGGGGCATTCCGCGCGTGAGACGACAGCGGTCACCACCGGCTCGCACTCCACCCCCGCCGGCACCGTGGCGATCGACACGACCGGCAAGTACTACGGGTCGCGCACCGGCGATGCGCAGATGACGTCGTACGGATTCGAGACGGTCGCGAGCGGCTCGACCCAGGGCATCAGCTTCACCAATACGCTGCGCGGCGTCTACAACCCGCCCTCGGTGGACAACCAGTATGGCTTGGCAGCGGGCCAATCCACCACCACCACGCTGACTGGATCCATCACGTCGACGACGCACTTCACGAGCGCCTTCCCGATTCCGGATCAAGTGAGCACGACCTCGATCTCCTCCAGTTCCACGACGAAATTCGTCGGCACCGAATCGGTCTCCGTTCCTGCCGGCACCTATAACGCGTGCAAGTTCGAGGTCACTTCGGGAACGAGCGATGTCACGACCAGCTGGTACATCGTCGGCAAGGGTCTGCACGTGAAGACCACGGTGAGCGGCAGCTCTCCCCAGACCATCGAGGCGACCTCGGTCAAGCTGAACGGCGCGGCGCAGTAAGCAAAAGTGTTGCGGCCGTTTGGCCGCATGAAAAGGGCAGCCATCCGGCTGCCCTTTTTTTTTGTCGTCGCAACGCCAGTGAGCCCGGCAAATTAATGTATTCTTTCGTCTTTCATACTTTTGAACGAGGGAGAATACTTTGATTGCACGTCACATGTGCCTTGCGCTCGCCGCCGCCGGACTTCTCACCGCTTGCGGCGGTGGCAGCGAAATCGCCACGACCTCGCCGCAGAGCTTCGCGGCGCCGCTGCGCGATGTCAGGGAAGCCTTGACCAAGGCCACCTATGCCCAGGCAGCGGAACTCCTGCTGCATGCGGCCGAAGGGTTGGGCGACGCGAGATTCCCGCGCGCTTCTTCAACCGGAACAAAGAGTTTCGGGCCCTTCCTCTATCGCTACTACGCCTCCACGAATACATATTTGGGAGTCGTCGTTACACCCACTCCGGGGTATTCCCCTGGAAGCGTGTACGTTGCCGGTCCTGCCTTCGGCAACTCGCTGGCCAGCCCCCTTCTTGCGGGATTCGTCACGGATTTTCTGCCTTGGACGGTGATCGACGACACGGGCGGCCCGAGCCCCTGCTACGACCTCGCACTGGCGGACACCCAAGGCACGCAAATCGTCGTCGAGTATTGGAGCGGGCTCGCGGGCAAAATCACCGTGGAAACGTCGGTCGGCGCCCTGACCACCTTCGATGGCCGTACGGTACGCGAGACCACCGTCACATCGACGGCGGGGAGCGCGGACGACTTCACGCTCAAGACTTACAGCACGCGTTTCAGCGACGCCGTGACGGATTTCGGCAGCGAGCTGGAATACAAGGGAGGCGTCGTCGCCGGGGACTTCGTCAAGACGGTCTACACGCCTCCGTTCCTGAGAGGTGTGTACTCGCTCGCAGCGGGAGCTTCCGTGACGGAGACTTCGAGTGGGACCGCCACCACCAGGACAGGCACGGGCCAGACCAGCGCCGTCACCGTCATGTCCAGCACCACCACGAAGTTCGTGGGCATCGAATCCGTCACGGTGCCTGCCGGCACGTACAGCGCCTGCAAACTTGAGGTCACGTCGCCCGGCTCCGGTGCGGTGACAACCAATTGGCTGGTCGCTGGCAAAGGGATCAGCATCAAGACCATCAGCGGCGGCCAGACCGTCGAAGCGACCTCGGTCAAGTTGAACGGCGCATCGCTGTAAGAAAAAATGCGGCGGCCACCCGGCCGCCTTCGACGTGGAACGGCAGCCATCTGGTTGCCGTTTTTCGTTCTTGCGGCGGATGCGCCGCAATGGGTAGCGCCCTATTCTTTTCCTTTCATTCTTTCGATTTCCGGAGAATATATTGATCGCATACCGTGTTCTCTTTACCGTGATGGCCGCTCTCCTGATCGTCGGATGCGGCGGCGGCGACCCGGCCGCCCCCGCCACAGAGGCGGCCGCCGCCCTGCGAGCCCAACCCAAGGTGCAGGAGGAAGTCTCCCACCAGGAAGCCGCCGCCGAACAACTGATGGACCTCGCCGAGTCCAGCCAGCCGCGCTACTTCCCGGGTCACCAGACCACCGAGTCGAGCCCGCCCTTCCTGTTTCGCCGGTATCCCGAGACCGGCCTGTACCTCGGCGTCGTCGTGGACCTGGGCACCAACTACATCTACAAGGGCGTGTACATCACGGGCGGTCGATTCGGCACGCTGAGCGACCCCCGCTTCGTGGGGATGTTGTCCGACTTCATCGCCGACAGCTCCAATTAGCGCTCCTCGAGCAGACTTCCGAGCGGCTAAGATACGGCACGGCAGCCGCACGGTTGCCGTTTTGTACTTTCCGCTTCCTCATGGACTATCCCGGCAATCTTTTCGTCGTCGCCGCTCCCAGCGGAGCGGGCAAGTCCAGCCTCGTCAAGGCCCTGCTGGAACTCGATTCGCGGGTCCAGCCTTCCGTCTCGCACACCACGCGCCCGCCTCGCGGCCAGGAAAAGCACGGCCGCGAATATTTCTTCGTCTCGCCGCAGGAATTCGACGCCCTGGTGCTCGCCGACGGCTTCGTCGAATGGGCCTTCGTGCATGGACAGCGCTATGGAACCTCCAAAAGAGCGATCGAGGAGCGCATCGCGATGGGCGCGGACGTGATCCTGGAGATCGATTTCCAGGGCGCGCTGCAGATCAAGCGCATCTTCGCCAACGCGGTGCTGGTGTTCATCCTGCCGCCGAGCTGGGAAGAGTTGCGCTCCCGCCTGGAGCGGCGCGGCGAGGACGCCCCCGACGTGATCGACCTGCGTCTGCAGAATGCGGCGGAAGAGATGGCGCAGGCCCGGGAATTCGATTTCGTTATAATCAACGAGTTATTTGAGCGAGCGCTTTTCGACCTGAAAGCGATCGTGCATGCCCAGCGGCTCAAATTCTCCGCCCAGCGCCGCGCCCGGGCCGACACCTTCAAAGCCCTCAACATCACCTGATTCCAGGAGTTAACTCATGGCCCGCATCACCGTCGAAGATTGCCTGCAGCAGATCCCCAACCGCTTCCAGCTCGTGCTTGCCGCCACGTACCGTGCGCGCATGCTGAGCCAGGGCCATGCGCCCAAGATCGAAAGCAAGAACAAGCCGGGCGTCACCGCCCTGCGTGAAATCGCGGAAGGCAAGATCGGCCTCGAAATGCTCAAGAAGGTCCCAGGCTAGATTGGCTCTCCCCCGAAGCGGCCGATGGCCGCCTCCCCCCAGGGGGCGCAATCAGCGGCCCGGCAAAGCCGGTTCCGCGATTGCTCCCGAAGGATAAAAAAGCACCTCGAGAGGTGCTTTTTTATTGCTGGGCGCGGTGAGTGCGAGCGCGCGCTACATTAAGGACATGAGCGCCGTGCTGCAACCATCCTCCGGCAAGGGCAAGGGCACGCGTCCCAAGCCGCCGGCCTTGCCCAGCCCGGCTGCGGCCAACGCGGCGGCGGCGAGCTTTGCCGCGCTCACGGCCAGCCTGGATTACCTCGACGCCGGCGACATCGAGCTGGTGCGCAAGGCCTACCGCTTCGCCGACGAGGCGCACCTGGGCCAGTTGCGCGCGAGCGGCGAGCCGTACATCACCCACCCGATCGCCGTCGCCGCGCAATGCGCCGAATGGAAGCTCGATGCGCAGGCGCTGATGGCCGCGCTGCTGCACGACGCGATCGAGGATTGCGGTGTCACCAAGCCCGAGCTGATCGAACGCTTCGGCGCGCCCGTCGCCGAGCTCGTCGACGGCCTCACCAAGCTGGACAAGCTGCAGTTCAATACGCGCGAGGAAAGCCAGGCCGAGTCCTTCCGCAAGATGCTGCTCGCGATGGCGCGCGACGTGCGCGTGATCCTGGTCAAGCTCGCCGACCGCACGCACAACATGCGCACGCTCGAAGACGTGCCGCGCGAGAAGTGGGCGCGCATCTCCTCCGAGACACTCGAGATCTACGCGCCGATCGCGCACCGCCTCGGCCTGAACCAGACCTATCGCGAGCTGCAGGAGCTCGCCTTCCGCCACCTGCTGCCCTGGCGCTACGGCGTGTTGTCAAAGGCCGTCACGAAGGCGCGCAATCGCCGGCGCGACCTGATCCAGAAAGTGCAGCGCGAAGTCGAACAAGCCTTCGAAGCGGCGGGCATGGAAGTGCGCATCGCCGGCCGCGAAAAGACGCTCTACTCGGTCTATCGCAAGATGGACGAGAAGCATCTCTCGTTCGCGCAGGTGACCGACATCTACGGCTTTCGCGTGATCGTTTCCTCGCTGCTGGACTGCTACACGGCGCTCGGCCTGCTGCACCAGATGTACAAGCCGGTGCCTGGAAAGTTCAAGGACCACATCGCCATCCCCAAGGTCAACGGCTACCAGTCGCTGCACACGACGCTGGTCGGCCCGGCCGGCGTCAACGTCGAGTTCCAGATGCGCACGGAAGCGATGCATGTCGTCGCGGAATCCGGCGTGGCAGCGCACTGGCTATACAAGGCGAGCGCGCAGGATGGCGACGGCGCGGACCGCCTGGGCACCAAATGGCTGCAATCGCTGCTGGACATCCAGCACGAGACGCGCGATGCCGCCGAATTCTGGGACCACGTCAAGATCGACCTCTTCCCCGACGCGGTGTACGTCTTCACGCCCAAGAGCCAGATCATGGCGCTGCCGCGCGGCGCGACGGTCGTCGACTTCGCGTATTCCATCCACAGCAACATTGGCGACCGCACCGTCGCCGCGAAGATCAATGGCATGCAGGTGCCGCTTCGCACCGAGCTGAAGAACGGCGATGTGGTCGAAGTCGTCACCGCCGCGGTGTCCACGCCCAACCCGGCGTGGCTGGGTTTCGTGCGGACGGGACGCGCGCGCTCGAAGATCCGGCACCACCTCAAGACACTCGCGCAGGCGGAGTCGCAAGACCTCGGCGAAAAGCTGTTGACGCAGGCGCTGCGCGCGGAAGGTCTTGAAAGACTGCCTTCGGACGACGCGGAGAACCACCCGATCTGGGAGAAGCTGCTGCGCTTCACCGGCAGCCGAAGCCGCGCGGAACTGCTCACCGACATTGGCCTGGGCAAACGCATCGCGAACATCGTGGCGAAACGGCTCGTCACGATGCTGGCCGAGCGGGGCGCGAAGCCGGATGCCCTGCTCATCACGCGCGAGCGCTACACGGCCCACGAGAACGTCTCGCAAGGCGAAGTCGTGCTGGACGGCAGCGAGAACGCCTCGGTGCAGTTCGCCACCTGCTGCCGCCCGGTGCCCGGCGACGAGATCGTGGGCTACCTCGGCCGCGGGGAAGGCCTGGTCGTCCACACCGAGGATTGCGCGGTCGCGCGGCGGCTGCAACACAAGGACAGCGAGCGCTTCATCAGCGTCGAATGGGCGGACGAGCCGGTGCGGCCGTTCGAGACCAGCCTGCTCGTCACCGTGATCAACGGCAAGGGCGCGCTCGCGCGCGTCGCGGCGGCACTCGCCAGTGCCGAAGCGGACATCGCGCATGTCGACATGGGCGACGACCGCGCACAGGACGCGACGGACATGCGCTTCATCGTCGCGGTGCGCGACAAGACCCATCTCGACGCCGTGATCCGCACGCTGCGCCGCACGCCCTCGGTGATGCGCGCTCAGCGCATCCGGCCGGGCGGCGGATAAGTCACCGCCAGGATTTCGACTTCCTGCGCCCCGAGCGGCGTGACGAGTTTCACCACGTCGCCCTCGCGCGCCTTGAGCAGCGCACGCGCGATCGGCGAGATCCAGCTCACCTGCTGCTGCGTGCTGTCGGCCTCGTCGATGCCCAGGATCGTCACCGTGCGTTCCTCGCCCGACTCCTGCGCGTAGGTCACGGTCGCGCCGAAGAACACCTGGTCGTTGCCGTGATGCACGGCCGGGTCGGAGATTTCCGCGATCTCGAGACGCTTGGTGAGGAAGCGGATGCGCCGGTCGATCTCGCGCAGGCGCTTCTTGCCGTAGATGTAGTCGCCGTTCTCCGAGCGGTCGCCATTCTTCGCGGCCCAGTGCACGGCTTCCACCACCTTGGGCCGCTCCTCGTCCATGAGTTGCAGCAATTCGGCGCGCAGCCGGGCGTAGCCTTGCGGGGTCATGTAGTTCTTCCCACCGCCGGGCAACGCGGGCAGCGCCGCTTCTTCTTCATCGTCGTCGTTGTCCGTCTCGCGCGTGAAAGCCTTGCTCATGCCGCAAGCATAGCGGCGGGAGCCGCGACAGCGCGAGGGCACCGTCCTACAGGGGCTTCCGCTCTCTCCTACGGCAGCGCCTGAGCTTCCGGGGAACAATGGCTCATCTTGAGCCACGATTCCGACGACACCATTCCCGCCTCCGCATCGGCGGCACGCAAACCGCGCGCCGGCGCCGAAGCCGCGCGCTACGGCGTGCTGCGCCGGCTCGGCCCGGTGCTGAAGCACGACATGGTCGTGAACCTGCAGGCGATCTCGATGATGGCCGAAGTGCTCAATGCGCGCCTCGAGCGCGGCACGGACACCCCGGCCGATTTCCAGGCCAGTATCTCGAAGCTCAATCGCCTCGCACGCGACGCCGTGGCCAGCTGCATCAAGGTGGCGACGTGGATCGAGCCCGGCGAAGACCAGGGTATCCGCCTGGATCAGGGCATCGACGAATGCCTCGCCCTGCTCGCCAGCAATTTCAACTTCCGCGGCTTCCAGGTCACGCGCGAACTCGCGGACACGGAGTTCCAGGTGTGGCGCATCGCCCTGCGCAATCTCGTCATCGCATCGCTCATCACGCTCACCGATGCATCGTCCGGCACCTGCGATGTCATGGTGAAAGCGGAAGTGCGCAACGGCACCGGCGAGATCACCGTGCGCGTCACGCCGCGCGAGGATGACGACGGCATCGAGCCGATGGTGATCGAGCCGAGCTACCGGCACCTCGATTGGGCCGACGTCCAGGCCCTGGCCGTCGCGGAGCAGGTGGAACTGGTGCGCGGCCCCGACGAGATTTCGATCCGCATGCCGCGCGCCGTCGCGACCGCGCCGTTGCAGATCGCACCCGTCTAGGTTCCCAGGCCGTCCATGAACGCCTCGAGCTCCTCGATCGGCAGGGGCCGGCAAAAAAGGAAGCCCTGGTACTCCTGACAGCCCTGCTTCGCGAGGAATTCGCGCTGCTCCGGCGTCTCGACGCCTTCGGCCACCACGCCCAGGTTCAGGCTCTGCGCCAGGCCGATGATGGTCTTGGCGATCGCCGCGTCATTCGCGTCGGTGAGGATGTCCTTCACGAATTCGCGGTCGATCTTGAGCTGGTCCAGCGGCAGGCGCTTCAGGTACGAGAGCGATGAATAGCCCATGCCGAAATCGTCGAGCGACAAGGTCACGCCCATCGCCTTCAGGTTGCCCATCTTCGCCACCGTCACTTCGATGCCGTCCGCCAGCAGGCTCTCGGTCAGTTCGAGCTTGAGCTTGTGCGGCGCGATGCCGGAGTTCTTGACCACCGTCATCACCTCGTCGACGAAGTCCGGGTGGCGGAACTGCCTCACGCTCACGTTCACCGCGATGCTCAGGTGCTTGCGATCTTCGCGCTGCGCCCACTCGGCGAGTTGCGCGCACGCCTGCTGCAGGACCCAGTGCCCGATCGGGATGATGAGCGACGTCTCTTCGGCCGTGGAAATGAAATGCGAGGGTGGCACCATGTCGCGATGCGGATGGCGCCAGCGCAGCAGCGCCTCCACGCCCGTCATGCGGCCGTCCGCGCCGACCTGCGGCTGGTAGTCGATGAGGAACTGGCCTTCGCGCCACGCCTCGCGCAGGTCGGTGGCGAGTTCCGCATTGGCCGTGGCGGTTTCCTGCATTTCCGGGTCGAAGAAGCACACCGTATCGCGCCCAGCCGCCTTGGCCTGGTACATCGCAAGATCCGCCTGCTTCAGCAGCTCGCTCACGCTCAATGGAACGGTGCGGCCGAACAGCGTGACGCCGATGCTGCAGGTGCTGTGATGCAGGTAGCCGGACAGCACGTACGGCTCCCCGAGCTTGGCGAGGATGCGCTCGCTCACGATGCGCGCGCCTTCCGCGGGCTGGAAGGGCTTCTGGCCGCTGTTCTCCAGCAGGATCACGAACTCATCGCCGCCCAGGCGCGCCACCGTGTCCCCGCGCGCCACGCACGAGCGCAGGCGCTCGGCAACCTGTTGCAGCAACTGGTCACCCTTCTGGTGGCCCAGCGTGTCGTTCAGGACCTTGAAGTTGTCCAGGTCGATGAACATCAGCGCGCCTTCGTGCGATCGGCCCTTGTCGGACAGCGCGCGGCCGAGACGGTCCAGCAGCAACTGGCGGTTCGGCAACTTCGTGAGCGGATCGTAGAACGCGAGGTACTGGATCTTCTCCTCGGCCATCTTGCGCTCGGTGATGTCCCGGCCCACCGCGACCCAGTGCGTGAGGCGTCGCTCTTCGTCCCATACGGGCGAGACTTCCAGGTCGACCCAGAACGCCTCGCCGTTCTTCTTGTAGTTGATCAGGTCGACGCGCGCGGGCTGCCACTGCTCCATCGCAGCGCGGATGCGGTCGAGCTCCTTGCGCTGCGTGCCGGGGCCCTGCAGCAGGCGCGGCGTCTTGCCCATCACCTCCTGCGGCGAATAGCCGGTGCGCCGCTCGAAGGCCTCGTTGACGAAGACGATGCGCGGCCCGGGCGCGCTGAAAGGGCCGGCCTCGGTGATGATGACGATGTCGTTCAGCCGCGCGATGCTGCCTTCGAGGAGCCGCAGGTGCTCCTGTGATTGGTGGCGCGTCGTGACGTCGCGCAAATGCACCGCCAGCCCCGCGCCGAACGGATAGCCGCGCGCCTCGATGCGCCGCGAGAGGCTGGCGTCCAGCTCCTCCGTCTCCAGGATGTCGCCCTGGCGGATGGCGCGGCGGAACTGCTCTTCCAGCCGCAGCCGCACCGTCTTCTGGAATGTGTTCCAGATCATGCGGCCCATCAGGTGCGTCGCGTCGCGTCCCAGCAGCCGCTCGGCGGCCTCGTTGACGTACGTGAACCGGCCGTCGCGGTCGATGGTGGCGAACGCCTCGCCGCTTCCCATCGCCCCGCCCATGCTGACCGTGTGCCGCGAGAGCGTGCCCATGCGATGCTGGTGCGGCGCGATCTCCTGCACCGCGCCTTCCGCGCGCACGATGTTGCCGTCGTCGTCCCGCACCGCATGGCCCACCGTACGCACCCATGCGCGGCGCCCGGTGCGCGTGACGATCTGCATCTCTTCGTCATAAGGCGTGCCCTCGGCGATGCAGGCGTCCACGAGCCGCGCGATGGGTTCGCGCCACTCCGGCGCGTAGTGCTGGAACGCGTCCTTGCGCGACGGGCTGTATCCGGGCTCCGCCTCATGCATGCGCGCGAGCTGCTCGGACCATGCGAGGCGGTCGTTGGCGATATCCAGTGTCCAGACGCCGATGAAAGCCGTGCGTTCAAGCAGCTTCAGCAGCGTCTCGACCTGCTGGAGCCGGTCGGTCTCGGTGGAGTCGGGGCGCACGATGGTTTGCATGGGAGGCTGAATCTTATGCGCCTATGGCCGCGCTGTGGGCGATGGTAGGCATGCTCCTACACCCGAACGGGCCGCCAACCCCCTGCTGCGCGCGAATGGCCGCGCTTACATTGGAGTTACCTGCCGTCCTTGACCCTCACTCCATTTCCCCCGCGTCTTTCCGTGCAACTCAAAGCCTTCATCGTCGAAGACAACCCCACCATCCGCGAAAACCTGATCGGGACGCTGGAAGAGTTGACCTGCGTCAAGTCGATTGGCACGAGCGCGACGGAGGACGAGGCGCTGGCCTGGCTGGACGCGAACGCCGATGGATGGGACGTGCTGATCGTCGACCTGTTCCTGAAGCAAGGCAGCGGCATCCACCTCGCACAGCGGATCGTGGAGCGCAGGCCCCACCAGAAAGTGGTGGTCTTCAGCAACTACATCAACGCGAATGTCCGCAAGCGCTGCGCGCAGCTGGGTGTGGACGCGGTGTTCGACAAGTCCACCGAGATCGATTCGCTGGTGGACTACTGCGCCCACCAGTGCTTCCGCGTGGCGCAGTTGCAGGCGCAGACCCAGGCTCAATCGCAATCAAAACCGCAGCCGCAGGCCGCGGCCTGAGCGCTACGAACGTTGGGCCAGTTGCCGCTCGAGATAGCGGCGCTGCGCGACTTCCTCGTGCAGCAGCTCCGTCACTTCGGCCAGTTCTTCCGCGGCTTCGCTGACCTTTTCCTCCACGGCTTCGTTCTGGACCAGCGCCTTGCGCACTTCGAGCTGCTTCATCGGATCGGGCAGGTTCTTCGACAGGATGGTGTTTGCGAGATGCAGGTCCGCGCTGGCCACCTGCAAATCCTGCTGCACTTTTTCCGTACGCTGTGTTGCATGCTCGATAGGCCGGGCAGGCCGGCCGCCGGGAATTCGCGATGCCATGGAAGCTCCTGTGTATCGACCCCTGCGGGGCCGGGATGGGTGCAACGATAGGAACATCGCTTCCACGGCTGTGTAATCAAATTGCTCCTGGCGCGGCAGGACGCGCGGCAGAGACAAGGCGCATTCCATCCAGCGCAACACTCACCCGCTCTGTTTTCAACACGTTACAACTTGACGTCAGAACTGTCATATCTGACAGGTGACGCGCAGGCCCAACCTTACTTATGCTCATCCGTGCTCCGTGAAACCGGCGACAAGAAAAATCAGCATCGACCGGTGCGAGCACTGAGGAAGCAGTATGAAGTACAGGGGGAAGTTCCTTGCCGCGGGCGCGTTCGCGCTTTGCCTGTCGGCCCAATCCGCGGAAGTGATCGTCGGGCAGGCGGCGCCATTGAGCGGTCTCGAAGCCAACCAGGGAAGGGCCTACAGCGCCGGGATGCAGCTGTGCTTTTCGGCGAGCAACAAGTCGGGCGGCGTCAACGGCCACACGTTCACGCTGGTGCGCAAGGACGATGGCGGAAAGCCCGCGGAGACGCTTGCCGCGACACGCCAGCTCCTCGCCGAAAGCCGACCTGTTGTTCTTGCGGGCTACTTCGGCAACCGCAACATCGATGGCCTCGTCGCCTCCGGCGTTCTTGGGACCGAAAAAATCTCGCTCGTCGGCTACCGCGTCTCCGAAGTTCGTACCGACACGCCGCAGGTGTTCAGCGTGCGGGCCGGCCTTCGCGAAGAGGTGAACAAGTTTGCGGAGCACGTTTCCACCATCGGCATGACGCGGCTCGCGCTCGTGTACGAGGATTCACCGAACACGCCGGCGCTCGTGGCCGCGCTCGATGAAGCGGCGGAGCGAAACCGTGCGAAGGTCGTAGCCAGGGTGTCGTCGGCCCGCATGGGAGAAGCGATCGCGGCGGTGCAGGCGGCCAACCCGCAGGCCATTCTCATCGTCACCAGCGCCTCCGCGACGGCCGCGTTCATCGAGCAGTACCGCGGCGGCGGTGGCGGCGCGCAGCTCTTCGCGCAATCGGGCGCGGACATCGAACAGCTTGCGAAGCGCCTCGGCGAAGAGCAGATGCAAGGCGTCGCGATCATGCAGGTCACGCCCAGCCCTTACCTGATTCGAACGCGCCTGGCCAAGGAACTTACCGATGCGATCGCCGCCGCCAAGGGCCTGGAGGTGCCGGTCAGCTACACGATGATGGAAGGCTTCATCGCCTGCAAGGTGATCGTCGAGGCCGTGCGCCGACAGGGTCCCCGCGTGACCCGCGAAGGCATGGCGTCCGCCCTTGCCTCCATGTCCAGCTATGACCTCGGCGGCTACGTGATCGGCTACAAGCCCGGCTCGCGCGCGGGTTCGCGGCTGGTGGAGCTGTCGATCATCAGCTCCGACGGAAAAATCCGCCAGTGAGCGCCCCGATCAATTACCCAGGAGAAGTAGTCATGAATGAGTCGAGTCTTGATCGCCAGAGGGCAAACGGGCGACGCCAATTGCTGAAGGCCCTCGGATGGGCCGCCGCCACCGGAGGCGGCATCTTCGCGCGGCCCGCCGCCGCGCAACACGGTTTCCCGAACCGGCCGCTGCGCCTCATCGTTCCGTTTCCGGCGGGCGGGCCCACCGACATCGTCGCGCGTCCCCTCGCGCTGCTGCTCTCCACGGCGTTGCGCCAGCAGGTCGTCATCGAGAACAAGGGCGGTGCGGGCGGAAGCATCGCGGCCGCGAGCGTGGCGAAGTCGCCCGCGGACGGCTACACGCTGCTCATGGGAACCGTCGGCACCCACGCGATCAACTCGGCGCTCTACAAGAGTCTCGGCTATGACCCGATCAAGGACTTCGCGCCGCTCGGCCTCGCGGCGAGCGCGCCGGTCGCAGTGGTTGTCAGCGCCGCCACGCCTTACGGCAATCTCGGCGCGCTGATCGCCGCCGCGCGCAAGCAGCCCGGCGAGATCACGTATGCGTCGGCCGGCAACGGCACGCCCGGCCACCTCACCGGCGAGATGTTCGCGAAGGCTGCCGGCATCAGGCTCAAGCACGTGCCGTATCGCGGCAGCGCGCCCGCGCTCACGGACGTGGTGGGCGGACAAATCCCGGTGATGTTCGACCCCGTGCAATCGGTGCTGCCGCAGATTCAAGGTGGCCGCGTGCGCGCACTCGCCGTGAGCAGCCGCGCGCGCTCGGTCGTACTCCCCGACGTGCCCACGATGGCCGAAGCAGGATTGCGCGGCTTCGAAGCGGAAGCGTGGTGGGCCGTGTTCGCGCCCGGCGGCTTGCCGACCGCGGAAGGTGCGTTGCTGCGCAAGGAAGTCGAGAGCGTCGTTCGCTCGGCGGCCTTTCGTGAGAAGCTCGGCAACCTCGGCGTCGCACCGGCGGCGCCGATGAAGGCCTCGTTCACCGACTTCAACCGCGCCGAACTCGCCAAATGGGGCAAGGCCGTGCGCGATTCGGGCGCGTCGCTGGATTGATTCGAACTCCACCACCTCGGATGCAATGAAACTCAATAGCGAAGAGAAGGCGATCCTCGCGGGCGAGGCGGGCGAAGTGCCCCGCCTGTGCCTCGAACACCAGATCGCGGTCGGGGATTTTTTCGGTGCGGAAGATTTCGTGCCGGTCACGCAGGCGCACATCATGGCCGACACCGAAAGCCTGGGGCAGGCCGGCGTGATGTGGCTCGAGAAGCTCGGCGCCGTGAAAGGCGGCCAGCGCCGGGTGCGCATCCCTACCATCACCGATCCGCGCGGCACGGACTTCAGCAAAGCCAAGGCCCTGGGCCAAAGCGACTGGATGATCGAGCTGGAGCAACGCGCCATCGACGCGTTCGTTCAGCTCGGCGTGTCGATGACCGACACCTGCATCAACTACCAGACGATCCAGGCGCCGACGCGGGGCGAGCACCTGGCATTCGGCGACACCGGCGTGGTGATCTATTCCAACTCGGTGTGCGGCGCGCGTTCGAACTTCGAGGGCGGCCCTTCCGCGTTGTCCGCGGGGATGACGGGCCGCACGCCACGCTATGGCTATCACCTCGACGCCGCGCGACAAGCCACCTTGCGCATCCGCACGGACTTCACACCGCGAACGCTCAATGACTGGGGCGCTCTTGGCGGTGTGGTGGGCAAGCTTGCCGGCAACTATTGGTCGGTCCCGGTCGTCGAAGGACTCGAAGGCGCGCCGGGCTCGGATGCGCTCAAGCACTTCGGCGCCGCGATGGCGAGCTTCGGCTCGATCGCGTTGTTCCACCTCGCGGGCATCACGCCCGAGGCCGTGCGCCTCCAGGACGTCGGTGGCGACAAGCTGCCCGTCGCCCACCGCATCGGCGAGGCCGAAGTCAAGGCGCTGCAATCGGCCTACGCCGTGGACGACGAGATCGACGTCGTGGTGTTCTCCGCGCCGCAGTTGAGCCTGTACGAACTGCGCGACCTCGCCGCCTTGTGCGACGGCCGCAAATTCGTGCGACCGATGCTCGCCATCACCAGCCCGCAGATCAAGCCCGATGCCGACCGCATGGGCATCACCGCGCGCATCGAAGGCGCCGGCGGCACCGTGATGTCGGGCATGTGCTTCTACCAGTCCTATGCGAGGGAGATCGCGGAGGCCAACGGCTGGAAGCGGCTCGCGACCAACAGCGCGAAGCTGGTGAACATCCTGGGCGGCTACGGCTACGTGCCGATGCTCGCGTCGATGGAGCGGTGCGTGCAAGCCGCCGAAACCGGGAGACTCGCATGAAGGAATTGATCGCACGCCATGCCATCGGGCGCACCGTGCGCGGCAGCGCGCTGGTGGCCAACGATGGCTTCTCGGCGCGCTACGACCTGGACCGGCTCGCCGGTGTCTTCTCGCGCCCGGCGCACAAGCTGGTGGGCCAGTCGTACGTCGGCAGGATCCTGGTGCTCGACACCGCCAAGGGCGGCGTGGCCAGCGCGTGGATGCTGCATGAGATGGCCTCGCGCAGCAAAGTCCCGCTCGCCATCGTTTTCAACACCGTCAACCCGATCCTGGTCCAGGGCGCGGCGTTCGGCGGGATCACGATGCTGGCGGGATTCGACGGGGATGTGACGGCGCTGGTGCCGGATGGGGCGCAGGTGGAGATCGATGCGGTAAGGAAATGCTTGCGGATCCTCTAGTCTCACCTGGTGGCTGGCATCCTCGCGAGTTCACCTCTGGCAGCAAAGAAAAAGGGCTCGGAGATTTCTCTCCAAGCCCCTGATCCGTGCCCCTCGCCTTTGCGGCGAACCCAATTGCAGGTTCGCGCTAGCGAAGGTCGATGTTGTAGATGGAGTAGCTGCCAGGCTGGTCGGCGATGATGAACGGGATCGCCCCCAGGGAAACCCGAGCGTTGGGGAACGACGCCGTGAACTCGGCCCAATTGTCGTAGTCCACGCTCATGAAGTTCACATGGCAGTTGGCATCGGCGGTGCTGACCGTCGCAGGGTTGCTCGCCGTCCCCCCACACCCGGCAACGTCGAGGAATGCGTACCCATCCACCGCGCCCCCCACGCCGCTGATGTTGATCGGGATGCTCATGCGGGGCGCTCCACCGGCAACACTACCGTTCGCGGTGAAAGCAAACACCGAGGAGGCCAGACTGCGTCTGTTGTCGGGCTTCCGGTGGATGTAGACCCCGGCGTAGCCGGACGCGTAGACGGCAAGATTTGCGACGTTGCGAGAGACGACACACGTTGATGTGCCATCCGAAAAGCACTTTGCTTTGCCCGCACTTAGAGCGGCCGACGCTGCCGACGCGAACATGAGCATTGCGACGGTTGCCGAGATGGATGCGATTCGAAAATGATTCAAGGTGTCTTCCTTTTTGACTACTGGAATTTGGGTGTTCTCAATCTATCACGCCATGACATATGATCGCAACACGTTTGTGCGTGACCGTGAGTTGATCACAACATGATGCAACAGGACAGCTGGCGCCGATGCCCGACGATGCGAATTTTGCAGGGTCCGAACCTGGTCGCGAGAGCAGAGACGGACTGTCGGCGGCCGGCTGTCGGCGCCCCAAAAGAAAATCCCCCGGAATCTTTCGATTACCGGGGGAAATAGATGGTGCGGCTGGCAGGATTCGAACCCACGACCCCTTGGTTCGTAGCCAAGTACTCTATCCAACTGAGCTACAGCCGCTAAGCCGACGATTATATCAGGGGATTTGGCCGCCCCCCTCAGACTTCCGCGCTCGCCCTGTCCAGCAGCGCCATCGTCTCCCCATCGAGCACCAGCCGCGCGGCCTCGACCAACTCGCCGAGCTGCTCCAGATTCGACGCGCTCGCAATCGGCGAGGCGATGCCCGGTTGCGCCATCACCCACGCCACGGCCACGCGCGCGGGCGTGCTGTTGGTGCGCTGCGCAGCTTCGTCCAGCGCCGCGACGACCTTCAAGCCACGGTCGTTCAGGTACTTCGCCACGGTGTTCTTGCCGCGCGCGCTCTTGTCCGCATCCGCTGGCGTTCGGTACTTGCCGGAGAGGAACCCCGCCGCCAGCGAATAGAAATTGATGACGCCGATGTCTTCTTCCACGCACAGCGGCTGCAGCTCGCGCTCGAACACGGCGCGGTCGTACAGGTTGTAGAGTGGCTGCAGCGTCTCGTAGCGCGGCATGCTGCGGCTGCGGCTGATCGCCAGCGCCTGCGACAGGCGCGCTGCGCTGTAGTTCGAAGCGCCGATGGCGCGCACCTTGCCGGCATGGATCAGTTCGCAGAACGCTTCCAGCGTCGCCTCGAGCGGAGTGGCCTGGTCGTCCTTGTGCGCCTGGTAGAGGTCGATGCGCTCCACCTGCAAGCGGCGCAGTGAGGCGTCGATGCACTTGTTGATGTACGAGGGCGCGAGGCTCTCGCCCTCGCCCATGTCCATGCCGACCTTGGTGGCGATGATGACCTTGTCGCGCTTGCCGCTTTGCTTCAGCCAACGGCCGATGACCGACTCCGACTCGCCGCCGGTGTGACCCGGCGCCCAGCGCGAATACACGTCGGCGGTGTCGATGAAGTTGAAGCCCGCATCGACCCACGCGTCGAGCAGGGAAAACGACATGCGCTCGTCGGCCGTCCAGCCGAACACGTTGCCGCCGAAACACAGCGGCGAGACCATGATGCCGGAGCGGCCGAGGGGGCGTTGCTGCATGAAAACGGCTCCTTGAAAAAAGCGATGCGCCATTTTGCACGGCATCGGGCGGGCGCATCGCCGCCATGCCCGAAAACGCGTTCGTCAAGAGTGTTTACGCCTCAGGGGTAACGCATTGTTGATGAGCCGGAACGCCACGATTCACGGCCTATAGTGCGCCGCATGGCTACTGCTCACACCCATGATGCAAGCGTGACCGGCTTCCTGGTCACGGCTGCCCTCGAACGCTACCAGGCATGCTGGGACCAGCTCGTCGAACGCTGGTTCGACCGCGCCTTGTGCCGCGACACCAACGCGGAACTGGCAGAGATCGGCAAGCTGATCGCCGCGCTGCCGCAACTCTCCGTCGAGATGACGGAAGTGGTGATGCGCCACGCGCAATTGCTGCGCGCGCTGGTGCGTCCCGTGGCGCCGCAGGAGCGCGCGGCGCAAGTCGGCGCGTTGAAGCGAAAGCACACCGAAGCGGTCGCCGCGATCCGTCGCAAGTGCGCGGAGCTGTTCGTCTCGCGCGGCTGAAATCCCCGCCGCCGTTATGCCACGTACAGCGTGCCGCTCCTGAACGAGATGTAGTTCGGTGCGGCGTCCAGCGCGATGCGGTCGATGCGCTCGCCTTCGGGCGAGACGACCGCGATTTCGTTCGCCGAAGCATCGGCCACGTAGATCAGCGTGCCGTCCGTTGCGACGTCGTAGGGCAGGACCCAGCCCTTGCCGAACTCACCGCGAGCGCCGCCGTCCAGGCCGAGCTTGAGCACTTTGCGCGAACCCGGATCGGCGACCAGCAGGCCGTCCGCCGTGACGGCGAGGCCGCGCGGGGCGCTCAGGAGGCCTGACGCCGATCGTGCGCGTGACGCGGCCCTGCGTGTCGAAGCCGACGATGCGTGCATTGCGCGAATCGGAAACGAGGATCTCGTCGGCGGTCGTGATGATGCCGCCCGGGTAGTTCAGCACACCCTCGCCGATCGTGCCCCTGGCGACCCCGGCCGCGTCGAACACCTGCACGCGGTGGTTGCCGGTTTCGACGACGTACGCGAGCTCGCCCAGCACCGCGACGTCCGACGGATAGTTCAGCTGGCCTGCGGCGCGCCCCACGCCGCCGATGCGCTTGCTCGCGCCGAGCGGCGTCGTGACCTGCAGCGAATGGGTCTTCGGCAGCGCCGCGAATTGCGCGCCGGCGGGAGGCGCGAATGCGCCGGAGCCGGACGCCGTAGCCGCGCCGCGGCCCGGCCATGCACGGCGTTGCCGCCCCGGCAAGGGAATGCGAATTCAACCGCCTCGCCGCGCCTGCGCCACTTCGCCGAGCAACAGCGTCAGCGCCGAAGGGTCCACCGGCTTCACCAGGTGCCGGTCGAAGCCGGCTTCGGCCGACCGGCGCCGATCGTCCGGCTGCCCCCAGCCGGTGACGGCCACCACCGTGACGTCCTTGCCGCGCGGCAGCAGGCGGATGCGCTTGCAGACTTCGTAGCCATTGAGCTTGGGCATGCCCAGGTCGATGAGCGCGATCTCCGGCGCGAATTCCTCGGCGGACGCAACGGCCGCCTCGCCGTCGTGCACATGCCGCACTTCGTGGCCGCTCATCTCGAGCAGCATGGCGAGCGTCGCGGCGGCGTCCTGGTTGTCGTCGGCGATCAGCACCTTCAAACCCGCCGGCGCCTTGACGGCAATGCGCGCCGCGCCCGCATCGGCAGGCGCGGCGGCAGCGGCGGCCACGTGCGCGAGCGGCAGCGTCACGGTGAACTCGCTGCCCTGTCCCGGCCCCCTGCTGCTCGCCACCAGCGATCCCCCGTGCATCTCGATCAGCTGGCGCGAGAGCGCAAGTCCGATACCCAGGCCGCCACGCGACCGCGTCAGCGCCGTGTCCACCTGCGAGAACATCTCGAAGACGCTCTCGATGCGGTCCGCGGGAATGCCGATGCCGTTGTCCGTGAACATGATGACGACGCTCTCGCCCTTCCCCGACACATCGACGTCGATGCGCCCGCCGCGCTCGGTGTACTTCGCGGCGTTGTTCAACAGGTTCATGAACGCCTGCGACAGCCGCATCGGGTCGGCGTCCACCTCCAGCTCGTCCGCCGGCAAGGTCATGTTGAAGTCGTGACCGCTCTCCTCGATGAGGGGACGCGTGATCTCCAGCGCGTCGCGCAGCATGTCGGACAGGCGCACCTTGCGCCGCTTCAATTCGATCTTGCCCTGGTTGATGCGGCTCACGTCCATCAAGTCGTCGATCAGGCGGCTCATCGAAGTCACCTGGCGGTCGATCAGCTCGGCGGACCACTTGAGCTTTGCCGGATCCAGCTGGCCCAGCTGCAGCAGTTGCGCCGCCGTGCGCACCGGCGCGAGCGGGTTGCGCAACTCGTGCGCCAGCGTCGCGAGGAATTCGTCCTTGCGGCGGTTCGCCTCGCGCAATTGCGACTCGCTTCGCTCCAGCGCCTGGGTGCGCTCGCGGACGCGGCGATCCAGCGTCTCGTTCAATTCAGACAGGCGCTCCTGCGCGCGCCTGCGCTCGCTCACCTCCAGCGTCAGCGCGCGGTTGCCGATCTCCAGCGCGCGGCCGCGGCGATAGAGCTCGGCAAACACCGCCACCTTCGACTTCAACACCGAGGCATTGATCGGCTTGTGCAGGTAGTCCACCGCGCCGCTGCCGTAACCCTCGAGGATGTGCTGGTCCTCGTTGTAATAGGCAGTGAGGAAGATGATCGGGACGCTGGCCGTCTTCTTGCGCTGCTTGACCATCATCGCGAGCTCGAAGCCGTTCATGCCGGGCATGCGCACGTCCAGCACCAGCACCGCGAACTCGTGCTGCACGAGACGCATCAGGGCCTCGTCGCCCGAGCCGGCGCGGATGAGGCGGTAGCCCGGGTCGTCCAGCACCGTCTCGAGCACCATCAGGTTCTTGGGCTCGTCGTCGACGATGAGGATGTTGGCCTGCTCGAGGATCGCGGGCACGCCGTCGTTGGGATTCAATTCGTTCTCCGTATTTCCTGCTGGGTCCGGCGAGTTCAGCGGAACAACCATACACGCATCAGCGAGAGCAGCTGGTCGGTGTTCACCGGCTTGGCGATGTAGTCGCTTGCGCCCGCATCCAGGCATTTCTCGCGGTCCCCCTTCATGGCCTTGGCGGTCAGCGCGAGGATCGGCAGCGTGCGGAACTGCGGATCCTGGCGGATCTCGCGCATCGTCTCGTACCCGTCCATCTCCGGCATCATGATATCCATCAGCACCATCGCGAGGTCGGGCGTGTTCTTGATGAGGTCGATCGCGTGCCGGCCGTTCGTGGCGCTGAGAACTTCGATCTCGTGGTTCTCCAGCACCGAAGTCAGCGCGAAGATGTTGCGCGCGTCGTCGTCCACCACCAGCACCTTGCGCCCACGCAGCACTTCTTCGGAGTGGTGCAGCTTGTCCAGCATCTTCTGCTTGTCGGCCGGCATGTCGGTGACCACGCGGTGCAGGAAGAGCGCCGTCTCGTCGAGCAAGCGCTCGGGCGACTGCACGTCCTTCAGCACGATGCTCTTGGCCATCGAGTTCAGGCGCTGCTGTTCGGCGACGCTCAGGTCCTTGCCGGTGAACACCACGACCGGCACGTCGGCAAGGTCGGGTTCCGCCTGGAACTTCTCGAGCAGCTCGAAGCCCGTCATGTCCGGCAGGCGCAAGTCGAGCACGACGCAGTCGAAGGGCTGGGCGCGCATCAATTCGAGCGCGGAGTCGCCCCTGCCGGTCGCGACGATCTCGATGTCCTTGTAGCCGAGCAGTTCCACCACGGCGGCACGCTCGATCTCGTTGTCCTCCACCACGAGCAGACGCTTGGTGCGCGGCACGGTGAACTCGCGGATGCGGTCGAAGGCGATCTCCAGGTTGTCCGTCGTCGGCTCCTTCACGAGGTACGCGAAGGCGCCGTGCGAGAGGCCGTGCTGGCGCTCTTCCTCCATGCTCACGATCTGCACCGGGATATGCCGGGTGGCGGGGTCGAGCTTGAGCTGGTTGAGCACTGTCCAGCCGAGCATGTCGGGCAGGAAGATGTCCAGCAGGATCGCAGTCGGGTGGTACTGACGCGCGAGCGCCAGGCCGTGCGCCCCGCGCGTCGCGACCAGCCCCTTGAATCCCTTGTCGCGCGCGAGGCCCAGCAGGATGCGCGCATAGTGCGGATCGTCCTCGATGACGAGCACCGCCTTGTCGCCCTCTTGCATGAGGTCGCGGTCATCCGCGATATGTTCCTGGCGCGCGACCGGCAGTTGCACGAGCGAGCGGGCCGACGTCGCGGCATCGGGGTCGGTCTGCGTCTGGCTCGGCGCGGCATTGGCGCCGGTGTAGTGCAGCGGCAGGAAGAGCGTGAAGACGCTGCCCTTGCCATGCACGCTGGTCAGGCGGATTTCGCCGCCGAGCAACGCGGCGAGTTCGCGCGAGATCGCGAGACCCAGGCCCGTGCCGCCGTACTTGCGCGAGGTGCCGGCATCCGCTTGCTGGAAGGCCTCGAAGATCAGGCGCTGCTTCTCGGGCGGCACGCCGATACCCGTGTCCTCGACCGCGAACGCGACGACGTGCGGCGCCTGGCTGAGAGACGGATGGTCCGCGCTCCAGCCCTCGGTCACGAGGCCGACGCGCACTTCCACATGACCTTGCGACGTGAACTTCACGGCGTTGGACAGCAGGTTCTTCAGCACCTGCTGCAGGCGCTTCGGGTCGCTGTCCATCGCGCGCGGCAGGTTCTCGTTGAAGTAGATGTGGAACGGCAGGTTCTTCGCCTCGGCCACGTGCCGGAAGTTGCGGTCGATGTTGTCGCGCAGGCCGTTGAAGGTCACCTCCTCGATCTCCACCGTCACCGTGCCCGACTCGATCTTGGAGAGGTCCAGGATGTCGTTGATCAGGTGCAGCAGATCCGAGCCCGACGAATTGATGTTGCGGGAGAACTCGATCTGCTTTGGCGCGAGGTTGCCGCCGGCGTTTTCCGCGAGCTGCTGCGACAGGATCAGGATCGAGTTGAGCGGCGTGCGCAGCTCGTGCGACATGTTCGCGAGGAACTCCGACTTGTACTTGGACGTGAGCGCGAGCTCCTTCGCCTTTTCCTCGAGCGCGCCGCGGGCCTGCTCCACCTCGCGGTTCTTGCGTTCCACCTCGGCGTTCTGCTCGGCAAGCAGCCGGGCCTTCGTGCCGAGCTCCTCGTTGGTCTGCTGCAGCTCGATCTGGCGCGACTGCAGTTCGGCGGTGAGCTGCTGCGACTGCGTCAAGAGACCCTCGGTGCGCATCGTCGCCTCGATGGTGTTGAACACCGCGCCGATGCCCAGCGCGAGCTGGTCGAGGAAGTTCAGGTTCACCACCGTGAAGGGGTGCAGCGAGGCAAGCTCGATCACCGCCTTCGTCTGGTTCTCGTACATCACCGGCAGCACCACGACGCTGACCTGCTTGGCCGCGCCCAGGCTGGACGTGATGCTGACGAATTCCGGCGGCGCGTTGGTAAGCAGCATGCGCTTGCGCTCCACCGCGGCCTGCCCCACCAGGCCTTCGCCCATGCGGATGGTCGGCGCGAGCTGCACCTTGCCGCTTTGCGCGTAGCTGGAAAGCAGCGTGAGGTCGGCATCCCGGTCGTCCGCGGCGCTGCAGTGGTAGATCGTGCCCTGCTGCGCGTTGACCAGCGGCGCGAGTTCCGTGAGCAGCATACGGCCCACGGTGCTCAATTCGCGCTGACCCTGCAGCATGCCGGTGAAGCGCGCGAGGTTGGTCTTGAGCCAG
Organism: Pseudomonadota bacterium; assembly: GCA_040385005.1. Lineage (GTDB taxonomy): Bacteria > Pseudomonadota > Gammaproteobacteria > Burkholderiales > Burkholderiaceae_C > Ramlibacter. Next base: position 75,865 of record JAZKIF010000085.1, read on the forward strand.
TCCTGTTCGCGATTCGACTCCGTGGTCTCGCGCAAGTTCGAGATCATCGTGTTGAGGTTGTCCTTGAGCTCGGACACCTCGCCCTTGGCCTCCACTTGAATCGAGCGGGTCAAGTCGCCCTTCGTCACGGCCGTCGCCACTTCGGCGATCGCTCGCACCTGCGTCGTCAGATTGGCGGCAAGCAGGTTCACGTTACCGGTCAGGTCCTTCCACGTACCGGCCGCGCCGGGCACGTTGGCCTGTCCGCCGAGACGTCCATCGACGCCCACTTCGCGCGCCACGTTCGTCACCTGGTCGGCGAAGGTCGCGAGCGTGTCGGTCATGCCGTTGATGGTGTCGGCCAGCGCCGCCACTTCGCCCTTGGCCTGCACGGTGAGGCGTTGCGTGAGGTTTCCGTTCGCCACGGCCGTCACCACCTTCACGATGCCGCGCACCTGCTCGGTCAGGTTGGACGCCATGAAGTTCACGTTGTCGGTCAGTTCCTTCCAGGTGCCGCCCACGCCGGACACTTCGGCCTGGCCGCCCAGCTTGCCTTCGGTGCCGACTTCGCGCGCGACGCGCGTCACCTCGCCGGCGAAGCCGTTGAGCTGGTCGACCATCGTGTTGATGGTGTTCTTCAGCTCCAGGATTTCGCCTTTCACTTCCACCGTGATCTTGCGATTCAAGTCGCCCCGCGCGACGGCCGTCGTCACCTCGGCGATGTTTCGCACCTGGGACGTGAGGTTCGCGCCCATGGTGTTCACCGAGTCGGTCAGATCCTTCCACGTGCCAGCCACACCCGGCACCACGGCCTGCACGCCGAGGCGACCTTCCGTGCCCACCTCGCGCGCCACACGCGTCACTTCCGATGCGAAGGAGCGAAGCTGCTCCACCATCGTGTTGATCGTTTCCTTGAGCAGCAGGATTTCGCCGCGCACGTCCACCGTGATCTTCTTGGACAGGTCGCCGTTCGCCACGGCCACCGTCACCTCCGCGATGTTGCGGACCTGGCCCGTGAGGTTCGACGCCATCGAGTTCACGTTGTCGGTCAAATCCTTCCACGTGCCCGCGACACCCGGCACCTGGGCCTGGCCGCCGAGTTTGCCTTCGGTGCCCACCTCACGCGCCACGCGCGTCACTTCGGACGCGAACGCCGAGAGCTGGTCCACCATCGTGTTGATGGTTTCCTTCAGCTGGAGGATCTCGCCCTTCACGTCCACCGTGATCTTGCGGCCAAGGTCGCCACGCGCAATGGCGGTCGCCACGTCGGCGATGTTGCGCACCTGACCGGTCAGGTTGTTCGCCATCGAGTTCACGTTGTCGGTCAAATCCTTCCACGTGCCCGCGACGCCCGGCACCTGCGCCTGGCCGCCGAGCTTGCCGTCGGTGCCCACCTCGCGCGCCACGCGCGAGACTTCCGCCGCGAACGATCGCAGCTGGTCGACCATGGTGTTGATGGTGTTCTTCAGGTCGAGAATTTCGCCGCGCACGTCCACCGTGATGGTCTTTGACAAGTCGCCGTTCGCAACCGCCGTCGTCACTTCCGCGATGTTGCGCACCTGGTCAGTGAGGTTGGACGCCATGAAGTTGACGTTGTCCGTCAAGTCTTTCCACGTGCCGGCCACGCCTTCCACCGCCGCTTGCCCGCCGAGCTTTCCGTCCGTGCCGACTTCGCGCGCCACGCGCGACACTTCGCCGGCGAACGAGTTCAACTGGTCCACCATGGTGTTCATGGTCTGCTTCAGCTGCAGGATCTCGCCTTTCACGTCCACCGTGATCTTGCGCGAGAGGTCGCCGCGCGCGATGGCCGTAGCGACGTCCGCGATATTGCGCACCTGGCCCGTGAGGTTGGACGCCATGAAATTCACGTTGTCGGTCAAGTCCTTCCACGTGCCCGCGACGCCGGGTACCAGCGCCTGGCCGCCCAGCTTGCCTTCGGTGCCGACCTCACGCGCGACCCGCG
>JAZKIF010000086.1:0-8026 GCA_040385005.1 Pseudomonadota bacterium
CCGGCTTGTGGCCCACCGACTTGCGGTGCTTCCAGATGGAATAGAACATCACCGCGAAGACGGCGATGAAGATCACCGTGCAGGTGATCAGCATGAACCAGTGCAGCCAGGCCTGCTCAACGGCGATTCGCGTCGCGGCCGGGTGCAAGTTCATCTGGAGAACCGCGGGGCCTCCGGCCAGGTCGTTGACGGCATGGGCCGCCGGGCTGAACGCGAAGGATGCGAGCAGCAACGACGCCAACTTGCCGCCGTACTTGGAGAAATGGCTCTTCATGTTTTTCACTGGCTTAAACCTCAAATCAAACCTGTCCCGCCGCCGCCACGCAGGGCCCTGCGGATTTCCTGGGCCAGCACCGGCCGCAGTTCGGGGCGCAGATAGCGCCCCACGTTCACCCGCCGCCCCTGCCCCGACAGCTCGATCAGCGAGCGTCCCGTGGCCGAAGGCTCGACCCTCACCCAATCCCGGTTGAATTCGGCGCGCTCCCTGTGCCCGCCGTTTTCCAGCTCGACCACCAACTGGCTGCCGCGCAGCGAAATCGTCTCGCCGTCGCCCGCATGCCGGGCATAGACCAGGAAAGCCGCGCCTACCGCCGCGAGTTCCAGCCATGCGAATGGCAGCACCATCACCGCGCCCTGGAACCAGAACGCCGTCCCGATCCCGAGCGACACAACGCACAAGGAGGCATACACCCAGCCCAGTTGCATCGGGGTCACCGAGCAATTGCGCTTCAAAAACCAGTGGATGTTCTGGCCCTGGACCGTGGCGAAACGAAATAGCGACATCGGGCGATTGGACGCACAAAAATCAACCCGGCATTGTAGCGCGCCCTTCAGCCACGCCCCCGGCCCTTTGCCTGCAGCATCGTGCGCATGTCGCGCAGCGACACGGCACTTTGCTCGCTCATCCGCACCTTCGGCGCGGGCTTGACGGCGTGGCCGTAGATGATTTCGAAGGTGAGCGGCAATCGGCCGTCAGGTTGTGCGAGGGTCCGCATCAACTCGCCCTCGAGGCGGGCGCGCCAGCCGCGTCCGCGCAGTGCCGCGAAACGGGCGGGGTGCAGGTTCGCGCCGAGCTCGCGCAATTCCTCCAGCAGGCGGCCAGGCGTCTGCCACGTGAGCGTGATTCGCTCCATGTCCATCACGGGTTCGGCGAAGCCCGACTCCACCAGCATGTCGCCCCAGTCGTGCATGTCGGTGAATTCATGCGCGGGCGGCGGCCAGCCGATCCCGCGATAAAGGGCGCGCAACTCACGCAATGTGTCAGGTCCCAGGCAGGAGAACATCAGGAAGCCGTCAGGCTGCAGTGCGCGATGCCATTGCCCGATGAGGTCCATGGGCTGCGCGGACATGTGCAAGGCCATGTTCGCCCACAGCATTTGCACGCCGGCTTCCGGCAGCGGCCCGGTGTGGATGGCCGGCCCGATGAGGCGGCGCCACCAGGGACGGCTTGCCGTCGCGGCGACGCCACCCGTGAGCCGCCGGTTGTCCTCGGCCACGAAGCATTCCGCGCGCGGATATCGCCGCTCGATCAGCGCCTGTGCTTCCAGGCCGCCCCGCACGGGCTCCCAGTGCGCCCACGCCTTCGGCTGGAGCTTGATCCATTCCAGCCGGTCCGCCATGCGCCGCGCGACTTCCTCGTGGAGCCACGGCGATTTCGCCGGTGCGGTCTCATGCCAATGCCGCGCGGCAACGGGGTCGATCGTGGGTGGGGTGCCGGTGGCCATGATGATGCGGGATTCGCGACGAGTATATTGAGCCGATGCTGCGGCGAATCCTCGAGCGCTTGTCGGGCAGCGTCCCCAGCCAATGCGCGGTGTGCCGCGCCTGGCCCGCCCAACCCGTGTGCGAGGCCTGCGTCGCCCGCTTCGCGCAACCGCGTCCGCGCTGCATGCGCTGCGCCTTGCTCGTGCCGGTCGGTGTGCGCGAATGCGGCCGTTGCATCGCTGCTTCGCCGCCACTCGATGCATGCCACGCCGCGCTCGATTACGACTATCCCTGGTCCGGCCTGATCGCGCAATTCAAGTTCGCGGGCCACGCGGGTTGGGCGCGCAGCTTCGCGACGCTGATGCGCAGCGCGCCGTGGATGGAACCGGCGCTCGAACAGGCGGACATCGTCCTGCCCATGCCGCTATCCCGCGCGCGCCTCGCGCAACGCGGCTACAACCAGGCCCTGCTGCTGGCCCGCGCGCTCGTGCCAGCCAAGTCCGATGGCGCGCTGCTGCTGCGCGTGCGCGACACCGCCGAGCAGACTTCGCTCGCCCGCGGCGAACGCGCGCTCAACGTTCAGGGCGCGTTCGCCGTCGAGCCGCTGCGGGCGCGTGAACTGAAGGGACTGCGTGTCGCGCTCATCGACGACGTGATGACCAGCGGCGCATCGATGCATGCCGCCGCAAGGGCGCTGCGCGAAGCGGGATGCGCCCACATCACCGGCCTTGTGCTGGCCCGCACCGAAGAGCCCGGCTGATGCCGCGACAATCGAAGGCATGTTCCACATCGTCCTGGTCGAGCCCGAGATCCCGCCCAACACGGGCAACGTGATCCGCCTCGCCGCCAACACCGGTTGCGCGCTGCACCTCATCGAGCCGCTGGGGTTTTCGATGGACGACAAGCACATGCGGCGCGCGGGGCTGGACTACCACGAGTACGCGGAGGTGAAACGTCATGCCGATTGGGCCGCGTTCCTTGCGGTGATGAAGCCCGATCCGCTGCGCATGTTCGCGCTGACGACACGCGGGACTGTTCGCGTCCACGACGTCGAGTTCAAGCCGGGCGACTGGCTGGTGTTCGGCTCGGAGACGCGCGGGCTCGCGCCGGAATTGCGCGAATCGTTCGCGACAGCGCAGAGGCTGCGTTTGCCGATGCGCGAGGGCCAGCGCAGCCTCAACCTGTCCAACGCGGTCGCGGTGACCGTCTTCGAGGCCTGGCGCCAGAACGGGTTCGCGTAGGAAGGCCCTACCGGTACCGCCGCGTCAGCGACTCCGCGATGCAGACCGGCTTCTCACTGCCTTCGCGTTCGACCGTCACGAGCCACGCCATCTGAATGCCGCCGTTGTCGATCGGCTCGCACGACAGCAGCTTCATCCGCCCCCGCAATCGGCTGCCCACCGGCACGGGCGACGTGAAGCGCACCTTGTTCAGCCCGTAGTTCACGCCCATGCGCGAATTCGTGATCTCCATCGAAGTCTCGAAGAACCTCGGGATCAGCGACAAAGTGAGGAAGCCGTGCGCAATCGGCCCGCCGAAGGGGCCGGCCTTGGCACGCTCGACATCCACGTGGATCCACTGGTGATCGCCCGTCGCCTGGGCGAACAGGTTGACCTGCTCCTGCGTGACGGTGAGCCAGTCGCTCACGGCGACTTCCTGGCCCACGAGCGCGGGCAGTTCGGATAAATCCTGGAGTGTTCTCATCGCGCCACTTTAGCAAGCGGCCATCGACTCACTTGTCCAGCCAGCGACAGATGCCTTGCCACTGTTCGAGGTCCCGCTCCACGCGGCCGGGCGCGACATCGAACAGCGTGAGGCCGCGCGCCGCGAGGTGGATGTAGTTCTGCGTGTGGCGCAAGTACCCGAGGACGGGCAGGCCGAGGTTGTCGACGAACTCGTGCAGCTTGTCCGCGGCGATGGTGCGCGGGTCCACGCGCATGCCGACGATCCCCACCTGCATCTTGCCGGCCTTGCGGTGCTCGGCCAATTCGTCGAGGAAAGCCCGCGTGGCGAAGATGTCGAAGACGCTCGGCTGCAGCGGCACCACGACCTTGTCGGCCAGCTGCATGATGTCTTTCAACATCCTGCCGTGCATGCCGGCCGGCGTGTCGAGGACGACATGCGAAGTGCCCTTCGGCGGGCGGGCGATGTTACCCTCGCCGAAATCCCAGGTGCTGATGGTTCGCGCATTGGGCGGGCGCAGGCCGAGCCAGAGACGCGAGGATTGCTGGCGGTCCGCGTCGCCGAGCATGACGGCGTGGCCCTTGCCGGCGTAATAGCCGGCGATGTTGGTGGCCATCGTCGACTTCCCGACTCCGCCCTTGGGATTGGCTACAACCACGATCGGCATGGGCAACCTCGCTCCTGTTGTGCGCCGATCGAAGGATGCGGCCGCTTTGCGCTATGTTACAGATATGGATGAGATGGCAACAGACGGGCAATCCTCAGGCATCCTGGTCCTCGCGGCGCATCCGAACTGGCGCGAGTCGCGGGTGAACGCCCGCCTTCTCGCCGCGGCTCGGGAGACCGGCGGCGTGCAGGTGCGCGACCTGTACGCGTTGTATCCGGACTACGACATCGACGTGCCGGCCGAGCAGGAGGCGGTGCAAGCCGCCAGGCTGATCGTGATGCTCCATCCGATCCAGTGGTATTCCATGCCCGCCCTCTTCAAGCTGTGGCTGGATGAAGTGCTCACTTACGGCTGGGCCTATGGCCTGGGCGGCAATTCGCTGCAGGGCAAGGACGTGTGGCTGGTCGCGACGACGGGCGGGCCGGAAGCTTCCTACCATCCGCAAAGCTACAACCGCTATTTCTTCGACGCCTTCCTGCCGCCGTACGAACAGACGGCCGCCCTCTGCGGCATGCGCTTCCTGCCGCCCCTGATGCTTCACGGCGCGAACCGCGCAAGCGCGCCAGAGATCGCCGAGCACGCCAAGGTGTTCGCGGACCGTTTGCGCACGTACCCGGAGTGGCCCGAAATCGACGATCTCGCCGAATGCCCGGCTTGCGAGGTGCCCATGGCGGACCGGCCCGGCAACTTCCAGGGGACGCGCTGATGGAACACGCACCAGCCTGGTTGATCAACAGCCTCATCTACCTGGGCGCCGCGGTGTTCGCGGTGCCCCTGTCGCGTGCGCTGGGGCTCGGCTCGATCATCGGCTACCTCGCGGCGGGGATCGCGATCGGCCCGTGGGGACTGGCCCTGGTCACCAACGTCACGGACATCCTCCACTTCGCCGAATTCGGCGTGGTGCTGATGCTGTTCCTTGTCGGCCTCGAGCTGGAGCCGCGCCGCCTCTGGAGCCTTCGCCGCCCGATCTTCGGCTGGGGCAGCGCGCAGGTGCTCGGCTGCGCGGCGCTGATCTGCATCGTCGCGATGCTGGCGGGCCAGTCATGGCGGGTCAGCGTGGTCGCGGCGCTGGGGCTGGCACTTTCATCGACGGCCATCGCGCTGCAGGTGATGGGCGAGCGCAACCTGCTGCCGACGTCCAGCGGCCAGTCGGGCTTCTCGATCCTTCTCTTCCAGGACGTGGCGGCCATCCCCATCCTCGCGCTTCTGCCACTGCTGGGCGGCATTGCCGACAACGGCGGGGCGGACTCCTCGCGCTGGTTCGAAGCCGCCAAGATCGTCGCCGTGATCGGCGGCATCGTCCTTGGCGGGCGCCTGTTGCTGCGCCCGCTCCTGCGCTGGATCGCCAAGAGCAACACGCCGGAGATCTTCACGGCGGCGTCGTTGTTGCTGGTCGTCGCTATCGCCGCGCTGATGCAGCTGGTGGGCCTGTCGATGGCGCTCGGCGCCTTCCTCGCCGGCGTGCTGCTCGCGGAAAGCGAGTACCGGCGCGAGCTCGAAACCGACATCGAGCCGTTCAAGGGCCTGCTGCTCGGCCTCTTCTTCATCGCGGTGGGCATGAGCATCGACTTCGGCGTGCTCTTGCGCTCACCTCTCCTGATGCTGGCCGTGGTGCTGGGCTTCATGGCGATCAAAGGGCTGGTGATCTACACCTTGTCGCGGATGATGGGCCTGCCGATGCAGGAGCGACCGGTGTTCACGCTATTGCTCGCGCAAGGCGGGGAGTTCGCGTTCGTCGTGTTCCAGGCCGCGACGGGCGCGGGCGTGCTGGCGCCGGAGATGTCGTCGCTCCTGATCGGCGCCGTGGCCGTCTCCATGCTCCTGAGCCCCGTGCTGCTCGTGGCGATCGACAAGCTGCTGCTTCCGCGCTGGGCGAACTGCAACGTGACGCAGCTGGCGGAGATCAGCGAGCAGCAGCACGCGCCGATCATCATCGCGGGCTTCGGGCGCTACGGGCAGATCATCGGCCGCATGCTCGGTGCGCAAGGTCTCTCCGCCACCGTGCTGGACCACGACGCCGACATGATCGAAGCCGCCCGTTCGTTCGGCTACAAGGTTTTCTATGGCGACGCGTCCCGGCTGGACCTGCTTCGCACCGCGGGCGCCGAGACGGCGAAGATCCTGGTGGTGGCGGTAGACGACAAAGAGCAGTCCCTCTCCATCGTCGACCTGGCGCGCGAGCACTTCCCGCACCTGGAACTGGTGGCCCGCGCGAAGGACGTCACGCACTGGAACGAGCTGCGCGACCGCGGCGTGATGCGCGTGGAGCGCGAGCTCTTCGAATCCAGCCTGCGCAGCGCGCGCACGGTGCTGGAGGTGTTGGGTTATGCGCCTCACGAAGCGCGCACCCACGCGATGCGTTTTCGCCGCCACAACCTCGAACTCTTCGAGCAGATGTACCCGCACCGCAAGGACCGCGCAAAGCTGATCGCCGTCATCAAGCAGGGCCGTGCGCAACTGGAAGAGCAGATGGCCCAGGAGCGCGCCGAGCGGGAAAAGCGCCGCGTCGCGAACCAGGCCCGCGCGGCGGGCTGGGGCAGCGAAGGTTCCGCGGACGGGGAGTGAAGCGCAGGCGCGATGCGCCAAATCACTAGCGCGTCTAGGCATTTTGCTTAACCCCCGGCAGGGACCCGGTGGTCTCATGGAACCTTCAAATTCCGTGAAAAGACCGCCATGGATCGCGTCCCCCACCAATCGACTCCCGCCCAGCCCAACGTAGACGCCTCCGCGCCTGCCGACGAGCTGGCGCAGCTGCGCCACGCGCACGCGCTGCTGGTGTCGACGCTGGACGCGACCCACGACGGCATCCTGACGCTGCAGTACTCGGACAATTCGATCTATTTCAACATCCGGTTCGCCGAGATGTGGAATATCCCGGAAGAGCGGCTTGCCGATCTGGACCACATCACCCTGGCCGAGTTCCAGTCCAGCCAGGTGCGCGTTGCGCAGGAGTGGTTCGCCCTCATCGAGCGCCGGCGCTCGAACCCCGACGCGGAGGACCTGAGCCTGATCGAGATGAAGGACGGGCGCGTGCTCGAGCGCCACGTGATCCCGCAGCGCAGCCTCGGCAAAACCATCGGCAGCGTGATCACCTTCCGCGACATCACGCAGCGCCTGCGCTATGAAGACAAGATGTTGTTCAACCAGCAGGTGCTGGAGAACTCGGGGCCGATGGTCTGGGTCGACCGCGACACGCTAGTCGTCACCTACGCGAACCCGGCCGCCTGCCGCCACCTGGGTTATTCGGTCGCCGAAATGATGCAGTTGCACGTGAGCGACTTCGATCCGTTCTACGGCCCCGCGGAAAACCAGCGCGTCGTCGATGCGCTCGACGCGGGCCAGGGCTCGGTCGGCATTTCCAGCCGGCACCGCCGCAAGGACGGGAGCCTGCGCGACGTGGACCTCACGATCTTCCTGACCGAGCACACGGACCGCGCGGTCTATATCGTGACGATCAAGGATGTGACGGAACTGAAGTTGGCGGAGCTGGCCAAAAAGCGCCATGACGCCACGCTGGAATCGCTGATCAACTCGATCTCGGACCTGATCTTCTACAAGGACCGCGACGGGCGCTACATCTCCTGCAACACGGCCTACGCCGCGGTCGCGGGACGGCCGGTCGCGGAAATCCGCGGCCTGACCTGCCACGACCTGTTCGAGCCGAAGACCGCGCAGGAGATGGAGGCGCGCGACGACCTCTCGATCCGCCTGGGGCGCGAGCAATCGTGCGAACACTGGATCCGCATGCCGGACGGGGAGATGGCGCTGTACGACATCGTGGTCTCGCCCATGTGGGACGAAGACGGCGAGCGCCAGGGCCTGCTGGGCATCAGCCGCAACATCACCGAGCGGCGCCGGGCCGAGGAGGAAGTGCTGCGCGCCAAGGAAATCGCGGAGGAGGCGACGCGCATGAAGTCCGACTTCCTCGCCAACATGAGCCACGAGATCCGCACGCCGATGAACGCGATCATC
>JAZKIF010000087.1:0-22458 GCA_040385005.1 Pseudomonadota bacterium
CGATGGCTGGGGGTGGGTCGGGCGCAGGTGCATTCGCGGTCGTACGAGACATGGCTGGCCAGCAGCAATGTTGACGACGCGGACAATGCAAGCCCCGGTGTGTGCCCGCGCGGTCTCCGGAGAACGATCCACCCCCAGTCAGCGGCCGACCGCCACCCAAACTGGAGTGCCCGAGCCAGCGTTAACACCCCTAGTGATTCGCGACAATCGCGGTCGGTAATGCAGTGATTCGCGACATTCGGTAAATATTGCCTTCGCTTTTCGAGTGATTCGCGACGTTGTATCTGGCTCAAGCGCCTCGTAGGCCCCTAACCGCTGGGTCTGCCAAAGGCACGGGCACATAAGGCCCTGTCCTACGGGTCAGCGGCATCCCCCACGCTATCTTTTCCCCTCATTGGTGCCGTGCAACATTTTTCAGCACGGCTCATCAGCAGAGGAAAAACCCATCGTGAGAATCGCCCAGGTCGCCCCCTTGTACGAGAGCGTTCCTCCCAAAGCCTATGGCGGCACCGAGCGTGTCGTTTCCTATCTCACCGAGGCGCTGGTCGAAATGGGCCATGACGTCACCCTGTTCGCGAGCGGCGATTCGCTCACCACGGCCAATCTCGTCGCGGTGGTGCCTGGCGGCCTGCGGCTCGACGCGAGCAAGCCCGATCCGCTGGTCTGGCACACGATCATGATGGACATGGTGCTGAAGTCCCGCGAGGAATTCGACGTCATCCATTTCCACACGGACGTGCTGCATCTCGCGCTGGCCGGGCAGTGCAGCACTGCATGCCTTTCCACACCGCACGGGCGGCTGGATTTGCCGGATCTGAAGCCCCTGTTCCGGCGGTTCGGCAACCACCCGATGACCTCCATCTCCAACAGCCAGCGCGCGCCCGTGCCCTGGGCGAACTGGCGGGCCACCGTGCACCATGGCCTGCCGTCGGCGCTCTATTCGCTCAACACCCAACCCGAAGATTATTTCGCGTTCATCGGCCGCATCGCGCCGGAGAAGCGCTGCGACCGCGCGATCGAGATCGCGAAGGCCTGCGGCACGCCGATCCGCATCGCGGCGAAGGTGGACCCGCTGGATCGCGCGTACTTCGAATCGACTATCGAGCCCCTTCTGGATGACCCGCTGGTCGACTTCATCGGCGAGATCGGCGAGGACGCGAAGAACGACTTCATCGGCAACGCGCGCGCGCTGCTCATGCCTATCGACTGGCCCGAACCCTTCGGCCTCGTGATGATCGAGGCGATGGCGTGCGGCACGCCGGTGATCGCGTACGCGCATGGCTCGGTGCCGGAGGTGATCGACCACGGCGTGACCGGCTTCATCGTGAAGAACCAGGACGAAGCCATTGCCGCCGCGCGGCGCATCGACACGCTCGATCGCGCGCGGTGTTCGAGTCGCGGTTCGCGGCGTCCGTGATGGCGCGGCGCTATGTGGACGTGTACCGCGAACTCGTGCAAACCCAGGCCCCGGCACTGGCGAAATAGGAGTCGTGATTGGCTGAAAAAATCCGCATCGGGGAAAAGTGGTACGTGGCCGCGACGGCGGCGAGCGCGGAAGAGCAGCCCCAGGTCCTGAAGAACGACCGCACTTTCGCGATGTTCGACCGCTTCGGCGACATCCAGGTGCTCGCCTCGGACAAGGAGGGCCTGTACCACGACGACACGCGGTACCTCTCGCACCTGGAGTTCACCATCGACGGCGTGCGCCCGCTGCACCTCGGCTCATCGGTGGAGGAGTCGAACAGCCTGCTGGCCATCGACCTCATGAACCCCGACCTGCCCGCGCGCGAAGGGCGCGATCCGCTGCCCAAGGGCACGCTGCATATCTTCCGCGCGAAGGTGTTGTGGCAGGGCGCGTGCCATGAGCACATCCGCATCACGCACCACGGCAGCGAACACGCGACGGTGCGCATCGAGTTCGGTTTCGGGGGCGACTTCGTGGACCTGTTCGAGGTCCGCGGCATGAAGCGCGAGCGGCACGGCGAGCGCCTGCCGCCCGAGGTGACGCCCAGCGAGGTGGTGCTGCCTTACCAGGGCCTGGACGGCGTCGCGCGCCGCACGCGGTTGCACTTCGATCCCGCGCCGACGGCTATCGACACCGGCCGCGCCACGTTCGATCTGCGCCTTGCGCCCGGCAGCGAGCACCATCTGTATTGCACCGTGATGTGCGATGCGCAAGGCGATACCCAGCGCCTCGCGAAGAGCTACGAAGAAGCAGTGCGCAACAACAACCAGACGCGCAAGAGCTGGCTCGCGGGCCATTGCACGGTGACGACGTCCAATCCGCTGGTGAACCTGTGGCTGGACCGCTCCATCTCCGACCTGTCGATGCTGACCACGCAGTTGCCGAGCGGCCCGTATCCGTTCGCGGGCGTGCCGTGGTACTCGACCACGTTCGGCCGCGACGGGATCATTACCGCGCTGGAGTACCTGTGGGTGGACCCGTCACTCGCGCGCGGTGTGCTGGCCTTTCTCGCCGAGACGCAGGCGAGTGAAGTCGATGCGGCGAACGACGCCGAGCCCGGAAAGATCCTGCACGAGGCGCGCCACAGCGAGATGGCGCGCACGCAGGAGATTCCTTTCGGGCGCTACTACGGCTCGGTCGATTCGACGCCGCTCTTTCTCGTGCTGGTCGGGGCGTATCTGGAACGCACGGGTGACATCGCCTTCGTGCGCGGCATCTGGGCCAACGTGTTGCGCGCGCTCGAATGGATCGATCGCTGGGGCGACGCGGACGGCGACGGCTTCGTCGAGTACGCGCGCCGCAGCAGCGAGGGCTTGGTGCAGCAGGGCTGGAAGGATTCGCACGACTCGGTGTTCCACCGCGACGGCACGATGGCGGATGCACCTATCGCCTTGTGCGAAGTGCAGGGCTACGTGTACGAAGGAAAACTCGCGATCGCCCGCGTGGCGCGCTTGATGGGCGAGGACGATCTGGCGCGGAACCTGACGGCCGAGGCGGAATCCCTCAAGCGACGTTTCCAGGCGGAGTTCTGGTGCGAGGAGATCGGCAGCTACGCCATCGCGCTGGACGGCGCCAAACACCAGTGCAAGGTGGCGACTTCAAACGCGGGGCACACGCTGTGGAACGGGATCGCGTCGCCCGAGCATGCGCAGCGCATCGTCGACGGCCTCATGTCGCGCCAGTTTTTCAGCGGATGGGGCATCCGCACCGTGGCGCAAGGGATGGCGCGGTACAACCCGATGTCGTACCACAACGGATCGATCTGGCCACACGACAACGCGCTGATCGCATCGGGCATGGCGCGCTACGGGCGCACCGAAAGCGCGATGGCGCTGTTCTCGGCGAGCTTCGACTCAAGCCTTCATTTCGACTCGCACCGATTGCCCGAACTCTTCTGCGGTTTTCCGCGCAGGCATGGCGCGGGGCCGACGCTGTATCCGGTCGCGTGCTCGCCGCAGGCTTGGGCGGCTGCTGCCGTGTTCGGGATGTTGCAGGCGTGCCTTGGGTTGGAGATCCATGCGGAGCGCGGCGAGCTCGAGTTCCAGCGTCCGCGACTGCCGCCTTTCATCGACTGGGTCCGCATCACGCGCCTAGGCGCGCCGGGGCCGTCGGTGGACGTGCTGCTGCAGCGGTACGAGCGGAATGTGGGGGTCGAGGTGGTGCGCAAGGACCCGGAGGTGAGGGTCACGGTGGTGGCTTGATTGGGGATCACCTGTGTTAATCTTCAGTAGTCCCCAAACCCGAAAGCCGCCACCTTATGGGCTACGTCGTAGCAGCATTCAGTGAAGATCACGCCGCGCGGCTGACCGGCGTGTCGGTTGGACAACTGCGCTATTGGGATCGCGACGACTTTTTCTCTCCCAGCTTCGTCGGTGACCCGACGATCGGGCGGGTCTATTCCTTTCGCGACATCGTCTCCCTGAAGGTGCTCAACGTGCTGCGCAATCAGCATGGAGTCTCCCTGCAACACCTGAGGCGTGTGGGTGAGAGGCTCGCCGATCTTGCAGAAGACAAGTGGACGGCGACGAAGCTCTGGGTATCGAACAAGAAGGTGGTCTGGGTCGAGCCGAGCACGGAGAAACTGCAGGAAGTCGTCAGTGGCCAATACGTGGTGCGCACCGTCGAGCTTGCCACTGTCGCCCAGGACATGAAGCGGGACATCGAAAGCCTGAATGTCCGCAGTGCCACGCAGCTGGGTCAGGTCGAAAAATCTCGATTCGTCAATCACAACGATCCCGTGATTGCTGGCACCCGGGTGCGGGTGCGCGCAGTCAAGCGGTTTGCCCAGGCGGGCTATACCGTCAGGCAAATCCTGCAGGAATTCCCGGACCTGCGGCAGGAAGATGTTCACGCGGCCATGGAGTATGAACCTCGTGCCGCGGCGTGAAGCAGCAGGTCATTCCGTTTCTTACCGACAACTGTGTCCCTGAGTCGGTGGGACGCGCTATTGCCGCGCACGGTCATCAACTGACGCGTTCACGCGATTGCATGGCGCACGACTCCGCTGACGCCGTCATTGCGATCTCATGTGTCGAGAGCGGGCAGGTCCTGGTCAGTTGGGACAACGACTTCAACTCGATCGCTGCCCGATTGGCGAACAAGGGAAAAGGTCCATTCCATCGAATCGCCATGCGCTGCGACGAACTTCAAGGCTCTTCCAGAATCACCGACGCCATGTCGCTGATCGAGCACGAGTGGATCGTTGCCCATCAAAGAGGCGATGCCATGTTGGTGGAGATACGCGACACGAACATCGTCGTTCGCAGATGACGAACGCAGGCTAGAACTCCAGGTCGTCCGCGATCGCGGCGATGCCGGCCTTCGCGCAGGCATCGTCGGCTTCACCGCCTGGCGCACCCGACACGCCAATGGCGCCTACGAGCGAGCCTGCGGATTCGATGAGGCGTCCTCCGCCGACCGCGACCACGCGCGGCAGATGCCGGATTCCCGCTGCCGCCTCGCCGGGCTGCGTCGCGCGGGCGAGGCCGAGCGTGTCGATCTTGAAATTCAGCGCCGAGTACGCCTTGTTCGTGGCGGTCTCCGGCGTGTGCATGCCCGCATGCCGGTCACGCAGCATCACGAGCGGAACTCCTGCGCGATCCGTTACCGCGACTGCGACTTGATGGCCGCTCTTCGCGCACGCGGTAAGCGCCGCCTGTGCGGCGCGTAAAGCCGCTTCGGGTGTCAGATTGCGCACCGTGTAAGTCGCCTGTTGCGCGCCGGCCGAGGCAGCACCGAGCAACAACATCGCGAGCAGCCCGCGCGGGTTCACGCCGCCGACTCCAGATAACCCGCATTCGGCAACCCACCCGTGAGCCGCGGCACATTGACCGCACGCGGCGTCACGCGTCCGCCCCGGGCCTTCAGCCACTGCTCGACCAACTCCCACACCGGCCGGTTGTTCGCGGCACGCGCCTCTTCCGCCACCGGCGCCCACCCAGCCACCTTGTACGTGCGCGAGGCCTCGATCGGCTTGCCGTTCAATCGCATGTCTTCGATGCGCGCACCCATCTTCGCGAGCGGATTGCAGCTGTACTGAAGCCCGCCGACGCGCACCATGTCGCCGCCTTGCTGGTAATAAGGGTCGGGGTTGAAGAGGTTGTCGCAGACATCCTCCAGCACCGTCCTGATCGTCTCGCCCGTCATCGGCGTGACGGTGGCGTAGGAATACGTCGTGGCCGTCATGTCCATCAGCCATTCGCGCGTGATGTCCTGGCCCGCGAGGAGCGAGGTGCCCCAGCGGAAGCCCGGCGAGAACGCGATCTCCGCGCCTTGCACGTCCATCAGCGCATCCAGCAGCAACTGGTCGCCGCTGCCGTTGAAGTTGCCGCGGCGGTACAGCGTGCCTTCCGTCACCGCGAGTTTCTCGGAGAGCTTCGCCTCGTACGGCGCGCGCACGCGCGTGATGAGCGCATCCATCTCCTTGTCCGCGGGCAGCATGTTCGCGAACACCGGCAGCAGGCGATAGCGCCAGTCGCGCAGCTTGCCGTCCCGCACGTCGAAGTCCATCACGGCGAGGAACTTGCCGTTCGATCCCGCGTTGGTGACGAGCGTCTTGCCGCCCTTGTTCGAGACGATGCTCGCCACCGGCATACCGTCGTGCGTGTGCCCGCCGAGGATCGCGTCGATGCCGCTCACGCGGCTGGCCATCTTCAAGTCCACGTCCATGCCGTTGTGGCTGAGGAGCACGACGAGTTGCGCGCCCTTGGCACGCGCTTCGTCCACCGCCTTCTGCATGCTCTCGTCCTGGATGCCGAAGCTCCAGTCGGCGACGAAGTAGCGCGGGTTCGCGATCGGCGTGTATGGAAACGCCTGCCCGATGATCGCGACCGGCACGCCGTTGATCTGGCGCATCGTGTAGGGCTTGAACACCGGGTCGCCGAAGTCCGCGGTCTTGACGTTCTGCGCGAGAAATTCGATCTTGCCCGCGAAGTCCTTCTCGACGATTTCCTTCACGCGCTCCATGCCAAGCGTGAATTCCCAGTGGCCGGTCATGATGTCCACGCCGAGCAGCTTCGCGGCATCGACCATGTCCTGGCCATTCGTCCAGAGAGACGTGGCCGATCCTTGCCAAGTGTCGCCGCCATCGAGCAGCAAGGCCCCCGGGCGGCTCGCTTTCAAGCGCTTCACCAGGGTCGCGAGATGCGCGAACCCGCCAACCTTGCCATAGCGCTGTGCAGCGAGGTCGAAGTCGAGACAGGTGAGGGCGTGCGCATTCGCCGAGCCGCGCGGCACGTTCGCGGCCTTCAACAGATGCTCGCCGACGAGATGCGGCAGGCGGCCGTTCATGTCGCCGATGCCGAGGTTCACGCTCGGCTCGCGGAAGTGGATCGGCTTCAGCTGCGCATGGCAGTCCGTCATGTGCAGCAACGAGACGTTGCCGAACTTCGGGATGTCGTAGAGCGCCTCGCCGGCCGTCTGCGCATCCGCGTCGGCCCAGCGGCCAAGGCCCATGCCGCAGACGGAGGCGGCAGTGAGGGTCTGGAGGAAATCCCGCTTGGAGAGGTTCACTTGTTCACGGGCGACTGCGGATCCAGCAGCAGCGCCACGACGTGCCGCACCTGCGCTTCATCCAGGATGTGCCCATAACCCGCGCGCGGCATGTTGGAGCAGGCGTTGTACGCCTTCGCGTTCCAGATCTTGCCCCAGGTGTATTCCACGATCGGTTTGGCTTCCGGGCTCGCCGGATTGATCACGCCGCGGATCTTGCCGTACTGGTAGAGGCTCGGCCCGATCGTGCCGAAGGAGATTTCTTCCTTCGTGATCTGGTGGCAGTTATAGCAATTGCCGCCGTTCGCCATCTTCGGATCGTCGGTCCACGTGAGGCCGCGGCCGTTCTGCGCGATCTGCTCACCCGCTTTCCAGTCGCCGAGGAATTTGCCGTCGCTCGGCCACTTGATGGTCTTCAGGTTCGCGGCTTCGATGGCCTTGGCGCGCGCCGGTGCGATCTCGTGGCCTTCGGCTTGCGCCTGGCTGCATTCGCGGTTGGAGTCGTCCTGCACCAGGCGATCCACCTTCGCCATGCCTTCATCGCGGAAAGAGGCTTTCACGGTTTGCGCGGCGACGGCGTCGAGCTCCGAGGAGCTCGGCAAGGTGGAGCAGCCGGCGATGCCCACGGTCACCGCAAGCGCGGCATAGATGCGTCGTTGGTCGATCTTCATGTGCGGCTCCTCAGCGCTTGATGGCGGGCGCGGTGGACGTGCCGCCCTGGCCGTTGACGCCCAGGTACACGCCGAGCGCGATGGTGGCGTCGCTGCCGAAGCCGGGGTAGGGGAAGCGCTGCTGGCGGTAGCAGTCGTTCAGGCGCAGCTGCATGCCCCACATCTGGCCGTTGGACACGCGGTAAGCGGGCCACGCGCCGAAGCCGCTGCCGGCGCCGGGGTTCTTCGTGAGGTTGGGCAAGTCCTGCAGGCGGATGCGCTTGCCGTCCTCGCCATGGCACGAAGCGCACGCGAAATCGTGCGAGCCACCGCGCATGAAGAAGAGGCGCTTGCCGACTTCGTAGGCGACCTTCTCTTGCGGATGCGATTGCGGCAGGCTGAACTTCATGCCGCGCGATTCGGCGGCGACGTAAGTGGCCAGCGCCGTCACGTTGTTCTGCTCGTCGCGCCCGAACGGCGTCGCGGCGATCTTCTTCTCGTCGAAGCCTTGCAACGTCCCCATGCAGGTAACGAGGCGCGACTCGAGATCCTGCACGCGCTTCGTGTCGGGGAAGTAACGCGGCAACTCGACGAACGCGCCCTTGACGACGCCCGGGCCCTTGCCGAGATCGCACGCTTCGAGCGATGCGTTCTTCGGGCCGCGCTTCTGCTTCCACAGGCCTTCGCCCTTGGCTTCGAAGAGGTCGGCGGGGTTGCCGTCAGCGAGCATCGCGCGGTATTCCTCGATCGCCTCGATCGCGGTCTTTTGCGCGAGCGCCGCGGTGACGACGCACGCCGACGCGGCGGCCAGGACGGCGAGGGTGATTCTTGTCTTTGTCATGCTCAGGTCACGACGGCTTCGTCGGTGCGCGTATCGCCCCGGTTGTCCTTCCAGGCGATGCCGATCTTGTCGCCGGCCTTCGCGCCCTTCACTGTGAATTGCAGGAACGGATTCTTCGCCACGGCCGGTCCCCATTCGGCGGCGAGCACCTGCTTGCCGTTGTGGGTCGCGGTGACTTCGGTGATGTGCCAGGCGGGGATGGTCTTGCCGGCCGCGTCCTTGCGCTGGCCGGTTTCCATCTCGTGGCTCATGAGCACGCGCACGACGGCGTTGCCGCCCTGGGACTGCGCGCGAATTCGCATCGGATCGGACATGGTGGACTCCTGTATCTCGTGTTGATTGGCGAAGCGATCAGCCGCCGCAGCCGCCGAGGGTGACTTTCACTTCTTTTTTCGTGAACAGCGCCTTGCCGTCGTTCGTGATCGCGACCGCGTACACGTCGGAGGTCTGGCCCATCTTGGCGCGCGTGAGGAAGTTCGATTCCACCGCCGCGTTCACGTCGAATTTCGCGACGAGGGTGTTGGGATTCTTCTCGACGAGGATGAGCATCTGCTTCACGTTGGGCAGCGTTGTCGCTACGCCCATCGGCACCACCGCGCCGTTCTCCGCGATGTCGGGCGCGGTGAGCGTCACGTCATTGCTGGCGGTGGGCGCGCCTGCACCGAATGCCTTCATCACGTCGGCGACGCTTTTCGCTTCGAATGCCTGGCCGTTCCAGGCGGCCGCGGCGTAGCGGGGGAAGAGGCCGGTGGCGGCCAGCAAGCCCGCGACCACGGCGCCTTGCTTGAGTGTTTCGCGACGGTTTTGCATCGATGCGTCTCCTTGGGAATGAAAGCGATATTAGTGAAAGGCGATGTGTCTGCGAATCGGGATATCCCTCGCGATCACGGGGCCGCCCCCGAGGCGAGCCACCCTGCGATGCCGCGGGCTTCGGCTTCGCTGAGGGATTGCGGCGGCATGGGGATCGCGCCCCACACGCCGGCGCCGCCGGAGCGTATTTTGCCCGCGAGGTAATCGGCCTTGCCTGCATGCTTTTGGGCGACATTCGCCCAGCTCGGGCCCACCACGGTGGCATCGCGGGCATGGCAGGCGTTGCAACTGTTCTTATGCAGCAAAGCCTGCACGGCCTTTTGGCCCGTAGGTGTGGCGGCGACCGGAGTCGGCGCGCCTGCAGTGTCGATGCCGCGCTGCGCGCCCACGCTCCGGTTCTGTTCGGCCAGGTTGCCGTGCGCGTTGCGCGCGAACGCGGGCATCGAGGAGGTGATGGGCGCGTCGCTGGCGCAATTATTCATGCAAGCGGTGGCCGCGACATCCACACGCTTCCCGTTGCCCGGCCACATGGCGTGGTCCTTTGTCATGCCGTTTCGATTCGGCAAGCGCTCTTGCACCTGCGCGATGTTCTTGTCGGACAGGGTGAAGTCCGCGGGGACGACATCGGCCAGGTTCAGGAGATAAGCCGTGGCCGCGTAGACCTCTTCGACACTGAGCGACTTCGGCTGCGCCCAGGGCATCGCGCGGTTGATGTAGTCCCACAGCGTGGAGACGGTCGATACCTTCATCATCGTCGTGCGTCCGGGATAGTCGCGGCGCGCGAGGCTCGCGACGCGGCCGGTTTTCACGTCGTCCTTCGTCGTGCCGCCAACCAGCGGGTTGAACACCTGGTTCGATTCGCCGAAGACGCCGTGGCACGAGGCGCACTTCGACTCCCACACTTCCTGGCCCTTCGCGACGCTGCCCGAGCCGGGCGGCAAGCCCTTGAAATCCGCGCGCACGTCGATGTCCCAGGCAGCGACTTCCTTCGTCGTCGCGTCGCGGCCGATGCCGGGATAGCTACCGGCATCCGCGGACACGGACCAGCCGGCCAACACCGCGACTGCAAAAGCAACGGCGCGCGGGTTACCCGACCTGGACATTCTTCACCTCGCCATTCGCCTCGACCAGCCAGGACTGGATCGCGTTGTTGTGATAGATCGAGCCCTTGCCGCGCACCGCGCGCAGCTGCTTGTAGTTCGGCTGGACGTAGCCGGTCTCATCCATCGCGCGGCTCTGGATGATCGCGGGCTTGCCGTCCCACACCCAGTCGAGCGAAAAGCGCGTGAGGCACTTGCTCAGCACCGGCGTCTCCAGCTTCGCGGTGCGCCAGTCGCGCCCGCCATCGACGGACACATCGACGCGCTTGACCTTACCGCGCCCCGACCACGCGAGGCCGCTCACGCTGTAGAAGCCCTTGTCCAGGAGCATCTGCCCGCCCGAAGGCGTGGTGACGACGCTCTTGCATTCCTGGATGCTCGTGTACTGGCGGTGCCTGCCGTCGGGCATCAGGTCGACGTAGTGAATGGTCTCGTCTTTCGTCGCATACGGCTGGTCCCCGACCTCGATGCGGCGCAGGTATTTGACCCAGCTCACGCCCTGCACGCCGGGCACGACGAGGCGCAGCGGGTAGCCGTTCTCGGGGCGCAGCATCTCGCCGTTCTGGCCGTAGGCGACGAGCACTTCGCCCGCGCGAATCATGCTCATCGGGATGGTGCGGGTCATGGAAGAGCCGTCCGCACCCTCGGCCAGGACGAACTGGCCCTTGGTGAAATCCGCGCCCGCCATTTCAAGCAGCGTGATGAGCGGCACGCCCGTGAACTCGCTGCACGACAACATGCCGTGCGTGTACTGGCACGTCGGCACCGCGACGTTGCCCCATTCCATGCCGGTGTTCGCGCCGCACTCGATGAAGTGGAAGCGCGAGACGGAAGGCAGCCGCATCAACTCGTCCATGGTGAAGACCTTGGGCGACTTGACGAGGCCGTTCACCATGAAGCGGTGCTTAGCCGGGTCGATGTCCCACCAGCCCTGGTGGTGCCGCTCGAAGTGCAGGCCGCTGGGCGTGACGATGCCGAACATGGATTGCAGCGGCGCGAAGGAGACCGACGCTTGCGTGGTCTGCGTGAGGCCCGGGCTGCGGCGGCGCTGCACGTTGGCCTCGTACTTCGAGGGCTTTCCGTATCCTTCGGCGATGGGCTGGCCGAGGCCCTTCGAATGCTCGGGGAGGGTGAGGATGTTCGGGTCGCCGTCGGCGGCGGTTTGCGCGTGTGCCGTGGGCAGTGCCATCACGCCCGCGGCTGCCGCGAACGCACCGCGGATGAAGTCGCGCCTGCCGTGGCGCGCTTCCTCGCGCACGCGGGGGATGTCGTCGCGGGCAATGAAGTTTTCGGGCGCCTTGCGCAGCCGGCCGGGAATCATGGGTGGGTGCTCTTCAATCCGTATATGCAGATTCAATGATATATGGCGCCTGAAAGAACGGTGAACCGGGTTTACGCCTACTTCGCTTCGCGCTCCATGAGCAGGTAGGTGTTGTACGCATTCATGCGGTTCGCGGCGCGAAAGAGCGGCAGGTGCTCGAAGCGCGACCAGTCGGCCTTCGCATAGGCCTCCTCGAAGGGATCGAGGTCGCGCGCCGCGGCGGCCATGGTCTCGCGCAGGTAGGTGAGGTAGTCGCGCGTCAGCACGATGTCCTCGCGCGCCGACGTCGACACCTGCCCGTGCCCTGGAACGATCACCGACGCATCGAAGGCCAGCACGGAATTCAGCGCCGCGATCCAGCTGCGGCTGTCGGCCTGGCCGACGTAGGGGATGCGCCCGCGAAAGACGATGTCGCCCGCGAACAGCACTTTCTCCGAGGGCAGGAACACGACGAGGTCTTCGGGCGTGTGCGCGGGGCCCACTGGACGCAGCAGGAATTTCACGCCGCCGATGTCGAGATCGCGCGGGCCGTCGATCCATTCGTCGGCGGGAACGAGCCGGGTGTTCGCGTCGATCCACGGCGCGAGGTCCGTGCGCGATGCGAGTAGCCGCGATTGCGCGGTTTCGGAGTTGAGGTATTCGCGCGCCGCCTGGTGCGCGATGATCTTCGCGCCTGCAGCCTTGAACTCCTGCAGGCCGTAGATGTGGTCCGCGTGGTAGTGCGTGAGGATGACGTGCGTGACCGACTTGCCGGTCACGCGCCTGATCTGCGCGATCAATTCGCGCGCTAGCGCGGGCGAGCCCAGCGCGTCGATCACCACGACGCCCGCGGGCGTGACGACGAAGCCGGCGTTGGAGACGAAGTTTCGGTTGGCCGCGCTGCCCATCGCCGAGTCGCCCTGGACGTACCAGGCGGAAGCGGAAACCTGGCGAGGCGAGACTGGCGTGGGAGAGATGGGAGCGGCAGGTTGCGCGATGGCGGCGACGGCCCCGCACGCGAGCAAGACGGCTGCCAGGAATCGGACCACGGCGTGCATCACGCGGGCCCTATCTCGCGACGTCCGTCTCGATCGCGATCTGCGTGCAGACCGCGCGGCACAGCGTCACGACGCGGTCGTTGGTGATGCGGTAGTAGATCTGCACGCCGTCCCGCCGCTTGCCCAGCACGCCCGCCTGGTAGAGCGTGTTGAGGTGCTGGGACATGTTGGGCTGCGTCGTGTCGATTTCCGCGAGCAGTTCGCTCACGTTCTTCTCGCCGTTGCACAGGCTCGCGATGATCTTCAGGCGCATCGGCGCGGACATCACGCGGAAGACTTCGGCCGCGAGCTCGAACACTTCGTCGGACTCGACGGGCGCGGTGGCCGGCAATGCGGTGGCGAGGGAGCGCTTGGCCATGCTGCGCGTTATGGCTTGATATACGCGTAGTGCTCGCGCGCCTGCAATTGCCCGATGCGCACCACACCGGACGGCGTGAACTCCGCGTCCATGATGAACTTGTCTTTCGAGATGTTGCGGTTGCGCAGCGTGATCTCGCACACCTCGAAGCGCACGCCGCGCGCCTTGAGCGCGCTCACGAGCGACGCGTAGTCGATGTTGGAGTTCTTCGCGTCCTTCGCGCCTTCCATCAGGAAGTCGATGCCTTCGGCATGCGTCACGACGATGATCTGGGTCTGGGGCGCGACGTCGAGGTGGTTGCGCACGTTGCGCAGGCCTTTGGTGGCCTGCAGTTCCGAGTTGTCGATGTGATAGACGACCTTGTCCTGGGCCCATGCCGATCCGGCGAAAAGTAATGCGGCCGCAAAGAGGGCGAGGATTCGGGCGAAGGCTTTCATGGGTGCTCCGGTAGGTGTATCTATCAGTGATGGGCAATATAAGGGAAATGGCCGCCGCTGTCATCGGGGTGTGCCGGCATGGATTGCGGGTCTAGCCCCACTGCGACAACCTGGCCGCGACCGCGTCTCGCGGAGGAAGGCACACCGTCCACGGCCCCACTTCGAGGCCCCGCTTCGCGTGGCTGCCCTCGATGCTACGCCGCCCGGGATCTGATTTAGAACCTGCGTCAGCCGCACAAGGCGGCCGCGCGGTTCGAAATCGAATCCCTCTGCGCGGCTCGCACTCGGCTCTTCAGAGGGGCCGCGGCCGGTGCGCCTTCCTCCGCGAGTCCATCACTTGGGGTATGCCGTTGCTACAGCGCGCGCGCCGAAATGCAAGCCACCTGCGAGGAAGTTGCAGTGACAGACGAACGCGCAAATGACTGGCTCGCGGAGGGAGGCGCACCGGCCATGGCCCCTCTGAAGAGCCGAGTGCGAGCCGCGCAAAGGGGTCTGATTTTCAACCGCGCGGCGGCCTTGTGCCGCTGACGCAGGTTGAAAATCAGGCCCCGTGGCGGCGTAGCCTCGAGGGAAACCGCCGCGACAGCGGCGGTCTCAAAGTGGGGCCGTGGACGGTGTGCCTTCCTTCGCGAGGGCGCGGTCTTCGCCAAGAAGATGACGCGCAATGCAGGGGCGTCGATCGAGCGCTGGCTATTCCGGACAGCAGCGGGTCGAGCCCGCAATGACAGCCTTGGGTGCGAGTGGCAGCACTCAGTCCGCGCGCCCGAAGCGCCACTCCTGGTACTTCAGCGCCGCCACCGCGCCGGCGACCATCGCCGCGACGGCTACGAAGCTCGTGAGGCTCAAGGTGGAGATGCCGGACACGCCCTGGCCGATGCTGCAGCCCATGGCCGTCACGCCGCCCACGCCCATCAGCACCGCGCCGCCGAGGTGGTGCGCGACGTCGTCGGGGCCGCCAAAGCCTTCCCACCGGAAGCTGCGCTGCACGAGGGACATCAGGAACGAGCCGACGATCACGCCCGCGACCGTGGCGATGCCGATGGAGACAAACTTGCTCTTGTCGCTGAAGAACATCAGCCAGTCCAGCGTGTAAGCGACCGGCGCCACGAAGCTGATCGCCTCCCCGCGCGTGGAGTTCGTCGCAAGGAATGTCTCCTGCAAGGTCTCCGGATGCTCGGCGATGAAGCCCAGGTGCCCGCTGATCCACCACAACGCCAGCACGGCCAGGCCCGTACCCGCGCCGGCCAGCACGTTCGCGAAGCTGCGCGATTCCTTCGCGGCGAGCGCCCAGGCGATCAGGGCCCCACCGATGGCGACGCCCAGCACGAGCGAGACCGCACTGAGTTGCAGCGAGAACGCCTGCGCGGCCAGCGCCGGCAGGCTGGCGGTGGTCGTGAATTCGTGGGCCACGCGGTCCACCGTGAGCGTGCGCAGCACGGCCGTGATGCCCTTCAGCGTCGCAAACGCGGCGATGCCCAGCACGAGCACGACCACCAGCGCTTTCAAATTGCCGCCGCCCACGCGCACCAGCGACTTGCTCACGCAGCCCGAGGACAACACCATCCCGAACCCGAAGATCCCGCCGCCCACCAGGGCCGAAAGCCAGATCCAGCGGTTGGACGCATAGAGTACTTTTTGGGGATCGATCGCGCCCATCCACACGAAAAACGCGAATCCCACGGTGGCGACGCCCGCGGCCAGGCCCCATTGCCGCATGCGGGTCCAGTCGCTCATCGTCACCACGTCGGCGACCGCGCCCATGGTGCAGAACCCGGTGCGCTGCACCAGCGCGCCGAAGGCCATGGCCACGAAGAAGGAGGCCCACAGGACCTGTTGGGTGAGGGTAGTCAGCTCGGCAGTCGTCATCCGGCGATTCTATGCAGCCAATGCTCGCGTTCGCGTCCTACAGCGCGGCCATGGCCTCGCGGGCCAAGATGCCCCCGTGAATCTTGAACGTGTATCCGACGCCTTCGCGCATGGCGCCCGCCGTACCTGGGCGGGTGTGCGGCGCCATCCCTTCGCCGTCCTGCTGTGCCTGTTCCTCATCGTGCCCCTCGCGGCGGCGGCGTATGTGCTCGCGCTGATCCCGCTCACGCCGAGTATCGACGACCTGCAGAAGGCGAAGATCGCGAAGCCTTCCGTCGTGGTGTCGGCCGACGGCGTGGTGCTGACCACGTTCAAGCGGGCCAACCGCGAACGCGTGAAGCTTGCCGAGGTCTCGCCGCATGTGCTCACCGCGCTGATCGCGACGGAGGACCGGCGCTTCTTCGACCACCACGGCTTCGACGTGCGCCGCACGATGGGCGCCGCGGTGCGCACGCTGCGCGGTGACCTGCAGGGCGGCTCGACCATCACGCAGCAGCTCGCGCGCAACCTGTACCCCGACGACATCGGGCGTGCGGCAACGCTGTCGCGCAAGGTGAAGGAGGCGATCACGGCGGTGAAGATCGAGGCCGTGTACAGCAAGGAAGAGATCCTGGAGACGTATCTCAATACGGTGCCGTTCCTCTACAACGCGTATGGCATCGAGATGGCCGCGCGCACGTACTTCGACAAGAGCGCCGGCGAGCTCGACGTGCTCGAGAGCGCGACGCTGATCGGCATGCTCAAGGGCACGCGCCACTACAACCCGGTGCTCAATCCCGAGCGTTCGCTGCAGCGCCGCAACACCGTGCTCGCGCAGATGGTGAAGTACGGCAAGCTCGACCGCGCGCAATTCGACGCGCTCAAGGACCGGCCGCTGGCGCTGAATTTCGAGCGCCAGAACGAGGAGCCGGGGCCGGCGCCGCATCTCGCGCAGCAGTTGCGCAGCTGGATCATCGACTGGGCCGACCGCAAGGGCTACAACGTCTACGGCGATGGCCTGGTCGTGCACACCACGCTCGATTCGAAGCTGCAGGCGATGGCCGCCGACGCCGTGGAACGCGAGGGCGACAAGCTGCAAAAGCAGGCCGACGGCGCGTGGAAGCGCGGCGGCTGGAAGGCGCACAAGGCGATGGCGGAAGCCTTCGTGCGCGAGACGGCGCAGTACCAGGCGGAGCGCGGCATCGGGGTCGACGACGCCGCGGCACTGAAGAAGTTCGAAGCCGACGCCGCTTTCATGCAGGCAGTGTGGGATGAGAAAACCCGCTTGCAGGCGGGCTTCCTCGCGATCGATCCGGCGAACGGCCACGTCAAGGCCTGGGTGGGCAGCCGCGGCTTCGAGGAAGACAAATTCGACCACGTCGCGCAGGCGCGCCGCCAGCCCGGCTCCACGTTCAAGCCGTTCGTCTACGGCGCCGCGTTCGAGCAAGGCATCGGTCCTTACGAGACCTTCGTCGATGAGCCGCCCGAGATTCGGCTGGACGACAACACCGTATGGAAGCCGGGCGACGTCGGCGCATCCACCGGCCTGCCCATGACGCTGCGCGACGGCCTGGCCCGCTCGAAGAATTCCATCACCAGCCAGTTGATGATGCGCGTCGGCCCGGCCAACGTGGCGAAGATGGCCTATGCCATGGGCGTTCGCCAGAGCAAGCTCGACGCCGTGCCCGCGCTCGCGCTGGGCACGAGCCCGGTGACGCTGAAGGAAATGGTGTCGGCGTTCGGCAGCATCGCGAATGGCGGCAGCTACGTGGAGCCGGTGGTGATCGCGCGCATCGACGACCGGGACGGTGGGGCGATCGAGCAGTTCGCCGCGAAAGCGCCCGAGCGCGCAATGAGCGAGAACGCCGCGCAGATCCTGCTCGACGTCATGCGCGGCGTGATCGACGGGGGCACCGGCTCGGGCGTGCGCGGCAAGTTCGGCCTGCAAGGCGATCTCGCCGGCAAGACGGGCACGACGCAGTCCAACACCGACGGCTGGTTCATCCTGATGCACCCGCAACTCGTCGGCGGTGCGTGGGTCGGCTTCAACGACAACCGCGTCACGATGACCGGCGACGCCTGGGGGCAGGGCGCGCACAACGCGTTGCTGATCGTGGGGGACTTCTTCCAGCAGACCGTCAAGGCGAAAGCGATCGACGCCAAGGCGAAATTCGCCGCGCCGCGTCTGCCGCCGCCACCGGAACCGGGGGCCCCGCAGCCGCCAGCGCAGGAGCCGCAAGGCGGTTCGGGCGATTGGTGGAACAGCGTGTTCACGCCTTCGGCATCCCCGCAGCCGCAGCCATCGCAGCCGCAAGCCACACCGCCGCCGCCGGTGCTGGTGCAGCAATACCCGCCGCTGCCGCCGCAGTACCAGCCGCCGCAGTACCAGCCTCCAGTCGCCTACCAGAATGCGCCGCCACAGTATTCACCGCCTCTGCCGCAATATTCGATTTCAGCGCCGCAGTACACCGTGGTTCCGTCGCGGCCGACGGTGCCGGTGGAGCAGCCGGTGTGGGTGGAACCGCGCAGCCCGGTGGTGATCGCACCTTCGCAGGAAGTGCCGGCAGCGGTGATCATTCGCAGTCAATAGGGCTGTCATGCCGGTTGTGTTCCGGATGACAGCCTGTTTTACTGCCCCACCTGCTCGTTGGTGGCAATCAACCGCTTCACCAGCAGCTTGATGAACGCCCGGTCAAAACAAGACTGCAAACCCTCGGAAGCTTTGCGAAGGGAAGCGTTCTGGATCTCCAGCACCAGCGCGCCCAACTCGGCAACCGCGGTAGCGGTGCGAATCGGATTCTCCGGCTGCAGATAACTCATCTCGCCGAGCGTCACCCCCGGCCCGAGCATGCTCAGCGCAACACCGCCGCGCTTCACCGCGACCATGCCCTGGATGATGATGCAGAAGGAGTGGCCCTGCGTGCCTTCGTGCATCAACTCCTGCCCGCGGTCGAAGCGGTGCAGCGTGCCCAGTCGCAGCGTCTCCCACAGGTTCGAATCGCTGAACTCCGCGAAGAAGGGCAGCGAACGCATCTGCGTGAAGTACTCGCCCTGGCTGTCCTGCACGCGTCGTTGCGGCAGCGCGCGGCTCACGTCGAGCAAGGCATCGGCGAACTCGGACCACTCGGCGTAACGGTCCGCCGGGTCCTTCGAGAGCGCGCGCAGGATCGCCTTGTCCACCGACGGCGGCAGCTCGGGCCGCAGCACGCTGGGCGGCTCGGTCGCCTCGGTGCTGATGCGGTACATGGTGGTGAAATCCGAATCGCCCGCGAACGGGTTGCGGCCCGTCAGCAGTTCGTAGAGCACGATGCCCAGCGAGAACATGTCGCTGCGGTGCGTGCACACGAGCTCCTTCACCTGTTCCGGCGACATGTACGAGGGCGAACCCACGAGGCCCGAGAGCTGCGTGATGTCCGTGCGCGACGACAGCGCGGTGCCGAAATCGGTGACCTTCACCTCGCCGTTCTCCTGCAGCATCACGTTGGCGGGCTTGATGTCGCGGTGCACGAGGCCGGCGCGATGGGCGTGCTCCAGCGCGCTGCAGCACTTGAACGCGATGTCCAGCACCTGCGCGATCGGCAGCAGCTTGCCGCCCTCGGTGAAGTCGGAGAGCGGCTGGCCGTCGACGTATTCGAGGACGAGGTAGGGCGGCTGCGCATCTTCGTCGGCATCCAGCAGGCGCACCACGCACGGGTGATCGAGCTGGCCGGCCATGGCGGCTTCGTTGCGCAGGCGCCGGCGATAGCGCGCGGCCTCCTGGTCGTCCTTCAACAGGTGCGCGTGGATCTGCTTGATGGCCACCGGCCGCGAGTTGAACCGGTCGAAGCCGAGGTACACGGTGCTGCTCGCGCCGCGCCCGAGTTCGCGCTCGATGCTGTATTTGCCGATGGCGGCCGGCTTGGCGGAAGACGATGCGCTCGCGTCGTTCGACGGCATGTGAAACAGAGCCCTTCACTGTGACCGGGGGGCCGGCAGGGCAATGGTAGCGAGGATGGGCTGGAAGTCCTAGGAGAACTTAAGGCAGCAGCTGCCCCTCGGGATCAACTTTGCGTCTTGCGCCACGCGTCGTACTTCGCCTTGTTCTCCTCGTTGGGCGGGTACAGGCCTGGCAGGGCCGAGCCGGCGTCGACCTGGCTCATGATCCAGTTCTCCAGATGCTCCTGTTCGGTGGCGGCCGCGATGACGTCTTCGACATAGGCGGCGGGGATCAGCACCGCGCCGTCCTGGTCCACCACGATGACGTCGTTGGGGAACACCGCGACGCCGCCGCAGTCGATCGGCTCCTGCCAGCCCACGAACGTGAGGCCGGCCACCGACGGCGGCGCGGCGGTGCCCCGGCACCAGACCGGCAGGCCCGTGGAGAGCACGCCCGACACGTCGCGCACGACACCGTCCGTGACGAGGGCCGACACGCCACGCTTGACCATTCGCGCGCACAGGATGTCGCCGAAGATGCCGGCGTCCGTCACGCCCATCGCGCCGACCACGGCGACGCAGCCGGCGGGCATGGATTCGATGGCGGCGCGCGTGGAGATCGGCGAGCCCCACGAGGCGGGCGTCGCGAGGTCTTCCCGCGCGGGCACGAAGCGCAGCGTGAACGCGCGGCCCGCGATGCGCGGCTGGCCCGGCGCGAGCGGCATCGTGCCGCGCAGCCAGACGTTGCGCAGCCCCTTCTTCAGGAGCACGGTCGTGATGGTGCCGGTCGAGACGGCAGCCAGGGCCCGCACGGTTGCGGCGTCGAGAGGAAGCGATTCAGCGGCCAAGGATGAGCTCCTGATTGGATAGAACGGCAGGGATGCTAACGCGACGCGCGCGGGGCGCGCAAAAAAACTCTGCATCAGCATTGGCTGACACGCGTCAGGCGGAAGCTCGGCATTTCGCGGGATACGGTCCTAGCGGGGCGGGAGCAAAAGCACTACCATCTCAAGCCAACCACAGGCGCACACTATTATCATGTTATTCACCTGTGGTTTCTAGATGGAAGACAAAGCAAGACTCACCGTGCTCATCGACCCGGCCAAGAAAAAGGCCTTCGAGGAATTGTGTTCGTCGCAGGACGTCACGTCCTCCCAGATGGTCCGCCTGCTGATCCGGCAATACCTCGAAAAGCATGGCGTGCAAGTCGGCCCGCCCGCGCGCCGCGCGCGCTCCAGGTAATTGCGCCGCGCGCGCTCCTCGTAGCGCCGCGTAACCACCCAAGACATCTCCCGTAGCGCTCCCGCGAAAGCGGTGCGCGGAAGGCGCGTTGCGACTCGATACGCGCCCGATGAGCTACCTCGCCCGAGAAAAGCAATTACAATTTGATTAACATCGGGACCGACAGCTCATGGAGAACAAAACAGCCCGGCTCACCGTCCTCATCGACCCGGCGCGCAAGCTGGCCTTCGAGAAGCTCTGCCATACCCAGGACATGACGCCCTCGCAGGTAATGCGGCGGCTCATCCGGGACTTCCTGGTGGAGCATGGGGTGAAGTACACGCCCGCGAAGAAGGCAGCGCCGCGCAGGTAAGCCGCCTAGCGCGGCTTCAGCACATACCGCACGAACCCGTCCGCCTGCGTGAACTGGTCGTACAGTTTGCGTGCCTTCGCGTTGTCCTCGCGCGTCACCCAATACAGCCGCGCCCAGCCTTCGGCGCGCATCGCGTTGCGCAGCCACTCGATCAGCGCCTTGCCGATGCCGTGCCCGCGCGCGGACGGGGTCACGAAGAGGTCTTCGAGGTAGCAGATCGCCTGCGTCTCGAAGGTGTTCTCGTGCACCACGCAGTTCGCGAAGCCATACACCTGGCCGTCCACTTCCGCGACGATGCACATGATCTGCGAGTCCGGGTCGAGGATGCGCTTCCAGGTCCGGTTGGTGACGTCATCCGTCACCCGCACTTCATAGAAATCGCAGTAGCCCAGCCAGAGCTGCCGCCAGGCCGCTTCGTCGCCCGGCAGCGCGGAACGTATCGTCGGTGCATCCATCGGCGCCATTGTGCCGCTCTTCCGTTGGCATGCTCAAAGCTGGGCCGCGAGCAGCACCGCCGCGTGCACCGCCTCGCGCTGCGCGCCGTCGTGGATCTGGTGGCGGCAACTGGTGCCGTCGGCCACCACGATCGCGCCGGGGTGCTTGCGCACCGCGGGCAGCAGGCTGAGCTCCGCCATCTGCATCGATACGTCGTGATGGCTCGCCTCGTAGCCGAAGCTGCCGGCCATGCCGCAGCAACTGCTCTCGATCAGTTCCGGCTGCACGCCAGGGATGAGCTTGAGAACCTCCACGATGGGCGCCACGGCCGCGAAAGCCTTCTGGTGGCAGTGGCCGTGCAGCATCACGCGCTTGTCCAGCGGGCGCAGCTTCGATTTGAGTTCGTCGAGCTTGCCGTCGTGCAGTTCGCGCGCGAGGAATTCCTCCAGCAGCAGCGCGTGGCGGGAGACAAGTTGCGCGGGCGCACCCAGTCCCATTGAGAGCGTCTCGTCACGCAGCGTGAGCAGGCACGACGGCTCCAGCCCGACGATCGCGATGCCTTTCTCCGCGAAGGGCGCGAGCGTCGCGATCAGTTCGCGCGCTTTCTCGCGGGCTTCATCGACCATGCCGCTGGCAAGGTAGGTGCGACCGCAACACAGGTGCTTCCCGTCGCCGCCTTGCTTTGCCGCGACGTGCACCGTGTAGCCGGCCGCCTGCAGCACGTCCAGCGCGGCCCGCGCATTGGCGGATTCGAAGAAGCCATTGAACGTGTCCACGAAGAGCACGACCGGTTTCGTTGCCGTCAAGGTCTCCTGCGCCGTCGCGGCGACGTTCGGTTCATTGAAGAAATGCGACGACTGCCACTCGGGCAGGCTGCGCTTCGCGGAGAAGCCGAGCATCGACTCGCCCATCCGCGCGAAGAGCGGCACGCGATTGCGCAGGTTGAGCAACCACGCGAAGCGGCTGGCCGTACGCGCGTAATCCGGCAGCTTCGCGATCAGCTTGTCCTTGAACGTCCAGCCGTGCTTCGCATGGTGGTGGTGCAAATGCTCCACCTTCAGTTATTAGGAGATCGTGATGGTTGACAATTCAGTGGATTGTCATAATCACTTCGTCATGCTGAACTTGTTTCAGCATCTAGATCCCGAAAAAAGTTCGGG
>JAZKIF010000087.1:22468-29691 GCA_040385005.1 Pseudomonadota bacterium
CTTGTCTTTCAGCGTGTGGCCGTGCCGGGCCTTGTAGTGGGCCAGGAACTCGATCTTCATCTTCGCCATGTCCACGCCGGTCGGGCAGTCGCGCTTGCAGCCCTTGCAGCTCACGCACAGGTCGAGCGCCGCATGCACCTCGTCGCTCGCGAGGCCATCGGCGCCGAGCTGCCCCGACAGCGCGAGGCGCAGTGTGTTCGCGCGCCCGCGCGTCAGGTGCTGCTCGTCGCGCGTCACGCGGTAGCTCGGGCACATGGTGCCGGCGTCGAACTTCCGGCAGTGCCCGTTGTTGTTGCACATCTCCACGGCCTTGGCGAGGCCCTGCGCCGGGTCGCCGCCGGTGCCCGGTGCGGTGGTGCGTTCGGTGGCGGGATCGTTCTGCACATCCCACGCGCTCCAGTCGAGCGCGGTCTTGAGCGGGATGACGCGGTAGCTCGGCGGAAAGCGCATCAGCCGCGTGTCGTCCATCTTCGGCGGATCGATGATGCGTTGCGGGCACAGCAGGTTCGCGGGGTCGAAAAAAGTCTTGATCTCCGCGAAAGCTTCCGTGATCTTCGGGCCGAACTGCCACTGGATCCATTCGCCGCGGCACAGGCCGTCGCCATGTTCGCCGCTGTAAGCGCCCTTGTACTTGCGCACGAGCTCGGAGGCTTCCTGCGCGATCTGCCGCATCTTGGGCGCGCCATCGGTGCGCATGTCCAGGATCGGCCGCACATGCAACGTGCCCACCGACGCGTGCGCATACCAGGTGCCCTTGCTGCCGTGCCTGCGGAACACCTGCGTAAGCGCGTCGGTGTATTCCGCGAGATGCGCCAGCGGCACCGCGCAATCCTCGATGAAGCTCACCGGCTTGCCGTCGCCCTTGAGGCTCATCATGATGTTGAGGCCGGCCTTGCGAACTTCCCACAGGTTCTTCTGCGGCACCTCGTCGGTCATGCGCACGACGGAGCCGGGCAGGCCCAGATCGCCCATCAACTCGACGAGTTCATCGAGCTTGCGCACGAGCCGCGCCTTGTCCGTGCCGGAGAACTCCACCAGCAGCACCGCGTCGGGCTGGCCGATGACGGCGGTGCGGATGATCGGCGCGAACGCAGGGTTCTGCAGCGAGAGGTCGATCATCGTGCGATCGACCAGCTCCACCGCGGTGAGCATGCAATCGAGCGTCGAATCCTGGCCGAGCTTCACGATGTGCTGCGCCGTGTCCATCGCCTTGTAGAACGTCGGGAAGTTCACGACGCCCAGCACCTTCGCCTTGGGCAGCTCGCTCAGTTGCAGCGTGAGCGATTGCGTGAGGGCGAGCGTGCCCTCGCTGCCGATCAGCAGGTGCGCGAGGTTCACCGAGCCGTCGTTCGTGTACGGCTTTTCGCTCTGGTTGTCGAAGATGTCCAGGTTGTAGCCGCCGACGCGGCGCATCACCTTGGGCCAGCGGCGATCGATCTCGGGCGCCAGGTTGGTCGCGAGGTCGCGCACGTGCCGTCCGATGTCGCGAACGCGCCCGGTGCAGTTCTCGTAGCGCTCGAAGGTGTGCAGCTCGCCGTCCGAGGTCCAGGCTTTCGCGCCCAGCACGTTGTGAACCATGTTGCCGTAGGCGATGCTGCGGCTGCCGCACGAGTTGTTGCCCGCCATACCGCCGAGCGTGGCCTGCGCGCTGGTCGACACATCCACCGGGTACCAGAGGCCGAGCTTTTTCAGCGCGAGGTTCAGGTGGTCCAGCACCATGCCGGGCTCGACTTCGGCGGTGCGCTTCGCCGCATCGAAGCTGATGATGCTGCGCACGTGCTTCGAGTGATCGATGACGAGGCCCGCGCCGACGGTCTGCCCGCACTGGCTGGTGCCGCCGCCGCGCGGCACCATCGGCACCTTCAGGTCGCGGCAGATGTCCAGCGCGAGCTTGACGTCAGCGCTGGTGCGCGGCACGAAGACGCCGACCGGCATCACCTGGTAGATCGACGCGTCGGTGGCATAGCGCCCGCGGTCGGCGGGTGAGAACAACACCTCGCCTTGCGTCTCGGCCGCGAGCCGCTGCGCGAGCCGGCCCGCGACTTCGTTGCTCGCGCGCGCGACCGAGTCGTACGCGTTCTTCCCGCCATCGCGGGTGACGTTCAACGGCAGCGGGGCGTTCATCGCTTGCCTCCCGCGCTCGTCTTCAAAACGCCGCTGCGCAACTGTTCCAGCACTGTGTCCCGCTTGTTCTGCAAGTGCGCCGCGAGCACCTTGCTCATGGCGGCGGCGTCGTGCGCGGCCAGGGCTTCGATCATCTGTTCGTGTTCCTTCATGGCCGACTTCCACTTCTCCTCGACCTGGTTGGAGCGAAAGCGCAGCGCCTGCAGGCGGGCGTTCACGCGGTCGTAGGTCGCGCTCAGCACGGGGTTCTTGGCGGCGGCGTTGATCGCGCGGTGGATCATCGCGTTCAGCCGGTAGTAGTTGGAGAGATCGCGGCGCGTGTACGCGGCCATCATCTCGAAATGCATCGCGCGGATCTCCGCGAGTTCGGCGTCGGTGATGCGTTCGGCGGCGAGCTCGCCCGATTGCGCTTCGAGGCCCGCCATCACCTCGAAGGTGTGGCGCACGTCCTCTTCCTTCAATTCGACGGCGATGGCGCCGCGGTTCGGCAAGAGCTCCACGAGCCCTTCGGACGCGAGCATCTTGATGGCTTCGCGCAGCGGCGTGCGCGAGACGTCCAGCACCTCCGCGAGTTCGCGTTCATTGAGTTTGGCACCCGGCGGGATGCGGCCTTCGACCAGCATCTGGCGCAGGCGGTTCACGACCTGCTCGTGCAGGTTCGCGCGGGGGATGGCGATGATGTCGGCTGTCATTCGGGACATTTTGTATTCAAAATGTTACCCCGTCAAATCCATTCTCCGGTGTAACCCGGCTTGACAAATGGATTTTGTATGCAAAAAATGGCGCACCTTCCACTAGAGGCCCTTGCATGCTCACGCTCGATTTCCATCCCACCGGCCGTCACTTCCTCCAGATCCCCGGCCCGTCGCCCGTTCCCGACCGGATTCTGCGGGCCATGAGCCTGCCCACCATCGACCACCGCGGCCCCGAGTTCGGAGTGCTCGGCCATCGCGTGCTCAAGGGCATCGCGCAGATCTTCCAGACGAAGCATCCGGTCGTGATCTATCCGGCCTCCGGCACCGGCGCATGGGAAGCCGCGCTGTGCAACGTGCTGAGCCCCGGCGACCAGGTGCTGATGTTCGAGACGGGGCACTTCGCGAGCCTGTGGAACAAGATGGCGCTGCGCCTGGACCTGAAGCCTGAATTCCTGAGCTTCCAGGGCAAGGATGACAAGCTGCCCGAGGCAGCGGGCTGGCGCCACGGCGTACAGGCCGACATGATCGAAGCGCGCCTGAAGGCCGACACGCAGCACGCGATCAAGGCCGTGTGCGTGGTGCATAACGAGACGTCGACCGGTGTCACGAGCAACATCCTCGCGGTGCGCAAGGCGATCGACGCCGCGAAGCATCCGGCGCTGCTGATGGTGGACAGCATCTCGGGCCTTGCGTCGGCCGAGTACAAGCACGACGAGTGGGGCGTGGACGTCACCATCAGCGGCTCGCAGAAGGGCCTGATGCTGCCGCCCGGCATCAGCTTCAACGCGCTCTCCCCGAAAGCGCTGGAAGTGAGCAAGACCGCGAAGCTCCCGAAAGCCTTCTGGGCCTGGGACGAGATCGTCGAGATGAACAAGACGGGCTACTGGCCCTACACGCCCAACACGAACCTGCTGTATGGCCTGGCCGAAGCGTGCGACATGCTGCTCGCGCCGGAACACGGCGGACTGGAAGGCACTTTCGCGCGGCATCGCCGCTGGGGCGAGGGCGTGCGCTCCGCTGTCAAGGCCTGGGGCCTGCAGATCCAGTGCGCGGACCCGGCCGTCTACTCGCCGGTTCTCACCGGCGTGATGATGCCCGACGGTGTCGACGCCGACGCGGTGCGCCGCATCATCTACGAGCGCTTCGATTGCTCGCTGGGCACGGGCCTGGGCAAGGTCAAGGGCAAGATGTTCCGAATCGGCCACCTGGGCGACTGCAACGACCTCACGCTGATGGGCGCGCTCGCGGGCTGCGAGATGGGCCTGAAGCTCGCCGGCGTGAAGCTGGCGGGATCGGGCGTGCAGGCAGCCATGGAATACTTCGGCTCGCACGCGGCGCCGGTGGCGCTGCAAAAGGCCGCTTGAACGGCTGCCACCCAATTCAACAAGCAGGACCCAAGGAGAGAAAACCATGAAACGCAGAACATTCGCCATCGCCACGGCAGCCACGCTCGCCGTTCCCACGCTACGCGCGCAGACGCTGCCCGGCGGCCCGGTGCGCATCATCGTGGGCTTCGCGCCCGGCGGCGGCACGGACATCCTGGCGCGCGTGATCGGCCAGAAGCTCGCCGAGATGTGGAAAGTTTCGGTGCTCATCGAGAATCGCGCGGGCGCATCGGGCACCATTGCCGCCGACTACGTCGCGAAGCAGCCCGGCGACGGCAACACCTTGCTCATGGCGCACATCAACAGCCAGGCCATCACGCCCGCGCTGCAGAAGGTGAACTACGACGCCGCGAAAGACTTCGCGCCCATCGTGCTGGTCGGCGTCACGCCCAACCTCTTGATCTGCAACCAAAACCAGCCCGCCAAGACGGTGAAGGACCTGGTCGAGCTGTGCCGCGCCAACCCGGGCCGGGTGAGCTTCGGTTCCGCCGGCACCGGCAGCGCGCAGCACCTCGCGCTGGAAATGTTCATGCTCGCCGCGAAGGTCAAGGCCATCCACGTGCCGTACAAGGGCTCGGGCCCGATGCTCACCGACCTGATCGGCGGCACCATCCAGTACAGCTTCGACACGATGACGGCCGCGACGCCGCACGTGACCAGCGGCAAGGCCGTGGCGATCGCGCAGACGCGCCAGAACCGCGTGCCGGCCTACCCGAACGTGCCGACGATGGCCGAGTCGGGCTTCCCCGGTTTCGAAGCGACGACGTGGTATGGCCTGGCCGGTCCCGCGAAGCTGCCGGCCGCGATGGCGAAGCGCATGAACGAGGACGTCAACAAGGTCATGCTCATGCCCGACGTCGTGGAGAAGCTCGCGGCCTCCGGCGCGCAGGACGGCGGCGGCTCGGTCGAGAAGTTCGGGGACTTCATGCACGCCGAGCAGATCAAGTGGGCCAAGATCATCAAGGACGGCGGCGTGAAGGGCGAAGCTTGAGCGATAGAAAGCTTCCCCTCGAGGGCGTCAAGGTCCTCGACATCAGCCAGGTCATGGCCGGGCCGTATGCGTGCATGTTGCTGGGCGACCTGGGCGCGGATGTCGTGAAGATCGAGCCGCCCGGCGCGGGCGACCAGACGCGCGGCTCCATGGGGTTCAAGATGAAGGGGCCCGATTCCATGGGCTTCCTCAACATGAACCGCAACAAGCGAAGCGTCACGTTGAACCTGAAGTCCAAGGCGGGGCGTGAGCTGCTGCTGCGCATGGCGAAGGATGCGGACATCCTCATCGAGAACTACCGGCCCGGCGCGATGAAGCGGCTGGGGCTGGGCTATGACGTGCTCAAGGAAGTGAATCCGCGGCTGGTCTACACGAGCATCTCGGGATTCGGCCAGACCGGTCCCTGGGCGGATCGCCCCGGCTTCGATTTGATGGCGCAGGCGATGTCCGGCGTGATGAGCGTGACGGGTTATCCCGACAGCCCGCCCGTGAAATGCGGCGTGCCCGTCGCCGACATCGGCTGCGCGCTGTTCGCGGTGTACGCGACGCTGTCGGCCTACATCGGCGCGAAGAACTCGGGCGAGGGGCAGTACGTCGATGCGTCGCTGTTCGATTCCGCGCTCGCGTTCTCCGTGTGGGACATCTGCGATTACTGGGGCACCGGCAAGGCGCCGCAGCCGCTGGGCACGTCGAACAAGATGACGGCGCCATACCAGGCGATGGCTTCGTCGGATGGCTACTTCGTCATGGGCGCGAACAACCAGAAGTTGTGGACGCAGCTGTGTACGCTGATGGACCGCAAGGAGTTGCTGGACGATCCGCGCTTCTCGACCATTTCGCTGCGGCTGAACAATCGGCACGCGCTCGAAGTGGAACTGGAGAAGACCTTCAAGCAAAAGCCGAAGGACTACTGGGTCGATACGCTGCTCGCTGCTGGCATTCCCGCGGGGCCGATCCTCACGTATCCGGAAGCCTTCGAAGGCGAGCACGGCACGGCGCGGCAGATGAAGATGGAGATCGACCACCCCATCGAAGGCAAGGTGCCGAACATCGGCTTCGCGGTGAAGCTTTCGGGCACGCCGCAGCAGGTGCGCAGGCACCCGCCGCTGCTCGGGGAGCACAACGCGGAAGTGCTGGCGGAACTCGGCATCGACGAAGCCGGGCGCGCCGAACTCGAAGCGCAAGGCGCGTTCTCGGCATGAGTTCAAACGACGGCGTCACGCGCCTCGCGATCGACGGCGCGGTCGCGACGATCACGTTCGACCGTCCGGCCGCCCGCAATGCGATGACCTGGGCGATGTACCAGCAGCTCGGCGCGATTTGCGAGCAGCTCAAGGCGGATGCGTCGGTGCACGTCGCGATGTTTCGCGGCGCGGGTGGGGAGGCGTTCGTCGCCGGGACCGACATCGAGCAGTTCAAGTCGTTCAAGGACGGGCAAGCGGGCGTCGAGTACGAGCGCGGCATCGACGAGGGCATCTCGCGGCTGGAGGCATTACCGATTCCCACCGTCGCCTTGGTCGAGGGCTGGTGCGTCGGCGGCGGCCTGGCCATCGCGACGGCGTGCGACATCCGCATCGCCACGCCGTCGGCGCGCTTCGGCGTGCCGATCGCCCGGACGCTTGGCAATTGCCTGTCGATCGCGAACATCGCGCGGCTCGTCGCTGCGTTCGGCAAGCCGCGCGTGCAGCGCATGCTGATCGCCGCCGAAGTGCTTGGCGCGGACGAGGCTCGCTCGAGCGGCTATCTCGCGCAAGTTGTGGACGCCGCCGACATCGACGCGGCGGCCACGAAGCTGTGCAAGCAACTCGCGGGCATGGCGCCGGTGACGCAGGCCGTGACGAAGGAAGCGCTGCAGCGTCTCGTGCTGCAGAGCCTGCCCGAAGCGCAAGACCTCATCGTTCGCGCCTATGGCAGCGAGGACTTTCGCGAAGGCGTCGCCGCCTTCACCGAAAAGCGCAGCCCGGCCTGGCGCGGCCGCTGAGCGGGCGACGGAGCAGTCCTACAGCGGCACTGCTCATCGCTGCCTAC
>JAZKIF010000087.1:29766-30177 GCA_040385005.1 Pseudomonadota bacterium
TGGGGCGATGAAGGAGCAACCGACAATCCCCAAGGTCCCGCCCGAGGAATCCGTGGCCGGCGAGGAAGACCCGGGCGCGAGCCTCGATGTCGCCGGCGACCCGGTGAATCCTCCGCAACCGCCGCCCAAGGTCACGCCGCGCCAGGACGAGAAGCCGGCCGGTGGCTGAGCTGCCTGCAAGCGGCAGGTTGCAGACGCGCTGCGGCATCCTCGAATACAGCGTGTCCGGCGCGGGCACTCCGGTAATCGTCCTGTTCAACGGAGCCGGAATCGGGCTGGACGGCTGGCGGGCGCTGCATCCCGCGATCGACGAATTGGGGACTGTGTTCGCGTGGAACCGCTACGGCATGGCGGGCAGCGACGAGCCGCATTTCGAATTGACCGGGGGTGTCGTCGTCGCGTCATTGCGCG
>JAZKIF010000087.1:30187-38876 GCA_040385005.1 Pseudomonadota bacterium
GTGCTGGTCGGCCATTCGCTGGGCGGGCTTCACGCCAACCTGTTCGCGCGGCTGCACCCTCAGGAGACGCAAGCCGTGTTGCTGCTCGAAGCGGCGCACCCCGACGATCCGGAATCGCACGAAGGGAACGAGGACCAGATCGCCAAGTCCATTTCGAATTTGTTTTCGCAGCCCGAAGAGACTTTCAGGAACAATCTGCACGCGGAAATTTGCGCGGCCGAAGATGTGGCGCGGGAGATCGCATCGGCGGGGCCATTCCCGCACGTGCCGCTCGCCGTGGTGACGGGCGCGATGGAGCCGCCCGAGTCGCTGGTCACGCCGTATGCGCTGGCCGTGCGGCGCGCGAACCAGCGGGAGCTCGCGCGCATGTCGCCGCGGGGCAGGCAGATCGTCGCGGAGCAGTCCGGGCATTTTCCCCAGGTGAGCGAGCCGCAGTTGGTGGTGGATGCGCTGCGCGCTCTGCTGTCATCTCCCGTGGCGCCGGCGTGACAAACTCCGGTCCATGCCCGACACCAGCTTCCCGATCAACGCCGTTGCTGCGGTAACGCACGCGGCTCCGTATTCGTATTACGCCAGGCTCCGGGGCGACCGGCCATTGTTCTTCGACGAGGGTCTTGCGCTGTGGATCGCGACCAGCGCAGCGGTGGTGACGCAGGCGCTCGCGCATCCGCACCTGCGCGTTCGCCCGCCCACCGAGCCCGTGCCCAAGGCCTTGCTCGGCACGTCCACCGGCGAGGTGTTCGCGCGGCTCGTGCGGATGAACGATGGCGCGTTTCATCGCCAGCATCGCCCGATGGTGGCCGCATCCGCGCAGCGCTGGAGCGATAGCGAGATCGCTGCGGCCGCGCAGGCCGCGGCGATGGACTTGCAGCCGCGCATGGACGCCAATGACTTGCTCATGGTGCTGCCCGTGCAGGCGATGGCCCGGCTGCTCGGCGTCGACGCGGGCGCGCTGGATGAAACCACGGCGAACGTCCTCGCATTCACGCAGGGAATAGCGGGCGGTGCCAACGCAGCCGCCATCGCGCGCTCGGATGCGGCCGTGCAAGCTCTCATGCATCAAGGCAAGTCGCAGGGCCTGGACGACGTGCGAGCCGCCAACCGGATCGCGCTGATGCAGCAATCGGTCGATGCGACGGCCGCTCTCCTCGGCAACAGCGTGCTCGCCACGCGGACGCATCCGGCGGAATGGAGCGCCGCCGATCCTGTCGACTTTGTCGCCGAGTGCGCGCGTTGGGATCCGCCGGTGCACAACACGAGACGCTTCGCCGAGGAAGACATCGAGTTGAATGGAATGGCGATCCGGCAAGGGCAGGGCGTCCTCGTCGTGCTTGCATCGGCCAATCGCGATCCTGCGTTGAATCCCGAGCCCCATCGCTTCGACGTGAACCGTTCGCAGCGGCGCAGCCTCGGCTTCGGTGCGGGCGTGCACGCATGCCCCGGGGAAGCGATGGCCATCCGCATCGTCGCGGCGGCCTTGCCGGTACTGCTGGTCGAGAAGAACTACTTCGGCGACTGCACCGGTTACCGCCCGCTGCCGAACGCGCGCATCCCGACCTTCGCGGGACGTTAGCCGTGCGCCGGCACCGGCGGGCCGGCGTCGGTGGAGAGCGCATCCCGGCAATGCACCGGCAGGCGCACCACGCCGTCTTCCCCGGCGATCGCCTCGATCTCGATCACCGGCGCCGACCACTTCACGCTGCCGAAGATCGACGCGAACGCCGCATCGGCGGCATCGCGCCCCGTCGCGAGGCGGATGAACCCCATCGGGATCGCGGTGCCCGACGGGTCGAACAGGTACCAGCGATGGCCGACGTACGCCTCGACGTACGCATGGAAGTCCGGCGGGCCGAGGGCCGGGTCGGCGCCATAGTCCATGCCCGTCGCGAAGCGCGCGGGGATGTTCACCGCGCGGCACAACGCGATCATCAGGTGCGCGAAATCGCGGCAGACCCCTTGCTTGGTCACCAGCGTGTCGCACGCCGACGTGTTGCCGTCCGACGTGCCGGAGAGGAATTCCACATGCGCCTGCACCCATTCGCAGATCGCGCGCACGCGGTCGTGGCCTTGCCACAGGCCACCGAACTGCGCGAAGGCGAAGCGATGCAGCCGGTCCGATTCGCAATAGCGGCTGGGGTAGAGGTAGGGCAGGATTTCCGGCGGAAGCTCGCTGATGCGGTTCTCCGCGATGCCGTCCGGCGAGGCGCGGTGGTGGGCCAGGTCGACGACGATCTCGGAGTCGAGCGTGAGCGGGCCTTCGCCCGCGCTCAGGCGTACATAGCGAGCTTGCGTCGCCGGATCGGTGTAGCGGGACACGGGCATGTCCGGCGTGACGCGCAAGTCCTCGCGCACGACGCGCTGGTGCGCGGTGCGGGTGGCCTGCACGTTGAAGATGAAGTCGCAGGTGGGCGAGAGCACTTCGTAGTGCAACTGCGCCTTGAGGCGCAGGCGGATGGGTGAAGCGGTGGGCGCTTCCTGATTGGCGTTCATCGACCGATTTTGCGCGCTCGGCCGCATGCGTGGAGCATCCGGCCGGACTATTGCCCGCTCAAAGCTGCGCCGTCGCGACTTCCAGCTGCTTCAGCTGCCTGATCATCCGCGCGAGAAAGTTCTGCGCCACATTGGGTAATGCCCGCTGCGCCGGCACGAGGATGCCCACACGGATCTGGTTCATCGACGGCAGGTCGAATGGCCGCCAGATCAGTTCGCCGCGCGACAGCTCGTCGACGAACGCGATCTTCGAGAAGCACGAGATGCCCTTGCCCGCGCAGATGAGCCGCTTGAGCATGATCGTCGAGGTGCATGTCGCGACCGGTTCGGTCTCCTCCCAGAATTTCGCGAACTCGGGCGACATGGCGCTGGTCACGGCCGGACTGGTGCTCGATCTCATGAACGGGTACTTCGCGCATTCCTCGAGCGTCACCTCGGTCTTCGCGGCGAGCGGATGCCCCGGCGGCATCACCATGCCCAGCGGCATCGCGGCGGACGCGGCGATGACGACGCTGGGCGGCACCCGCCCCACGAAGGTGCAGCCAATGTCTGCCTGGCCCGCCTGCAGCATGGCCGTCACGTCCACGGGCGGCGCGGCGGTGATGGTGTAGGTGGCGGAGGGGAAGGTGCGCGAGAACTCCTCGACCACCGCGGGCAGAACCTCGACGAAGAGCGAATCCATCGACACCACGCGGATGTGCCCGGTGCATTCGCCTTTGAGCGCATCGATCTCGGTGCGCACGACCTCGAAGTCGAACAGCGTCGCCTGCACGTGCCGCAGCAGCCGCTCGCCGGCGGTGTTGAGCTGCAAACCCTTGGGCAGGCGATCGAACAGCGGCACGCCCATCTCCTCTTCGAGATGAAGGATCTGCCGGTTGACGGCGCTGGGCGCGACGTGCAGCTTCTCGGAGGCCTTGCGCACCGAGCGCTGCTGCGCGACTTCGACGAAGTACTTGAGGACGATGGCGTGCATGGTGGCCCCGGGTTACCAGCGGACGACGAGCCGCTCCGCGAGGGCGACGGCGAGGAAGAAGCAGCCCGACAGAGCCGCGCACAGCACGATCGCCGCGTACAGCAGCGCCGAGTCGAAGTTGTAGGTCGCCTGCAGGATGAGCGCGCCCACGCCCACGTCGGTGCCGATCCACTCGCCGATCACGGCGCCGATCACGCAGGCGGTCGCTGAAATGCGCAGGCCCGAAAAGAAGAACGGCAGGGCGTTCCACAGCCTCAGCCGGAAGAACACTTCGGCGCGGCTGGCGGACAGCACGCGCATCAACTCCAGCTGCTGAGCGGGCACCGCCTGCAGGCCGCGGTAGGTGTTGACCAGCGTGGGGAACAGGCACACGAGAGCGGCGACGGCGATCTTCGGCTCCATGCCGTTGCCAAGGAGCAGGACCAGGATCGGCGCCTTCGCGAGCACGGGAATGGAGTTGAACATCACCACTGCGGGAAAGAACATGTCGTGCAGCGTCTTGCTGTGCACGAAGACGGTCGCGAGCAGCAACGCCGCGAAATTGCCGATGACGAATCCGCTCGCCGCTTCGATGGCTGTCGGCGCGAGGTTGGCGAGGAGGAGTTCCCGCTTCTCGTAGAGCGTCCGCAGCACCTGCGCCGGCGACGGCGCGATGAACGGCTTCACGTCGAAGATCGCGATTGCCAGCCACCAGGCGGCGACGATGAGCGCGATGCCTACCGCGGCAAGAAGTCGCGCACGCATCGGCGGGTTGGATTTCAGAAGTTGATCCATCGCGGCTCAGGCTGGCAAGGCGCCTGCTTCGAGGGCGCGGCGCAAGTGGGTGGTGATGCGCATGAACTCCGGGGTCTCGCGCACGGCGAGCCCGCGTTCGCGGGGCAGGTCGACGGCGATGGAAACGCTTCCGCC
Source organism: Pseudomonadota bacterium (assembly GCA_040385005.1). Classification (GTDB taxonomy): domain Bacteria; phylum Pseudomonadota; class Gammaproteobacteria; order Burkholderiales; family Burkholderiaceae_C; genus Ramlibacter. The sequence continues at coordinate 34,560 of JAZKIF010000087.1, forward strand.
TTGCTCGCCTGCGTTCAGCACGATCACGCGCCCGCCGAGGAAAGCGGCTTCCTGGATGCTGTGCGTGACGAACAGGATGGTACAGCCCGTCTCCCGCCACACGCGCAAGAGCTCTTCGTTCAACCGGTCGCGCACGAGTTCGTCCAGCGCGCCGAATGGCTCGTCCATCAGGAGGATCGAAGGCGCGCCCACGAGCGCGCGCGCGAGCGACACGCGCTGCCGCTCGCCGCCGGACAGCTGGTGCGGGTACGCGTCCTGGCGGTGCCCGAGGCCGACGAGGGCCAGCAACTCACCTGGCACGCGTCCCACCCCACGAGGCACGCCGCCGCCCACCTGCAACGGCAGCGCGACGTTCTGCAACACGGTGCGCCAAGGCAGCAGGGCCGCGTCCTGGAACACGAAGCCGATGGCGCGGTCGCGCCGCGCCACGGAAGGCGGCGCGGACTGCACTTCGATCGTGCCGCGCGTGGGCGCGATGAGATCGGCCACGACGCGAAGGAACGTGGACTTTCCGCTGCCCGAGGCGCCGAGCACCGTCACGAATTCACCGCGCTCGATGGTCGCGTCGATGTTCCGCAAGGCTTCGACCGCCAGCTCGCCGTTCGAATACGTCACCCCCAGGCCGCGCGCCCGGATCGCAGGGCCTGCCTCGGCGGCCAGCATTCAGGCCACCCGCAAGCGGGCGCCCTTCGTGGCGTTCAGCACATCGAGGGTCATGACGTCCGCCACGGCGGGCTTCTTCGCCGTGAACTGCCCGAGGCCCGCATACAGGTCGATCTGCTCCTGCCAGAACGCCGGGTCCATCGCGCCCCAGCCTTGCGCGCGGGCGAGGCCGCCGAAGCTGAATTGCAGCATCCGATCGAGGGCGACCCGCTCGTCCGCGCGATCGAGCTGCGGGAAGTCGCGCACGGCCATGTCCACGGCCTCATCGCGGCGCTCGCTCGCGTAGCGCCAGCCGCGCGCCGTGGCGCGCACGAAAGCTTCGATCTCGCGCGGATGGTCCCGCAATGTCTTCGTGGCCGCGTAGTAGGGCAGGCCGTACAGGCGCACGCCGGCATCCCACAGGGACATCTGCACGACGCCCGGTCCGAGCGCCTTGAGGGCCGTGGTGTTAGTGGACCAGCCCGTCGCGACGTCGGCCTGGCCGGTCAGCAACAGCCCCATGCCCGCGCCGCTCGGGATGACGCGCACCTCTTTCGCGCTGATGCCGTTCGCGGCCAGCAGCGCCCGCAGCAGCACGGCGCCGGTGGGACTCATCGCGACGCGCTTGCCGCGCAGGTCGCCGGGCTTGCGCACCGGGTTTCGCTCCAGCGAGAAAAAAGCGTAAGGGTGCCGCTGCGCGCCCACCGCGAAGCAGCGGATCGGGATGCCTTGTGAAACCGCGAGCATGAGGGACGGGCTGGACGAGGTTTGCCCAAGTTCCGCATGCTCCGAGGCGACCACCGCGACGCCGTCGAGATTCGGGCCGCCCGGGCGGATGTCCAGCAGCAGGCCTTCCTGCTGGTAGAACCCCAGCCGGCGGGCGACGATCTCGCCGATCAGGGTGCTGCCCACCTCCCAGCCGAGCTGCAGGTTCAAGCGTGGGGGGCGTGCCTGCCCCTGCGTGGACACCGAGACCAGGGCGGCCGTGGCGCCTGCGCTGGCAACGAGGGAATCCTTGATGAATTCCCTGCGACCGGGGTGGGGGGGACTGCGCATGGGGGCGGGGGAAACGAAGCGAAAGATTACTCCAAAAGGGCGCGGCGTGTCCGCAATTCGGCAACACCCCGCCCGGAAATCGATGCTTGAGGCGAAGGATGCCCGCCCATAAGCTAAGCAGTCACCGTCAGGAGCCAGCGACAAAGGAGATTTCCCCACGCGCGTCTTTCTCGAGCGGCCTTGCATTTCCACTGATCGAGAGACCCCGATATGTCGTCGCCCGTCACCCCGCCGGCTCCTCCGGACCTGCAAACCCTGGTCTACATGTCCACGGCGACGCGCAACCCGACGCGCGGGGAGCTCGACCACCTCCTCGAAAAGGCGCAGATGCGCAACGAACAGCACGGCGTGACGGGCGTGCTGCTGTACTCCGAAGGCTCTTTCATCCAGTGCATCGAGGGCGCGGCCGACGCGCTGGACCTGGTGTATGGATTCATCCTCGCCGACCCGCTGCACCAGCACATCTTCGAAGTCCTGCGCGAGCCGATCGAGGAGCGCCTGTTCGGCGATTGGTCGATGGCGGTGCGCGCGACGGCGGCGTCCGGCCTGGGCATGCCCCGCCAGGACGACAGTCTCGCGCGCATGCTGGCCGACCCGCCGCCCACGCACGCGCCTTCGCTCCTGCTGCTGCAGGCCTTCTGGAATCGCGGCCTGGGCTCGCGCTATGCCCGCGCGATAGCGAATTGAACGCCGCCGCCCGCGCGGTGCAAGTGCGTTGGATCCGCAGGATGCGGCGTGGGTTTTGCCGCGCGATGGCGCGCGCGACGCCGCTCTTTTCCCTGCGGGCGCGGCTCGCGATCTTCGCGCTGCTGTGCGCGGTTCCGGTGCTCGCGCTGAATGCCCTGCAGCTTCGCGCCGACGCAAGCCGGATCCACGCCGCCGCCGTCGAGGCCACCGCCAATCTCGCCGAGTTGGCCGCGCACCGGCTCGAGCAGGACTTCGTCAACGCCGAAGTCGTGAGCCAGGCGCTGGGCGCGATGGTGCATCCCCGCTCGCTGGACAACTGCTCCCTCACGTTCGCCCGCGTGGTCGCCGCGGCAGGCCCACGCGTCACCAACTTCATTGCCGTCGGCCCCGATGGCGATGTGCTGTGCAGCGGCCGGCCGTTGGCCTGGCGCGTGAATGTCGCGGACCGGCCGCACGTCGTGCGCGCACTGGCGCTGCAGCGTCCGGTGGTCAGCAACTTCACCGTGGGGCGAGTGAGCGGGCAGGACAACCTGCAACTCGTCGTCCCCATCGGCGGGCAGGCCGAATCGGTTCGCGCCCTCGTGGTCGCCGGCCTCACCGCGCAGGCACTGCTTTCGGGCATCCCGATCGACGAGTCATCGAACCTCTCCCTCACGCTCCTGGACCGCGAGGGGACGCTGGTCACGCGCACGCCCGAAGCCGAACTGCCGCCCGGCCAGACGTTCGCGAAGAGCGAGCTGTTCCTGCGGCGAGATGCGGCCAGCCTCGCGCCGACCGAGCTGACCGGGCTGGATGGCGTGCGCAGGCTGTACGTCATGCGGCCCGTGCGCTTTCGCGGCGAGACGGTTGCGTGGGTTGCCGGCGGCTCGGAGGTGCGGGCGCTCGAGCGGGCAGCGGCCGACGCGCGCCGGCGCAACCTGTCCACCGTGGCCTTGCTGGCGGCGGTGGTGATGGCGCTCGCGATCCTGCTGTTCCGCCCGCTCGTGCTTGGGCGTTATCGTGGCTTGCTGCGAGTCGCGTCGCATGTGGAGGGCGGCGCGTATGGCGCGCGCGTGGCCGTGCGCGTGCGCGACGACATCACGCCGCTGGAAATCGCCGTGAACCAGATGCTCGGCGCGATCGAGCGGGACCGAGGCGGGCTGGAGGCGCGCGTGCGCCAGCGCACGAGCGAACTCGAGCAATCCAATCGCGAGTTGCAGACGTTCACCTATTCGGTGTCGCACGATTTGCGCGCGCCCGTCGCGACCATCAGCGCCTTCAGCCTGCAACTCGAGGAAAGGAATGGCCTGGCCGACGCGAAGGACCGGCACTACCTTTCGCGAATCCGTGTTGCCGCGCGGCGCATGGATGCACTGATCGAAGGCCTGCTGGCCCTTGCGCAGATCAACCGCGCGGCCATTCACGCCGAACCGCTCGACGTGAGCGCCATGGCGCACGAAGCCGCGCAGGAGTGCGCCGACGCGGAGCCGGGCCGCGAGGTGAGGGTGCGCATCGCTAGCGGGATGACGGCGACGGGCGACCGGCGCCTGATGCAGGTGGTGCTCTCCAACCTCGTCGCCAACGCGTGGAAGTTCACCCGGGAGACCGAGCGTCCCGAGATCTCGATCGTGCCGGTGCCCGTCCACGGGGGCCGCATGGCGATCTGCGTGCGGGACAACGGCGCGGGTTTCGAGGAGGCCTATGCGTCGCGGCTCTTCGAGGCGTTCCATCGGCTGCATGGCGACGACGATTACCCCGGCCTCGGGATCGGCCTGGCGACGGTGGAGCGCATCGTGCACCGCCACGGCGGGCGCGTGTGGGCGGAAGGCGCCGTGGGGCACGGCGCGGCGTTTTACTTCTACTTCGGGGAGTAGGCCTTTGCGCACTCGGTTGACCCCGGCGGCAAAGCTGCGCGCGGGCGGGCTGCGGCGCGGCTACGGCGTTCGGCTGCGT
>JAZKIF010000088.1:0-26760 GCA_040385005.1 Pseudomonadota bacterium
CCAAGCAAAAAGCCCGCATGGCGGGCTTTTTGCTTGGGTATTGGTTGCGCTGGCCGGCTATTTGGTCTTGCGGGCTTCGGCGATCAGGTAATCGGTGACTTGCAGCGCGCGCTCCATGTTGCGCGCCAGCTCTCCGTCGGTGTAGTAGCGGCCCGCGATGCCCAGCGCCGGCACGCCGGTCAGCTGGTAGGCGTCCGCCAGTTGCACCGCGCGCCGCGCCTTGCCCGACACGGCGAAAGACGCGTAGATCTCCTGGAATTTCGCGACTTGCCGGCCCACTCGCTCATGTCCTCGTTGCGATGCAACGGCACACGCTCCTTGTGGATCGTGCTGAACACCTTGTCGTGCAGGTCCAGCCGGCCCATCGCTTCCAGTGTGTAGAAGAGGCGCTGCTGCGGGACCATGTCGTCGCGGAAGGCCACGGGCACGCGCTTGAGGGCAACGTCGTCCGGCAGCTTCTTGATCCACGCGACCAGGCCAGGCTCGAACGCGTTGCAATGCGGGCAGTTGTACCAGAAGAAGTCGATCACCTCGATCTTGCCGGGTGGCGCATCCACGTTCACGCGCTTGCTCAGCACGAGGTACTCCGTCCCCTCGTCCGGCTTCCTGACCTGGGCGAACAAGGCGCCCGGCAATCCCAGCGCCGCACTGGCCATGAGGCAGGCCGCGCCTTGCGAAAACTCGCGTCGATTCATGTCAACTCACTCCTTGTGCGGGGTCTGATGGCGCATCGGGGCGAAGGTTCCTCAGTGACCGCTCGTCACCGCTGAACGCGAACCAGCGCGGTCTCCACGCCACCGCCTTCCAGCTTTTCTTTCTGGCGGTCGGCGTCGTCCTTCTTGTCGAAGGGGCCGACGCGCACGCGGAACACCTGGCGGCCGGCCTGCTCGCGCTCGGTCACCCTGGCTTCGATGCCCATGAGCGACAGCTTCGCGCGTTGCGCCTCCGCATCCTCCGGCGTGCGGAACGCGCCGGCCTGCACGAAATAGAAGAACGGGTCGCCGCCGGGGACCGCGGTGCGCGCCGCCGCGAGATCGCCCAGCGGATCGGCGGACTTGGCTTGCGGCTTCGCGGCACTGGCTGCGCGGGCGACGTCCGCGGCGGCTGGCTGTCCGGCGGGCGCGGGAATCGTGGCGACGGGCGTTGCCGGCGCGACGCCGCCCGGGGTCACGACGCCGGGCGCCGAAGCCGCCGTGTTCGGCGAAGGTGCGAGCGGCTTGGCCGGGTTCTTGCCGTACAGCGGCGCGTTCGGATCCCAATCCTTGTTCTTGCGGACCTCCGCGGCGTCCTGCTCCGCGGTGCGGGACTGGCCCTTGTTCAGGAAAGGCACGGGGACTTTGGTGACGTACACCGCGACGGCGAGTGCGGCGGCCAGGCCGAGCACCACGCCGATGATGATGCCGACGATGACGGAGCCGCGTTGTTGGGTCTTCACTGGTGGGTTTCCTGGCGCTTACATTTTTTGCGGAGCGCTCACGCCGAGCACCGCCAAACCATTGTGCAACACCTGCGCGCAGGCGGCGACGAGTGCGAGGCGTGCGCGCTTCACGGCTTCGTCGTCGACCAGGATGCGCTCGGCGTCGTAGTAGCTGTGGTACGCCGCCGCGAGTTCGCGCAGGTAGAACGTGACATCGTGCGGCGCGAAGTCCACGGCCGCATCGCGCAGCATTTCCGGGTACTTCGCGAGTTGCAGCATCAGCGCCTGCGCCTGCGGGCTTTGCAGCGCGGCGAGGTCGACTTCCTTCAGCGAAGCAACGTCGCCGCCCCAGGCCGCCAGCACCGAGCAGATGCGGGCATGCGCGTACTGCACGTAGTAGACCGGGTTGTCGTTGTTCTTCGCGACCGCGAGGTCGACATCGAACGTGTATTCCGTGTCCGCCTTGCGCGAGACGAGGAAGAAGCGCACCGCGTCCTTGCTCGTCCACTCGATCAGGTCGCGCAGCGTCACGTAGTCACCGGTGCGCTTGGAGATCTTGATCTCCACGCCGCCCTTCATCACGCGCACCATGGTGTGCAGCACGTAATCGGGATAGCCCTGCGGAATGCCCACGCCGGCCGCCTGCAACCCGGCGCGCACGCGTGCGATCGTGCCGTGGTGGTCCGTACCCTGGATGTTGATGACCTTGGAGAAGCCGCGCTCCCACTTGGTGATGTGGTACGCGACGTCGGGCACGAAGTACGTGTACGTGCCGTCGCCTTTCCTCATGACGCGGTCCTTGTCGTCGCCGAAGTCGGTGGATTTGAGCCACAGCGCGCCGTCCTGCTCGTACGTCTTGCCGGACGCCTGCAACTGCTTCACGGTGCCATCGACCTTGCCCGTGGTGTACAGGCTGGACTCGAGGAAGTAGTTGTCGAACTTCACCTGGAACGCCTGCAGGTCCAGGTCCTGCTCGTGGCGCAGGTAGGCCACCGCGAACATGCGGATGCTCTCGATGTCCTCCACGTCGCCCGATGCCGTGAACTCGCGATCGTCCGCGTGCACCGTCTTCTTCGCGAGAAAGTCCCGCGCGATGTCGGCGATGTATTCGCCGTTGTACGCGGCCTCCGGCCACTCCGGGTCGCCGGGCTTGAAGCCCTTGGCGCGCAGTTGCGTGGATGTGGCGAGCGTCGCGATCTGCACGCCCGCGTCGTTGTAATAGAACTCGCGCCAGACGTCCCAGCCTTGCGTGGCGAAGAGGTTGCAGATCGCGTCGCCCAACGCGGCCTGGCGGCCATGGCCGACATGCAATGGTCCGGTCGGATTGGCCGAGACGAACTCGACCATCATCTTCTGCCCGTTGCGCGGCTGCGCGCCGAACGCTTCGCCGGCGGCCAGCACTTCGCGCACGACCTGCTGTCTGGCTTCGGGCTTGAGGCGGATGTTCAGGAAGCCGGGGCCCGCGATCTCGATCGCTTCGACCCAGCGCTGGTAAACAGGCGTTCCAAGCAGCAGCGTGCGCAGGCCTTCGGCGACCTGGCGCGGATTCTGTTTGAGGGGTTTGGCGAGCTGCATCGCAGCCGTGCAGGCGAAGTCGCCATGGGCGGCGACTTTGGGCGACTCGAAAGCCGCCTTCTCCGCCGCGCCGGGCAACAGCGTTTCGAGCCCGGCAGCCAGGGCGCCGAGCAATTCTTGTTTGACCAGGAGCATTGTGCGATTTTACCGGGCGGTGATTTCGAAGCCGCGCATGGTCATCGGGACGCGCGACTGTCGCGTTGTTCATGCGTCCCGCTTCGGGACTTTTCGATCTATCAAGGAGATGCCATGAAGAAGCAGTACACACTGATCGCCCTGTGCCTGGCCCTTTGCGCGGGCACTGCGTTCGCCGCCGAGACCGGCTCCAAGGCTGCTGATTCGGGCGCCGCGCCCAAGGCCACCAAGACCAAGCAGCAAAGCAAGATGGGCAACTGCAGCAAGGAAGCCAAGGCCAAGACGCTCAAGGGCGCCGAGCGCAAGCAGTTCATGAGCACGTGCCTGAAGGCCTGATGTTGGCCTGACGTTGTAGTCCAGCCCGCTTCGGCGGGCTTTTTTATTTTCGGCTTCGGCGGGCTTTTTCATTTGCGTTGTCCGCCTTGTTGTCCGCCCCGGGATGTGCTGGAATCCACAGTGGTATTCACTCCATCAGCTTTAAAAAGAGGTACCCCGATGAAGCATCTCCTGTCCTTGTTGACCCTCGGTTTTGCCCTCTCCTTCGGCACCGCCCACGCGGCCAGCCACACCGGCGCGCCCATGGCGTCGAGCGGCTCGTCCTGCGATGTGCAGGCCGCCGACAAGAAACTCGCCGGCGCCGCCAAGACCAGCTTCCTGAAGAAGTGCGAAGCCGACAGCAGCCCTGCCGCCGCGTGCGAAAAGAATGCCGCCGACAAGAAGCTCGCGGGCGCGGCCAAGAACAGCTTCGTGAAGAAGTGCGTCGCGGACAACGGTGGCCCGACTGCCGCGTGCGAGAAATCCGCCGCGGACAAGAGGCTCGCCGGCGCCGCCAAGACCAGCCACCTGAAGAAGTGCATGGAAGACGCGAAGGTGGCCGACGCCAAGCCGACCGCGGCCAAGGCTGCGGACGCCAAGCCCGCCGCCTCCGCCAAGAAGTAATTACTTCCCGAAGCCGCGCGCGAGGAACACCGCGGCAAGTGGGATCAGCGCAAGGATGTGCGCCTGGATCATCACCCACTTGCGCGCGGCCCTGACCTCGGCTTCGGCCGGCAGTGCGCCGGTCGCCCGCAGGGCCTTGCGCCAGCGCGAATACATGAGCGTGGGCTTGATGGAAATCAGCCCGACGATGACGAACATCGTGAGCTTCAGGTGCAAGAGCGGATTGGTCCAGTACCACGCCGCGCCCTTCATGCCCCAGTAGGTGCGGGCAATGCCGGTGACCAGCACGACGCCCGCCGCGATGCCGTAGATCATGTCGACGCGGCTGAGCCGCTCCACCACCTTCGCATTCATCCATTCGGGGCGGCACAGCGCCGCCTCGCTGGAGATGAATACCACCAGCGTGAGGATGGCGAGCAGGTGGGCATAGGCGAGGAGTGCTTCGAGCGTCATGCGTTTTTCCAGTAGGTGGCCTGGCTGTAGTTGTGTTTGAGGAAATCGATCCACAGGCGCACGCGCAGCGGCAGGTGTTTGCGCTGCGGGAAGACGGCGTAGATGCCATTGGGCGGCGCGGCGAATTCGGACAGCACTTCGGTCAGGCGGCCCGCCGCGATCTCCGATTCGACTTCCCAGGTGCTGCGCCACGCGATGCCGAAGCCCGACAGGCACCAGTCGTGCAACACCTGGCCATCCGAGCAATCGAGCGGCCCGCCCGGCTTCAGGTGGACGACCTCGTGGCCGTCGGCCTTGGGCACGCGAAAAGCCCAGCCGCGCGTCTGCGATGCATCGCTCGACAAGGTGAGGCAATCGAACTTGACGAGCTCGTTCGGGTGTTTCGGCGTGCCTTGTCGCTCGAGGTAGTCCGGCGTCGCGACGCACAGGCGCCGGTTGTCCGCCATGCGCACGCTCACCAACGATGAGTCGGGCAGATCGCCGACGCGCACCGCGCAATCGAAGCCTTCGCCGGCGAGATCGACCACGCGGTCGCTGAGGTTGAGCGAGATCGTGACGTCGCGGTGCAGTTCGCGAAACAGGGGCACGAGCGGGGCGACGTGGCGGCGACCGAAACCCGCCGGCGCCGTGATGCGCAGATGGCCGCTCGCCTTGACGCCGCCGGCACTGACGCTCGCTTCCGCATTCGCGAAGTCGGCGAGGAGCCGCTGGCAATCTTCCAGGAACGCGCTGCCTTCGTGGGTCAGCGTGATGCGGCGCGTGGTGCGCACGAGCAGCTTGACGCCGAGCCGTTCCTCCAGCGCGTCGAGCCGGCGCCCCATGATCGCGGGCGCCACGCCTTCCGCCTTGGCCGCCGCCGTGAGGCTGCCGCGCGTGGCGACGGAGACGAAGGATTCCAGCTGCTTGAGTTTGTCCATGCAGCGGCGATTATGCGCATGCAAGTCAGGAATCGGCCAGGGGAGTTAGGGGATTCCGCTGCTGGGCGATGCCCCCATCCCAACCTTCCCCCGGTGGGGGAAGGGGCAAGTCAGGCGGCGAAGTTGCTGGACTTGAGGCGCTCGATATCGGCCGGGCTGTAGCCGACTTCGGCGAGCAATTCGCTGGTGTGCTGTCCGAGCGCAGGCGGACTCGTTCGGATCGTCGGGCGTTCCCCGTCCAGCACCAGCGGCAGCAACGGCACGCGGGTCTCGCGTCCATCCGGAAGCTGCATCGGCGCCAGCCCGCCGGTGGCTTTCAGGTGCGGATCGTCGAACAGCTCTTCGGGCCGGGTGATCGGCGCGAACGGCAGGCCGTTCTTCTCGAAAACAGCGGCAAGCTCGGTCTTGCTGTGAGTCGCAAGGAGGGAGCGCAGCATCGGCGTCATCCACTCGCGCGCGCGCACACGGTCGTTGTTCGTCGCTAGGCGCGGGTCGGCCTGCAGGTCCGCGAAGCCGAACGCCTCGCAAAAAACCTTCCACTGCGTCTCGCTCACGACGGCCAGGAAGATCTGCTCTCCATCCTTCACCGTGAAGACGTCGTAGATGCCCCATGCGGAAACGCGCCCCGGCCCGGGCATCGGCGGCGCGGGCTTGCCGGTGATGGCGAACTGCATCATGTGCTGCGCCACGAGGAACACGTTGTTCTCGAAAAGCGCGCTCTGCACTTCCTGGCCACGCCCGGTCTTTTCGCGTTGCGCCAGCGCGGCCATCGCGCCGATCGCGCCGAACATCCCGCCCATGATGTCGTTGACGCTCGAGCCAGCGCGCAGCGGGTCCCCCGGACGGCCGGTCATGTAGGCGAGGCCGCCCATCATCTGCACCACCTCGTCGAGCGCGGTGCGGTGGTCGTACGGGCCGGGCAGGAAGCCCTTGTGGCTCACATAGATGAGGCGCTCGTTGAGCTTCGAGAGCGTCGCGTAGTCCAGCCCCAGCTTCCGCATCGTGGCGGGCTTGAAGTTCTCGCTCACGATGTCGGCCGTGGCGATGAGGCGCAGCGCGGCCTCCTTGCCTTCGGGCGATTGCAGGTCGAGCGCGACGCTCTTCTTGTTGCGGTTGAACATCGGGAAGAAACCCGAGCCCGAACCGAGAAGGCGGCGCGTGTTGTCGCCCTTGATCGGCTCGACCTTGATCACTTCCGCGCCGAGGTCCGCGAGCACCATGCCGCAGGTCGGGCCCATCACCATGTGGGTGAACTCGATGACGCGGATGCCTGCATACGGCAACTGTTTTTCAGCGATGTTTTCAGCCATGAACGGCTCCTTGCTTGAATCCCTTGGGCAGGCCCGCTTCGGGCGTCATGCCGTAGACCGGCTCGCCGGGCAACCCCGCCTTCAGCGGCTCGCGCGCGGCGATGAGTTTGTCCAGGTCGACGCCGGTGCGAACGCCCATCGCCTCGAACATGAAGACGAGGTCTTCGGTCACGACGTTGCCCGACGCGCCCGGCGCGTAAGGACAGCCGCCGAGGCCGGCCATCGACGAATCGAAAGTGCGAACGCCTACGTCATATGCCGCGAGGCAATTTGCGAGCCCGAGGCCGCGCGTGTTGTGCATGTGCGCCGCGCCGGTCCTGTCGCCGATCGCCGCGCGCACCTTGTTGAAGAGGCGCCGCACCTGCGCGGGATTGGCCATGCCGGTGGTGTCGGAAAGACCCGCTTCGTCCACGCCCGCCTCGATGACTTGCGCCGCGAGCCAGACCACGTCGTCCTCTTTCACTTCGCCCTGGATCGTGCAGCCGAACGATGTGGACAGGCCCGCCTCGATCTTCACGTGCGGTGCAATCTCGTTGCGCAGGGCGACGATGCTCCGCACCTCCGCGACCATCTCCTCTCGCGTCTTGCGCACGTTCGCCAGCGAGTGCGCGGCGCTGGCGGACACCGGAATGGTCAGCTTGTGGACGCCCGCCGCGATCGCCGCCTGCGCGCCGCGGATGTTGGGCACGAGCGCCATCACCGTGAGGCCCGGGAGTGTGATGGCGTGCTTCACGACTTCCGCGGCATCGGCCATCTGCGGCAGCAACTTCGCGGGGACGAATGACGCGACCTCGATTTCGCGCAGGCCGGCGGCATGGAGCGCATCGATCCACTTGAACTTGTCGGCGGTGGCCATGACACGCTCGACGGATTGCAGCCCGTCGCGCGGGCCGACTTCGCTGATCAGGACATCGGGAATGGGGAGGGAAGACATGGGATCGACGAAAAGGATTGACGACGTCATATCGTTCTGTAAGATAGAACGATATTCTTTCTCTCGGAATCTTGGCGCAAGGCGCCGGTGCTGTCAATCATGCCCCGAAAAGCCCTCACGGAATCGATCGCCGATGCCGACGCCGCACCCGGCGGCGCGGCCGCCGTGGACCGCGCGCTGTCGCTGCTTGCCGCGTTTCAAGCCGGGGACATCGCGCTCCCCCTGGCTGAGCTGGCACAGCGCACGCAGCTCTACAAGAGCACCGCCTTGCGACTGATTGCCTCGCTGGAGCATGCGGGCCTACTGCAACGACAGGAGGACGGGCGCTATGCGTTGGGCGCGGAAGTCGCGCGGCTGCATGGCCTCTATGCGGCATCGTTCTCGCTCGACCGAATCGTGCTGCCCGAGTTGCGCAAGCTGGTGGCGGCGACCGGCGAGAGCGCGGCCTACAACGTGAAGCAGGGACACGGCGCCGATGCGATGCGGCTGTGCCTGTATCGCGTGGATTCACCGCACCCGGTGCGCGACCACATCCGCGCGGGGGACGTGTTGCCGCTCAACCGCGGCACCGGCGGGCGGGTGTTGACGGCGTTCGATGACGGGCTGGTGAAGATCGCGCGCCCGGCCGAGCGCAAGGTGCTCGCAGGCATTCGCGAGCACGGTTTTCACGCGGCGAAGGACGATCGTCTCGTGGGCGTCGCCGGCATTTCCGCGCCGGTGTTCCACGCGGATGGAAGCATCGCGGCGTCCGTGACGCTCACCATGCCGAGCCACCGCTATGACGAGCGCTATGCGAAGCCGGTGCTGGAGGCGGCGCGGAGGCTGAGCGGCAAGGTCTAGCAGGCGACCAGCAACCCCGCCGCGACCAACTGGTCGAGGAGCCGGCGAATCTGGTCGTGCGGCTCTCCCGCCGACAGCGTCTCGACGTCGACGGGTTGCCCGTCGCAGATCCTGCGAACCAGCGGCTCGAAGCGGGACGGCATCGTCATGTCCGCTCCGATGAACGACAGATTCAACACGCCGTCGCCGACGGTGAGAAACCAGACCTGGTCGGGCGCGATGCGGAAGCGTTCCGCTTGCACGGCGCCCCGCGGCGGCAGTATCGCGCTGTCCGCCGAGGGCAACCTGCGCATGGAACCCATCACCTGTGAACGCAGGGCGCCGAGCGCCTGCCCCGCCATGGCGGGTTCCGTGAGATTCGGCAAGAGCACGGACAGCAAGTCATCCCAATGCCGACCGGTGATCGGCACGTCGCCTCGAAGCACGGCGGGTGGAATGGCCCGCCGCAGAGATGGCTCGCTCCGCGCAATCGTGTCGCACAACCTCGCCACGAAAGACGCCCAACGGATGGAGGAGACAGAAATCGTCATGTGCAGCGACGACGAATGCTCGGTGTGCGCTTCGTGGACGATCCCGCGGGGAACGTACAGGACATCGCCGGGCGCGAGAGCCACGCGCGTTGGTGTGCGGCCCTCCAGGTCCGGCGCCTGGTATGCCTCGTCATCCAGCGGCAACGCACGGCCCGCGTCATCGTAGAGGTGCCACACCTTGGCGCCCTCGAGTTGGAGAACGAACACATCCTGGTCATCGTAGTGCGCATCCAGGCCCTGGCAGCCCGCCGGCGTCAGGTAGAGGTTCGCGTTGGCGCGCGCGCAGAATGCCGCCTCCATCGCACGGCACAACCGCGCGGCGGTCGCGCTGGCGTTCTGCACGTCGTTGACGACGAGGGTGTAGCCCTCGCGCAGCGCGGCACGGACGGCCCCTTCCGTGAGCGGCTGGCTCAGATAGGCGCACTCGCGCGGCGATGTCCTGGATCTGCCCAGGCTGAATCCCGCCCATGAACCCTGGGCGCGCCAGATTTGCTCGCCGAGATTCACGTCCCCGGCCAGATCGGCGAAGTAGCGATCGTCGGCGCGGCAGGCGTGGTGATACCGCTTCTCCCACACTTGCGACATGAAGTCGTTCGCCGGCATCGGCTGGAACAGCCGATCGAGTATCTGCGGGGACGGCATCCGTCAGATCGCGATCTGTTCGCGCTCGAATTCGATCATCGTCAGGTCGTTGAAGTCCCTGACCCGGTCCTCGAACAGGTGCATCAGCAAATCATGGTGGTCCGGATCGGCGGCCTCGAAGATCGAGGCGGTGTAGCCGATGTGCGCCGTCTCGTCACGGATCAGCGAGTCGGTGAACATCCGGATGCGCTCCTGGTTCTCGCCCGGCGCATACACCTGGATGACGGAGCGAAGCAGGTATTGCAGCACCAGCGCCCTGATCTCGGTGATGTGGACCTGCACGAGCTCGTTGAGGGTTTCCGTCTCGCCCATGCGTTCGGACGCGGGCAGCCGGTCGTCGGGCGGAAGGCGGCCCGGCCCGAGCCGCGGCTGCTGCTGCGCGATGCGTTGCGCCGCCTGGTCGTCGATGGCAATCCCCGGGAAGGTGAGGTTGAGCATGCTGACGAACATCGTGGAATGCCGGGACTCGTCCAGCGCGTGCTGCCGTACGGCCGCCACATAGTCGTCGTTGCCGAGCCGGTTGGAGAATTTCCAGATCTGCGTGGCGCCGTAGCCCTCGAGCGCGGAGTTCGCGACCAGCGAATTGGCGAACCATTCCTTGTCGCGCGCCAGGTCGAAATAGGCGCGCCCGAACCATGCGGCGCCAAAGGGAGGCGGCGCGGTGTCGAATGCGTGATCCAGCATCGCGGTGTAGCGCTCGTGCGGCGCATGGCCATGCCGGTGAAGATCGTTCTTGATGAGTGCGGTCAGGTGATGCACGGCTTCCTCCTTCGGGTTGTTCTACGCGGGAAGGCGGCGGCCGGCAATGCGGCCGCCGCCGGGTCTCAAGCCCGCGTCCTCAACTCTTGAACGCGTAGTTCCGGATCGTGAACGCACCCGGGTTCTTCGGATTGAAGCTGTGGTTTCGGATGGTGAATGCACCCGGGTGATCCGCGCTGAACGAATGGTTGCGGATCGTGAACACGCCCGGCTCGGAGGCGCTGTAGTCGCCCGTGACCTGCATGCGGGCCACCGCCTGGCCCATGAGCAACAGGTCTTCCTTGTTCAGGTTGAAGTTGATCACCTCGCGGGCACTGCTTGTCGTCTTGTTGTCTTGCATGGAATCCTCCTTGAATGGTTTAAGTGATATTGACGCTTTCCAAGGCGTCGAAGAGCACTCTAGGCCTACAAGACGACTTTGTCACCCCACCAAATGACTAGGCAAACACCCTTGACAGGCTCTCGTCACGCGCGCAGCCTGCCCGAGCATCCGTCCCGCGACGCAGCGGCGCTTCATGCACCCGATTTCGTGTAAGCATGCTTCCGATTTATCGTGGTTTGCCCGATGGACTACAGAGGGGCGAAAGCTACACTGGCGCCAAGCAACGGGCCGCGGATCCCCGCGTTGTTCCGAACACAAGCTGGAGATAAACATGAGCAGAGCCGACACTCTTTGGACCGTCGCCAGGACGCTGGCCGGCGTGGCCGCCTTCGCAGCGCTGGCCAACCCGGCGCGGGCCGACGTGCTGGACGACGTGAAGGCCCACGGCGTCGTCAAGTGCGGCGTCACCCTCGCGGCGCCGGGCTTCTCCGCGGAAGACAACGCGGGCAAGCGAACCGGCTTCGACGTCGACCTGTGCAAGGCGATAGCCGCCGCGGCGCTGGACGACGACAGCAAGATCCAGCTCGTGCCGATGGACCTGAAAACGGCCTTCGCGGGCCTGCCCACAGGAGCCGTCGACGTCCTCACGCACCGCTTCACCTGGACGCAAAGCCGCGATGTCGGCGGCATGAAGTTCGCCAAGGTGATGTTCTTCGACGGCCAGGGATTCGCCGTGACGAAGAAGTCCAAGGCCAACAAGATCGCCGACCTGAACAACGCCACCATCTGCACGGCGCAGGGCAGCACGTCGGAACTGATCGTGGCCGACTACTTCCGCGCGCACAAGCTCAAGTACAAGATCGTCACGTTCGCCTCGCAGGAACAGGCTTGGGACGCGTTCGTCGCCAAGCGTTGCGATGCGGCGATCAACGACCGCTCCGGCCTCGCCGCGCGCCTGACCAAGTTGCCGAACAAGGACGACTTCAAGGTGCTGTCCGAAACGCTGTCGAACGAGCCGATCGGCCCGATCGTCGCGCAAGGACAGCCGCGTTGGGAGGCGCTCGTGCGCTTCACCTTGAACGCGCTGGTGGCCGCAGAGGAGTTGGGTGTGAGCCAGGCCAACGTGGAGGCGCAGAAGAGCTCGCAAAGCCCGGACGTGCAACGCCTGCTCGGCACCACCGGCGACTTCGGCGCCAAGCTCGGCGTGAACAACGACTGGGCCTACAAGGCGATCAAGGCCGTGGGCAACTACGGTGACATCTGGGAGCGCAACGTCGGGCCGAAGACGCCCCTGCGCCTGGAGCGCGGGCGCAACGCCCTCGTCGCCAACGGCGGCGTGATGATGGCGATCCCGATTCGCTGATACCCAACGGGCGCCAAGGCGCCCCTTCTTCTTTTCCGCCATGACGGTGCTCCATCGCCCGAGGATGTCCCGCGCTGTCTTCGTCGAGCGCCTGCCGGGCTATGCAATCCAGATCGCGCTGCTGGTGCTCGTCGGCTGGCTCGCGTGGCGCGGCCTTTCCAACTTCATCGGAAACCTGCGCGTGCTCGGCGTCTCGAGCGGCTACGGCTTCCTGCGCGCCGAAGCGGGCTTCGAGATCGCGCAGTCGCTGATCGCGTTCGGCCCGACGTCCTCCTACCGTGACGCCGTGATCGTCGCGACGCTGAACACCCTCCTCGTCGTTGCGCTCGCGGCGTTGTTTAGCACGTTGGGCGGTTTACTGGTTGCGTTCGGCCGCCTCGCTTCGCATCCGCTCGTGCGCGGCGCCTGCACGGCGTACGTGGAGCTCTTTCGCAACGTTCCGCTGCTGCTGCAGATCTTCTTCTGGTATTTCTCGGCAATGGCTCTGCTGCCCGGCGTCGCGGACAGCTACAGCTTCGGCGGTGTGCTGCTGAATAACCGGGGCCTCTTCTTTCCTCGCATCGCTTTCGACGGCTGGCAACCCGGCTTCGACATGCCGCGTGCAGAAGGCCTGAACGTCGCGGGCGGCTTCGTGCTGCTGCCCGAGCTGATGGCGCTCACGCTCGGCCTGTCGATCTATAACAGCACGTTCCTCGCCGAGATTTTCCGCGCGGGAATTCTCTCCGTGCCGCGTGGGCAGCTCGAAGCGGCGCAGACCGTGGGCCTTGGCAACGCTCGCGCCGCATTGCTCGTCGTGGTGCCGCAGGCGATGCGCGTCGCGCTGCCGCCGGCGGCCGGCCAATACCAGACGCTGGCAAAGGCTTCATCGCTCGCCGCCGCCATCGGCTACCCGGACATCATGCAGATCGTGGGCGGCACCGTGCTCAGCCAGACCAGCCAGGCGCTGGAAGCGATGGCGCTCGTCGTCGTGCTCTACGCGGCGATCAACCTGGCCATCGCGCTGATCGTCAACATCGCCAATCGCCGCATGTTGCGGCGTGGAGGCCGCTGACATGGCGCACTACCTGAGCGAAGCGCTGATCGAAGCGCGGCCCGTGCCGCCCGATCTGTCGCGCCCGCTCGAACGGTGGCGCCGCACCTGGTTCGCCACGCCTTCGATGGGAGTCGTCTCGGTATTGCTGCTGGTGGCGTCGGCCACTTTGGGCTGGCGCTTTTTCGAGTGGGCGATCGTGCACGCGCATTGGGTGGGTGCGAGCAGCGAAGCGTGCGTGGGCGACGAGGGCGCGTGCTGGGCCTTCATCACCGCGCGCTGGAAGCCCTGGCTGGTGGGCGCCTACCCATCGCCCGAACTGTGGCGCGCTGGCGCGGCCTTTGCGGCGTTCGCTTTCTTCTGGACCTGGGTCGTGCGACGCCGGCACACCGCGAGCCTGCAAGGCGTGCTGCTCGGCTTCGTGCTGTTGCCGGTGGCGATGTTCCTGTTGCTGCGCGGCGGCATGCCGGGGCTGCCGCTGGTGCCGCCGACGCAATGGGGCGGGCTGTTGCTCACGCTCGTCGCAACCCTCACGACGTTCGCCACCGCATTGCCGCTCGGCCTCGCGCTCGCGCTGGGCCGTCGCTCACGCTGGCCCGTCGTGCGCTTCCTGTGCGCGGCCTTCGTCGAGACGATGCGCTCCGTGCCGTTGCTGGCCGTCCTCTTCATCGCCGCGACCTTGCTGCCGATGTTCCTGCCGCCGGGCGGCAACGTCGACCTCTTCGCCCGAGCGCTCGGAGCCTTCGCGCTCTTCAACGCAGCGATGGCAGCCGAGGTCTTTCGCGGCGGCTTGCAATCGATCGGCCGCGGCCAGCTCGAGGCCGCAACCACGGTGGGCCTGAGCGACTTTGCCGCGCTGCGCCTCATCGTGCTGCCGCAAGCCGTGACGGCCGTGGTGCCGGCGCTCGTGAACATCATGATCGCCGTCATCAAGGAGACGACATTGCTTTCGGTGATCGGCGTCAACGATTTCCTCGGCGCGGTGGAGAACGGCGCCAAGTCACCGGACTGGGTCGGGGAAGCGAACATCCTCACCTCCGGCCACGTCTTCCTGGCGCTCGTCTATTTCGTGATCTGTCATGGACTGTCGCGCTACAGCCGCCGGCTCGAGGCGGCGCGATGAAAACAAACATGAACGAATCAGCGTCCCAGGCTTCACCGATCGTGCGCATGCGCGCGATCAACAAATGGTATGGCGATTTCCATGCGCTGCGCGACATCGACCTGTCCGTCGCGCCGGGCGAGCGCGTCGTGATCTGCGGCCCCTCGGGATCCGGCAAATCGACGCTGGTGCGCACGGTGAACCTGCTGGAGCCGTTCCAGCAGGGCGAGCTGCACGTGTGCGGCGTCGACGTGGGCGCCGATGCGATCACTCGCGCTGCGCGGCTGGCCGTGAACCGCCGCGTGGGCATGGTGTTCCAGCAGTTCAACCTCTTTCCGCACATGACGGTGCTGCAGAACCTGACCGTGGGCCCGGTCTGGGGCACCGGCGTCGCACGCCGCGAGGCGCATGAGCTGGCGATGCGCTACCTCGAACGCGTGGGGCTGGCGGACCAGGCGCAGAAGTTTCCCGCGCAGTTGTCCGGCGGCCAGCAGCAGCGGGTGGCGATCGCGCGCACGCTATGTACGAAACCGCAAGTCGTGCTGTTCGACGAACCGACGGCATCGCTCGACCCCGAGATGGTCAACGAGGTTCTGCAGGTGATGGAGAGCCTCGCCGCCGACGGCATGACGATGCTGATCGTGACGCACGAGATGGGCTTCGCGAGACGCGTGGCCGACCGCGTGATCTTCATGGATCAGGGCCAGATCATCGAGGCCGCGCCGCCGAATGAATTCTTCACGCAACCCGAGAGCCCACGCCTGCGGGCGTTCCTCGGGCAATTGCTTTCGCATTGATTTTTATTGGAGACAAGCAACATGACAGTCATCGACGTCCACACCCACATGTTCACCACGAAGTGGCTCGAGCTGCTGAAGCAAAAAGGCGGCGTCTACAACATCAAGACGCGGCCCGATGGCCAGCAGGAAATCTTCCGCGGCGACACGCCCGTCGTGTTGCCGCAGAAGGGCCACTTCGACTGGAACCTGCGCATCGAGCACATGGACAAGGCGGGCGTCGACGTTTCGGTGGTCTCGCTCACCTGCCCCAACGTCTACTGGGGCGGCGAGGAAGTGAGCTGCCAGGCCGCGCGCGAGGCCAACGACAACGTGGCGGATGCGCAGTCGCTCCACCCGGACCGCATCCGCTGGTTCGCGTCCCTGCCGTGGGAGTACCCCCAGCGTGCCGTCGAGGAGCTGGAGCGCAGCTGCGCCAAGGGCGCCGTGGGCGTGATGGTGCTGGCCAACGTCGCGGGCAAGAGCTTGACTCATCCCATGTTCGCGCCGATCTGGGCCGCGATCGACAAGCGCGCATTGCCGGTGCTCGTGCATCCCTCGGACCCGCCGGGCGTGGACATGATGGACATGACGAAGTTCGACCTGAGCTGGTCGGTGGGCTTCATGTTCGACACCACGCTCGCGATCACGCGCATGATTTTCGAGGGGTTCTTCGACCAGTACCCGAACATGAAGGTGATCGCGTCGCACGGCGGCGGGACGCTGCCGTATCTGGTCGGGCGATTCGAGAAGGGCGATGAGGTGGAGCTGGAGTCCCGCCGGCAGATGAAGCGCAAGCCGACGGATTATTTGCGGCACATCTACTACGACAGCATCACGTACGACGTGCGTTCGCTGAAGTATCTGATCGACATCGTGGGCGAGGACCACGTCATGTTCGGCACGGACTGGCCGCACTGGGTGCATGACACGAAAGGGGCGTTCGCGAATACGGCGCAGTTGGGGGATGGGGCGATGAAGAAGGTCAGGAGTGGGAATGCGGTGGGGGTGTTTGGGTTTTAGGCCGCCACGGCAGGAAACACGAGCGTGAACGTCGCGCCTTCACCAGGCGCCGCTTCGGCCTCGACCCACCCGCCATGCCGCTCCATGATGCGGCGCACGTTGGCGAGCCCCATCCCAGTCCCCTCGAACGTGTTCGCGGGATGCAGCCGCTCGAACGGCCGGAACAGCCGCCCGGCGTGCGCCATCTCGAAGCCGACACTTTTGTCGCTGATCCGGATGCGGTGAGTACCAGCGGGATCCGCTTCAGCCTCGACCGTGATTCGCGGCTGGTCGCTCCCGCGGCTGTATTTGACGGCGTTGGACAGCAGGTTGACCATCGCCAGCAACAACAGCGAAGCGTCGCCGCGCACCACCGGCAATGGCCCGACGCTCCAGGTGACGGCCTGCGTGTCCGCGTCCGCCAAAGTGCTTCGTGCTTCCTGCACCAATCGGTTCAGGTCGACGGGCGCCGGCTCGATCGTCTTCTGCCCGAGCCGCGCGAATTCGAGCAAGCTGCGGATCATGCGATGCGCCATGCCGGCGGCCAGGATGATGCGCTGCAGGTGCGACGCGTCGCTGGCTCCGACCAGGTGGCCGCTCTGCTTCTGGATCACCTGCGCGAACGCGCCGATGGTGGTGATCGGCTGCTGCAGGTCGTGCGCGAGCCCTCCCGCGAACGCGTCGAGGTCGCGGTTGGCGGCTTCGAGTTGGGTACTGAGGCGCTGCAACTCCGCGCCGCGTCGCCGCTGCGCCTCATTGGCTTCGACCAGCCGTGCATACAACATGCTGTTTTCGAGCAGCAACACCGCGAGCACGAAGCTGCTGGCAACCAGGCCATAGATGCGCCCGAGGTACCAGCCCACGTCATAGCGACCGTTGTTGAACAGCGCGGCCAACGCGGTGTCCGCCGCCCACACGCACAACACCACCATCAGCCACAGATCGATCACGGAGTGGGGCTTGCGCCACCACAGGACCGCCAGCGTGGCGATGCCCACCATCCAGGTGAGGGTCGCCACCAGCACCTTCACCGGTGCGTCCACGCTGCCCGTCATCAGCGTCAGTACCGACGGGACCCAGAGGGCGAGCGTCACCGCGGCTGCGGCGATCGCAAACGTCAGCGCGATGCCTGCGATCAGTTCGCCCGTGACGGCGGGTCTGCGCGCCGCCCGTTCCGGCTCGCGCCCTTTCAGGATCGCGTAGGCCATGACGAACAGCGGGAACCCGGCGTGCCAGAGAAAGTAAAGCCACGCGGTGGACTGTCCGCCGCCCAGCAGCCCGCCCGGGGCGAACAGGCCGGGAAAGCTCACGGCATGCGCGATGGCCATCAATGCGCTGAACAGGTAGGCGCACGCCAGCACCAGGAGGCCGCGCGACTTGAGGATGGTGTATTGCCCGAGGAGCAGCGTCATCGTGATCAGGTCCACGACGACCAGCGCGGACTGGTAGATGGGCAGGAACGCGGGCACCGGTTGCAGCGGTACCTTGGCGAATGGCGCCACCGCGAGGAACAGGGCCAGCGAGAGCAGCACCACGGCCGACGCGGCGCGCCACTGGCTGCGGCCGGGACTCAAGGTGGAGAGGAAGGGCGAGCGGCTGCTCGCCACGTAGCCCGCGTTGGGTCGCCTCGCGTCGAACGCGTAGGAGGCGTCGTGGCGATCGACATCGGGGGACTCGGGCCGCTGCGCAGGCATGCGCTGTGCACGTTGAGCGTTCATTCTTCCTCCCTCAAACCGCAGCCGGAGACCGGCTGGCGACAATATACGCTTTCGCCTTCGAAGGAGCATCACCTTGAAGATCAGGAAGATTGCCTTTTCGGTACTTGCCGTCATTGCCGTCGTAACCACCGCGGGCTGGTTCACCCTCGACAAGGAAACGCGGGGCCTGCTCGCGACTTTCCCCACCAACCGCGATCTCCTCTTCTGGTCGCAGCCGCAACGCGACGCGGCGTTTCGCGCGCTCGACCGGCTACCGGTGCTGGCCAAATCGCGCGTGATCGCGCCCGGCGCCGCACCGATGCCGCTTGCGCCCGGTTCGCCGCTTCGCCTGCCGCTCGACGTCGACACGTACATGGCCGGCCAGCGCAGCGCAGCGCTGTTGATCGTGCAGGACGGCAAGCTGCGCCTGGAGCGCTATGGCCTGGGCTTCGATGCGACGGGCCGCTGGACGAGTTTTTCGGTCGCGAAGTCGTTCACCTCCACGCTGGTCGGCGCGGCGCTGCGCGATGGCTTCATCAAATCGATGGACGACAAGGTCAGCGCATACATCCCCGAGATGAAGGGCTCGGCGTACGACGACGTGAGCGTGCGGCAGTTGCTGACGATGACTTCGGGCGTGAAGTGGAACGAGGACTACGCCGATCCGAACTCGGACGTCGCGCGCTTCAACAACCACAAGCCCGAAGACGGCGTCGACTCTCTCGTGAGCTACATGCGCCGCCTGCCGCGCGACGTGCCCGCGGGCACGCGCTGGAACTACAGCACGGGCGAGACGAACCTCGTGGGCATCCTCGTCAACCGCGCGACGAAGAAGCCGCTCGCGACGTATCTCGCCGAGAAGATCTGGGTGCCTGCGGGCATGGAGCAACAAGCGACCTGGCTCCTGAGCAAGACCGGGCAGGAGATCAGCGGCTGCTGCATCCAGGCCACCGCGCGGGACTACGCGCGCATGGGACAGTTCATCCTCGGCGGCGCGCGCGTCAACGGGCAAAGCATCGTGCCCGACGGCTACCTTGCAGAAGCGACGACCACGCGCGTTGGCATCGGCCAGCCGAATCGGGGCTATGGCTACCAGTGGTGGACGTATGCGGACGGCAGCTTCGCGGCGCGCGGAATTTTCGGGCAAGGCATCTTCATCGATCCGAAGCGCAAGCTGGTGATCGTCTCGAACGCCAACTGGGCGGGCGGCGCGAGGGACCCGGCGGCGAGCGGCGCGCGTGAGGCGTTCTATGTGGCGGTGCAGAAGGCGGTAGATGAGGAGATTGGTGGGACGAAGAGTCCCTGATGGCGTGGACGGGGAACCCGGGTGTGCGCGGTGCGACAAATTTGTCTTGCCAAATTCGGAGTAGCCCCATGTCTCGCACCGGCGCCCTGTTCCCTGCTTCGCTCAACCATCGCCCATCTTCAACCCAGCCCACCCCATCGACCGCCGGCGGGGCCGCGCGCCGCGACTGGTCGGGTAAGACGTTCGAGCCCGGCAAATTCGCCGAAGCAGTCGAAACCATTCTCTGCTCCGGGATCAAGGAGTTATGCCTGAACAACTGCAATCTCGGCGATGCGGATGCAAAAGCAGTCGGAGATCTGATGGGGGCGAGGTCACCCCTGAAGCAACTTCGGATGAGCGGCAACAATTTCGGGCAGGCCACGGCGCAGCGTATCGGCGAGGCGCTTCGGCACAATGAAAATCTCGAATTGCTCGACATGTCGGGCAACAAACTGGACCTGACGGCGTTCGTGGAAATCCTCTCGCCGCTTTGCACACCAGCGCCAGTGAAGTTCGGCGGATTGGCGGAGCCCATCAACAGGACGCTCTCAACGCTGCTCCTCGCAAACAATACAGAGATGTTCGCCGCGCTGACGCAAGGGCATCCGCACCGGGATGAACACGCCGATGCGGCCCATCAATTGGCCGCCCTGGGCGCCGCGCCCTATCTTGAACTCCTGGACCTGTCCGGCGTCGATTTGCCCGAGGCCCCTCGACCTGACGTTGAGTTGCCCAAAGCGCCGCAGACCGGCACCGTGACTTCCACGGCCACGAAGCCCGCGGTCGCCAAGGAGAGGAAGAAGGCGACCGCCCAAAAGAGAGAGCTGTACGCGAACTCTTCCTCGCTTCGGGAGCGCCAGATGCAGTTCCAGGCCATTCCAAAGCCGCAGTTGCAGGTGCAAGTGCAGCCACGGAAGGCGCAAATATTGGATGCGAAGACGGCAGCGTCGTGTGTGGAAGCGATCAACGGGTTGATTCAGGCTCATGGGCCGACGACTGCGGATGCAGGGCCGACGCATGTATCGATCAATCCGGCATTCCACGCCTTCGTCCAGAATCCGAACCCGGTGCCGCAACTCGCCCCGCTCACCGCGACAACGACAACGACGACGACGCAGAATCAACCGCAGCCGCAGCCGCAGCCGACCAGCCCTTCTGTGCCGCAAGTAGCGCCGAATACCCCCGAAGTTGACCGCCGCTTCGTCGAAACAACCAATGCCATGAAGACGCTGCCTGCCGATCCGATGCGCTTCGACCCATCATTGTCAGCGTCGGTCTCGATCGTTCCCGAATTCGACCGCCTCGTCGAAACGACAAATGCCGCGGCGAACATGCACCCGAAGCCGCACGTCGCTTCAACATTCACGGCGTGGTTGAAGACAACCGATGGGGGACAAGTCGGATTGGCGAAATTCATGAAAGAACATCCGGCAGGGTTGGCAGAAATCCACAAGTATTTCAATGAGCCGAATCCCGTGTTCAGGCTATCTCCCGAAGGCGCCATCGTCTGCAATCGAGATATTGGAGACGTAGCGAAGCTGGGCCAGACGATCGGGCGATTGAGCACCTACGGGATGCACTCAGCACTTATCCAGATCAGTGCGGCCGCCGCGGCCTTTGTGATGCCAAGCGATGTTTCCAATGCAGTGAGCTTTCTGTATGCCAGCGTGCTGACGTTCCTGGATGACGCCACCACGTCCACCACGTCCACCAGGTTCGATGCATCCGTGAAACAGGTCTTTGCCAGTGTCATCAACGCCGCCGAGAAGGCCAATGTCCCGGTAGCTCGGGTGGCAAAACTCCGGAAATTTCTGGCCACGCAACAGGATTAGCCGCAGCCAAGTCCCGAATCACTCCACTTTGACGCCATTAATGCGGCGCAGGGTTCGCAATACAGTCATGGGATGGAAAAACCCAAGGCTGTCCTCTTCGACGCTTACGGCACGCTGTTCGACGTGTACAGCGTCGGCTTGCTCGCGGAACAGCTGTTCCCCGGACAAGGATCGGCACTCGCCACCCTGTGGCGCGACAAGCAGATCGAGTACACGCGCCTCGTCACCACCAGCAATCACGGCGAGCACTACCGACCGTTCTGGGACCTGACCCGCGCCGGCCTGCGCTACGCCTGCAAGCGCCTCACGCTGGATCTCTCGCCCGAGAGCGAAGAGCGGCTGATGAACCAGTACCGGCATCTCTCCGCGTTCCCCGAGAACAAGGAGGTGCTCGCCGCGTTGAAAGACAAAGGCGTCGTCACCGGCATCCTGAGCAATGGCGATCCGCAGATGCTGGGCGTGGCGGTGCGCAGCGCGGGTCTCGACGGCCTGCTCGATCACGTGCTGAGCGTGGACAGCATCCGCAAGTACAAGACGCACCCCGATGCCTACGCGCTCGGGCCGAAAGCGACGGGCTTCGAGCCGCGCCAGATCGCCTTCGTGAGCTGCAACGGCTGGGACGCGCTCGGCGCGACCTGGTACGGATTTCGCACGCTGTGGGTCAACCGCTACCAACTGCCTTTCGAGGAACTGGGCACGCAGCCCACGCGCACCGGAACGAGCCTGCGCGACGTCCTCCAATTTTTTTGAACCTTCGCTTCCCTGGAAAGAGAGAACACATGACCGCCCGCACCAACGTCCACGGCCTGCAAGTCGCCACCGAGCTGTACCGTTTCATCGAAGACAAAGTCCTGCCCGGCACCGGCGTCACCGCGCAGGCTTTCTGGAAAGGCTTCGACGAGATCGTGCGTGACCTCGCCCCCAAGAACATCGCGCTGCTCGCCGAGCGCGACCGCCTGCAGACCGAACTGGACGCCTGGCACAAGGCCAACCCCGGCCCGATCCGCGACATGGCCGCGTACCGCGCGTTCCTCGAGCAGATCGGCTACCTCGTGACTGCACCCAAGGGGGCGAAGGCGACGACGACGAATGTCGATGCGGAACTCGCGCTGCAGGCCGGCCCACAACTCGTGGTGCCGATTCTCAACGCCCGCTATGCGTTGAACGCGGCGAACGCGCGCTGGGGATCGCTGTATGACGCGCTCTACGGCACCGACGTCATCCCCGAAACCGACGGCGCCGAAAAGGGCAAGGGCTACAACCCGGCGCGCGGTGCGAAAGTCATCGCGTTCGCACGCAAGTTCCTCGACGAATCGGCGCCGCTGGCGTCGGGCTCGCACACCGACGCAGTCGGCTACACCATCGACGGCGGCAACCTCGTCGTCGCGCAAAAGTCGGGCGGCGCCACGCGGCTCGCCGATCCCTTCCAGTTGATCGGCTATCAGGGCGAGGCCAAGTCGCCGACCTCCCTGCTGCTGGTTCACAACGGCATCCACATCGACATCCAGATCGATCGCAGCACCGCGATCGGCGGGGCGGACCCGGCGGGCGTGAGCGACGTCGTGCTCGAAGCCGCGCTCTCCACCATCCTCGACCTCGAGGATTCCGTCGCGGTGGTGGACGCGCAGGACAAGGTCGTCGCGTACGCGAACTGGCTGGGCATCCTGCAAGGCACGCTGACAGAGCAGGTCAGCAAAGGCGGCAAGACGTTCACGCGCGGCCTGAACCCGGACCGCAAGTACAAGGGCCCGAGCGGTGGCGAAGTCACGCTGCATGGCCGCTCGCTCATGTTCATCCGCAACGTCGGCCACCTGATGACCAACCCCGCGGTGCTGTGGGACGGCGGCAAGGAAATCCCGGAGGGCATCCTCGATGCGGTCGTGACGACTACCATCGCGATCCATGACCTGAAACGCAAGGATGCGGGCGGCGTGCGCAACTCGCGCACCGGTTCCGTCTACATCGTCAAGCCGAAGATGCACGGCCCGAAGGAAGTGGCGTTCGCGTCCGAGCTGTTCGGCCGCGTCGAAACGATGCTCGGCCTGCCCGCCAACACGGTGAAGCTCGGCATCATGGACGAGGAGCGCCGCACCAGCGTGAACCTGAAGGCGTGCATCGAAGCCGCGAGTTCGCGCGTGGCCTTCATCAACACCGGCTTTCTGGACCGCACCGGCGACGAGATGCACACCGCCATGTACGCGGGGCCGATGTTCCGCAAGGGCGACATGAAGACCAGCGCGTGGATCCAGGCGTACGAGAAGAACAACGTGATCGTCGGCCTCGGTTGCGGCCTGCGCGGCAAGGCGCAGATCGGCAAGGGCATGTGGGCCATGCCCGACCTGATGGCCGCGATGCTCGAGCAAAAAATCGCGCACCCGAAGGCCGGCGCCAACACCGCGTGGGTGCCCTCGCCCACCGCCGCGACGCTGCACGCGCTGCACTACCACCAGGTCAACGTGGCGGAAGTGCAAAAGGAGATGGAGCGCATCGACGCCGATGCCGAGCACGACGCGTTGCTGGCCGGCCTGCTGCAGATCCCGGTGGTCGCGCAGGCGAAGTGGACCGAGAGCGAGCGCCAGCAGGAGATCGACAACAACGCGCAAGGCATCCTCGGCTACGTCGTGCGCTGGATCGACCAGGGCGTCGGCTGCTCCAAGGTGCCGGACATCCACAACGTCGGCCTGATGGAAGATCGCGCGACGCTGCGCATCTCCAGCCAGCACATCGCGAACTGGCTGCTGCACCGCGTGGTGGCGGAACCACAGGTGCGCGCGACGTTCGAGCGCATGGCGGCGGTGGTCGATGGTCAGAATGCGGGCGATCCGGCGTACCAGCCGATGGCCGGCAATTTCGACAAATCGGCAGCGTACAAGGCGGCCTGCGACCTGGTGTTCAAGGGGCTGGAGCAGCCGAGTGGATATACCGAGCCGCTGCTCCATGCGTGGCGCCTGAAGGTCAAGTCCGGGACAGCCTGAGAACGCGAACGGGGGCGCCTTCACGACTTTTGAAGTAATCTCGCGGCCATATGGCTGCAGTACCTCCCGTCGTCAGGCCGTGCATCGACGAAGCGATCGCCCAATCGGGGTTGATGATCGCCCGCGCCATCGACCATGCCGGGGCCGCGTTCGAGGACGAGTTGCGAAAGCGCGGTGGCGCGGCACGTGAAGACTTCGCGGCGGCCGCCAGGGCGCTGCCCGCGCTGCGCGTCGAATGGTGCGGCGTCTACCCTTCGGCCTTGCGCAAGGCCATCGAATCGAACAAGACGGCGCGTGCCACGCCGATGGCGAGCCCGTCTTCCCTCACGCTGACGCTGGTCGATGACGACGAAGTGTTGCAGTCCATCGAGGTGTCCCGCCTCGCCCAGGAACTCGATTCGATGCTGGGACAATCGCTGTCGGAACTCGACGCGTACATGAGCTCGGCCCTGCAGCTCGAAGGCATCCAGCCGGAACACAATCCCTTGCGTCCCGCCGTGTTCGCGCAGGCGCTACGCAACGTGATGGGCAACACGCCGCAGGCGCTTCCGTCGCTGTGGATGCGCCACATGGCCGAACCGCTCGCCGAGGACTTGAAGGCGCTGTACAAGACCTGCTGCAAGATGCTCGCGGCCGCGAAAGTTCGTGCCGCGGACTTTCGCGTCGTGACCGGGCCTGCGCCCCTGTCGCGGGATTCGGCGCCAGCCCCGCTCGCTCCGAACACGACGAACACGCCCTCGCGTTCCGCCCCGCTCGCTTCCGGGCACGGCGTGTTGCAGGGCGCGATCTCCGGGTGGGTGGAATTGGCAACGCGAGCCATCGGCGGCCCGGCGTTGCGCGATTTCCTCTTCGGCGCGGCGCCCCAGGCGCAGCAGCCCCTGGCTCACGCGTACTACCAGCAGGTCGACCAGGAACTTGCCGCGCTCGAGGCGCGCTGGGACGAAGCACCGCAAGAAGCCGAGGTGGCTCGCCGCTACGAGCACATCCCCGCCGTTGATCGACCCGCGCGCGAGGTGGGAACCGAGACGGCCTTGAGCAAGGAAGTCTGGGGCGCCTACGCCGCACCGCGCCAGCGCTCCCTGGTACGCACCAAGTTGCGCCGGAAGGCACAGCGCGTCGGCCAGGTCATGGGCCTGGAAGTGGTGAACCAGTTGATCGAGCAGGTCGCGCAGGACCCGCGCCTTCTCGCGCCCGTGCGCGAATCGATCGTCGCGCTCGAACCGTCGCTCGCCCGGCTCGCGATGCACTCGCCGCGGTTCTTCGCCGAGCAGAACAACCCCGCGCGCCGGTTGCTGGAGGCCGTCGCGCAGCGCAGCTTCAAGTTCAACGACGAGTTCTCGGGCGAATTCGAGGCCTTCTTCGCCAAAGTCACGGCCAGCTTCAACGCGCTGAACGAGGTCGAGTCGCTGGCCGACGAACATCCTTTCGAAAGCGAACTCGCGCGCCTCTCGAAAGAGTGGACGCAGCAGGACGAAGTCGAGGCGGCGCAACGCGCGCAGCTCGTGCGGCAAGTCGAGCTGGCGGAACAGCGCCAGGCGCAAGCCAACCAGATCGCCTGGGACCTGAGCCAGCGAAGCGACCTCGATGGCGTGCCCTCCGTGGTGCAGGAATTTCTCTACGGTCCCTGGACCTTGGTGATCGCGCATGCGCGCATCACGAAAGGCGGCACGGACGTCGACCCAGGCGGCTACACCCGCGTTGTCGCGGACCTGCTGTGGACCGTCAAGCGCGAGAGTGTCCTGCGGGACCCCGCGCGCGCGTTCGAGCTGATTCCGCGCGTCCTGCTGAAACTGCGCGAGGGCCTCGATGCGCTTGGGCACGCCCCATCCGAGACGGAAATTTTCTTCAGGGCGCTGGAGCGGCTGCATCGCCCCGTGCTGAAACTGCGCGCGAAGCAGCGCGGGCTTTCGCTGCGCGACGACCTGGCGGCGGCGCCGATCGACGAGGACCTGCGGCCCGTCCCGGCGCAGCAGCCGCAGGTGCGCGAGGACGTGTGGCTGCGCGAGCGCGAGCAGCGCCATTGCGGCTTCGAGGACACGGTGCCCAACGACGACGCCGAATTCGGCCCGGCGCAAGCCAGCACGCTGATCGACGGGTTGAAGGAAGGCGCGTGGGTCGACCTGTTCAGCAAGCAGCGCTGGCTGCGCGCGCGACTCAGCTGGGCCAGCAGCAAGGGCCAGCTGTTCATGTTCGTGAGCCACGGCGGGCGGCCGCACTCGATGACGCGGCGCAGCCTGCAGGGATTGGTGGCGCGGCGCCTGCTGCGCCCGGTGGACGCTAAGGAAGTGGTGCAACACGCGATCGACGCGCTTGCACAATCGCGGCCCGTGCCGCTGGCGGCCTGAGGTTTCCTGGACAGCGAGCATCCCGCTAGACTGCTTCCATGACTTCCGGCGCCTTCGTCGATCCCTCGCGCTGCCCCCTGTGCGGCGAGCCCAATCGCTGCGCGATGGAGATCGAACGCGAGACGGGCGCGAAGCAGCAGACGTGCTGGTGCACGCAGGTGGATTTCACTGCTGACTTGCTCGCGCGCGTTCCGGCGCCGGCGCGCAATCAGGCGTGCATCTGCGCCGTTTGCGCGGCCACTCGACCACAATAGACCCATGTGCCAGCTCCTGGGAATGAACTGCAACACGCCCACCGACGTGACGTTCAGCTTCACCGGTTTCGCGCAGCGGGGCGGCCGCACCGACCACCACGCGGATGGCTGGGGCATCGCGTTCTTCGAGGGCGCGGGCCTGCGGCATTTCGTGGACCACCAGCCGGCTTGCGAGTCGCCCGTGGCCGAGCTCATCCGCCGCTATCCGATCAAGAGCCGCAACGTTGTCGCGCACATCCGCAAGGCGACACAGGGCGCCGTCGCGCTGGAGAACTGCCATCCGTTCGTGCGCGAGCTGTGGGGCCGCTACTGGGTGTTCGCGCACA
>JAZKIF010000089.1:0-11959 GCA_040385005.1 Pseudomonadota bacterium
GATGCTAGCGACCAGGAGACCCGGAGAACGATCCACCCCGGTCGCCGGCCGTGCCCCCCAAGCAGGCGCGCAAGAACAGCAGAGCGCTCACCCCAACCACGCAATCACTTGTGCTTAGGATCCAGCGCATCCCGCAACCCATCGCCAAGCAGGTTGAACGACAGCACCAGCAGGAAGATCGAAACGCCCGGCCACACCGCCATCCACGGCGCATCGTCGACGAAGTTCTTCGCGGTGTTGAGCATGCTGCCCCAGCTCGGCGCCGGCGGCTGCTGGCCAAGCCCGAGGAATGACAGGCTCGCTTCGGCGATCACCGCGGCGGCAATCGCGAGCGTGGACTGCACGATCAGCGGCGGCATCACATTGGGCAGGATGTGGCGCAGCGCGATGCGCCAGTGCGGATTGCCGACGGCACGCGCGGCTTCGATGTAATCCTCGACCTTCACGGCAAGCACTTGCGCGCGCGTGAGGCGGATGAAAATCGGCGTGGCCGAGACGCCGATCGCGATCATGGCGTTGGTGAGGCTGGGGCCGAGGAACGCGGCGAGCGCGATGGCGAGGATCAGGAACGGCACCGCGAGCATCGAGTCGGTGAAGCGCGAGATGAGACCATCCGTCCAGCCGCCGACGTAGGCAGCGAGCAAGCCGATGGGCACGCCGAGCGCCATCGAGATGCAGACCGACACGAGTCCCGCCATCAGCGACGCACGCGCGCCCCACACCACACGCGAGAGAACGTCGCGGCCGATCTCGTCGGTGCCGAACCAGTACTCGGCGCTGGGCGCCTTGCGCACGGCGCTCCAACTCGTGGCCATGGGATCGTGCGGGGAGACGTAGGGCGCGAACACGGCCAAAAGCACGAAGAACACCACGAAGACGAGGCCGAGCATCGCGCCGCGCCGCCGCAGGAGGCGACGCCATGCGCGCCGTGCGGGCGTCGGGCCGCGTTCCATCACCAAAGGTTGCAGGACTGCACTCATGTTCGTTAAACCTTCAGCCCCTCAACCGCGGGTTGACGAGAAAGTACGCAAGATCGGCGAGCAGATTCAGCACGATGTAGACCGTGGACGTGAACAGGACGACGCCTTGCACCACCGCGTAATCACGGTTGAAGACCGCATCGACGATCAGCTTGCCGAAACCGGGGATCGAGAACACCTGCTCGGTCAGCACCGCGCCCGAGAGCAGCGTCCCGAACTCCAGCGCGCCCAGCGTGATGATCGGCGTCAACGCATTGCGCAGCGCATGCTTGAGCACCACCGTGCGCTCGTCCAGGCCCTTGGCGCGCGCCGTGCGCACGTAGTCGGCGTTAAGAACCTGCAGCATCGCACTGCGCGTGTGGCGCATCAGCACCGCCGCGATCGCGTTGCCGAGTACGAAGGCCGGCATGATCATCGCGGCCAGGTTTGCGCGCAAATCCTCGAACGGGCTCACGTAGCCCGATGCCGGCAACCAGCCCAGTTGCACCGAGAACAACAGGATCATCAGGATGCCGAGCCAGAAGTTCGGCGTGGACAAGCCCCATAACGCGATCACGTTGGCGGCGTAATCCCAGGCCGTGTCCTTGCCGACGGCCGAGACGATACCGGCCGGGATGCCGATGACCAGCGCGATCAGCATCGCGATGGCCGCCAGCTCGAGCGTGACCGGCAGCTTCTGCACGATGAGCCCGAGCACCGGCTCCTGGATGCGCAGCGATTCGCCCAGGTCGCCGCGCGCCACGCCCGAGATCCAGTACGCGTAACGCACGGGGAAGGGTTCGTCCAAATGCATCTTGTGGCGCAGGTATTCGACGACCTTCGGGTCCTGGTCTTCACCGGCTAGCACCTGCGCCGCGTCACCGGGCAACAGCTGCTGCAGCCCGAAGATGATCACCGACACGAAAAAGATCGTCGGCAGGATCGCGGCCAGGCGCCGAAGGAGGTACTGCGTCATCGCGTGCTTGCCCTGTCCCTTACTGCATCTTCAGGCCCTGGATCCGCACCAGGCCATCCGGCACGGTGCGCATGCCGGTCAGCTTCTTGTTGAAGGCCCACAGCCAGTTGCGGTGGTAGAGGTAAACGATGGGCCGCTCCTTCGCGGCCTCCGCGGCCAGCGTCGCGAAGACCTTGATGCGCTCCGAAGGTTCGAGCGAGCTGCGCGAGCGGTTGAGCAGGTCGTCCCAGTTGGCCCGGCATTCACCGCTGTAGTTCAGCGGCTGCTTGCAGCCGTAGAAGCTGAACAGGTTGCCATCGGGGTCCGCGCGTCCGCTCCACGCGAGCACGTAGGCGTCGAACTGTCCCTTGTCCGCAAGGTTCAGCGACGTCGCGAATTCGGTCGCCTGGATCTTGACGTCGAAGCCCGCTTCCTTCGCCATCGCCTGCACGACTTGCGCGAGCCGCTGCGCGTCCGACGTGGTCGGCGTCATCAGCGTGAAAGTGGGATTGGGCACGCCGGCTTCCTTGAGCAGTTGCTTGGCGCGCGCGATGTCGCGCTTGGGCACAGGCACGTTGCGCGCGTAGAAGCTGTTGCTCGGCGGCACCCACTGGTTGCCGACTTCGGCCTCGCCGTCCATCGCCACCTTGACGATGCCCGCGCGGTCCAGCGACAACTCGAACGCTTCGCGCACGCGCGGGTCCTTGCCCAGCGGGTTCTTCTGCGCGAGGTCGCTCTTGCCGGTGTTGATGGTGATGCCCTGGTAGCCGAGCTCGGTGATGCGCGCGATGCCGAGCTTCGCGTCCTTCTTGACCGACGCGACGTCGGCCGGCGCCACGCGCTCGATGAAGTCCAGTTGCCCCGAGCGCAAGTTGGCCAGGCGAACCGTGGCATCGACGATCGGCTGGAAGACGACCTTGTCGAAGTGGATCTGCGCCTTGTTCCAGTAGTTGGGGTAGCGCTCCAGCGTGATCTTGTCCTGCGCGATGCGCTCGACGAACTTGAACGGGCCGGAGCACACCGGCTTGCTGCCGAAGCTGGTCGGGTTCGCTTGCGCCGCCTTGGGCGACACCATCATGCCCGCGCGGTCGGCAAGCACGGTGAGCAGGGGAGAGAAGGGCGCGGTGAGGTTCAGGCGCACCGTCATGTCGTCGACCGCGTCCACCGTGGTCACCGGCAGCAATTCACCGCGCCGGTTGGAACCCGCGATGTTCTTGTGCCGCTCGATGTTGAACTTGACGGCGGCGGCGTCGAACTTCTCGCCGTCGTGGAACGTGACGCCGGGCCGCAGCTTCATCGTCAGCGCCTTGCCGTCCGGCGACCATTGCCACGAGGTCGCGAGCTGCGGGACGATGTTGAGCTTCTCGTCGATGTCGACGAGCTTGTCGCACAGCGACGCGAAGACGATACGGCCGACGAAGGTTCGCGCCAGCGAAGGGTCCAGCACGTCCGGATCCTCCGCGAGCCCGATGCGAAGGGTCTGCGCGCCGGTTGCCGATGCGGCGGCCGCCAGCACCAGGGACATCACCAATTTGCTGTTCATCGTGTCTTCCTTTCTTGCTTCACCATGGATCAAACCAATTCAGCTGCAGTCGTGCGAAATGCCGACTGCAGGCGCACCAACCGCTCATTCACCGCCGGCCTTGCCATCGCGACGGCAGCTTCCGGCGGCGTGATCTCTTCCCAGAAGTGACAGGCCACCGAATGGCCGCCACTCTCCCGCAGTACGGGCACTTCCTGCGCGCAACGCTCGCGCGCATACGGGCAGCGCGTGCGGAAGCGGCAACCTGAAGGCGGCGCGATGGGGTTGGGCACATCTCCTTGCAACAGCATGCGCTCGCCGCGCGCGCCGGGCTCCGGCAGCGGGATCGCCGAGAGCAGTGCTTGCGTGTAAGGGTGGCGCGGCGTCGCAAACAGGCTGCGCTTGTCCGCATATTCGACGATGTGTCCGAGATACATCACGGCCACGTGCGAGGCGATGTGCTTGACCACGGCCAGGTCGTGCGCGATGAAAACGTACGCCAGGCCCAGCCTGCGTTGCAGGTCCTGCAGCAAGTTGATGATCTGCGCCTGGATCGACACGTCCAGCGCGGACACCGGTTCGTCGCACACGACCAGGCGCGGCTCCACCGCAAGCGCCCGCGCGATGCCGATGCGCTGGCGCTGACCGCCCGAGAATTCATGTGGATAGCGCTGCAGGTATTGCGGCGCAAGACCCACGAGGTCCATCAATTCGGCGGCACGCTCACGATGGCGCCCGCGCGCGAGCCCGTGCAGGCCCAGCGGTTCGACCAGCGTCTGCTCCACCGTCATGCGCGGGTTCAGCGACGAATACGGGTCCTGGAAAATCATCTGCAGCTCGCGGCGCTTCGCACGCAGCTCCGGCGGCGGCAACGCGCTCAAGTCCTCGCCCGCGAACCAGACCTTGCCCGACGTCGGCTCCAGCAGGCGCAGCACCAACCGGCCCACCGTCGACTTGCCGCAGCCCGATTCACCGACCAGCGCCATCGTCTCGCCCGAGCGCAATTCGAAACTCACGCCATCGACCGCGTGCACCACATCGGTCTGCTTTCCGAACAGGTGCTTGTGAATCGGGAAATGCTTGACCAAGGTGTCGACGCGGAGCAGGGCGGTCATTGCGTTGCCTCCTCAGCCGCGAACCCCAGCGCAACTTCGAGCGGCGCGCGCCAGCACGCGGCTTCCTGGCCTTCGCCGAGATCGAACAGCGGCGGGGCTTCCTGCCTGCACTTGTCGATGGCGAACGGGCAGCGCGGCGCGAATCGGCAACCCTCCAAGCGCGTCATCGGCGTGGGCACCTGCCCGTCGATCGCGTGCAGCCGTTCCTGCTCGTGGTGCAGGCTGGGGATCGAGCCCAACAGGCCGATCGTGTACGGATGCTGGGGATGCGCGAACAGCCGACGCACCGGCGCGCGCTCGACGATGCGGCCGGAATACATCACCACGACTTCGTCGGCGAGTTCAGCGACGACGCCCAGGTCGTGCGTGATGAGGATGATGGCCGTGCCTGTCTCTTCGCGCAGCGTGCGCATGAGCGCGAGCACCTGCGCCTGGATCGTGACGTCCAGCGCCGTGGTGGGCTCGTCGGCAATGAGCAGCTTCGGCTCGCACGCGAGCGCCATGGCGATCATCACGCGCTGGCGCATGCCGCCCGACATCTTGTGCGGGTACTCGTCGATGCGCTGCTCGGGCGAGGGGATGCGCACGCGCCGCAGCATCTCGATCGCGTGCTCGCGCGCCTGTTGCATGCTCATGTTCCGGTGCACGCGGATGCCTTCGATCAACTGGTCGCCGACGGTGAACGCCGGGTTGAGCGAAGTCATCGGCTCCTGGAAGATCATCGCCATGCGATTGCCGCGCAAGCCGCGCATCTCATCAGGAGAAAGCGTCGCGAGGTCCTTGCCTTCGAAGCGCACAGAGCCCGCGCTGATGCGTCCCTGGCCCTTGGGGAGCAGGCCCATGATCGACAGCGAAGTGACGCTCTTGCCGCAGCCGGATTCGCCCACGATGCCGAGCGTGCGGCCGGGCTCGACGCGAAAGCTCACGCCGTCCACGGCGTGGAACTCGCCGCCTTCCTCGAGCCGGAAGCTGGTGCGCAGGCCCTCGACTTCCAGCAAGGCCGTCGTCGGATTCATCGGTGTCACTGGAGGGAGCCGGGCCGCTGCGCATGGAAGCGTTCGATGCCCGCTTCGATTACTTCGCGGTCGGTGATGCCGGCCGGCCGCGCGCGCGAGGGCAGGAAGGCGGTGAAAGGCTGATACCGCTCCAGGCTCTTGTCGTGCAGGCGCTTCAATTCCTCGATCGGCTCGGGATGGTCGTCCACGCGCAGGTCGAGCGCGCTGTACGCTTCCGTCGTGTAGATGAGCAGGGCCGCGGCCTGCTTGCCGCGCTTGTCGCCGCCGGCCGCCTCGCCCGCGGCGAGTGCGGCGATAAGGCGTTCGGCGAAGGGGAGAGTTGCGTTTTCCCGATAAGCCTGCGCGGTCGCCTCGATGACTTGTGGGCCGGCAAGCATGTTGCCCGCCGCCGAAAAGCCGTCGCCGGCGGTGTGTCCGCACCAATCGATGCAGGACGCTCCGGTAAATGCGGATGTGCGCCCGACGAGATCGATCGCGTGCACCTGCCGGTGGTCCCGGCCTTCGTCGGCGCGTGTGATGCGCGCAAGCGCCTCCTCGGGCGCGACCGTTTCGGCCAGCACGTTCAGCACCGCGGGTCCATAGGATGGGTTGACCAGCGCCTGCGTCGCGACCGCACCGACCCCGCTCCTGATATGAGGGCACAGCGCGCCCACCGCGAAAAATCGGCTTGCGATGGCGATGCCGAATGCGCCGGAGGCGTCGCGCGCGATGATCGACCAGGTCATGTGGATGCTTTCTTGTACAGCTGCGGCCAGCGGGTGAACGCTGCCGGAGGGCCAGTGGTTTGTAGCACGAAACGCGCCAGATCGGCATTGGGGAAACGCCCGCGATCGTTAGCCTGCTAACGCGAACAAAAGCCCGACACGCGCGGACTTTCCGTGTCTATAATTACGCGTAATTATCAAAAATCACCCATGCGCCTGGTCCACAACTCCATGCACGACGAAGTCGCGGCGCAGCTGCGCGGCCGCATCTTCGCGGGGGAGTTGATGCCGGGCACGTTCCTCGACGAAGTGCTGCTGGCCGGGCAGATGGAAATTTCCCGCACGCCCTTGCGCGAGGCGTTGAAGGTGCTCACGGCGGAAGGGCTGGTGCGGCATGAGCCGCGCCGCGGCTGCTTCGTGAACGAGGTGACCGAACAGGACCTCGACCAGATATTCCCCGTCATCGCCCTGCTGGAAGGCGAGTGCGCCCGCGAGGCCGCGACCAACGCGAGCGACGCGGACATCGAGGCCCTGCAGTCGCTGCACGACAAGCTGCAAAAGCACGCGAAGGCGAAGCGCATCAACGATTACTACGCCGTGAACTTCGCGATCCACGAGGCGATCATCACGCTCGCGGACAACCGCTGGCTCGCGCAGGTGATCGGCGATTTGCGCAAGATGGTCAAGCTCGCTCGCCTGCAGCAGTTGCATGCGCCCGGCCGCCTCGACCAGAGCCTGTCGGAGCATCTCGCCGTTTTCGCCGCGCTCAAGGCCCGCGACCCGGCAGGCGCGGAAGCGGCGATGCGCACCCACCTCACGCGCCAGCGCGAAGCGCTGCGCAATCTCGCCCGCAACCAGAAATCGAGGCTTACGCCATGAATGACATCGTCATGCGCTCCACGCGCGAGCGCCTGAAGGCCACGCTGCGCCGCCATGCAGAGGCGCTGTCGCCGCGCGTCCTGCGCCGCACGTTGACGGAATTGCAGGCCGTCATCGAGCCCTCGGTGAGCGAAGTGGAGGGCGGCCGGCGCGCGCAGGCAGTGATGCAGTGGTACGCCCGCGCGACACGCGAGGAGCGGCAGGACATGTGGCTGCTGATGAGCGAGCAATTCCTGGCCGACCCGGAGAACGTCAAGGCGGCGCAGGCGCAGTACGCGGCGGCGGTGGGAACGCCCGACGAAGCCGCGGCTGAAGTGCTGTTCCGGCGCGCGACGGTGTCGCCGCGCCGGCGCCTGTTGCAGCGCTTCAGCGCGGCGCCCGGCGGCATCCGCTTCCTCGTGGACATGCGTGCGGATCTGCAGCCGCAGCTCAAATCCGACCGGCGACTGCGCGCGCTGGACGTCGAGATGGAGTACATGTTCTCCACCTGGTTCGACGTCGCGTTCCTTGATTTGCGGCGCATCAGCTGGGACTCGCCCGCCTCGCTCGTGGAGAAGCTCATCAAGTACGAGGCGGTGCACGACATCCGCAGCTGGGCCGACGTGAAGAACCGGCTCGACAGCGATCGCCGCTGCTACGGCTTCTTCCATCCGAGCCTGCCGGACGAGCCGCTGATCTTCGTGGAGGTGGCGCTGATGGACAGCATGGCCGCGAGCATCACGCCATTGCTGGACGAGGCCGCCGCGCCGAGCGATCTCGCGAAAGCCACCACGGCGATCTTCTATTCGATCAGCAACACGCAGACCGGGTTGCGCGGCGTGAGCTTCGGCGATTCGCTGATCAAGCGCGTCGTCGAAACCTTGAAAGCGGAATTCCCCAAGCTGAAAACCTTCGCGACGCTCTCGCCGATCCCGGGGCTGCGCGCGTGGATGCAGAAGGCCGCACCCGCGGTGCTGCTCGCCGAACTGGACAACCCGCTGGACTTGCCGCCGAAGTCGCCGCACCGCACCGCTCTGCTGGGATGGGCCGCCCAATACCTCGGCAAGGAGGTGCATGATGGCAAGCCGCTGGATTCGGTCGCGCGCTTTC
Organism: Pseudomonadota bacterium; assembly: GCA_040385005.1. Classification (GTDB taxonomy): domain Bacteria; phylum Pseudomonadota; class Gammaproteobacteria; order Burkholderiales; family Burkholderiaceae_C; genus Ramlibacter. Next base: position 8,240 of record JAZKIF010000089.1, read on the forward strand.
ACCTGGGCAACGGCGCGCGGGTGGAGCGCCTGAATTGGGGGGGCGATCCATCACCCAAGGGCCTCAAGCAATCTTATGGCCTCATGGTCAACTATTTGTATGACCCCAAGCGGCTCGACAAGCATCGCGCGATGGTCGCGCAGGGACAAATCCCGATTTCTGGCGGGATCGAAGACCTGTATTTTTAAGTCCAGGCAATTCATAACAAAGGAGACAAACCCATGAATTCCCGTTTCTCGCGGCGCGACGTTCTGCGCGCCACCGCCGCGGCCGGCGCGGCATCGCTCGCTCCCTTCGCGCATGCGCAAGCCTGGCCCGCCAGGCCGGTAATGATGGTCGTGCCATTTCCCGCTGGCGGCGGCACGGACGCCTTCGCGCGCCCGCTCGCCGCGCAGTTCGCCAAGCAGACCGGCAAGCAACTGATCATCGACAACCGCGGCGGCGCGGGCGGCACCGTCGGCGCGAGCATCGCGTCGCGCGCCGCGCCCGATGGCTACAACCTTTTCATGGGCGCCGTGCACCACACCATCGCGCCTTCGATGTATCCGAAGCTCGACTACGACCTCGAGAAGGATCTCCTGCCGATCACGCTGGTGGCCGGCGTGCCCCAGGTGCTGGTGGTGAACCCGCGCCGCATCGAATCGAAGGACTTCAAGAGTTTTCTCGAGTTGATGCGCAAGAACCCCGGCCGCTACAACTACGGCTCGGCGGGCAGCGGCACCTCGCACCATCTCGCGGGTGAGCTGTTCAAGCAGCAAACCAAGACCTTCATCACGCACATCCCGTACCGCGGCGCGGGTCCCGCGCTGCAGGATTTGATCTCGGGCAACGTCGACATGATGTTCGACGGCCTGGGTTCATCCGCCGCGCACATCAAGGGCGGGCGCATCCGCGCGCTGATGGTCTCGGGCACGAAGCGCAATCCGGCATTCCCGGATGTGCCGTGCGCGGCCGAAGTCGGCCTGCCTGAGTACACGGTGACGACGTGGTACGGCCTGTGGGCGCCGAAAGGCACGCCTTCCGATGTCATGGGCCACGTCGCCGATGAAGTGCGCAAGGCGATCAACACCGACGAGTTGAAGGCGATCTGGGCCAGCAACGGCGCGGAGTTCCCCAACCTCACGCAGCAGCAGTTCGGCGCGTTCGTCAGCGGCGAAGTCAAGCGCTGGTCGGGCGTGGTGAAGGCTTCCGGCGCGAAGCTCGATTGACCGCCGCCATGCCGGGACAAATCCAGCTCACGACGGAAGGCGCGATCGCACGGGTGACGCTGTCCCATCCCGTCAAGCTCAACGCCATGTCGCGCGCGATGTGGCGGGAATTGCGGGCCGTGTTCGAGGGCATTCATACCTTGAACGAACACCGGTGCGTGATCCTGGCCGGCGAAGGCGATGCCTTCTGCGCGGGCGGCGACATTTCGGAGTACCCGGATTTCCGCTTCGACGAGAACGCCCTGCGCGCTTTCCACGAGGACGAAGTGTGGGGCGGCCTGAAGGCAATGCTCACGTGTGACGTGCCAGTCGTCGCGCAGATCTCGGGCGCGTGCATGGGCGCGGGCATGGAGATCGCGAGCTGCTGCGACATCCGCATCGCGGGTGAATCGGCAAAGTTCGGCGCGCCCATTGCCAAGCTGGGATTCCCGATGGCGCCGCGCGAAGCCGAAGTGGTCCTGCGTGCCGCCGGCGACGCGACGACGCGCGAGATGCTGTTCGAAGCCGCGATCCTCACCGCTGCCGAAATGAAATTGCGCCTGTTCCTGAACCGCGTCACGGCCGACGGCGAGGTGGCGAAGCAAGCCGAAGAAAGCGCGGCGCGCATCGCGGCTCTATCGCCGCAGGCGGCGCGCCTGAACAAGCGCACGCTGCGCAGCGTCTCCGCCGGTGCGGGCACCATCGCGCAGGCTTACCGCTATGCCAACAGCGCCGAACACCGCGAAGGCATCGCGGCCTTCCTCGAGAAACGGCCGGCGCGCTTCTAGTTTTCATTTTCCAGTTTCCTGCGGGCACCATGAACAACGAGAATCTTTTCGCCGCAATTCGCGCGGCCTTTCCGCGCGACCTCGACGCGGCCGCCATCGAAACCGACACCGGCCTCACGTATTCCTGGCGCGACGTCGACCGTGCGACGGCGATGATCGCCAACCTGCTGGTCTCATTGAAGATTCCCGCGGGCTCGCGCATCGCGGTGCAGGTGGAGAAATCGGTCGAAGCCGCGATGCTGTACCTCGCGACGCTGCGCGCGGGCTACGTGTTCCTGCCGCTCAACACGGCGTACCAGAGCGCGGAGATCGAGTACTTCATCGGCAACGCCGAGCCCGCCGTCGTGGTGTGCAGCGGAAAGAATTTCGGCTGGGTCAGCAAGATCGCTTTCAAGGCTGGCACCGAACACGTCTTCACGCTGAACGACGACCGCACGGGCTCGCTGCTCGAGCGCGCGGCGCACCAGCTCGACTGGCACGAGCCGGCCGTTGCGAGCAAGGATGATCTCGCCGCCATCCTCTACACCAGCGGCACCACCGGCCGCAGCAAGGGCGCGATGCTCTCGCACGGTAATTTGCTGTCGAACGCACGGGTGCTGAAAGACTATTGGGGCTGGAAGGAGGGCGACGTGCTGATCCACGCGCTGCCCATCTTCCACGTGCACGGGCTGTTCGTCGCGCTCCATGGCGCGCTGCTCAACGGCAGCAAGATGATCTGGTTGCACAAGTTCGACCCGCGCCTCGCGATCGAGAAGATGGCGGGCGCGACGGTGTTCATGGGCGTGCCCACGCTGTACGTGCGCATGCTCGCCGAGCCCACGCTGAATCGCGACGCGGTGAAGACGATGCGGCTCTTCATCTCCGGCTCCGCGCCGTTGCTGGTCGAGACCTTCAGCGACTGGAAGGCGCGCACCGGCCACACGCTGCTGGAGCGCTACGGCATGAGCGAGACGATCATGCTCACCTCCAACCCATACGACGCGAAGGCGGGCGAGCGCCGCGGCGGCACGGTCGGCTTTCCGTTGCCCGGCGTCGGCGTGCGTGTTTCGGGCGATGACGGCAAAGCGGTGCCGGCCGGCGAGATCGGCAACATCGAGGTGCGCGGTCCGAATGTCTTCAAGGGCTATTGGCGCATGCCCGAGAAGACGAAAGAGGAGTTCACCGCCGACGGCTGGTTCAAGACCGGCGACGTCGGCAAGATCGACAGCCAGGGCTACGTGACCATCGTCGGGCGCAGCAAGGACCTCATCATCAGCGGCGGCTACAACGTGTACCCGGCGGAGATCGAGGGCTACATCAACGACATGCCCGGCGTCGCGGAGAGTGCGCTCGTGGGCGTGCCGCACCCTGATTTCGGCGAAGTCGGGATCGCGGTTGTCATCGCGAAACCGGGTGTTCGGATAGACGGTGAGCAGATCGTCTCGAAGCTTAAATCGCAGCTGGCGAACTTCAAGATCCCGAAGAAATGCTTCGTGGTGGATGAGTTGCCGCGCAACACGATGGGCAAGGTGCAGAAGAACTTGTTGCGGGACAAGCACAAGGGGCTTTTTCTTTAGGGGGAACTGCTGTATTCCACCTGAGTGGCGGTCGGCCGGCGACTGGGGTGGGCCGTTCTCCGGAGACCGCGCGGTCCAGCAGCAGGACCGGCGTGATGCTGTGCCGCGAACACCGCTGTTGGCGTGCCATGTTCCGTACGGCCGCGAATGCACCTGCGCCCGACCCACCCCAGCCACCGGCCTCATCGT
>JAZKIF010000090.1:0-7846 GCA_040385005.1 Pseudomonadota bacterium
TCGCCGCCGCTCAGCCCAGCCTGTTCACTTGAAAATGTTTACCGGACAGCAGTGGATCGAGTCCGGCATGACAGCCGAAGACGAATTCCGTCTTCACGGCGATCGCCGCAAGTGCTTCCCGCAACCGCTTGTCCAGTGCCGCATCGAAGTCGCATCCGACGCTCGCCACGGCAACCGCCGAGCCGCCCTGCTCCTTTGCCACAACGGCAACCGGCGTCGCACCGCAAACCGCCGACAACACTTCACCCAGCTTCACTTCGATCGCAAGCAGCCTGAGCGCCGGCTTGTAGATCTTGCCGATGGCCGTCACGGGCATCGCATCGATCACCGTGACCCGCTTCGGCGTGGCAGGCCGTTCATACACATGCGGAGAAACCATCGAAAGAATTTCCTGTGCCGTTGCCGTCGCGCCCGGCTTCCGCGTGACGAACGCCACCGGCAACTCGCCCGCATAAGCATCGGGCTCGCCCACGACCGCGCACAGCGCGACCGCCGGATGCGCGAGAAAGGCCTCCTCGACCAGCGACGGATCGATGTTGTGCGAGCCGCGGATGATCACGTCCTTCGCACGGCCCGTGACGTGGAGATAGCCTTGCGCATCGATGTGCCCCAAGTCGCCGCTCACGAGCCAGCCGTCCTCGAACATGCCGGCGTTGCGCGCCGCATCGCTGTACCCGGGGCTGACATGCGGGCCGCGCAGCACGATGACGCCCGTGTCGCCCACCGCACAACTCTCGTCCAGGCTTGCCGCGCCTTCACGCCATGGCACCGCGCGCACCTCGGTGAATGGCAACCGCAGGCCAGCCGAACCGGCGACACGCGGCGCACCGAAAGGTTCGATGGACACGAGCCCCGCGCATTCCGTCATGCCCAGGATGTTGCGCACGGGAATGCCCGGCTCGCGCTCGAAGCGCGCGGCCAATTCGGTCGGCAGCGGCGATCCGCCCGTGTACGCCACGCGGATGCGCGAGATGTCCGCATCCACGGCCAGGTTCGCCAGCGAAGCGAGGATCGTCGGCACGCACGCGAGCGCCGTCACGCCTTCGCGCTCGCAGAACTTCCAGTAGTTCCGGGCGAACTGCGGATTGCGCATGCCGGTGAGTGTGGGCAGCACTTGCGTCCCACCCACTGCGAGCAGCGAGAGCCCATAGACGAACGCGCCCGCGACGTGAAACAGCGGGAAGCCGTTGACCTCCACCGTGTTCTCGTCGAACCCATAGAACCGATGCGCGAACCAGCTCGTGTGCGCCTCGTTGCCGTGCGTGTGCAGCGCGAGCTTCGGCGCGCCCGTGGTGCCGCCGGTGTGGAAGCACGCGGCGATGCGGTCGGGCGTGAGATGCGGATCGAAGTCGAGTTCCGCGTTCTGCGATGCGAGTGCGTTCTGGAAGATCACAGCCGTCAACGGCAAGTTCCCGCCCGCGCGGATCTGCAATACGGGCAAAGGGTGCAGCGCCAGCACTTCGCGCAGCGTGGTTTGGAGATCGAGTTCGTCGTTCGGGCCAAGGACGACGATCACTTTCGCGTTCGCGGCTCTCAGCAGCGACGCGATGTGCGCGGGCTGCAGCAGGTAGTTGATCGGGCAGGCGCGCGCCGCGACTTGCGCGCCCCACAAAGCGAACTGCGTCTCGGGAATGTTGGGGGCGAGGATCGCGACCGAATCGTCGGTGGCGAGGCCCATCGCGTTGAAGAGATTCGCCGCGCGATTGACTTGCGCGAGCAACTCGGCGTACGTCACACGCCGCGCGGGCGTGTCCAGGTTGCCATCGGGCAAGTAGACGAACGCCGGCCGGCCGCCATGCAGCGCCGCGGCACGTGCGATCAATCCATAAGTCGTGCGCGCCGGAATCGCTTCCTCATACGGCAGCCGCTCCAGCGCCTCGATGTCCGCGAGCGAGCGGAACGGCGCGTCCATGTCAGGCGCCCAGGCCCAGCAAGCGCACCGCGTTGCCCTTGAGGATGCCCGGCATGACCTCCGGCTTGAACCCGGCGTCTTCAAAATCCTTCATCCACCGCTCAGGCGTGATAAGCGGGTAGTCGCTGCCGAACAGGATGCGGTCCTTCAGCAGCGTGTTCGCGTACTGCACCAGTTGCTTCGGAAAATACTTCGGGCTCCAGCCCGACAGATCGATCCATACGTTGGGCTTGTGCGTTGCAACCGACAGCGCTTCGTCCTGCCACGGAAAGCTCGGGTGCGCCATCACGATCTGCATGTCCGGGAAATCGATCGCGACGTCGTCCAGGTGCATGGGGTTGCTGTATTCCAGCCGCAGCCCGCCACCGCAGCGCATGCCCGAGCCGATGCCGCTGTGGCCGGTGTGGAAGATCGTCGGCATCTTGTACGCGTTGATCACCTCATAGATCGGCCAGGCCATCTTGTCGTACGGGTGGTAGCCCTGCACGGTCGGGTGGAACTTGAAGCCCTTCACGCCATGTTCCTTGATGAGCCGCTCGGCTTCGCGCGCGCCCATCTTGCCCTTGTGCGGATCGATGCTCGCGAAGCACATCATCATGTCGCTGTTCTCTTTCGCGGCCTGCGCGATCTCCTCGTTCGGGATGCGCCGTCGGCCGAGCTGCGACTCGCTGTCCACGGTGAACATCACCAGCCCTACCTTGATCTTGCGGTAGTACTCGATGGTCTCCACGATGGTCGGGCGGCGGCTGTTGCGGAAGTATTTGTCCGCGGCGCGGTCGTACTCCTCGCCGTAGTTGTCGAAGGGGTTCCAGCAGCTGACTTCGGCGTGCGTGTGAACGTCGATGGCGATGAGGTTGGCATGGTCCAAGTCTTGTCTCCTGCAGGCGCCGCGCCCTAGGGAAAGCCCTAGGCGGCGCGCCTTGATTTGGTTATTATTTATAACAATAATCCACCCACTTGGCAAACCTCATGAGCGACAAAGACCTTCACATCGAGATCCGGGACGAGATCGCCATCGTTCGCCTCACCCGCGCTGGAAAGCGCAACGCGCTCTCCGACGGATTGATCGTCGCCGTGCGCAATGCCTTCCAGTCGCTCCCCGACACCGTGCGCGCGGCCGTGCTCGACGGCGAAGGCGATCATTTCTGTTCGGGACTCGACCTCTCCGAGTTGAAGGAGCGCGACGCGGGCCAGGGCCTGCACCACTCTCGCATGTGGCACGCCGCTTTGGAAGAGGTGCAATACGGACCCGTGCCCGTCATTGCCGCGCTGCACGGCGCAGTGGTGGGCGGCGGACTGGAACTGGCGAGCGCCTGCCACATCCGAGTGGCGGACGAGACGACTTTCTACGCCCTGCCCGAAGGCTCGCGCGGCATCTTCGTGGGCGGCGGCGGCGCGGTGCGCATCCCGCGCCTGATCGGCGCCGCGCGCATGGCGGACATGATGCTCACCGGCCGCGTCTACAACGCGCAGGACGGCGAGCGCATCGGCTTCGCGCAATACCTGGTGCCGCAGGGCCAGGCTTTCGACAAAGCCGTCGAGCTCGCGAAGCGCGTCGCGCAGAACGCGCCGCTCACCAACTACGCGCTGATGCACGCGCTGCCTCGCATCGCCGAGCAGCCGGCCGACCAGGGATTCCTCACCGAAGCGCTGATGGCCGCCATCGCGCAGAGCGCGCCGGAAGCCAAGGACCGTGTCCGCGCGTTCCTCGAAGGCCGCGCCGCCAAAGTGTCGAAGGCGTGACCATGACGACTGCCGCGCCGAAGTACCGGCCCATGAAATTCGGCGTGACGCGCGTGGCGATGCGAAGCGGCGCGAACGGCGTGCGGTACATGCGCGCCGAGCAGGACCTTGGCGAACGGGCATCGCGAATGACCGATCGCCTCGTGCATTGGGCGAGCAGCGCCCCTGACCGAACGTTCATGGCGCGCCGACTGAAGAATGCGGATGGCAGCACCGGCGACTGGCGCCACGTCTCGTACAGCGAGGCGCTGGCCAGTGCGCGAAACATCGGGCAGGCCCTGCTCGACCGGGGACTGGATGCGCAAAGGCCGGTTGCGATCCTGAGCGAGAACAGCCTGGAGCATGCGTTGCTCGCATTGGGCTGCGTGTACGCGGGCATCCCCTATTGCCCGGTGTCCCCCGCATATTCGACCGTGAGCCAGGACTACGACAAGCTGCGCCACGTGCTGAAGACGCTCACGCCCGGCCTCGTGTTCGCCGCGGACGGCGCGCGCTATGCGAGGGCCATCGCCGCGACCGTCGGCGCCGACGTGGAAGTTGTGCTCGCCAACGGAGCGCTTCCGGATCGCGAGACGACGCCGTTCAGCGCCCTCCTCGCCACCACGCCGACGCCCGCCGTCGATGCGGCGATGGAGCGCACCGGTGCGGACACCATCACCAAATTCCTCTTCACCTCCGGCTCGACGAAGCTGCCCAAGGCCGTGATCAACACGCATGGCATGTGGTGCGCCAACCAGCAGCAGATGCGTGAGTCGATGCCCGTGCTCGCCGAAGACCCGCCGGTGCTGGTCGACTGGCTGCCGTGGAATCACACCTTCGGCGGCAACCACAACGTCGGCCTCACGATCTACAACGGCGGCACGCTGTACATCGACGATGGCAAGCCCGTGCCGGCGCTCATCGGCGAGACGCTGCGCAACCTGCGCGAGATCGCGCCCACCGTCTACTTCAACGTGCCGACCGGCTTCGAGGCGATCGCGAATGCGATGAAGGCCGACGATGCCTTGCGCCGCAACCTGCTGTCGCGGGTGAGGATGTTCTTCTATGCCGGCGCCGCGCTCGCACAGCCGGTGTGGGACGCCTTGCACGAAGCGCAGGAGCGCGAGATCGGCGAGCGCATCGTGATGGGCACCGGGTTGGGCATGACCGAGTCGTCACCGTTCGCGATCTTCATCACCAACCCCAACGTCAAGGCCGGCTACCTGGGCGTGCCGGCGCCGGGCCTCGAGTTGAAGCTCGTCCCGGTCGAAGGCAAGACGGAAGTCCGCTACAAGGGCCCCAACATCACGCCCGGCTACTGGCGCAATGACGAAGCCACGCGCGAAAGCTTCGACGACGAAGGCTTCTTTTGCACAGGCGATGCGGTGCTGTGGATCGACGAGGCGGACGTCCACCAGGGCCTGAAGTTCGATGGCCGCATCGCGGAAGATTTCAAGCTCGCGACCGGCACCTTCGTCTCGGTCGGGCCGCTGCGCGCGAAGATCATCGCGGCCGGCGCGCCGTACGTCCAGGACGCCGTGATCACCGGCATCAACCTCGGCGAAGTCGGCGCGCTGATCTTCCCGACACCGGCGGTGCGCAAACTTGCGGGCTTGCCCGATGACGCGTCCTTGAAGCAAGTGTTGGAAAGTGCCCCGGTGCAGGCGCACTTCCAGAAGGTGCTCGACGGCCTGGCCGCAACCTCCACCGGAAGCGCCAGCCGCGTGGCGCGCATGCACCTGATGCAGGAGCCGGCTTCCATCGACAAGGGCGAGGTCACCGACAAGGGGTCGATCAACCAGCGCGCCGTGCTGCAGCAGCGCGAGGCCGTGGTGAACGCACTGCACGGCGGCACGCTGCCTTTCACCCTCCAGCCGCAAGGAAGCAAGTCATGAACATCCAGGGACACGCGGCGCTCGTCACCGGCGGGGCGTCGGGGTTGGGCGAAGCGACGGCCCGCGAACTCGCGCGACTCGGCGCGAACGTCGCCGTGCTCGACGTCAACTACGACCTCGCGCAGAAAGTCGCGGCCGAGATCGGCGGCGTGGGGTGCCTCTGCGACATCACGGACACCGACAGCCTGGTCGCCGCCTTGACCAAGGCGACAGCCGCTCACGGCGGCGCGCGCATCCTCATGAACATCGCCGGCATCGGCAGCGCCAAACGCATCGTGCAAAAGGACGGCTCGCCCGCCGCGCTGGAGGACTTCGCGCGCGTGATCACCGTGAACCTCATCGGCAGCTACAACGTGAGCCGGCTCTTTGCGGCCGAGTGCGCGAAGCTCGCACCGCTGGAAGACGGTGAGCGCGGCGTGATGATGTTCACTGCCTCGGTCGCCGCCTTCGATGGACAGGTCGGCCAGCAGGCCTACAGCGCCTCCAAGGGCGGACTCGTCGGCATGACGCTGCCGATGGCGCGCGACCTCGCGCAACACGGCATCCGCGTATGCACCGTCGCGCCCGGATTGTTCGCCACGCCCTTGATGCGCCAATTGCCGGAACCCGTGCAAGCCTCGCTCGCGGCATCGATCCCATTCCCGCCACGCCTGGGCAAACCCGAAGAGTTCGCGCAGCTCGCATGCCATATCGTCACGAACACGCACCTGAACGGCGAAGTGATCCGCCTCGACGGCGCCTTGCGGATGGCGCCACGTTGATGCGGCATGGCGCCGCGCTGATTTCCAGTTCACCCTTTTTCCAACGGAGACAAGCATGAAACTCGTACGCACCCTCATCGCGGCCGCCGTGTCGCTCGCCGCGGCCGGCTCCGCGCTCGCCGACATCAACGTCGGCGTGGTCCTCTCGCTCACCGGTCCGGGTTCGGGCCTGGGCATCCCGATGCAAAAGCAGCTCGCGCTCTTTCCCAAGGAGATCGCGGGCGAGAAGGTCAACCTGATCATCCTGGACGACGCGAGCGATCCGGGCAAGGGCGTGAGCAACACGCGCCGCCTCGTCACCGAGGACAAGGTCGACGTCATCCTCGGCTCCTGCCTCACGCCGGTCGCCGCCGCGATGGCGCCCGTCGCCGCGGAAGCCAAGACGCTGCAGGTGGCCGCATCCCCGGTCGGCGTACCCCCGGGGCAGGACCAGTGGCTGTTCCGCCTGCCGCAGGGCAACGACGTGATGGCGCATGCGATGTTCGCGCACATGAAGAAGCAAGGCGTGAAGACGATCGGCTTCCTGGGTTACACCGACGCGTACGGCGAGCTGTGGCTCAAGGCCGCGACGGCCGAGGCCGAGAAGAACGGCATGAAGATCGTGGCCGCCGAGCGCTTCGCGCGCACCGACACCAGCGTGACGCCGCAGGCGCTCAAGCTGCAATCCGCCAACCCCGACGCGATGCTGGTGGTTGCCTCCGGCTCCGGCGCGGCGATGCCGGAGAAGGCCATCGTCGAGCGCGGCTACAAGGGCAAGATCTACCAGACGCACGCGGCTGCCACGCCTGACCTGGTTCGCATCGGCGGCAAGGATGTCGAAGGAACGTTCGTCGTCTCCGGCCCCGCCGTCGTCGCCGAGCAATTGCCCGACAACCATCCCTCGAAGAAGGCCGCGGTGGACTTCGTGACGAAATTCGAGAAGGCCAACGGCCCGGGCTCGCGCAACCAGTTTGCGGGTCACTCGTACGACTTCCAGATCGTGATGGAGAAGATCGTTCCCGTCGCGCTAAAGAAGGGAAAGCCCGGCACGCCGGAGTTTCGCGCCGCGCTGCGCGACTCGATGGAAACCATGGGCCGCACGGTCTTCGCGCATGGCGTGATGAACTGGACGAAGGACGACCACTGGGGCTACACGAACGAGACGGGCGTGATGCAGAAGGTCGTGGACGGCAAGTTCGTCGTCGAAAAGTGACCTAGCGATAAGCGATGTCATCCCGGCGCAGGCCGGGATCCATTTCCGCACACCATGGACTTTTCAATTGCCGGCATCCTCGCGCTCGACGGCCTCACGAACGGCGCGATCTATGCATTGCTGGCGCTCGCCACGGTGCTGCTGTTCGCGGTCACCCGCGTCATCTTCATTCCGCAGGGCGAGTTCGTCGCATTCGGCGCGCTGACCCTCGCCCTGCTGCAGACCGGCAAGGTGCCGGGCACCGTGTGGTTTCTCCTCGTCCTCGCGGGGATTGCGGGTATCGCGGACATCGTGACCGGGGTGAGGCTCCGGCGCGCGCCGGCGAAGATCGCAATGCAACTCGCGAGGACGCTCGCCATCCCCG
>JAZKIF010000090.1:7856-16483 GCA_040385005.1 Pseudomonadota bacterium
CCGTCGTTGTTTCGCTCGTCGCGATCTGGGCCGCGCCGCGCGGCTGGCCGCTGGCGGCGCAAGCCCTGCTCACGCTCGCGCTCGTGACGCCTTTCGGCAACCTCATCTACCGGCTCGCTTATGAATCCCTGGCCGATGCGTCCGTGCTGGTGCTGCTCATCGTCTCCGTCGGCGTGCACTTCGCGCTGGTCGGGCTCGGCCTTTTCTTCTTCGGCGCCGAGGGATTCCGCAACCCGAGTTTCTGGGACCAGCGGTTTTCCGCCGGGCCGCTGATGCTCACCGGACAGACCGTGATCATCTTCATCGCCTCGCTCGCGCTCATCGTGATGCTGTGGCTGTTCTTCGAGCGCACGCTCGCCGGCAAGGCATTACGCGCGACAGCGGTAAATCGCGCGGGTGCGCGGCTCATGGGCATCTCGTCCAACGGGGCGGGTCGGCTCGCCTTCACGATGGCCGCATTCATCGGCGCGCTGTCCGGGCTGTTGATCGGCCCGACGACGACCGTGTTCTACGACAGCGGATTCCTCATCGGCCTGAAAGGCTTCGTCGCCGCCGTGTTCGCGGGTCTCGCGAGTTATCCGCTCGCGCTCGTGGGCGCGCTGGGCGTCGGCCTGCTGGAGAGCTTCGGTTCGTTCTGGGCAAGCTCGTTCAAGGAGGTCATTGTGTTCTCGGCCATCCTGCCGGTGCTGCTCTGGCGCTCGCTGCGCGATCCGCATGGGGAAGAGCATTGAACGCGATTCGACCTGCCATGACTTCCATCCGGCGCGCGGGCTTTCCGCTCTTCGCGGCGATCATGCTGGTGATGCCGGCGCTGCCCGTGCCGGATTTCTGGATCACGCAGGCCTGCTACATCGGCATGTACGCGCTCGTCGCGCTCGGCCTCGTGCTGCTCACCGGCGTCGCGGGTCTGACGTCCTTCGGGCAGGCGGCCTTCGTCGGCATTGGCGCGTACACGGCGGCGTTCCTCACCGTGAAGATGGCCGGATCGCCCTGGCTCGCATTGCTGCTCGGCGCCGGCATCGCGGTGATCGCGGCGCTGCTGCTCGGCGCGATCACGCTGCGCATGTCAGGTCACTATTTGCCGCTCGCCACCATCTGCTGGGGCCTCGCGCTCAACTACACGATGGCCAATATGGACTGGCTGGGCAAGTACGACGGCCTGATCGGCGTGCCGACGCTCAAATTGTTCGGCACGGACCTGGGCACTGGGCGCGGCCTGCATGTGTTGATATGGGCACTCGCGCTTGCGGCGGCGCTGGCGGTCACGCACCTGCTCGATTCTCGTCCGGGCCGCGCGATCCGTTCGTTGAAGTCGGGCAGCACGATGGCCGAGGCGATGGGTATCTCGACATTCCGCTACAAGCTGGAGATCTTCGTCATCGCGGCCGTTCTGGCTTCCGTCTCCGGCTGGCTCTTCGCGTTCTTCCAGCGCACGGTGAACCCGACCCCGTTCTCGCTCGGCAAGGGCATCGAATACCTCTTTATGGCGGTACTGGGCGGTGTGTCTCACGTTTGGGGCGCCTTCCTCGGCTCGGCGGTTGTCAAGCTGACCGACGACCAGTTGCAAGTGCTGCTGCCAAGGTTGATCGGCACCAGCGGCAACTTCGAGACCATCGTGTTCGGAATCGTGCTGATCGTGGTGCTGAAGTACGCCCCGGATGGCTTGTGGACTTTCGTCGGCCGCTGGCTTCCCGTGGCCAACCGCAAGCGTGACTGGCAGGACGCCGCTCCCCTTCCCGCTCGCGACAAGCCGACCCACGGAGAAGCGCTGCTGCACGTCGACGCGGTGCGCAAGGAGTTCGGCGGACTGGTCGCGGTGAACGACGTGAGCTTCGAGATCCGCGCCGGCGACATCGTGGGCCTGATCGGTCCGAACGGCGCGGGCAAGTCCACCACGTTCAATCTCATCACCGGCGTGCTGTCGCTGACTTCGGGCGCCGTGCGCTTCCGCGGTGAACCCATCACCGGCCTGCCCTCCCGGCAGATCGCGCGGCGCGGCATCTCGCGAACTTTTCAACACGTGAAGATGATCCCCGACATGACGGTGCTGGAGAACGTCGCGCTCGGCGGCTACCTGCGCGGCAAGAGCGGCGCGGTGCGAGCGATGCTGCGGATGGACCGCGAAGAAGAGCGACAACTCTTTGCGGAAGCCGAGCGGCAGCTCGCGCGCATCGGCATGGACGACCGCATGCATGAACTCGCGGGCAACCTCGCGCTCGGACCGCAGCGCCTGATGGAGATCGCGCGGGCGCTTTGCACGGACCCGGCACTGCTGCTGCTCGACGAACCTGCCGCCGGATTGCGCCACAAGGAAAAGCAGGCGCTCTCCGAAGTGCTGCGCCAGCTCAAGACCGAAGGCATGAGCCTCCTGCTGGTCGAACACGACATGGAATTCGTCATGGGCCTCACCGACCGCATCGTCGTGATGGAGTTCGGCACGCGCCTCATGGAAGGCACGCCCGCCGAAGTACAGGCCAGCCCCGCGGTGCGCGCCGCCTACCTCGGCACGGAGCATTGAGATGACGCAGCCACTGCTCCAGGTCACGGATCTGCACGCCGGCTACGGGCGCGCGGAAGTGCTTACCGGCCTCGCCCTGCGCCTCGATGCGGGCAAGGTCGTCACGGTCATCGGCCCGAACGGCGCGGGCAAGTCGACCACGTTGAACGCACTCATGGGGTTGCTGCCGAGCCGCGGAAAAATCCTGTTCGATGGCCAGGACATCTCCGGCCTCAGCCTGGAAGAACGCGTGATGCTCGGCCTGGCGCTCGTGCCCGAGCGGCGCGAGCTGTTTGGGACGATGCCCGTCGAGGACAACCTGGTGCTGGGCGGCTGGCGCGCGAAGAAGTTGCGCATGCCCAATTGGCGCTCCGAGATTGAGCACGTGTATGAGCTGTTCCCGCGCCTGAAGGAGCGGCGCGCACAGTTGGCGGGCACGCTTTCCGGTGGCGAGCGGCAGATGCTCGCCGTGGGCCGCGCGCTGATGTCGCGCCCCAAGCTGCTGATGCTCGACGAGCCCAGCCTCGGTCTCGCGCCGCTGGTGGTGAAAGAGATTTTCCGCATCATCGAGACGCTGCGCGGCAAGGGCGTGAGCATCCTGCTCGTGGAGCAGAACGCGCGCGCGGCGCTGGAAGTCGCCGATCACGCGTACGTTCTCGAGACCGGAGAGATCCGCCTCGAAGGACCCGCGCGCGAGCTGGCCGGCGATGCGCGCGTGATCGACACCTACCTCGGCGCGGCTCGCGCGAAGGAAACCTCATGACGACCCATTCCTCTCACTGGAAGGCCACGGCACTTGCCGCGTTGCTCGCGCTCACGGGCTGCGCCGGACCCGGCGGACCTCCCCGCCATCCCGCGCGAGCCGCGACCGCTGTCATGGCGTGCGACGCGGTCGCCGCGCAGTTCAAATTCGCGGCGACGCGCATCGTCTCTGTCGAACGCATCCCGGCAGGCCAGCTGCGGCTTCCCGGCATCGCGCAACCCATGCCGGAGCATTGCGTCGTCAAGGGCGCGATGAACGAGCGCACGAGCGCTGTCGACGGCAAGCCGTACGCGATCGGCTTCGAGATGCGCCTGCCCACGCAGTGGAACGGCCGATTCTTCTACCAGGCCAACGGCGGGCTCGACGGCTTCCAGACCGCCGCGTACGGCGACATCCTCGGCGGCGCGCCGACCACCAACGGCCTGGCGAAGGGCTTCGCCGTCATCAGCTCGGATGCGGGCCATGCGTTCGACCGGACGACCCCGATCGGCGGCGCGACCTTCGGGCTCGATCCGCAGGCGCGGCTGGATTACGGCTACAACGCCGTCGCGCAATTGACGCCGATGGCGAAGTCGCTCATCCGCGCGTACTACGGCAAGGCGCCGGATACGTCGTACTTCGTCGGCACCTCCAACGGCGGGCGGCACGGCTTCGTCACAGCGTCGCGATTGCCCGATGCGTACGACGGCATCTTCGTCACGACACCCGGTTATCGCCTGCCGCGCGCCGCCGTCGCGCAGGTGTGGGGCGCGCAGCAGTTCGCGCGCATCGCGCAGGCAAACCCCGCGACCGGCCGGCCCGACCTGCGCACCGCCGTCCCGCCTGCCGGCATGGCGCTGCTGGCGCGCAGCATTCTCGCGCGATGCGATGCGCTCGACGGCCTGGCGGACGGCATCGTCTCAGACCTGCGCGGCTGCCAGCGCGCTTTCGACATCGCGCGGGATGTGCCCGAATGCGCACCGGGTCAATCATCCGACGCCACGTGCCTGAGCACCGCCCAAAAGCGCGTGCTGGCTGATGTGATGGCAGGCCCGAAAGATGCGTCCGGCGCCGCCGTGTACGCCGGCCTCGCGTGGGACGCGGGCCTCGCCGGGCGCGACTGGGGCGAGTGGAAATTCGTCAGCAGCGTGGGTCCTCGCGATGCGATCGCCGTCGCCTTCGTCTTCACCACGCCGCCGGCATCACCCGCCGTCGTGAATGGCCAGGGCAACTCGCTCATCGACTACGCATTGGGGTTCGACCTGGCGCGCGACCTGCCGAAGCTCTTCGCCACTTCGGGCGCGTATGGCGAGTCGGCATGGAGCTTCATGACGCCTCCCGATCCGACGTTCAACCGCTACGTTGCGCGCGGCGGCAAGCTGCTCGTCATGCACGGCGCGGCGGACCCGGTGTTCTCGGTGCTCGACACCTTGAACTGGCACGAGGAATTCCGCAAGGCGCACGGCGCGCGCGCCGACGATGCCGCTCGCGTCTTCATCGTCCCCGGCATGAACCACAGCCGTGGTGGGCCGGCGACGGACCAGGTGGACATGGTCGACGCACTGGTCACCTGGGTCGAAGAGGGCCGCGCGCCATTGTCCGTGACGGCGCGCGCGAGAGGCGCAGGTTCCACCGTGCCGAATGCCGAGATCCCCCCCGACTGGAATCCGGCGCGCACGCGATTGCTGTGCGCCCACCCCATGGTCGCCCGGTATCGCGGTGGCGACCGCGAATCCGCATCGAGCTTCGAATGCATGCCCGGCTCGCCCTGAGGTCGCATCGCATGCCCGCCGGACCCGTCGCTGCCGTCGACCAGATCGACACGAGCTACCTGGAAAGCCTGATCGGCTACAACGCCCGGCGCGCGGCGCTGTCGGTGATCGAGGTCTTCCTGGAACGGATGGCGCAATACGATTTGCGGCCGGTGGATTTTTCGGTGCTGTCGCTCGTCACGCACAACCCCGGCATCACGTCGCGCCAGCTGTGCACCACGCTGGGCATCTTGCCGCCCAACCTGGTTGGCATGATCAACGCCCTGGAAAAGCGCGAGCTCATCGCGCGCAGGCCGCATCCGCGAGACGGCCGCGCCATGGGCATCCACCTCACCGCCGCCGGCCAGAAGTTGATGCGGGATGCGGAGCGCACCGCGGCCGAGCTGGAAGCGGAGGTTGCGTCGCGGCTGACGCCTTCGGAGGGCAAGACCCTGATTCGCCTGCTGAAGAAAATTTATCTGTAGCGCCCCGCGCTGCTATTGTTTGCATAGCAGGAACTGCGTACACTCCACTCCCCCCGCCACCAAAAAATAAAACGGGCCGAGGAGCCACCGCGCATGAGTTCGAAGGAAAACGCCGCCATCGGCCAGTTGCTGGGGCTATTGGAATCGCGCTATGCGATCCGCGTGCTGTGGGCATTGCGCGATGGCCACGCACAGACTTTCCGCCTGCTGCAGGACAGCGTCGGCGGCATCACACCTAACACGCTCAATACCCGCATCAAGGAGATGCGCGAAGCGGGTCTCGTCACGCACGGCAGTGACGGCTACGTCGTCACGCCGAGCGGCGCGGACCTGCTGAAACGCCTGAGCGAGTTGCCGGCATTCGCGAGCAAATGGGTCGCGACACAAGCGAAAAAGAAGACACCATGACATTGCATCTCCAGAGCGCGAACGTCCTGCCCGCCGACGCCGCGGACGCGCTGCTGGTCGGGCGCGCGCAGGTTGCCGGGCTCGGCCCGGTGCTCGTGCGGGTCACGCCCGACGATGTGTTCGACATTTCATCGGTGGCCGCGACCTGCAGCGAGTTGCTGGAATTGCGCGATGCGCCAGCGGTGATCCGACGTGCGAAGCGCGTGCGTATTGGCGCGACCTCCGACGTGCTCGCCAACAGCGCGTTCGATGCGCGCGATCCGGCGGCGCCCTGGTTTCTCGCGCCGTGCGACTTGCAGGCGATCAAGGCGGCGGGCGTCACGTTCGTCTCGTCGATGCTCGAGCGCGTGATCGAGGAGCAGGCGCGCGGCGACGCGTCCCGCGCGGAGTCGGTCCGAAAGGCCGTCGTCTCCGTGATCGGCGACGATCTCGCGGCGGTGCGTCCCGGTTCGCCGGAAGCCGCGCGATTGAAGGAAGTGCTGGTCGCGCAAGGCGTGTGGTCGCAATACCTCGAGGTGGGCATCGGCCCCGACGCGGAGATCTTCACCAAGTCGCAACCCATGAGCGCCGTGGGCACGGGCGCTGAGATCGGCATCCACCCGGGCAGCTCATGGAACAACCCGGAGCCGGAGATCGTGCTGGCCGTGAACAGCCGCGGCGACGTGATGGGCGCAACGCTCGGCAACGACGTGAACCTGCGCGACTTCGAAGGGCGCAGCGCCCTGCTTCTGGGCAAGGCGAAGGACAACAACGCGAGCTGCGCGATCGGCCCGTTCATTCGCCTGTTCGATGCGAAGTTCGGCATCGACGACGTGCGCAGCTGCGATCTCGCGATGCGCGTCGAAGGAGCGGACGGCTTCGTGATGGACGGCTCGAGCTCGATCTCGAAGATCAGCCGCGATCCGCTCGATCTCGTGAGCCAGGCGATCAATTCCAACCATCAGTACCCCGATGGTTTCATGCTTTTTCTCGGCACGATGTTCGCGCCGACGCAGGACCGTTTCGGGCCGGGCATGGGGTTCACGCATGCGGTGGGCGATGTCGTGAATATTTTCACCGCGCGCATCGGCACGCTGGGCAATCGCGTGAACACGAGTGACAAGGTCGCGCCGTGGACGCAAGGTGTGGGCGCGTTGATGCGGGATCTGGCGAGGCGCGGGTTGCCGGGCTGATACCCGGTTCCTGGTTAGATAACCATCTCCGGCCACTCGTCACAGAGTGGCCAATTCGGAGATATCGCAATCGCGACGCGCCGTCTCACGCCTTCGATCCGGTCACGGAAGAAGTGGTGCTCTTCAGCCGCTTCGAAAATCCCGGTGACGTGGGTTACGAGTCGTCCACGAACCGCGTGCGAGAAATCGCGCTGGCTGCAGGGCGCGAGCGTCGATACGCAAGCCGAAGCGGCGCGAGCCGAGGAGGCCGCCACCCGCCTGTCCGCCGCCCACGACAACGCGTTCCGCAACGTCTGGTCCCATCTGCTGTTCGCCCGAGGCCCGCTTCGCGGGACAATTCGGCATGGAGGGGCCGGGCTGATTCGATCCGGGTTTCGCCTCGGAACCAAAAGCATCGCGCGCGCCACTTGATGGCAGTCAACTCCAAACAGGACATGGCGATGCATGCAGTCAATACGGGCTTCAGGACCAATCAACCTTCGCCGCCCGCGGGCTCGCAAGGTCCGGGCAACAGCGGCTTTCCCGCCGACTTCAAACCCGAGCGCGTAGGCTGCGGCGGCCAGCACGCGCTGGCCAGGGACGAGTTCCGGCGCAGCGACGTTCCCGCGCGCATGACGCAAGTCTTCGAGGGCGGCAACTACCACGAGATGAAAGCGGCGATGCTGAGAAATCGCGCCGCCGCGCAACAGTCCCAAGGTCCAGCAGCGGCCGCGTGATGCACGCCGCCCCGCACGATGCGCGCGACTGGGGGCCGGTGCTCCAGCAGCTCGCGCGCGACCTCGACATCCGGGACTACAGCGCCGGCGCTCTCTGGTTCGCCATGGACGGCGGCCCGCCGATCGTGGTGGAGCCCCTCACCGACGCATCGGTGCTGGCCATTCACGCAAACCTGGGCGCGGCGTCGCCCGAGCGCCATGGCGACGGCGATGCACCCTACGCGCGCATGCTGGCCGCCAACGGGCGCGCCGGAAGCGACGGGCTGCTGTACGGCGTCGATCCACTCAACCAGACACCGATCCTCTACCAGCGCCTGGAAGATGCCGCGGCTTGGAGCTATAGCGATTTCGTCTCCCAGTTGCGGGAATTCGCCGATGGCGCGCGCCGCGCCGCGGATGGCTCCGCATTGGAGGGCAACGACGACATCCGTGCGGACTTGAGCGGCCTGACGGTCATCCACGAGGATGCCTTCCACAGCCTGTGGGCCGACTTCCTCTTCGAGCGCGGGCTGGCCGCGCTCTGCGAGCGCCCGAGCGAGCCGACCGGCGGCCTCATCGCGCTGGACGACGGCGGATGGCTGCTGGTCCACCACGAGGCGGAGAGCGGCATGGTGCTGCTCGAGACCGTCGTGGGCACCTTGCCCGACCGAGACGAAAAAGTGTTCCGCGAGTTGCTCGAGGCGCACCTGCTGGGCGAAGCCACCGACGGCGCGTGCTTCGCGCTGGAGCCGGACGACAGCACCGTCGTCGCCTTCCGCCGCCTGCCCCTGCAAGGCCTGGACGCGACCACCTTGGGCGCCGCGCTCGACGGCCTTGGCATCACTGCCGCGCGATTCGGCGCAGCGCTCGGCCTCGC
>JAZKIF010000090.1:16493-48643 GCA_040385005.1 Pseudomonadota bacterium
CACACCACCGAGAGGAGATGCACGCATGAACATCTGGTCCACCTACCTGGCCGCCCTCACGGGCAAAGCACCGCACGGCGGCGACGGCGGCGTCTACACGGTGGAGTTCGAAGGCGCACCGGCGGTATGCGTGGAGGCACTGGCCGGCGACGCGCTGTGCGCGCACGTGGCGAGCGGGCCCGCACCGGCCGCGGATGACGACAACGTCGACCACCTCGCCGGCCTGTTGGCCGCGAACGACCCGGGGCTCAACGCGAACGCCGTGCGCGCCATCGACCCCGTGACGGACCAGTTGCTGCTGTTTCGCCGGTGGGAGGCCAACGCGGCCTGCGGCCTGGAGAGCTTCATGGAGCAACTGGGCACGTTCGCGCACGAGGCCGGGCAACCCGCCGCGGCAGCGCAGGAGGACCGGACGCCGCTTGGCGTCTCCTCCCTGGAAGAGGATGTCTTCGCAGGCGTGTGGGCCGACTATGTCCACACGTTCCAGTTGGGGGGCCTGGACGACGCGCCCGGCAAACGCGGCCACCTGATCGCAACGCACGACGGCGGCGCCGTGTTCGTTCGGCAAGAGCACGGCGGCCGGGTGCTCGTGAGCGCCGTACTCACGTTCCTGCCGCTGGAAGTCGACGATGAGGCCGGCGTCCTGCGCCGCCTGCTGGAGGCAAACCTGCTCGGCGAAGCCACCGCGGGAGCGTGCTTCGCCATCACGGCCGATGACGAGCTGACCGCGTACCGTCGCCTGCCGCTGATGGGGCTGGACGCTGCGACGCTCGAACAGGAAATCAACCAGATCGCGGCTACCGCCGCCCACTTCGTCAGCGGCTTCGGGCTCACGCCGCCGCTGGCGGCATAGCGCCCGACAGCACGTTGCCAATCTATCCAGTCGTACCGCATCGCAGAATCGAAAAAACCTCATGACCGTCAATAGAGCACCCTCCATTTCCATCGTCCAAGTACCCGGGCAACCCGCCGTTCACGGCATGGGCCTGTTCAAGTACGCATTCAAGGGCGCCGGGGTCGGCGGAAACCCCGTCTCCCAGCATGCTGCCGGATATGCGCAACGCCAGAACGCGCACACGACTTTTGCGAAGCAGGTGGTCCCCTACGGCGACTTGATCGACAAGCGCAAGATGGCGATGGAAAAGAAGGCGGATGCCTGCCGGAAGAACGTCGCAAAGATACTGCTGAGCGAGCATCCGAACTCCTTCATGAACCTCGTCAAACTCCGGTCCAACTTCAGGAAGATGGAGAAGACGGGCTTGGAATGGAACTACACAGCCACGAAAGATTTTGGCGACGATGGCGCGAGACAGGCGCAGGCGCTGCTACAGGGCTTGAAATTGGTGACCGACACCGAGGGCGTCACGACGCCGCACGCGACGAGCGCGATGGGCAAATTGCAAGACGAACTGAAAACCGCCAGCCAGACCGATGTCGAAATCGACCGAGAACAACTGACGGACGCGAGCAATGAGATGCAAGAGGCCCAGGAAGCCTTCGACAGCGCGGATCCGGCCAACAACGCTGATGAGAAGAGCGCCCTGGACGACGCCATTCAACGCCACGCAGCGGCGAAGGCGAGGTTCGGTGAGCGCGGCAGGCATGTGACCTTTTCGAACATGCAGCGAGCGACCGAAGTGGGTAAGAAGCTCGTGGGGCAACTCGCCAACATGGACGGGAAGACTCCAGAGCAAAAGCAGGCCAGTCGGCGTGAATTGAAGGACCTCATGCGCTTGGCCGAGACCGCCGACAGCTGCAGGGACGTCAACGGCCTGCTCACGGTTCGCCCCACCAACTACCTGGACGAGCAGGTCGGCCACCTGCTGGCTCTGCAGAAGCCCGGTGGCAATGCGCATGCCTTGAAAGCCGAGTTGTATGCGGCTTTCCTCTACGGTGTTGTGATGGCTGCGGGTGATCGCGAAAGCTTCCCGGTCGAGAGGGACGTCGCCAAGGTTCTGGACAAGCTCCCGGAGGCTGTCAGCAACTCGGTACTCGAGAAGCTGGCGCGATGGAGAGAACCCGAGGTGCCGGCGGCTGCGGCTGCGGACGCGGACGCGGCCGCACAACCGGCGGCGCCTGTCAACCCGAATGCGGCTGCGGCCGCTGCCGCGCAGCCGGTGGTTCCGGGCAACCCAATTGGGAACGCAGCTGCGCAACCGGCTGTCGCGCCACCGCACAGGATGAGCGACACCGCAGGTGCTCACCGAGGCCCGCTTGGTCAAATCGCCAGCCAGTTTGCGGTCGCTGCGATCAAGGACACAACGACAACATTCGATCTGATCGCACCTTCATTGAAAGGCCTCCTCCAGGTGCCGATAGCGGACTGGGGCGACGCAAAATGCGTTTTCAACCGAGCTAATGGCAACACGGACGAGATTGACTTCAAGGCGATGTTCGATGCGGACGTGAAGGCGACCGGGATCACCGACCCTGCCGACGTGAAGGCGCTGCACGCCCACATGACAGCCGAGTGGGTCAAGAAGGTGTTGACCGAACTGGATCTCTGCGATGCCAACGGCGCTCCGCCCAACGCATACCTTCGTCATCTGAACATGACTGAGCGTGCGGCTTTGCGGGCTCGGGCCGAGTTGACGATCGCAGGTGTCGCTCCGCCTTCGGTCGCGGCGGCGCGAATCGAGGCGCTCAAGCGGGAACTTGGAGGCCGAGCGGAATTTGCTGGGCACTCGATTGTGGAAAACGATCCCAACAAGTTTCACGCGGTTGCCCAGTCGCTGGTCGCCCTGGAAGGTCGAACGCCGAACGAATTGGGAAGCACGGTTTTCCCAGCCGTCAACGGCACGATTGCCGGAGCCACCTTCCAGTTCGATTTCAAGAAGTACTTTCAATCCTATTTCGTTGAAAAGGGGATCGACCCTGCTTCGGCAGAAGGCGTGGAAATGCAAAACTACCTGGCGGCGCGCTGGATCCAGGGGATGCTCGACCACCTGGTCAGCGTTGAAAAGGTCGAGCCGCGCAAGTTCGGCGACAAGCTAACCGATACACAGCGCAGCACGATCCGAAGTGTTGCCGACGTCGCGGCACCGCGGCCAGTCGCGCAGCCGACGCCCGGCGTGCCGCTCGATTGGGCGGCGCAGCTTGCAGAGGTGGAGGCAAGTACGCGCACTGTGTTGCGCAGAGATATGCCGGACTCGCCGACAAACACCATACTCGCATCGGATTTGGAAGTCATGGCGCAAGGGCTGGCTCAAGAATTGGCGCTCCTGTCGGCTGCGCCAAGGAATCAGCTCGGGTCTGTCCCCGGCGCCGCCAAGATCACCGCCTGGATCGACACATACATGCAACGCGCCGCAATGCCCATCAATTCCGATCCTGATCTGATTTCCGCGATGCGAGCAGACATCGGCGCCACACTCGTCAAAGTGCTGGTGGGAGAATTCTCCGCATTGCGAAGGCGTAACGCGGCGGGAAAGGTCAAGTACGAAGTGACGCCCGCATTGGATGAGCTCCCCACTCCCGTCATGCAAAAGCTCTACGCGTTGGCGTTCGAGCCGAATCTGAAGCCGGAGTCGGCCTGGAAGCGGAAACTCGAAGACACCCGCAAACTAGCGAAGGAGTACATGGCGAAGCTGGACGGCTTGGATGCTTTTAAAGCCGCGACCTCGCTCGACGAAGTGGTTACCCTGCTGACCGCCGTTTCGGCCGCGGGAACGATGCCTTGGCCGCTACCCGAGCACAACTATTTCGACTTGTACATTGACGACTTGCTGCCGGCCGGGGCGCCGTTCGATCAAGTCGAGCCGATGAGCAAACACTTGGCGGCGGCTTACCTTCGAGAGGTGCTCAAGGAAATCGAGACTCGCGAGAATCTCAACCCACCTCCCGGCTACTTCGGCAACCGAACCACGGCTTTTGGTGACGTGTCTCGCCAAGCAATCCGATCCCTCAGCATCGGTGGTGATCACACTGACCACATGGTGGCCAATCTTGGCGTTGTTGGATGGACGGTGAACCTCGCTCTTGCAAGGACGGCGGCCACAAAATATTGGAACGACTTGAAACTCGAGGTCGATGCGATGACGCAGGCCCGATTGCTCGGCGACGAGCTCGAACTCCTATCCACGACCAAACGCAACGAGATGCATGACGCAACGAAAGCAATTGGAAATTTCGATCTACTAATCCACCGATGCCTTCCGCGCCCGCTTCCTGACAAGCCCGATTTGGACAAGCGCATGCGAGATGACTTGGCAGCCGAGTTCTTGCGGCAGCTGGCGACTGATATCAACAACGACGCGAGCGCAATAGCCCATGCAGTGAGTGACAATCGACCTGTTGGCGTACTGACAAGCCTCATGAATCTGCGCGCCGACACGAGCCTGCTGTGATGAATCCCGTCTTCCGCAACGGCTCGGGCTACCTCCACCGCCTCGCCGCCGACCTCGGCGTCGCGGACTATCAAGCCGGATCCCTGTGGTTCAGCCTGGACGGCGGGATCGAGGTGGTCGTCGAGCCGCTGGAAGACGGCAGCGCGATCGCCGCGCATGCGAACCTGGGTCCCGCACCCGTCGCGCGCGACGAGGCCGAAGACGACCCCTGCTACGACCTGCTCGTGGCCAACGTCCCCGATGCGAATGCGGATGGAGACGCGGTCGTGTACGCCATCGACCCGGTGAGCGAGAGTCTCATGCTCTTCACTCGCCTGCCGCCGGCCGAGCCTGGCGGCTATGAAGATTTCGCGGCGCGAGTGCGCGCATTCGCTCAGGCCGCGCAAACGGCGAACGATGCCTTGCCTGGAATGCCGCCACGCGCATCCGCAGCGCGCCGCGATCCGCGGGGTCGCCTGCACGACGACACCTTCGCGAACCTCTGGGCCGAGTACGCATTCAAGGCCGGTCTCGCGCGCGGAGTCCCTGAAGCGCAAGACGGAGGCTACCTGCTCGCGCTGCATCGAGGCGGCTTTGTGCTCGTGCAGCCCGAGTCCGGCTTCGGCCGCGTGCTGCTCAAGGCTGTGCTGGCTTTCATCCCGCTGGACGACGACATCGACGAAGCTGTCGTCTGCCGCCAATTGCTGGAAGCACACCTGCTGGGCGAAGCCACGGGCGGCGCCTACTTCGCCATCGACCGCAAGAGCCACGAACTCATCGCCTGCCGGCGCCTTGCGTTGAACGGGCTGGATGCGCATGCGCTGGACGAAGCCATCGACGCGCTGGCGAACACGGCGCAGCACTTCTGCAACCGTCTCAAGCTACTCCCGGTTCTCGCGGAGGCTTGAGCCCGCGCGGCTAAACTGGCCCGTTCCATTCAACACAAGGAACAGGACCATGAACACCACCCCCTCCGGCCTCCAGTACGAGGACGAACTCATCGGCGGCGGCCCCGAGGCCACGGCCGGCAAGGACGTGCGCGTGCACTACACCGGCTGGCTTTTCGAGAACGGCGTGCAGGGCGCGAAGTTCGATTCCAGCCGCGACCGCGGCGACCCGTTCGCGTTCTCGCTGGGCGCGGGCATGGTCATCAAGGGCTGGGACGAAGGCGTGCAGGGCATGAAGGTGGGTGGCAAGCGCACGCTCGTGATCCCGCCGCAACTCGGCTACGGCGCGCGCGGCGCGGGCGGCGTGATTCCGCCGAACGCCACGCTGAAGTTCGACGTGGAATTGCTCGCCGTGGCATAGCGCACGCGCAGAGCGCGCGCCGCGGCCCTGCCCGCTGAACCCTCTTCGATACCCGGCCACTCATTGCCGGAATCCGAGAAGAAGGAACGGCATGCAGGAAGTCACGCAAACATCGCGATCGGGTGCGAACCTCGATCGCTTCGCCGCCGAGCTCGGCCTGGCGCATCCCGCCGACGGCACGATCTGGTTTTCCGTCGAGGATGGCCCGCAGGTCGTGCTTGAGCCCATCGACGACGGCCGCGCCCTTGCGCTCCACACCAGCCTCGGCGCCGCGCCGCGCGCCGGTCACGAGGAGATGGCGGCCCTCGCGGACCTGCTGGCGTCGAACGCGCCGGACGTCGGCCACGGCACCGTGGCGGCGATCGACCCGGTGAGCGAAGACCTGATGCTCTTCAAGCGCCTCCATCGCCCGGCCGACCTGCCCTACGAAGAGTTTTCCCTGCAGCTGTTCAATTTCGCGGAAGCGGCGCGGCGCCGACGCGATGGCTTCGCGCCCATCGCGAGCCCCCAAGAAGACGACGCGAACGAAGTGCATGAAGAAGCCTTCCGGCAGCTCTGGAGCGAATACGTCTTCGCGCGCGGCCTCTCCAACGCGGGCGGCGAGCCGCAAGCGCATGACCCTTACCTCATCACGCCGGACGAAGGCGGTTACCTCTTCGTCGAGCTCGACCCCGCCACAGGCAGCGTGCTGCTCAAGGCGGTGCTGGCTTTCCTTCCGCTCGATGAGCTGGACGACGACCCCATGCTGCGTCAATTGCTCGAGGCGCACCTGCTGGGCGAAGCCACGGGCGGTGCGAGCTTCGCGATCGACGAGGTGGCGGGCGAGCTGATTGCGTGCAAGCACCTGCATCTGGCGGAGCTGAGCGCGCACGAATTGGGCGAAGAGATCGACGACCTCGCCATGACCGCAGCCCGATTCGCACGGATGCTGGCGATCACGCTTCCGGGTACGCCAACCGATTTCAGGAATTAGAAGCATGGCCAACATCCACGGCACGCAAAGAGCCACCGCATGGTCCGACCGGGGCGTTGGCATTTCCAAGTCCACAACGGCGCAAGGCACGACCGGCGGGGTTCAGGGCGGCAAGGGTGCTACGACAGTTGGTGGCCACGCACGAAACCATGCAGGCAACGACTGGCCGGCATTGTGCAGGGCATCGAGTATTTCGAGCGTAATCGGGAAGTGTTTGCGAATGCCCACGCCGAGGCCGGAGGAACATTCGATGCGGAATACTTCGCACAGATCGCACGCGCACCCACTCTCCTTTCGCCCGCCGAACGTGCGGCATTGAAGAAAATGAGCAGTGATGGCGGTCCGGTCTCAACGCCCGGTCGGATCCAGAACATCGCACCTCCCAGCTATGAAGAGAGCCAGCGGGCCTTTGTCTCCAATGCCGCTTGATGGCCTACATTTGCTGGAACAAATGCAGAAAACTGCGGCTCACCGTCACCTTGTCGGCGCGCCCTTTCAAGTGCACTTCACCTGAATCCCCAGGCCCATGCGTGAAGTGGCTCACGCGCTCCAGGCACACGATCGCCGAGCGATGCACTTGCGCGAAGCGCGCGGGGTCAAGTTCGTCGGCGAGCTCGCGGATGGTCTTGCGGATCAGCGCCTCGCCGCCATCCCACGCGACCAGCGTGTACTTGTTGTCCGACTTCAGGTAGATCACCTGCTCCACCGGTATCAGCTTCACGGTCGATCCCACGGAAGCCTTGATCCATTTGAGCCAGGGCTTGGGCGCGAGGCGCTCGCGCAGTTGCTCGGCCATGCGCTCCAGGCTCGCTTCCCATCCGGGCGCGGCGGTGGCCGATGACCCGATGCGGCCCCGCAGCCGCTGCACGGTCTCGGCCAACCGCTTCTCCCCGATCGGCTTGAGGACATAGTCGATCGCGCCTTGCTCGAAAGCCTGCACCGCGTACTTGTCGAACGCGGTGACGAACACGAGTTGCGCTCGCCGGCCGATGCAGCGCGCGGCCTCGATGCCGTTCATGCCCGGCATGTGCACGTCCAGGAACGCCACTTGCGGCTGCGCATCCTCGAAGAGCTCCACCGCCTCGCGGCCGTTGCGCGCCTGCGCGACGATCTCGAGTTCGGGCCACAGGCCGGTAAGCAATGTGGCAAGCCGCTCGCGCAGCAGCGGTTCGTCGTCGGCGATGAGGGCGGTGGTCATGGCGCCCCTCAAGCCCGCATGCGCACGCGCACGTCGGCTCGCACACCGTGCGGCGGCTGTTCGCTCAACTCGACGCGGGCGCCTTCGCCGAAGAACGCCGCCAGCCGCGCGTTGAGATTGGCCAGGCCCGTGCCCTGCCCGGCGTCCTCCGAGAGGCCGACGCCCGTATCCGCCACCCACAGGTGCGCGGTGCCATCGGACTCGCGGCGCGCGCCGACTTCCACCGTGCCGCTTTCGCAGCCGGGGTCGATGCCATGGCGGATCGCGTTCTCCACCAACGTCAGCAGCGCCATCGGCGGAAAGCGCATGGTCGCGACTTCGGGATCGATGTCGATGCTGTAGGAGAGGCGGTCAGGCATGCGCATCTGCATCAAGTCCAGGTAGGCGCGCACCAGCTTCTCTTCGTCGGCAAGCGTGGCGTCCTCCTGCGAGAGGCGCGGCATAGCGGCGCACAGGTAATCGATGAGGCTGCGAAACACCGGCGCCGCGCGCGGCGAGCCGCTTTCCACCAACTCCTGCACGTTAGCCAAGGTGTTGAAGAGGAAATGCGGCTGGATCTGCGCGGTCATCAAATGCAGCTTCGCGTCGGCGGCCTGGCGCTGCAGAGTTTCCTTCTCCAGCGCGAACTCCAGGATCTGCGCCCGGGCCTGCGCGTCGCGCTCGCTGAAGAGCGCGCCCAGCGCCACCAGCGTGCCGATGATCACGGCGATGAACATCACCATCACATATCCGCGCACGTGCCCCCTGGAGCCGAGAAAGGCCGAGAAGTCGCCCCCGAACGAGAACATCTGCACCATCAGCGGCGAAAGCGTCGCCGCCACGGCGATCGCCAGGACCTGCACCACCCAGCGCGGGACCGCCTCCTGCCTCCAGGCGCCGGCGGCGTTGAACGCGAAGAGCAGCATGAGGCCGACGAACAGCGTCTCACCGGCCAGTTCGATATAGGGGTTGTGGGCGAAAGGGCGCAGCGCGAGCGCAGCCAGCAGGGCCAGGATGACGACGGTGAATAGCTGCCGGCGCCGGGGCAGCAGGAGGCGCCGCAGCGGCCGGCGCGCTTGCGCCCGGGGAGCCGCGCCGAGTGTGGGTGCCGCGAATAACATCCGGCCACGATAAGTGCCCGCGATGGCCCGGGTCAAGCAAGAGGCGCCACGGTTGCGACGAAACGCGGTTTCGCGGGGACGGATTGCGGCCCGCAGGGGTCTAAAATCGCCCGCCAGCTTCCCGCTGAAGGACCGGTTTCCGGTTGAGCAGCCGGGATTTGTTAGCTGATCCTTATTTCCCTGACTTGAAAAGGGCCAAGCGGCCCCAAGCTGCTGCGCAGCATTGTTTTTGAGCGCCACCATCACATGTCCGACGACAAACCGAACGAGATGCCCGAGACGACCAACCCCATCCCATCCCCTGGCGACGACGCCCAACTCGGTGATATGAGCCCCGAGGAACGGGAAGCCGCGCAGGCAGCCAGCGAATCCGATCTCGCGGATGCCCAGCAACAGATCGCCGCCTTGCAGGCCAAGAACGCGGAATTGAGCGAACAGGTGCTTCGCGCATCGGCCGAAGCGCAGAACACGCGCCGCCGCGCTGACGAAGAAATGGCCAAGGCGCGCAAGTTCGCCGTGGAGAGCTTCGCCGAAAGCCTGCTGGCCGTCGCCGACAGCCTGGAAGCCGGGCTAGCGCACAAAGACGCCACGCCGGAACAGATCAGGGAAGGCGCCGAAGCCACCTTGCGCCAGCTCAAGAGCACGCTGGAGCGAAACAAGGTCATACAGATCGACCCGCCCGCCGGCACGAAGTTCGATCCGCACCAGCACCAGGCGATTTCCGTGGTGCCTCCGCCCCCAGGTTCCGCACAGGAAGCCAACACCGTGGTCTCTGTGCTCCAGAAGGGCTACCTCATATCCGACCGTGTCCTGCGCCCGGCGCTGGTCACTGTCGCAGCGCCCCAATAAGGCTTTGCCGCGCGCTTGAAACGTCACAGCTTATCCACAAGTAACCCACATCGAATCTGAATTGGCCGAGAGGCCGCGAAGCTTAAGGAGAACACCATGGGAAGAATCATCGGCATCGACCTCGGGACCACCAATTCGTGCGTGTCCGTGATGGAGGGCAACACGCCCAAGGTCATCGAGAACAGCGAGGGCGCGCGCACCACGCCGTCCATCGTGGCCTACCAGGAGGACGGCGAGATCCTCGTGGGCGCCTCGGCCAAGCGCCAGGCGGTCACCAATGCCAAGAACACGATCTACGCCGTGAAGCGCCTGATCGGCCGCAAGTTCGAGGAGAAGGAAGTCCAGAAGGACATCCACCTCATGCCCTACGAAATCGCCAAGGCGGACAACGGCGACGCGTGGGTGGGTGTGCGCGGCAAGAAGCTCGCGCCGCCGCAGATTTCCGCCGAGATCCTGCGCAAGATGAAGAAGACCGCCGAGGACTATCTCGGCGAGCCGGTGACCGAAGCCGTGATCACGGTGCCCGCGTACTTCAACGACAGCCAGCGCCAGGCCACCAAGGACGCCGGCCGCATCGCCGGCCTGGACGTCAAGCGCATCATCAACGAGCCGACCGCGGCCGCGCTGGCTTTCGGCCTGGACAAGACCGAAAAGGGCGACCGCAAGATCGCCGTCTACGACTTGGGCGGCGGCACCTTCGACGTGTCGATCATCGAGATCGCCGACGTTGACGGCGAGAAGCAGTTCGAAGTGCTGTCGACCAACGGCGACACCTTCCTCGGCGGCGAAGACTTCGACCAGCGCATCATCGACTTCATCATCGACGAGTTCAAGAAGGACTCCGGCGTCAATCTCAAGAACGACGTGCTGGCCCTGCAGCGCCTGAAAGAAGCCGCCGAGAAAGCCAAGATCGAGCTGTCGAGCAGCGCGCAGACCGACATCAACCTGCCCTACATCACCGCCGACGCTTCAGGCCCGAAACACCTGAACATCAAGATGACCCGCTCCAAGCTGGAGCAGCTCGTCGAAGAGCTGGTCGAGCGCACCATCGCGCCTAGCCGCGTGGCGGTCAAGGACTCTGGCGTCGCCAGCTCCGACATCCATGACGTGATCCTGGTCGGCGGCCAGACCCGCATGCCCAAGGTGCAGGACAAGGTCAAGGAGCTGTTCGGCAAGGAGCCGCGCAAGGACGTGAACCCCGATGAAGCCGTCGCCGTGGGCGCCGCGATCCAGGGTCAGGTGCTGGGCGGCGACCGCAAGGACGTGCTGCTTCTGGACGTGACGCCGCTGTCGCTCGGCATCGAAACGCTGGGCGGGGTCATGACCAAGATGATCAAGAAGAACACGACGATCCCGACCAAGTTCGCGCAGACCTTTTCCACCGCCGACGACAACCAGCCGGCCGTGACGATCAAGTGCTATCAGGGCGAGCGCGAGATGGCGGCGGGCAACAAGAGCCTGGGCGAGTTCAACCTGGAAGGCATTCCGCCCTCCCCGCGCGGCATGCCGCAGATCGAGGTCACGTTCGACATCGATGCCAACGGCATCCTGCACGTGAGCGCCAAGGACAAGGCGACGGGCAAGGAGAACAAGATCACCATCAAGGCCAACTCGGGCATCTCCGAGGAGGAAATCCAGAAGATGGTGAAGGACGCCGAGCTGAACGCCGCCGAGGACAAGAAGAAGCTCGAGATCGTGCAGGCGAAGAACCAGGGCGAGGCCACCGTGCACTCGGTGCGAAAGAGCCTGGGCGAATACGGCGACAAGCTGGAAGCCGGCGAAAAGGAAAAGATCGAGGCCGCCTTGAAGGAAGCCGAAGAATCGCTCAAGGGCGAGGACAAGGCGGCCATCGAAGAAAAAACCAACGCGCTGATGGCCGTGAGCCAGAAGCTGGGCGAGAAGATGTACGCCGACATGCAGGCGCAGCAGGCCGCGCAAGCCGCGGGCGGCGCACCTGATGGCGCAGGCGCCGAAGCGCAGTCCTCATCGAAGCCGGCGGACGACAATGTGGTCGACGCGGAAGTCAAGGAAGTGAAGAAAGGTTGATGGCGGACGCGTAGCGCCGCATCAACTCGCCGCGTTCGAGAGATTCCTTGCGGAATCCTCAACGCGGCGTCCGTGTTTAAGAAGCAGCTCAAACGATGGCCACCAAAAGAGACTACTACGAAGTCCTCGGCGTTCCCAAGAACGCCAGCGAAGAGGAAATCAAGAAGGCCTATCGCAAGATGGCCATGAAGTACCACCCTGACCGAAACCAGGGCGAGGACAAGAACGCCGAGGCCAAGTTCAAGGAGTGCAAGGAAGCCTACGAGATGCTCTCGGAAGCCGACAAGCGCGCAGCCTATGACCAGTACGGCCACGCGGGCGTCGACCCGAACATGCGAGGCGGTCCCGGCGCGGAAGGGTTCGGCGGCTTCGCGGAGGCCTTCGGCGACATCTTCGGGGACATCTTCGGCCAGGGCCGTGCGGGCGGCGGCAGTGCCGGCGGTGCGCGTGCGGGCCGGCAGGTCTATCGCGGAAGCGACCTTTCGTACGCGATGGAAGTCACGCTCGAGGAAGCCGCCAACGGCAAGGAAGCCCAGATCCGCATTCCCTCATGGGAGTCGTGCGAGACCTGCCATGGCAGCGGCGCCAAGCCCGGCACGCAGGCCAAGACCTGCAGCACTTGCCACGGCCAGGGTGTGGTTCAGATGCGCCAGGGATTCTTCTCGGTGCAGCAGACGTGTCCGCATTGCCGGGGTACGGGCAAGATCATCCCGGAGCCGTGCACGACCTGCCACGGCCAGGGCAAGGTGAAAAAGCAGAAGACGCTCGAGGTGAAGATCCCGGCCGGCATCGACGACGGCATGCGCATTCGCAGCGCGGGTAACGGCGAACCGGGAACGAATGGCGGCCCGCCGGGCGATCTCTACATCGAGATTCGCCTGAAGAAGCACGACATTTTCGAGCGGGAAGGCGACGACCTGCATTGCGTCGTGCCGATCAGTTTCACGCGGGCTGCGCTCGGTGGGGAGATCGAGGTACCGACGCTCGCGGGCAAGGCTGCGATCGACATTCCCGAAGGTACGCAAGCCGGCAAGCAGTTCCGGCTGCGCGGCAAGGGGATCAAGGGCGTGCGTTCGAGCTACCCGGGCGACTTGTACTGCCACGTCGCGGTGGAAACGCCGGTGAAGCTCACCGAGCATCAGCGGAAGTTGCTGAAGGAACTCGATGAGTCGCTGAAGAAAGGTGGCGCCAAGCACTCGCCCAGCGAAGAGGGCTGGGCGGATAAGTTGAAGGGGTTTTTCAGCGCTTGATGGGTGGCGCTCTTCCTTCCCCCTGCGCTCTTACGTGTCAGTCGCGCTTGGCTCTAAAGCTTGGCAGCGATTTTCGCTTTCAGTTCGTCGATTTGCGCTGTAACTCGATTTTCCTTTACAGCCAACTGAGCCAGTTTCTCCATAGCCCGGCCATCATCGTCCTGCTTATTCGTAATCCGGGCTCGTGCGCTGTTCTTCTCGAAGTCAATTTCTAACAAATCAAGTTCAAGGTCCGAGATCGCTTCGCGGCACTCCTCCACGGATTTCTCCAACACAACAGACTCCAGTTTCGCGGGTGGGCCGCTTTTGCGCGGCACCCAAGTGAATGGGCTCGGGGTCGCCACGGTGACCTGGGGCGCACGAGCCTTTTTCTCTTCTGCGACCTGCATCTTTGCAGGCGCGTCCTCAGCCTTGATCGGTGCTGTCTTCGCCGCTTGGACTTCCTTGCGCGCCTCAGGAGTCGCTTGTCCGGCGATCGCCACGGTGCCCTGACTCGTTGAGCTCGATACCGAGGCGACTCCAAGTGCGGCCTTCAGGCGCAGGGCTTGCGCGCCCCCTTGTGACGACTTCAGCTGGCCCATGAGCCCTTCTACAAAACCGTTCAGAAGGTGATGCTCATCGAAAGACAATCGTCCGCCAGATAGAGTCAGAACATCGCGAGGATTTGATGAGCGTTGAGGCTCCGGCGCACCTAACTTGTCCCAATCAACTCCTGCAAAGAGAGTGTAGAAGTCCTTGATATCCTTGTGACCGGGCAGCCCGTTGACCACGACTCTGTAAACTGCATCGTCCAGGTTGCCCATCTGATTGGCGAACCGCAGCCCATCGGCAATGGCCTGGATCGCCGAGGGATCGAGCTTCTCGAGTTTCTCGAGATAAGCCTTGCCAAGTTGAACGCCCTTGGCGTGAACTCGCTTTTGGACGAGTGAATCCAAAGCAGCTTGCTTTGCGTGGTACGCCTTGGTCGCCTCCTTCCAGATCACTATCGCGGATTCGCGGTCCCCCGCCAAACGACCGATCTTGCCCAGTTGTTTTGTATGTGCTTCGTCTGATGTCTTTTTCAGCGCCCCCACTTCCTTGGTAAGGCTTTCGATCTGCGCATCGATGTCGGGCTGGGCCTTCCCGTCCGCAACGGTGCCCGTGCCAACGTCGTTGACCCCCGACTGGATCGAAGAGGATGCGCTCGCCTGCATTGCATCCATTTCCAGCGTCCAAGCCGTTACCAGCTTCGCCGCCATGGCCTTGGCGCTCTCTTCTCCAGGGACGTCGAACATACCATCGCTCAGCATCTTGTCGAGGGCATCGCATTGCTGCTTCACTTCAGCGAGATTGCCGCTGGCCGCCGAGTGCCCAAGGTACACGGTGGTGCCAAGCTTCTCCTGCTTGCGATCCAGTTTGGCCAGAATCGCGAGGCTGTTCTTGATGGTATCGACGTCTGGTTCCAGGTTCATCAACTGGGAAGCGATCCGATCGCGATGCTTGGCCGGCCTTTGCTGATAGAAGGTCTGCAGCTTCTGTTCGTAGTTTGTGGAATCGCCAAAAATGAGCGTGCCCGCCGATGGCCTGGCGATGTATTCGCCGCGACCCGTCCTGCCATGTCCACCAATGCCCGTTGCGGCCACGTTCGTGAAAACAGGTATCCCCTTTTCCTTCCATTCAAAACTTTGGCGAGCATTGACCGAATCCAGGGGATTTGAATTTCTCGGCATGATTGCTTGCGCACCTGCGATAGACATCGATTTACTCCAGTGAAAATGGTTGATTTGATTTTGGGGATGCGGGGTCTGCGCCCGCTACGCGAGCACCGGCATGTTGATATTGAGGTTCTCGGCAAAGCGCGCGCTTGTGGTCATGAGTTCTCCCAGCGACCTGCCAAGCGTGAAGGCATCGAGCCCCGCCAATGGCAGTCGGCGATACGCGATCAACCCATCGCCATCCTCGTCGTCGATGGCAAAGCAAGCCCCTCCGGTCGCTTCACCCAGAAGATTCGCTTCCAGCAGCGGCCGCAGGAACTCACCGGTCCGCGCCTCGCCCATCTCTTCTTCGTCCATCGGCATGAAGGCCACCAGCGATTTGAGCAACACCGTGGCGGGGACCGGCTCGAGCCGGATCAGGACGCCGCCGCCGTCTTCCGTCGCGACAAGGAATCCGCCCTTGTCCGCTGTATCCGCTGCAGCGGGGTCACCCCCATGGCGGAAGGCCAGATCAGCCAATAGGAGCCGAAACGTTTCGGCGTCGGTAGGCGTCGGCACGGCGGCAGATGCGTTTTGTCGTTCGGGAGACGGGGTCATGCCCGCAGCCCCCTTCTGCGCGAAGCCTTGCACCTGGCGCACGAGCTCTTCGTAGCCGATCCCGGCGTCGTCGAAGCGCTGGAACAGCACCGCCTGGCCATCCACAGGATCGATCGCCCACATGGGATATCCATTGCGTGGCGCATTGGCGCTCAGCAGGTCTTCGATGGTCGTATCTTCATTCTCGTGGCCCCTCGGCACCCGCCGGAAGCCGGCATGCAGCGCGATCGCGTCGCCCTGCTCGAGCGGCTCCACCTGTATTTGCGGCCCGCCCTCAAGCTGGAACCAGAACAAGCCCGATTCGTAGTGCGCGACGCCGAGATCCGCGGCGAGACGTTGCATCGCCCCGCTCCATGCGGTGGGTTTGGTCGATCGGCTTGTACTGGGCATGCTGACTTCTCCTGATGACCGCCTTGGGTGACAGGAGAACGCCATGGGGTTCACTCGATACTTTCGCGCCACTGCCAGGATGGCCAGTAAGCGCATCGCGGACGCAGGCAGAATGCGCCCATGTCGCTCAAGTTGTTCCGCTCCACCGGCTATTCGTCGCTGCTGTCGCCAGGCCGATCGCGCGAGACGCTTCATCCGGCGTGGGTCGTCGGGGCCGCCAGCTTCTGGGCGGGCATCGTGTGCAATGTTCCCTTGTGGCGGGCACTGGCCGGTGTCTCTGGAAACGTCGGTCTTCCGCACGCTTTGCTTGTGAGCGTGATGATCGCTTCGGGCTACGGCATCGCCTTGAGCCTGTTCGGCTGGCGTGCAACGCTGAAGCCCGCCGCTTCGCTCGTCCTCATCGTGGCCGCACTCGTCGCCGTCGCGCGATGGAACGAGCCGGCGGCAGTCCCGGCAGCCGCGATCGACGCCCATCTCGCCCACAGCCTGCTGCCCTCTTGGGCCAGTCTTCTGCATTGGCAGGCGCCCGCGTTGCTCGCGGTGCTGGCGATCGCACCGATGGTGTGGGTGTGGAATGCGCCCGTGAAGCGCCTGCCCGGCCCGCAACAGCTCCGAGCCAATCTGCGGGGAATGGCAACGGCGGCAATTCCTTTCGGGATCGCCGCCGTGCTGCTGTTCGGCGTACGCGTGTGAGCGCCGTCTAAAGGCTGCGCCTGCGCTTAGACGTAAGCGAGGCCGCTCTGCTCGAGCCCGACGAAATTGATGTTCGCGAGGTTGACGCCGAAGTCGGCGGCCAGGATCCCGAGCCCTGCCTGCGTGAACGTGTGGTTTTCGAGCAGGCCAACGAAATTGGCTTGCGCGGCGGCATCCGGATGCGCGCCGACCACGTTCGTGAAGAGCAGATCGACCACGGCCGCATTGCTCGCCCCGGCGCCCAGGCGTGCGTCGAGCGCCAATTGCACCAACGATTGGTATGACATTCCGCTGTCCGCGAAAGTGAGACCGATACCCACGAAGGCCTGGTTCGACACGAATTCGCGGCCGAACACTGCGCCCAGTATCCTGGCGACCTCGCCGGCATCGCCTGACAGGTCCAGCGCGACCTTGCCATCGGTGAATTCCAGGCGTTCGATATTGGTCACGGAGTCCGTGCCTTCGCCGGCAGCCGTGCCATCCACCTGGAAGCCCGTCGCCGACTTCGCCATCGCGTACTGCGATCGCTCGCCGGCGAATCCTGCCGTATCGATTCCATCACCGCCATCGATCGCGTCGTTGCCGCCGAGACCGCGCATCATGTTGCTGCCCGAGTTGCCCGCAAGCACGTTGTCCAGGCCGTTGCCGACACCGGACAGCCCGGCGGAACCGCCGGCAAGTTGCAGGTTCTCGACGAAGCTGCCCAGCGTGAAGCTGATGCTCGCCACGACCTTGTCGATGCTGGAGCCGATGTCCTGGGCCTTGACGCCCAGCGCCCCGTTCGGCCGGGCCACGGCGCCATCGGTCTCGATGACTTCATCGCCGGTGTTGTCGACGAAGTAAGTGTCGTTGCCTGCGCCGCCGACCATCGTGTCGGCGCCGTCGCCGCCGTCCAGCTCGTCGTCGCCGCCGCCGCCGTCCAGGCCGTCGTTCCCGCCACCGCCGAACATCGCATCGCCGCCATCGGTGCCGGTCAGCGTGTCGGCGCCCTGCGATCCGATCTCGAGAGTGAATGTCGCATCGGAGAACTGGAGAGCTTCGATGTTGCGCAGCGTGTCGATGCCATCCGGCCCGGACACGGTGACCGTGCCGGTCGTGGTGTCGACCTGGATCTCGTACCCGAGCCGAGCCGCCGAGAACACTGCGAGGTCGTTGCCGGCGCCGCCATCCAGCGTGTCGTTGCCCAGGCCCCCCTCCAGGGTGTCGTTTCCTGTCCCGCCCGTGAGACTGTCGTTGTGTGTCGAGCCGAGCACACTCTCGATATGCGCGAGGGTGTCGCTGCCGCCCCAGCCGTCGCTTGCGACGCCGGTGGTCAGATTGACGATAACTGCAGCCGGCGAGGTCGCGTAGCTCGCCCGATCGACGCCACCCAGGCCGTCGATCGAATCGTTGCCGGCGCGGCCTTCGAAAGACTCGAAGACCCCGGTGTCGCTGCCCTTCAGGATGTCGTTGAAGTCCGAACCCTGGACGCCTTCGATATTGGTGAGCACGTCGGTGCCCAGCAAACCGTCCTTCGCGGAGCCTGCAGCAGTCCCGCCCAACGTCACGGTGACGGCGGATGTGCTCGTTGTATACATGGCGACGTCGAAACCGATGCCGCCGTTGATGGTGTCGTTCCCCGCGCCGCCGAGGAAGCCCTCGAAGCCTTCGGTCGCGGCTAGGCCGTTGAGGGTGTTGCCGCCCGTCAGCACGTCGGCCTTGTTGCTGCCCCAGACAACCTCGATTCCGCTGAAGGTATCGGTGTTGCCCCAGTTGTCGGTCGCCGTACCCGTGGCCAGGTTGACGGTGACGCCCTTGCCAGTCAGGGAGGGGCCGCCCGAGCCGGTATTGCCTTCGGCATACGACAGGACATCGACGCCGGCGCCGCCGGAGATCGTGTCTGCGCCGCTGCCGCCGACCAGCGTATCGTTCCCGGCGCCGCCGGTAAGGATGTCGTCTCCGCCCCGTCCATACAGCGGCGTGCTCACGTCGGTGGCGGTAAGCGTGTCGTTGAACGAGGAGCCGATGGCGGCCTCGATGGAGAACAACTGGTCGGTGCCCGCACCGGTGGCCACGGCGGTGCGCAGGTTCACATTGACACCGCTCGTGGCGCCTTCGTACGACACCGTGTCGAATCCTTCGCCGCCGCTCACGACGTCGTCGCCGCCACCCGGATTGAGTACGTTGTCCGAGTCGTTGCCGATCAACGTATCGTCGTGCACGCCGCCATAGGCGTTCTCGAGATTGAGCAGGGTGTCGGTTGCGCCGAAGTCGTCGACGCCGATGCCGCTGGCGAGGTCGACGAGAACGTTGTCGACCGCGCCCGCGTAATCGGCCCAGTCGCCCGCGGCTCCGTTGGCGCCGCCGTCCATGGTGTCGGCGCCCTTGCCGCCATACAACCTGTCGTCGCCGTTTCCGCCCGAAAGGCTGTCGGCGCCGCTGCCGCCTTGCAAGGTGTCGTCCCCGTCACCGCCAAACAGCGTGTCGTTTCCGTTGCCGCCCTGAATGAGGTCGTCGCCGGCGAATCCGTTCATCAAGTCGTTGCTGTCGCCGCCTGTCAGCTGGTCGTCTGCCGATGTCCCCGTCAAAGCCATGATTTGCTCCTTGCTCCCCGCATGCTACCGCCAACGCGTTGCGGCGACCATCCTTGGACGTCAGGCATCGCGGGAAAACGGAAATACTTCCTTCGCCAGTCGGACGGATATCGACTACTCTTGGTGCAAATTTAGGCCCTGCATGGGCCGGAGGCGGGAATTCACCATGAGTCTGTGTCTTATTCACACGAGAAAAATCGGCCGCGCAGCACCTGCGTCGCCGGTGCTGGCCATCGTCGTGGCGCTAGCGTCGGCATTCACCGCCATCGGCGCGCAGGCGGCAACCGATCGCACCGAAGTCGTGTACATGATCGGCAAGGGCGAGCGCCGCGACTCGCCCACCGCAGCCTGGCTGCCGGTGACCGCCAGCGAGAAACTCGCCCCCGGCGCTGTGGTTCGCACACTGGGTGACAGCCAGATGGCACTGGTGATGCCCGACCGCTCGCAGGTCCGCCTGAATCAGAACTCCCAACTCGAAGTCGGCTCGCAGCAGCAGCAATCGGGGCTCGTCGTCTCGGTGCTGCGCCTGGTGAGCGGACGCATCTGGAGCCTTGCGCGCCCACCGTCGGTGCGGGGCGAAAGTGGCGAGCGCATTCGCCTGACGACGCCGACGGCGACGATCGGTATTCGCGGCACCGATTGGGAAGTCGAGATCCAGCCGGATGGCAGCACCCAGCTCGTGGTTCTCGAAGGTGTTGTGGAAATGAGCAATCCACAAGGCGCGGTCACGGTGGCGAGCGGCGAAGCCGCGGTGTCGCGCGAAGGCAGCGCGCCTGTGAAGTTTGTCCTGGTCAACCCTTCCAGCCGCGTGCAGTGGGTTTCGTCCTGGCGGCCGCAGCCGCAGCGATGGGCGGGCGCCGACGCACAACGCCTCGCACCAGTCATCCAGCGCATCGATGCCGGCGAGTATTCCGCGGCCGAATCCGCGTTGACGCCTGCCGCCGGCAGCGATGCAGCGTCGGCGGTCCTCATGTCGGACTTGCAGATGCAGCGCGGGGATCTCGACGCGGCGCAAAAGTCGCTGGCGCCGCATGCCAAAGATGGAAGCGGGGACCCGCGCGCAGTGGCATTGCTTGCCCAGGTGCTGGCACGGCAGGACCGGGTCGAGCAGGCGCAAGCCATGGTTGCTGCCGGTTTGCGGCAAAACCCAAGCAACGTTGAATTGCAATTAGCAGAAGGCGATCTCGCGATTCTGCAAGGCGACGCGATTCGCGCGAGAGCCTCGTATCAAGCAATCCTGCAGGCCCAACCCGATAACGTGGACGCGTGGTACGGCGTGGGCCTCATCGCCTCCGAGCGCGAACAGGTCGGCGCTGCCCGCACCGCCTTGGGCGAAGCCCTGCGCCGCAGCCCGCAGAATGGCCGCGCGCAAGCGGAGCTGGCGGCGACGGAAACGTTCGCGGGCAACTTGCCGCAGGGTCGCAAACTGCTCGAAGAGGTCATCGCACGCGAACCCTCCAATTACCAGGCGCTCACGGCGCTCGGTATCAACAAGCTGAAGGCGGGCCAGACCAGCGAAGCGCTGGACGACTTCCTTCGAGCCGGCGCGATCGAGCCGCGCTACTCGCGTGCCTGGCTCTACTCGGGTGTGGCGCTGTACCAGATGGGCGAGCGCAAGCGCGCCATCGACGCTTTCCACAAAGCCGCGGAGCTCGATGCAAAGGATCCTGTTCCCCACATGTACCTCGGGATGGTGGAAATCGATGCGCTCGATCCTGGCGCCGCGATCGTATCCGCGCGCGCCGCGCAAGAGCGCATGCCGTTCCTGCGATCCCTCAACCAGGTCGCCAACAACCAGCGTGGCAGCGCCAACGTCGGCAGCTCGCTCACCGCGTTCGGCCTGGAAGAGTGGGCTGACTTCTATGCGACCCAGGCGTACTCGCCGTATTGGGGCGGCAGCCATTTGTTCCTCGCCGATCGCTATACCGGCAAGTTCAACAAGAATTCGGAGCTGTTCAAGGGTTACCTGACCGAGCCGACGACATTCGGTGCATCCAACCGCGACGCCACGCTGATCCCCTCCCCCGGCCACTACGGCCGATTGGAACTGCTGGCCGAACGCACCGACTGGCAGCAGGGCGCCGGCATCGCCACATTCAATGGCATGACGGCCACTCCGGTGCCTTTGGCGTATTTCGTGAGCGGGGATTTCGCGAACGCGGAGGCCCGCGGCGACGACAGTACCGGCCGCTCGCGCAATTTCACGCTGGGCTTCGGCGCCAAGCCGACCTACCAATTGGGACTGTTCGCATTCGCGACGGACACGCAGCTGCGCGGCAAGCTGCGCACGCCCTCCCTCACGAATGACCAACTCGACCAGGACGAGAAACGCGTCGACATCGGCGTGAATTACAAGATCGATCCGCAGAACCAGCTCTGGCTCAAAGGCGGCAAGGGCAGCCAGGAAAACAGCGTGAATGGCACCTTGTTCTCGCCTTCCATCGCCGGCAGCCTGAACGGCCTGTTCGCGACGGGTGTCTTTACGCCGGCTGGCTCGCTGGACACGTTCTTCTCCACCGTCGACCAGGACGACGTCCAGTTCCGCCATTCGTTCACCGCGAGCGGCATCAATTGGGGCTGGGGCGTGGAGCGATCGACCGAAGAGCAGACCGGCGGCCTTGCGACCACGTTCACACCAGCGCGCCTGGACAATACCCAGCGCTTCACGGTGCGAGCGACAGATGTGTGGCTCTCGGCGCTGTACAAGGCCGCCGCGGGCCATGAAGCGCAGATCGATGTCTTCGCGCAGAAGTCGGAGCAGAACCGCGCCGACGTGAACCTGCTCACGCTCAGCGGTGTGCCGCCGACGGTCTACACGCTCGAGAACAGCACCGCCGGCCGGGATTACAACGAGGTCAATCCCCGCCTCGGATTCAAGTGGCAACTTGCGCCGATGCAGACGGTGCGCGCCGTGTGGCAGCAATGGCGCCGTCCGGCGTCGTCGTCCACGCTGAGCCCGGTGGATACAGTGGGCATTCCCGTCAATGACCGCCTGGTCTCCACCGGCGGCTTCTACGAACGCGCCCGGGTGCAGTACGACGGCGAGCTGGGCGCGTCAGGCTTCCTGCGCGTCTACGCGGACCATGAAAAGGTCGACAACGGCATCGGCGGACGCCGCACGGCGATCACCGATTTCCAGGTCACCCAGCTCGAATCGCTGCGCAATCGACCCGACATCTTCGCGGCCAAGAGCGAGCTCGAGGACACGCCGCAGTTCATGGAAGGCCGCTCCAGCGCGGTGGGCTTCTCGTACAACCGCCTCTTCAGCCGCACGCATGCGATGGCATTCCGCTACTCGTACCACGATGCCGAACAGACCGGTGCGAACAACGGCTTGATGATTCCCTTCATCCCGCGCCACTTTGCGCAGATCGACAGCCAGTGGTCGCTGCCCGGATCGTGGCTGCTCGGCG
Organism: Pseudomonadota bacterium; assembly: GCA_040385005.1. GTDB lineage: Bacteria > Pseudomonadota > Gammaproteobacteria > Burkholderiales > Burkholderiaceae_C > Ramlibacter. The sequence continues at coordinate 38,903 of JAZKIF010000090.1, forward strand.
CGAACGCGACATACCGCAGTTCGCGATTCCGTGACGACACGAACCTCGACCCGATTCGCGCAGGCTGGTCCTTCGGCATCACCGGCTATTGGGAAAGCATGGACAAGCACCACAGCGTCCACCTGGTGCTGGACAACCTGCTCTCCGACAAGACCGCGGGCAACCGGCCCGACGCGCACTTCGTCGCGCGCTACGCCTACCGCTTCTGACGCGATTCAGAACAGGGCCACCTGCCCGCCTTGCGCGAGCGGGCGGAACTGGGATTCATCCAGCACGACGCGCTCGCGGTTGAATCCCATCTTTCGCGCAGTCTTCTGGAAGCGCTGCCCGATCAGCTGCGCCCAGGGGCCTACACCTTTCATGCGCGTCGCGAAATCCGCGTCGTAGTCCTTGCCGCCACGCATGTCATGGATGCGCGCCATGATGCGGTCCGCGCGCTGCGGGTAGTGCTGCTGCAGCCACTCTCGAAAGAGCGGGCTTACCTCCCAAGGCAGCCGGATGACGTGATAGAACGCGCTGCGCGCGCCTGCTTCCCACGCGGCCTCCAACACCTGCTCCATGTCCTCATTGAGAAACGGGATCTGCGGCGCAAGGCTCACGCCGCAGGGAATGCCGTTCTCCGCGAGCGTGCGCAGCGTCCGAAGGCGCCGGTGAGGCGCGGCGGCGCGCGGTTCGAGCTTGCGCGCCAAGTCCGCATCCAGCGTCGTGATCGTTACGTTGATCGACGTCAAGCCCTTCGCCGCCATGGGCGCGATGAGATCGATGTCTCGCTCAACGCCGCTGGACTTCGTCACCAGCGAGAACGCGTGATTGGTCTCGTGCAACAGCTCGATCACCGAACGCGTGAGCTGCAATTCGCGCTCCAGCGGCTGGTAGCAATCGGTGGCGGTCCCGATCGCAATCAACTTGGGCTCGTACCGTCGCTTGCCGAGCTCGTGCCGCAGCACTTCGGCGATGTTGCGCTTGGCGACGATCTTGGTCTCGAAGTCCAGACCGGGCGACAGGTTCACGTAGCCGTGGTTCGGCCGGGCGTAGCAGTAAATGCAGCCATGCTCGCAGCCGCGGTAGGGATTGATGGAGCGCTCGAAATACACATCGGGCGACTCGTTGCTGCTGATGACGCTGCGTGCCTCTTCCCAGATGACTTCCGTGCGCGGTGGCGCGCCTGATTCCCCCAGGCCATCCTCCAGCGTCGACCAGCCGTCATCGAAATCGGCCCGCTCGGCCTTCTCGAAACGATGGGCGATCCGGCTGGCGGCGCCGCGGCCTTTGATCGCATCCAGCGGAATGCGGACTTCACCCATGGCGTTCGGCAATCCTGATACTGTTCATGCATACAGTATCCGACTTTTGGCCCTTGCCTGCAATGACTTGGGTGAAGGTCGCAAGATGCATTAACACTTTAGGTGCAAGGCATTTGCCTAACCGCGCCGAGGTTTTTCCGTAGCTGTCGCAGGGACCCCGATGGTCTCATTGCCATGTCGCCGCGGTCCTATCAAGTGGCGTGACTCCTGAAAGGCAAACGCACATGGAAACCCGCACTCTCCCCGTCGCCAAGTCCCGCATCCTCGTCGTGGACGACACGCCGGACAACCTCTTCCTGATGGGCGCGCTGCTGGAGGACGAGTACGAAGTCTGCACCGCCGAGAGCGGAGCGCAGGCGTTGGCGATCGCGCAATCCGAACAGCCTCCCGAACTCATCCTGCTGGACATCATGATGCCGGAGATGGACGGTTACGAAGTGATGCGCCGCCTGCGCCAGAACCCCGCAACGGTCGCTATTCCCGTCATCTTTCTCACGGCGCTCACAAGCATCGAGGAAGAGCAATTCGGGCTGGACCTGGGCGCCGTCGACTACATCACCAAGCCGATCAGCCCGCCGATCGTGCTGGCGCGCGTGCATTCGCACCTCGAGCGCAGCGCCAACGCGCGACGCCTGCAGGCGCTCTCCCAAAAGCTCGGCCGGTACCTGGCGCCCCAGGTCTACAAGTCGCTTTTCGATGGCTCGCGCGAAGCGGAAATCCGCACGCAACGCAAGAAGCTCTCGGTCTTCTTCTCCGACATCAAGGACTTCACCGCGTCCACGGAGAAATGGCAGCCCGAAGACGTCACCTTCCTGCTGAACAGCTACTTCTCCGAGATGTCCAAGATCGCGCATGAATACGGCGGCACGCTGGACAAGTTCGTCGGCGACGCGATGGTCATCTTCTTCGGCGACCCCGACACGCGCGGCGTCAAGGAAGACGCGCTGCAGTGCGTGAAGATGGCGCTCGCGATGCAGCGGCGCATGGCCGAACTCGAAGTGCAATGGCGCGAGATGGGATCCGGGAAAAGCTTTCGCGTTCGCATGGGCATCAACACCGGCTACGTCGATGTCGGCAATTTCGGCAGCGACCTGCGCATGGACTACACCATCATCGGCGCCGAAGTGAATCGCGCCGCACGCCTCGAACAGGCGGCCGACGCGGGCGGCATCCTGATCTCCCGGGAGACCTGGGGACTTGTGCAGGGCGAGATCCTCGCGGACGAGATGGTGCCCCTGCAGATGAAGGGCTTCGCCGAACCCGTCGAAGCATTCGCGGTGCGCGACCACGCGCAGAACGACAACACCGCGCGCAAGGTGTTCCAGTGGGAGCGCCTGGGCATGCGCGTGCTGGTCGACCTGGACCGCCTGCCCTCCGCCGAACGCGCCGCCGCGGCTGTGCAACTGCGCGAGATGGCCGACCGCCTGCACTGAGAGAGCCGACATGGAACTCGACATCGACCTGGACCAACCGGCGCCGCCGGATATCGAGGAAGCCGCGTTCGGCGATGGCGCTGTCGGCGACCTGGAATCCGTGCGCGAAGAGCTCCGCATCGCGAGCCGGCAGCTCCAGCGCCTGAACGAAAAACTCGCCGAAGCCCAGTCCACGCAGGGCCTGCTGTTCGCCACCCTCGATGCGACCGGCGACGGAATCTCCGCATTCCTGTTCTCGGAAGGCCGCTTCATCTATAACGCCGCATTCGTGAGGATGTGGAGCCTGCCGGAAGACACATTGTCCGAGCTCGGCGCGCAGGAGTTGCTCGCGATGCAGTGCTCGCAGGTGCGCCACCCCGGCGAACTGACGGACGAGAGCACGCAGTTCGACGCCGACGCGGAGAGCTTCAGCGTCATCGAGCTGAAGGACGGCCGGATCTTCGAACGCCATGCGCGCCCCCAACTGCTGCAAGGCAAGAGCGTAGGCCGCGTCGTAGCCTATCGCGACGTCACGCAGCGCGTGCAGTTCGAGCAGAAGATGATGTTCAACCACATCGTCGTCGAGACCTCGGGCCCGATGGCCTGGGTGGACCGCCTGACCCAACGCTTGACGTACGCCAACCGCGGCGCGTGCGATTTGCTCGGCTTGCGCATCGACGAAGTGGTGGGCCGGCAACTCGCCGACGTCGATCCGGGGTACTCCGGCGAAGCACTGCACAAGCTGGACGATGAGCTGCATCGCACCGGCAAGCCGGTCGGCTTTCGCACGCAATACAAGCTCCCGGACGGAAACGTGCGCTATGTCGATGCGGCAGTTTCGATCGCCGAGCAGGGCGACCGCGAGCTCTACATCATCGCCTTTCGGGACATCACCGAACAGAAACTCGCATCGCGCGAAAAGAAGCGGCAGCAGGCGCTGCTGCGCGCGATGATCGACTCCATCCCCGACGCCATCTCCTATCGCGATCCGGAAGGCCGGTATCTCGGCTGCAACCTCGCGTTCTACGCGCTGGGCGGCAAGACTTTGGAAGAAGTAGCCGGCCGCATGCCGGAAGACCTCTTCCCCGAGCATCTCGCGAGCGACACGCGAGCGCGGGACGCGGAAGTGCTGCGTTCGCTGACGATGACGACAAAAGAGGAATCGGTCGACCTGCCCGGCGGTCCGCGCGGCGTCTTCGAGACCGTGCGCAATCCGCTGCGCGACCTGGCCGGCAACCTGCTGGGGATCATCGCGATCAGCCGCGACATCACCGACCGAAAAAAAGCCGAAGCCGAGGTTCGCCAGGCGAAGGAGATGGCCGAGGAAGCGACGCGCATGAAGAGCGACTTCCTCGCCAACATGAGCCACGAGATCCGCACGCCGATGAACGCGATCATCGGCATGTCGCACCTCGCGCTGAAGACCGAGCTCACCTCGCGGCAGCGCGACTACATCACCAAGGTGCACGGCTCCGGCCAGCACCTGCTGGGCATCATCAACGACATCCTGGACTTCTCCAAGGTGGAAGCGGGCAAGCTGACGATCGAGCAGACCGATTTCGAGCTGGAGAAGCTGCTCGAGAACGTCGCGAACCTGATCACCGAGAAGAGCAGCGCCAAGGGCCTGGAAGTCATCTTCGACGTGAGTCCCGACGTGCCGCGCCGCCTGGTGGGCGATTCGCTGCGCATCGGCCAGATTCTCATCAACTACGCCAACAACGCCGTCAAGTACACCGAAAAAGGCGAAGTGATCGTCTCTGCCCGCGTGCAGCAACGAACGCCGCGCGACGTGCTGCTGCACTTCTCGGTGACGGACACCGGCATCGGGCTCACGCCCGAGCAGCAGGGACGCCTGTTCCAGAGCTTCCAGCAGGCCGACAGCTCCACCACGCGCAAGTACGGCGGCACCGGGCTCGGCCTGGCGATTTCGAAGGACCTCGCGCGCCTGATGGGCGGCGAAGTGGGCGTGCAAAGCACGTTCGGCCAGGGCAGTACGTTCTGGTTCACCGTGCGGGTAGGCATCGGGAAGGCGGAAGAGAGAGAGTTCCTGCCGCTGCCCGGAATGCGCGATCGTCGCGCGCTCGTGGTGGACGACAGCGACAACGCCCGTGCAGTGCTGGCGGACATGCTGCAAGGCATGAGCTTCGACGTGGTGGAAGCGCGCTCCGGACGTGCCGCGATCCAGTCCGTCCGGCGCGCTGCCGAGGACGGCCGCCCGTTCGACATCGTGTACCTCGACTGGCGCATGCCGGAGATGGACGGGATCGAAACCGCCCGCCGGCTGGCCGCCTTGCGCCTGCCCGACTCGCCCGTCATCGTGATGGCGACGGCGCATGGCCGCGAAGAAGTCCTGCGCGAGGCACGTTCGGTCGGCATCGCCGACGTCCTCATCAAGCCGGTCAACCCGTCCATGTTGTTCGACACGACGATGAATGCCCTCGGACGGGACCAGGTGCAGCCGGCGCCCGCGAGGCGCGTCGCCAACAGCACGCCAGTGCATCCCCATGCGGCGGCCGGCGCGCGCATCCTGCTGGTTGAGGACAACGACATCAACCAGCACGTCGCACGTGAGATCCTGCAGGACGCCGGCTTCGTCGTGGAAGTCGCCGACAACGGCAGCATCGCGCTCGATCTCGTCCAGCAGCGAAGCTACGAACTCATCTTCATGGACATGCAGATGCCAGTGATGGACGGCGTGACCGCGACGCGCGAAATCCGCAAGCTCCCCGGCTTCGCAGGCGTCCCGATCATCGCCATGACGGCGAACGCGATGCAGAGCGACAGGCAGCGCTGCATGGACGCGGGCATGAACGAGTTCGTGACGAAGCCGGTCGATCCGGAAGCGCTTGTCGCCACGGCGGCGACATGGCTGGAGCGTTCGAGGCGTGTTCGCGACGCCGCAACTCCCGTCGCGGCGCCAACGGCTCCCGTGCCCGTCAAAGCCGGTGAAGAGCTCGGGGTGGCCCTGGAAAACGTGCCGGGCCTGGACGTCGCCACCGGCCTGCGCCGAATGATGAACAAGAAGCCGCTGTACCTTGCGATGCTCAAGCGCTACGTGCAGAGCCAGCGCGATTGCCCGGCGCAGCTGTGGCAGGCCACCGAGATGGCGGACTGGGCCACGGCCGAACGCCTCGCGCATACCGCCAAGGGTCTGGCGGGCAACATCGGCGCCGACGCCCTGGCCATGACGGCGGAAGCACTCGAAAGCACGTTGCGCGAGAAGCGGCCGCTCGAAGAGATCGAGCCGCGGCACCGCGAATTCGCGCAAGGCGTGAAGGCGCTCACCGACGCGCTGGCCGAGGCCTTCCCCGCGTAAAGACCGCGCGCCATTGTTGAGTTTTCAGTAATTACTGAAAACTCAGGAAATTCCTGCCAGAATGGCGGCATGTCCCTGCAAGACCGCCTGCCGCCTCTCTCCCGCCAGTTCGTTTCGCACTTCGGCGAGATGGGCAGCCGCTGGGGCATCAACCGCACCGTCGGCCAGATCTACGCGCTGATCTTCATCTCGGAGCGCGCGCTCAATGCGGACGAAATCGCCGAAGCACTCGAGTTCTCGCGCTCCAACGTGAGCATGGGCCTGAAGGAGCTGCAGTCGTGGCGGCTGGTGCGCATGCGCCACCAGCAGGGCGACCGGCGCGAGTACTTCGAAGCGCCCGCCGACGTGTGGGAGATCTTCCGCGTGCTCGCCGAGGAGCGCCGCCGCCGAGAGATCGAGCCCACGCAGTCGATGCTGCGCATGGCCCTGCTGGAGCAGCCGACCAGCGACGGCGAACGCCACGCGCAGGAACGCATGCGCCAGATGTACGAGCTGATCGACCGCCTCATGACGTGGTTCGACGACGTGCAGAAACTCGCGCCCGAAACCGCGATGCAACTCATGGGCATGGGCGCCACCGTCACGCGCGTGCTCGAGCTCAAGGACCGCATGACGGGCAAGTCCCCCGCCTCAAGGAAGAACTGACATGGACACCTTGCTGCTCTCGCGCCTCCAGTTCGCCGCCAACATCAGCTTCCACATCCTCTTTCCGACGATCAACATCGCGCTGTGCTGGTTCCTCGTGTACTTCCGCTTCCGGCGCGAAGGCGCAAAGGACAAGGAAGCCGCGCGCGGCTGGGAAGAGGCGTACTACCTCTGGACCAAGATCTTCGCCCTCACCTTTGCGCTCGGCGTGGTGTCGGGCATCACCATGAGCTTCCAGTTCGGCACCAACTGGCCGGGCTACATGGAGAAGGCCGGAAACATCGCCGGCCCGTTGCTCGGGTACGAAGTGCTCACGGCGTTCTTCCTCGAAGCGACTTTCCTCGGCGTCATGCTGTTCGGCCGGGACCGCGTATCGAACCGCGTGCATCTTGTAGCGACGCTCATGGTCGCGCTCGGCACGACGCTCTCCGCGTTCTGGATCCTGAGCCTCAACTCCTGGATGCAGACACCGGCGGGCTTCGAGATCATCGACGGCAGGTTCCACGCGACGAGCTGGCTGGAAGTGATCTTCAACCCTTCCTTCCCCTACCGGCTCGCCCACAAGCTGCTCGCCTCCACGCTCACGGCATCCTTCCTGATCGCCGGCCTCTCTGCCTGGCAGATTCTGCGCGGCGCTCAGAACGGCGGCACGCAACGCGCGCTGCGCTCCGCTGTGATTGCGGCAGCCGTCGCGATCCCTTTGCAGATCCTTGCCGGCGACATGCATGGTCTCAACACACTCGAGCACCAACCCGCGAAGATCGCGGCGATCGAAGGCATCTGGCACACGGAGAAAAGCGCGCCGCTCACCCTCTTCGGCTGGCCCAACGAGAAAGAAGGCCGCACCGACTACGCGATCCAGGTGCCCAAGCTCGCGAGCCTCATCCTCGCGCACGACATCGACGCGGAATTGAAGGGCCTGGACGAATTCCCGAACGCGCATCCGCCCGTGGCGCCGGTGTTCTGGGCCTTCCGCATCATGGTCGGCGTCGGCATGCTGATGCTGCTGGTTTCCTGGTGGTCGGCGTGGAAGATGCGCGGCTCGCGTGAGATCCCGCGCCGCGTGCTGCACCTGCTGGCCGCGATGACATTCTCGGGCTGGGTGTCGACGCTCGCCGGCTGGTACGTGACGGAGATCGGGCGGCAGCCGTTCCTCGTCTACGGCATGCTGCGCACGGCCGACCTGGTGGCCGCGCATCCCGCGTCGATGGTGCTGTCCACGCTGATCGCCTACCTCGCCATCTACGCCTTCCTGCTCGTCTCGTACATCCTCGTGCTGATGTACATGACGGGGCATCCCGCGAAGGAAACGATGGAGGCGCCATTGAGTCCCAAGACCGACATGCCCTTGCGCGGGCCCGCCTGACCATCCGCACACGATCAAGGAGCACACCATGACACTCACCTGGGACCAGGCCCTGCCGCTCTTCTTCATGGCCGTGATGGGCCTCGCCCTGCTCGCCTACGTCATCCTCGACGGCTACGACCTCGGCGTGGGCATCCTGCTGCCCTTCGCCACCGACACGGAAAAGGACACGATGGTGTCCAGCATCGGCCCGTTCTGGGATGCGAACGAAACCTGGCTCGTGCTCGGCATCGGCGTGCTGCTGATCTGCTTTCCGCTCGCGCACGGCATCGTGCTATCGGCCCTGTACCTGCCGGTCGCGATCATGCTGCTCGGCCTGATCCTGCGCGGCGTCTCGTTCGACTTCCGCGTGAAGGCGAGAGCCACGCACAAGGCGACGTGGAATCGCCTCTTCTCGTTCGGATCGCTGGTCACCTCGATGGCACAGGGCTGGATGCTGGGCAGCTACCTCACGGGCTTCAGCTACAGCGCGCTATCGCTCGCGTTCAGTGCGGGCATCGCGCTCACCTTGCCCACCGCGTACGCAATGCTCGGCGCCGGCTGGCTGATCATGAAGACGGGCGACGAGTTGCAACTCAAGGCCGTCGCCTGGGCGCGCCGCGTGCTGTGGCCGATGGGCATCACGCTGGTCGGAATCTCGCTCGCGACACCGCTGGTCAGCCAGACGGTGTTCGACCGCTGGTTCGCGATGCCGCAGTTCCTCGGGCTGCTTCCGATCCCCGTCGCGTGCGCGGTGGCGTTCTATGCGGCGCTGCACGTCGTCATGAAACCGAAGGTGGTTGCGGCGGGCTATGGGTGGATCGTGTTCGCCAGCACGGTGATGATCTTCGTGCTTGCGTTCATCGGGCTCGCGTACAGCCTCTACCCCTACATCGTGATCGACCGGCTGACCGTGTGGCAGGCGGCAAGCGCGACCAAGTCGCTGATCTTCATCTTCGTCGGCGTCGCGATCACGTTGCCGGCGATCATCGTCTACACGATCTTCATGTACCGCGTGTTCTGGGGGCGGGCGCGGGCGCTGACTTACGGGCCGGGGACCTGAACTCCCGACTTGCGATCAGGCGGGAATCAGGCGGCGGCGAGCCTCTTCATACTCCCGCCGCAGCCTCTCGACCAGCGCAGCGGCGCTCGTCACTTCCGTCACGGCGCCAATGCCCTGGCCACAGCCCCAGATGTCCTTCCACGCTTTGGACTTGCTGCCCTCGCCGCCGGCGAAGTTCATGGTCTTGACGTCGCCTTCCGGCAGGTTTTCCGGGTCCATGCCCGCCGCGAGGATGGAGGGCTTCAGGTAGTTGCCGTGCACGCCGGTGAAGAGGCTCGAATACACGATGTCGTCCGACGTGCCCGCGACGATCGCCTGCTTGTACGCATCGCTGGCACGCGCTTCATGGGTGGCGATGAACGCCGAGCCGATGTACGCGAAGTCCGCACCCATGGCTTGCGCGGCCAGCACCGCGCCGCCGGTGGAGATCGCGCCGCTGAGCGCGACCGGCCCATCGAACCACTGGCGGATTTCCTGAATCAACGCGAAGGGACTTTTCACGCCCGCGTGACCGCCCGCGCCGGCCGCAACGGCGATCAGGCCATCGGCGCCTTTCTCGACGGCCTTGTTCGCGAACTTGTTGTTGATGATGTCGTGCAGAACGATGCCGCCGTAGCTGTGGATCGCGTCGTTCACATCGGTGCGCGCGCCAAGCG
>JAZKIF010000091.1:0-976 GCA_040385005.1 Pseudomonadota bacterium
CGTTGTTGTAGGCGCGGGCCAGGCGGGTGATCGAGTCCAGCAGGATCACCACGTCCTTCTTCAATTCGACCAGGCGCTTGGCGCGCTCGATCACCATTTCGGCGACGTGCACGTGGCGGGCGGCGGGCTCGTCGAAGGTGGAGGCGATGACTTCGCCCTTCACCGAGCGCTGCATTTCGGTCACTTCTTCCGGGCGCTCGTCGACCAACAGCACCATCATGTGGCTGTCGGGATAGTTGGCCGCGATGGCGTGCGCCATGTGCTGCATCATCACCGTCTTGCCGCTTTTGGGCGGCGCGACCAACAAGGCGCGCTGGCCTTTGCCGATGGGCGCGATGATGTCGATGATGCGGCCGGTCACATTCTCTTCGCCTTTGAATCCGTCGCGCTCGAGGCGCATCTGCTCCTTGGGGAACAGCGGCGTCAGGTTCTCGAACATCACCTTGTGCTTGTTCTGCTCCGGCGGGCCGTCGTTGACCTTGTCGAGCTTGGTGAGCGCGAAGTAGCGTTCGCCGTCCTTGGGCGTGCGCACTTCGCCTTCAATCATGTCGCCGGTGTGCAGATTGAAGCGGCGCACTTGCGAGGGCGAGATGTAGATGTCGTCGGTGCTGGCGGTAAAACTCGTATCCGGGCTGCGCAGGAAACCGAAGCCGTCAGGCAGGATCTCCAGCACGCCATCGGCAAACACCTGCTCGCCGGCACGGGCGCGCTTCTTGATGATGGCGAACATCAGCTCCTGCTTGCGCATGCGGCCGGTGTTTTCGATCTCAAGCTCTTCAGCCTGCTTCAGGACTTCGGAGACGTGCAGGGCCTTGAGTTCGTTTAAGTGCATGGAGTTACTCCTTGGCGGAGTTCTTGTTGGATTCTGGGGGGAGGGGCGCGAGGCGAGGTTGCCGAGGCTGCCGAGGCTGTCTTTGGCCGGGAACTCGAACTGGCCCGCTGGTGGCGGATCAGTGAACTGGGGAGATTATGCAGG
>JAZKIF010000091.1:986-8052 GCA_040385005.1 Pseudomonadota bacterium
CTTGATGATCGCGAACATCAGCTCCTGCTTGCGCATGCGGCCGGTGTTTTCGATTTCGAGCTCTTCGGCCTGCTTGAGGACCTCGGACACGTGCAGTGCCTTGAGTTCGTTTAAGTGCATGGAATGACTCCAGGACGGAGTTTTAGTTGGATCTGGGGGAGGGTGGCGCGGGGCGAGAGGGCCTCGCGTGCCGGGAACTCGAACCGGAGGCCTTCGTGTGGCCAACCGGTGAACTGAAGCGAAGTATAGAGCAAAACGACGGCCCCCGAAGGGGCAAAACAAAGGGCCCCGAAGGGCCCTTGTTGACGACTGGAATGCCGCTCAGGCGAGCTGCTGGTCGATGAAGGCGGTGAGCTGCGACTTGCTCATCGCGCCGACTTTGGTCGCCGCGAGTTCGCCGTTCTTAAAGATCATCAGCGTCGGGATGCCGCGAATGCCGAACTTGGCGGGGATGTCGCGGTTCTCGTCCACGTTCATCTTGGCGATCTGCAGCTTGTCGCCGTAGGTGCCCGCGACTTCGTCGAGGATCGGCGCGATCATCTTGCAGGGGCCGCACCATTCGGCCCAGTAGTCGACCAGCACGGGCTTGTCCGCCTGCAGGACGTCGGCTTCGAAGGTGGCATCGGAGATGTGCTTGATGAGATCGCTGGCCATGTCTTGTTCCTTGTTGGATGCGAAGGTCCGGCGAATGTCTTTGCCGGTCCAAGTACAGTGAGGGAATTGTGACAGAAACCAAGCCCCCGCGTCAGATACGGATGCCCTCCCGAACGCTATGGATGCGATAGCGCAAACCCATCACTCCACTCTCGCCTTGCGCGCGCTGATGAGCCGGTTGCGCGAGCGGATGCTCGCGCGCGGCGCGCATCCCGCGCGCACGGTGGTGCTCATGCCGTTCCTGCATCTCGTGCCGCTTGCGCGCGATGCCTGGACGCAATTGCAGGCGGACGGCTTCGCGCCGAGGATCGAGACCACGCAGACCTGGAGCCAGGTGGCCGGCTTCGCGCGGGATGCGGATGACTTCACCGGCGACATGGGACGCGACCTCCTGACCGCGCAAGCGTTGCTTGAGCGTGCGGGCCTGGGCGGGCGGGCCGACATCCTCGCCGCGCGCCTGGTCGAAGCGGCATCGCAACTGGCGACGGTGGCGGCCGCGGCGCCGCCCTCGGAACGCGCGGGGTGGACCGCGAAGGCGCGCGCGAGCCTTGCGCAACATATCCACTCTCCCTTGCTCGCCCTTGAATCGGCGACCGCGAGGCTCGCATTGGAGTGGGTCGCCGCGTCGAGCTTTCGCGGCGACGCATTGCTCGAAGCCGACGGGACGGCCGACGTCGAATTCCTCGCGATCGTGCGTGGGCTGCGCACCGACGCATTCGCAAGCGCGCTGGCGGCGGTGCTGGGCGAGCGCGCCGAAGTCTTTCAGCTGGATGCCGACGGCCCGCCCGGCGAGTTGCGCCTGCACGAAGCGCAGGACCCGGCCGACGAAGCCGAGCGTGCGGCCGCGTGCGTGCTGCGCCATGTCGAGGCCGGCCGCGTGCCCGTTGCCTTGCCCGCGGTGGATCGCGTGCTGGCCCGACGCGTGCGTGCCATGCTGGAGGACCACGTCGCGATCAGCGACGAAACGGGATGGAAGCTCTCCACCACGCGCGCCGGCGCCCACGTGATGCTGGCATTGCGGGGCAGTGCGTGGAACGCCGGCGCGGACGCCGTGATCGACTGGCTCAAGAACGCGCCGCGCGCGCATGCCGTGTCCGTGCTCGCGCTGGAGCGGCGCGTGCGGCGCGCGGGCATCCGCGACTGGCGCTCGCTGCGCGAGGAAGACCTGGCCGATGGCCAGAAGGCATTGCTCGAATCGGTGAACGGCTGGCGCGAGCGCCTGAAGTCGCCGCGTCCGCTCACGCGCTGGCTTGCGGACCTGCGCGCGGTGCTGGAAGAAACAGGCCAGTGGAGCCTTCTTGTGGACGACGCGGCGGGCGACTTCGTGATCGCCGCGCTGCGCCTGCAGGGCACTGCGGCCGCCGAATGGTCGGACTTGCCGCAGGCCTCGCGGCGCTTCAGCCTGGACGCGTTCACCGCGTGGGTCGACGAGACGCTGGAGGCGCAGAGCTTCAAGGAATCGTGCCCCGATCCGCAGGTCGTGATCCTTCCCCTGCACCAGATGCTGGGGCGGCCGTTCGCGGCAATGGTGCTGGCGGGCTGCGACGAGGTTCGCCTCGCGCCGTCCCCGCAGCCGGAAGGTCCATGGACGCCCGCGCAGCGCGAGGTCCTCGGCCTGCCGCCGCGCGAGCAGCTGGAAGCAGAGCTGCGCGCGGCATGGCGGCAAGCTCTCCAGGTCCCGAGCTGCGACATCTTGTGGCGTGTGCACGATGACAGCGGGGAAGCATTGCTCGCGAGTCCCCTCGTGGAATCGCTGCGGCTGGAAAGCGCCGCGCCACTTGCCGACGACCCGCGCGATCAAATCGAGGTCGACGCCGCGCCCACGCCGCGTCCCCGCGCGCGGGCCAACGAACTCGTCGTGGGTCAACTCTCCGCGAGCGCTTACGAAGACCTGCGCCGCTGTCCCTACCGGTTCTTCGCGATGCGGCAGCTCGAGCTGCACGAGGCTGACGAAATCGACGCGGACCTGGACAAGCGCGACTTCGGAAACTGGCTGCACCAGGTGCTGGGCGCGTTCCACGAATCGATGGCCGACAGCTGGGAGCCGCCAGGCGACGCGAGGCGCGAACTGCTCGACATCACGGCCCAGGAAGTCACGCGCGCGCAGCGCTTCGAAGAAGGCGAGTTCCTGCCCTTCGCAGCCGCCTGGCCGCAGGTGCGAGATGGCTACCTCGCGTGGCTTGCGTCGCATGAAGAGAAGGAAGGCGCGACGTTCCAGCAAGCGGAGAGCGAGCATGTCGTCGAGCTCGGCGACATCCGGCTGAAGGGCCGCATCGATCGCATCGACAGCCTGCGCGGCGGCGCGCGCATGGTGATGGACTACAAAACGGAAGGCCGGCCGGCAACCGCTGATCGACTTCGCAATCCGGCCGAGGACACGCAGCTCGCGTTCTACGCCGCCTTGCTGCACGACGACACGCTGCGCGCGGCCTACGTGAACGTGGGTGAGCGCGGCAAGACCGAAACACTGGAGCAACCGCACGTGGTCGAAGCAAGAGATCTGTTGGTGGAGGGCATCCTGCACGACCTGTCGCGCATCCGCGAGGGCGCGGACATGTTCGCTCTTGGCGAGGGCAAGGCCTGCGAGTTCTGCTCGGCCCGGGGCCTGTGCCGGCGGGACTTCTGGTCATGAAAGCCCTGGAACCGGCTTACCGGCACAACGGCGCCCACGTCGCGCGCGAGCGCTTCTACGAGATCGCGTGCGACCCGCGGCGCAGCGTGGCCGTCGAGGCCTGCGCGGGCGCGGGCAAGACGTGGATGCTGGTCTCGCGCATCCTGCGCGCGCTGCTGGCGGGAGAAAAGCCCCACGAAATCCTCGCGATCACGTTCACGCGCAAGGCCGCGGGCGAGATGCGCGAGCGGCTGCATCAGTGGCTGCACGCGTTCGCGCGGGCGGACGACGACACCTTGCGCAAGGAGCTTGCCGCGCGCGGCATGCCGCAAGCCACGCCAGCCGACCTCGTCGCGCTTCGCGGCTTGCATTCGGCGATGCTCGCGTCCGGGCGGCCCGTGCAGATCCGCACCTTCCACAGCTGGTTCGCGGCGCTGCTGCGCAACGCGCCGCTGGCGGTGCTCGACGACTTGCGCCTGCCCGCACGCTACGAGCTGCTGGAGAACGACAGCGAAGCCATCGCCCTGGTGTGGCGGCGCTTCCATGTGGCGGTGTCGGGCGAGCCCGATGCGCGCGCCGATTTCGAGGCTTGCGTCGCGGTGCATGGAAGGTCGCAGACGCAGAAGGCGCTGCTCGCCGCGCTGGCGAAACGCGTGGAATTCACGCTGGCGGATGCGCAAGGCGTTGTCGAAACTTCGCTGCAACGCTTCTCGACGCAATTCCCGGCGTATTCGGGGCTGGACGTGCCAGAGCAAGCGGTGCATGGCGATGTGGCGCGCGCTCGTTGGCTGATGCGCGCGAAGTCCCTCGGCGCGCAATCGAACAAGACGCCGCAGAAGGCCGCGCAAGCGATCGTCGATGCGTTCGAGACGGACGACCTCGTTCAGCGCGCGGCGATGCTGCGCAAGGGCTTCTTCGTCGCGACCGAGGACCGCCTCACCCAGCACCTCACGAAGTTCGACGAAGCGAAGGAAGCGGAAGCCGAGTTGCAGGCGCTCTGCCAGGCGCAGGCGCAACACGCGGCCTGGCTGCACCACTCACGACTTACGCGACTCGCCCGTGTGCTGATCGAACAGTTCGCGCAGTTGAAGCGCGAGCGCGGCTGGATCGACATGAACGACGTCGAGCGCGCCGCGTTCGTGATGCTGTCGGACCCGGTGCTTTCCGGCTGGATGCAGGAGCGCCTCGATGCGGGCGTCTCGCAACTGCTCATCGACGAATTCCAGGACACGAACCCCTTGCAGTGGCAGGCGTTGCACGCGTGGCTCTCCGGCTATGCGGGCGCCGGCGCGGGTGCGCCGGGCCTGTTCATCGTGGGCGACCCGAAGCAAAGCATCTACCGGTTTCGCCGCGCCGAGCCGCAGGTCTTCAAGGCGGCGCAGGCGTTCGTCACCGAGGCGTTCGATGGCGACCAGCTCAGCTGCGACCACACGCACCGCAACGCACCGGAAGTGCTGCACGTGGTGAACGAGGTGATGGCGCGCGCGCAGGCAGCGGGCGAGTACGAGGGGTTTCGGGCGCACTCGACGCAATCGCAGACGGCTGGCCATGTGGCGAGCCTGCCGCAGGTTCCTCGCGAGCGGCCGGGCGGCGACAGCGCCTATGCCAGCGACGAGGGCATCGCCTGGCGCGACAGCCTGGCGACGCCGCGCGAACTGCCCGAGGAAAAACTCATCTCGCTGGAGTGCCGGCAAGCGGCGCGCTGGATCGCGGGCGAGATCGCCGAGGGCGTGCGTCCAGGCGACATCATGGTGCTCGCCCGCAAGCGCGACCGCCTCGCCGCGATGGAGGAGGAGTTGCGCGCTCTGCACATCCCCGCGCAGCAACCCGAGAAGTCGGACCTGTGCGAGGCGCCGGAAGTGCAGGACATCGTCGCGCTGCTCGACGTGCTGGTCTCGCCCACGCATGACCTCTCGCTCGCTCGCGCCCTGAAGTCGCCGCTCTTCGGCGTCGGCGACGACGCGCTCGTCGCACTTGCTGTCGCTGCCCGCGCCGCGCGCGAACAGAAGGCGCCGCGCCCCTGGTTCGAGCTGCTCTCGCAAGGCGCCGCGCAGGCGCCGGGCCTCGCCGAAGCGGCGCAGTGCCTGCGGCGGTGGAAGCCGCTGGTGGACGGCCTGCCGCCGCACGACGTGCTGGAGATCGTCTTTCGCGAAGCGCGCGTGCTCGAGAAATTCGGCGCCGCCGCGCCCGTGCCTTTGCGCGCCACCGTGATTGCGCGGCTGCGCGGTTTGCTCGGCGCGGCGCTGCAAGTCGGCGGCGCGCGCTACGCGACGCCCTACGCATTCGTGCGCGCCCTCAAGGCGGGCGGCATCCAGTCGCCCGCGACATCCGCCGCGGATGCCGTTCAACTGCTCACCGTCCACGGGGCCAAAGGGCTGGAAGCAGGAACGGTGTTGATGCTCGACACGGACGGAGCGCCGCCGCGCGCCGACACGATGGGCGTCATCGTCGATTGGCCCGGCGAATTGCCCGCGCCCCGGCGCTTCGCGTTCATCGCGAGCGAGACGCATCCGCCGCCGTGCAGCGCGGCAGCGCTGGATGTCGAGCGTGGCGCGCGCGAGCGCGAGGAATTGAACGGGCTGTACGTCGCGATGACGCGCGCGCGCAGCCGCCTGGTCCTCTCCAGCGTGCAGCCTCACGCGCAGAAAGAGGGCAGCTGGTGGCAGCGCGTGCAGCCGTTGTCGCAACCCATCGAGGCGCTTGCCGATACGCCCCGGGAAATCAACGCCAGCGACGTCACGCCGCCCGTGACCCGCTGGACCTTGCGCGTGCTGCCCGCCGTGACCTTCACGAAACCGGCGGCTGCCGCATTGCGCGCGGCCGCGGCGGAAGATTCGGATGCCTCGCGATTCGGCCAGGCCGTGCACCGGCTGCTCGAAGGGTCGCGCGGGCCAGGCGCTTTCGCATCCGCGCAGTTGCAATCCGTCGCGCGGGAGTTCTCCCTCGATGACTCCGCCATGCGCGACGCCTCGGCGATGGCCCGTCGAATCCTCGAGGGCGAGGGCGGCTGGGCCTGGGACGCGAAACAAATCGATTGGCACGCCAACGAAGTACCGATGTCGCACGCCGGCGCGTCGCTGCGCCTGGATCGCCTGGTACGCCGCGCGGGCTCGGGCGAATGGTGGGTGCTGGACTACAAGACGGCCTCGCGCCCCCACGAACAGCAGGAACTCCAGGAACAGATGCGCGGTTATCGCACTGCCGTGCAGGCCGCGAACCCGGGCGCAGTCGTGCGCGCGGCGTTCCTCACGGGCCAGGGAAAGATGATGGTGGTGGAATGACGATCGCGATTGTTGGCGCCGGGCCCGCGGGTCTCATGGCAGCGGAAGTCCTTTCCGCTGCCGGGCGTGAAGTGAATGTGTTCGACGCGATGCCATCGGTCGGTCGCAAGTTCCTGCTCGCGGGCAAAGGTGGTCTGAACCTCACGCATTCGGAGCCCTCGCCAGGCTTTCTCGACAAGTATGGAAAGCGTCGCGAACAGTTGGAGCCTCTGGTCGCGCGGTTCGACGCGCAGGCCTTGCGCGAATGGGCTCACGGCCTGGGCATCGCGACCTTCGTCGGAACGTCCGGCCGCGTGTTCCCCGCCGACATGAAAGCCGCGCCGCTGTTGCGCGCATGGTTGCATCGCCTGCGCGAAGGCGGTGTCAAATTCCACATGCGCCATCGCTTCATGGGATGGGACGCGTCCGGCGCGCTGCGATTCGGAACGCCCGAAGGCGAGCGCACGGTCGAAGCCGAATGCGCGTTGCTTGCGATGGGCGGCGCGAGCTGGCCCCGGCTCGGCTCGGATGGCGCATGGGC